>NZ_CP007220.1:3772362-4401089 GCF_001632805.1 Mycobacteroides chelonae CCUG 47445 | reverse complement strand
CGACGATGCGGCGCGGGCGGCACTGGACGCACAGGCGGTTCTCGAAGCCGCGGCTGCTAATCAGAGCGCCGCGCAGGCGGCTGCGGCGGCCAACGAGAAGGCCTACCAGGATGCGAAGGCCGCCGCCGATGCCGCCGCTGCTCAGCAGCAGGCTGCCGATGCGGCGAAAGCCGCCGCGGAGCAGGCATTCGCCGATGCGCAGAGTCATGCTGCGGTGGGGGACAAGGCGTATCAAGATGCCAAGGCGGCACTCGACGCCGCCAGCGCTGCGCAGCGGGCTGCCGATGCGGCCAGGGCCGCTGCCGATGCTGCACTGGCCGAGGCGCAGAGCAAGGCCGCAGCCAACGACAAAGCCTTGTCTGACGCTACCGCCGCCCAGGCAGCGGCGGACAAGGCGGCCGCAGATGCGTTGGCGGCCAAGACCACTGCCGACACCGAGCGTGCCAACGCCGACAAGATCGCGTCGGATGCGGCTGCTGCCAAGGATGCTGCGGCGTCGAAGGCTGCGGATGCGGCCAGGGCTGCTGCGGATGCGGCGGCGGCGAAGACGGCTGCGGAGCAGGCTTTTGCTAATGCGCAGAGTCATGCTGCGGTGGGGGATAAGGCGTATCAGGATGCCAAGGCTGCGTTGGATGCGGCCACTGCCGATAAGGCGGCCAAGGATGCCGCCAAGACCGCCGCCGACGCGGCCCGCGCCGAGGCCGACAGGGTCGCGCAAGCAGCGGCCGCCGCGGCAACCGAGGCGGCTGGAAAGGCGGCCGCGGCGCAGCAGGCCGCCATTGACGCGGCCGCACAGAAGACGGCTGCCGACGCCGCGCTGGCGGATGCCTCTAGGGCCGCCGCCGATGCCGCAGCCGCGAAAGACGCTGCCGCGTCCAAGGCCGCGGATGCCGCGAAGGCATCGGCGGATGCATTGGCCGCCAAGACAGCTGCCGATGCGGTAGTGACCGACGCGCAGGGCAAGGTTGCCGCCAGTGAGAAGGCCCTGGCTGACGCCAGCGCGGCCAAGGTCGCCGCCGATGCCGATAAGGCCGCCAAGGATGCGGCTAAGACTGCCGCGGATGCCGCCTTGGCGGATGCCTCGAGGGCCGCTACCGATGCCGCCGCTGCCAAGGATGCTGCCGCGTCGAAGGCCGCCGATGCGGCCAGGGTCGCTGCGGATGCGTTGGCGGCCAAGACCGCCGCGGATGCCGCCTCCACGGATGCGCAGACCAAGGCCACCGCCGCCGCGGCGGCCTCGACTGATGCTACTGCCGCCAAGGCCACCGCCGATAAGGCCGCTGCGGATGCGTTGGCGGCCAAGACCACTGCCGATCAGGTGGCCACACAAGCGAAGTCGGCCGCTGATGCGGCCGCCGCTGACAAGGCAGCGAAGGACGCCGCGCAGGCCGCCGCCGATGCCGATAAGGCCGCCAAGGATGCGGCGAAGACTGCCGCGGAAGCGGCGTTGACGGATGCTTCGAAGGCGGCGTCGGATGCGGCTGCTGCCAAGGATGCTGCGGCGTCGAAGGCTGCGGATGCGGCCAGGGCTGCTGCGGATGCGGCGGCGGCGAAGACGGCTGCGGAGCAGGCTTTTGCTAATGCGCAGAGTCATGCTGCGGTGGGGGATAAGGCGTATCAGGATGCCAAGGCTGCGTTGGATGCGGCCACTGCCGATAAGGCGGCCAAGGATGCCGCCAAGACCGCCGCCGACACCGCGCTGACAGATGCACAGGCCAGGGTCGCCGCCAGCGAAAGCGCCTTGACCGCGGCCACCGCTGCGAAGGTGGCGGCTGATCAGGTGGCTGCGGATGCGTTGGCTGCGAAGACTGCTGCGGATGGGGCGGCGGCGCAGGCAAAGTCGGTTTCGGATGCGGCGAATGCGGATAAGGCTGCTAAGGATGCTGCGAAGGTGGCGGCTGATCAGGTGGCGGCGGATGCGTTGGCTGCGAAGACTGCTGCGGATCAGGCGGCGGCGCAGGCGAAGTCGGTTTCGGATGCGGCGAATGCGGATAAGGCTGCTAAGGATGCTGCGAAGGTGGCGGCTGATCAGGTGGCGGCGGATGCGTTGGCTGCGAAGACTGCTGCGGATCAGGCGGCGGCGCAGGCGAAGTCGGTTTCGGATGCGGCGAATGCGGATAAGGCTGCCAAGGATGCCGCCAAGGCCGCGGCCGATCAAGCTGCCGCTAATGCTGCTTCGGCCAAGACGGCGGCCGATGCCGCGCTGACGACCGCCCAGACCAATGCCACCGCAAGCAATCAAGCGTTGGCCGATGCCACCGCGGCCAAGACAGCCGCCGATACTGACAAGGCGGCCAAGGATGCCGCTAAGACCGCGGCGGATCAGGCCGCAGCACAGGCAGATACGGCAGCTCGAGCGGCTGCGGATGCCGCAGTGGCGGCGGGCCAACGGGCAATAGATGCGGGCAAGGCGGCGAGTGACGCCGCCGCTGCCAAGGCTGTCGCCGATGGTGTGCTGGCCGATGCCGGCCGGGCGGCCTCAGATGCCGCCGCTGCCAAGACCCTTGCCGATCAAAAAGACGCCGCTGCGGCGCAGGCCTCGGCGGATGCGTTGGCTGCGAAGACTGCTGCGGATCAGGCGGCGGCGCAGGCGAAGTCGGTTTCGGATGCGGCGAATGCGGATAAGGCTGCCAAGGATGCCGCCAAGGCCGCGGCCGATCAGGCTGCCGCTAATGCTGCCGCTGCGAAGACTGCTGCGGATCAGGCAGCAGCGCAGGCCAAGACGGCGTCGGATGCGGCGAATGCGGATAAGGCTGCTAAGGATGCTGCGAAGGTGGCGGCTGATCAGGTGGCGGCGGATGCGTTGGCTGCGAAGACTGCTGCGGATCAGGCGGCGGCGCAGGCCAAGACGGCGTCGGATGCGGCGAATGCGGATAAGGCTGCCAAGGATGCCGCCAAGGCTGCGGCGGATCAGGCTGCTGCTAATGCTGCTTCGGCCAAGACGGCGGCCGATACTGCGCTGACGACCGCCCAGACCAATGCCACCGCAAGTAATCAGGCGGTGTCGGATGCTCAGACAGCACTCACCGCGGCCAACACCGCCAAACAGAACGCCGACGCGGCGAAGACCGCTGCGGATCAGGCGGCGGCGCAGGCCAAGACGGCGTCGGATGCGGCGAATGCGGATAAGGCTGCCAAGGATGCCGCCAAGGCTGCGGCGGATCAGGCTGCTGCTAATGCTGCTTCGGCCAAGACGGCGGCCGATACTGCGCTGACGACCGCCCAGACCAATGCCACCGCAAGTAATCAGGCGGTGTCGGATGCTCAGACAGCACTCACCGCGGCCAACACCGCCAAACAGAACGCCGACGCCGCAAAGGTGAATGCGGACAAGGCGTTAAGCGATGCACAGAAGGTCGTCGACGCCATCCAGAAGGTCAAGGACGACGCTACCGCCGCGGCCGCGACGGCCCAGAGTACGCAGACCGCTTATCAAAACGCTCACGCAGCCACGGTTGCGGCGCAGCAGCAGCGCGATCAGGCGCAGGCAGACGTCACCTACTACACAACCAACCTCGTCGGTATCGCCGCCAACCTGGCATCCCTGGGCACCCTCCTGGCCGGCGCCCAGCAGCGGCTCACGGCAGGCAATGCGGCAGTGACGCAGGCTCAGGCCACCGAAGCGACCGCCAAGACCGCCGCCGATAACGCCGCTGCCGCCAAGACCGTTGCCGATGCCGCGGCGGCGACGGCCATCAGCCAGGAGCCCGCGGCGATCGCGGCGCGCAATACGGCACAGACCAACGCGAACACCGCGAACAACAACGTCACAGCCGCAGCGCAACAGGTCAGCACCGCGCAGCAGGCCGTCACCACCACCGCTGCGGCCAAGGTAGTGACCGACCAGGCATTGACCGACGCAACGAATGCCGCTGCTGCCGCGGCGGCCGCCAAGACGGTAGCGGATCAGAATGCTGCGGCGGCGCAGACGGCTGCGGATGCGGCTGCGGCGGTGAAGGTCACCACGGATAAGGCGTTGGCCGATGCGAACAAGGCCGCCAGCGACGCGGCGGCGGCCAAGACCCTCGCCGATCAGAAGGTCGTAGACGCCCAGCAAGTTGTCACCGATACCACTGCGGCCAAGGTGGTGACGGATAAGGCGTTGGCCGATGCGAACAAGGCTGCCGGTGATGCGGCTGCGGCCAAGACGGTTGCGGATCAGAATGCTGCGGCGGCGCAGACGGCTGCGGATGCGGCTGCGGCGGTGAAGGTCACCACGGATAAGGCGTTGGCCGATGCGAACAAGGCTGCCAGTGATGCGGCGGCGGCCAAGAGCACAGCGGACCAAGCGGCTGCCGACGCTGCTACTGCCGTCACCAATGCTGATGCCGCCAAGGCCGCCGCCGATCAGGCTTCGGCGAATGCCGCCACGGCGGCCACGGCCGCAGCAGACGCGGCCTCCGTGGCCGCTCAAAACGCCACCGATGCCAAGGCCGCTGCACAGGCCGCCGCTGCGGCCAAGTCGACGGCGGACGCGGCATTGGGTGATGCGCAGACCAAGGCCGCGGCCGCCGCCACGGCGTTGACCGACGCCGCCAAGGCTGCCAGCGACGCCGCGGCAACCGCGAGCGATGCCGCCGACAAGGCCGTCGCCGCCAAGACAGTCGCGGATGCGGCTGCGGCGGTGAAGGCCGCTGCGGACACCGCGCTGGCGGATGCCGATAAGGCGGCGGCGGATGCCGCGGCGGCCAAGGCGGTTGCCGATCAGAAGGCGGCAGATGCCAGGGCTGCGGCGGACGCCGCCACCACCGACAAGGCGGCAGCCGAGGGGGTGCTGGCAGATGCGGACAGGGCCGCGGCGGATGCGGCCGCTGCCAAGGTGGCTGCCGATCAGAAGGCCGCCGACGCGCGTACGGCATCGGATGCTGCTGCCGCGGCGAAGGCAGCTGCGGATGGGGCATTGGCAGACGCCGATAAGGCCGCTCTCGATGCCGCTGCCGCCGCCAGGGATGCTGCCGACAAGTCCACCGCCGCACAGGCCGCCGACGACGCGGCGGCAGCGGTCAAGTCTGCGGCGGATACGGCATTGGCCGATGCGGGTAAGACCGCCACCGACGCGACGACGAGCGCCAACGACGCCGCCGACAAGGCAACCGCTGCCAAGACAGCCGCCGATGCTGCTGCGGCCATCAAGTCTGCGGCGGATACGGCATTGGCCGATGCGGGTAAGGCTGCCGCTGATGCCGCTGCCGCTACCACCGCTGCGGACCAGAAGGCCACTGACGCGGCTGCCGCCGCCGATGCTGCCGCTGCGGCAAAGATAGCCGCCGACAAGGTGTTCACCGATACTTCGAAGGCTGCCGCCGACGCCGCTGCCGCTGCCAGTGATGCCGCTGACAAGTCCGCAGCCGCGCAGGCCGCCGATGACGCGGCGGGCGTGGCAAAGTCCGCGGCGGACAAGGCGGTCGCGGACGCCGGTAAGGCTGTCTCGGATGCGGGCGCGGCCAAGGCCGCCGCGGATCAGGCGGCGGCGCAGGCCAAGTCGGCCTCCGATGCGGCTGCTGCGGCGAAGGCCAGTGCCGATCAGGCGCTGACGGATGCAAACAAGGGCGCGACTGACGCGGGCACCGCTGCCCAGGATGCCGCGGACAAGGCCGCTCTTGCCATCCAGGCCGCCGTCGATGCGACATCCGCAAAGGAGGCAGCCGACCAGAAGGCAACGGATGCGGCCAAGGTTGCATCGGATGCGTTGGCGGCCAAGGCTGCTGCCGATCAGAAGGCGGCCGAGGCCAAGTCGGCCTCCGATGCGGCCGCTGCGGCGAAGGTGGCTGCGGACGGAGCCTTGGCGGCTGCGGACAGTGCTGTTCAAGGTGCGGTTTCCGCGTCGGATGCGGCGGGTGTACAGGCCGGGCAGGCGGCGCAGGCTGCTGCGGCCGCGCAAGCCGCGAAGGCAGCCGCCGATCAGGCCTTGGCCGCGGCCGATCAAGCGGCCAAGGACGCCCTGTCGACATCCGATGCGGCGAATCAGGCATCGGCAGATGCCGCCAAGGCTGCCGCCGACGCCGCGGCCGCCAAGAGTGCCGCCGATCAGAAGGCCGCCGATGCGGCAAAGGCAGCTTCCGATGCGGCCGGTATCAAGGACGCTGCTGACCAGAATGCGGCCGCTGCCAAGGCTGCCGCCGATGCTGCCGCCGCGGCGAAGTCCGCTACCGATGGCGCGCTGGCCGGCGCGGACCAGGCCGCCAAGGATGCCGCTGCGGCGAAAGAAGCTGCAGATCAACAGCTTTCCGGTGCCACCACATCGGCCGACGCGGCTGCTGCGGCCAAGGCGGCCGCGGACAAGGCCCTGGCAGATGCCAGCGCGGCAGCGAAGGCCGCCACGGATGCCGCCACGAATGCCGGCGACAAGGCAGCCCAGGACGCCAAGGCCGCGGCCGATGCTCAGGCAGCCAAGGCTGCTGCCGACAAGGCACTGGCAGATGCGGCCAAGGCCGCTCAGGATGCTCAGGCGGCCAAGGACGCTGCGGCGGCCAAGGCCACTCAGACCGCGGATGCGGTGCAGACGGCGACCGATGCGGCGGTCGCCGCGAAGGCTGCTGCCGAGCAGGCAGTCGGTGATCAGAAGGCCGTCATCGACGCGGCAACTCAAGCAGGGGTGGACAAGGCCGCCGTCGATAAGGCCGCGGCTGACGCGCTGCGGTCCGCGGAAGCCGCCGCCGCATCCGCCGAGCGTGCTGCCAACGCCGCCAAGGTGTTCGCCGAAGCTCAGGCTGCCGCTGATCGTGACCGCGCCGCGGCGGATCAGGCGTTGAAGGACAAGGACGCTTCGGCGCAGGCGGCGGCAGCCGACTCCGCCAAGGCCGCCGCGGATCGCGCTGCCGCTGCCACTCTCGAGGCGGCAAGTGCTTCCGATGCGGCAGCGGTCCAGGCCGCCGAGGGGCAGGCGGCGTTCCAGAAGTTGGCGGCCGAGAAGGCTGCCGCGGACCGGGCGGCGATGGACAAGTCCGCGGAGGAAGCTAAGCAGCGCCTCAATATCATTGCCGCGGATTGCCGCCCGATCTTCGCCGAGGCTGCGGCTGCGGCTCAGACCGATCCGAAGGCTCAGGCGGACCAGAAGGTCCAATCCACCGAGATCCAGGTCGGTGCCGCCGCGCAGTTGGCGCAGGCGCGTGACACCCAGCAGTCATCCGCTGAGCGTGCGGTGACAGACAAGACCGCGGCCGCGGCGAGTGCGGGCGCCGTGGCGGGCAGTGCGGTGTCCGACGCATCGGCTGCTCGCGCCAAGGCCGTCGAGACCGCGCAACGGGCCGCGGCCACGCAGACCGCATTGGATACCGCATTGACCACGGGGGCACCGGCGCCCGAGGTCGCCGAGGCACAGACCGCAGCCCGGATCGCCGCGGAACAGGCCGATGAGGCCGAGCGTGCGGCACAGGCCGCCGAGGCGCTGGCCGCGCAGGCTACGGCCGCCGCACAGACGGCCGCGGGAGACCGGGCGGCCGCGGAGGCGGCCGCCAAGGCCGCCGCCGACCAGGCGGCAGCGGCGCGAGCAGATGCGCAGAAGGCCGCTGACGAGCTCGCTGCGGCACAACAGAAGGCCGACGGCTACGCGGCGGCCAAGGCGGCCGCTGACAAGGCCGCTGCGGATTACGCCGCCGCTGCTGCGAAGGACCGGCTCGCGTCCGCGAAGTCGGCTGAGGAAAAGGCAATCGCCGAACGTGCTTATGCCGATTGCGTTTCGGGGATGGCGGGCAAGTGCGGAGCCACCAATGTCGGCAACGGGGGCTCGGCATGGAACCTGTTCGGCGGACGCCCGCTGTTCGGACCGGGTGGGTTGATCATCGGTGACGGTTCACCCAACGCGGCCGGTGTGTACACCCAGCGCCCGCTGTTCGGACCGGGCGGCCTGATCATCGGTGACGGTGGCCTCGGCCAGGATGGCGGTCTGCTGATCGGCAACGGCGGCAAGGGATTACCCGGTCAAAAGGGTGGCAACGGCGGTCTGCTGTTCGGTAACGGCGGCGCCGGCGGTGACGGACTGCCCGGGCAGAAGGGTGGCGACGGCGGTAACGCCGGTCTGATCGGCACCGGCGGTGCGGGCGGTAAGGGCGGCGACGCATCCGCGACGGCCGATGGCAAGACCGGTGTCGGCGGTGCGGGCGGTAACGGTGGCAAGGGCGGCGCACTGGCGGGTGACGGTGGTGCCGGCGGCAAGGGCGGAGAGGGCAGTAACTTCTTCACCGGAACGTCGACCGGCGGTGCCGGTGGTGACGGCGGCAGTGCGGGCATGCTCGGGAATGGTGGCGCGGGCGGCCAAGGTGGCACCTCGAATTCGTTTGATACCAGGGCATCCGAACCGGGAACCGGTGGTAATGGCGGTGCCGGCGGTAGCGGCGGCCTGGTCGCGGGCAGCGGCGGCGCTGGTGGTGCCGGTGGCGAGGCCAAGACAACCTATGGGGAGACCACGGGCGGTACCGGTGGCACCGGCGGAGCCTCGGGTGGTCTTACCGGTGATGGCGGTTCCGGTGGCACCGGCGGTGCTTCGTCGAGCCTGGGCGGCAGCGCGGTTGGCGGCGATGGCGGCAATGGCGCGAGTTCGCACGCCGTCGTCGGTAATGGCGGCAGCGGAGGGGCCGGAGGCAAGGCCGAGACCTCCAGCGGGCTCGTGAAGACCGGACCGGCCACGGGAGGTAAGGGCGGCACCGGCGGAAGTTCGGGTGTCATCGGCAATGGCGGTGGCGGCGGCGCCGGAGGCGATGCGAACGGCGATGGCACCAAGAGCACCACAAAAACTGGTGGGGTGGGCGGCAAGGGCGGTGCATTCGGTAAGGACGGTCGTGCAGGTGCCGATGGTTCCGCCACGACAGGATCCGACACCGGATCCCATACCAACGCTACGGGCTCGCGTGCCAGTGATGGTGGCGCCAACAAGTCCACGCCGGCAGGATCTGCGCGCGCGGGTACCTCATCGCACGGGACGAAGAAGCAGTCTGGTGGCGAAGGTGGGGACAGCGCGGGTGAGACGGGCGCCGGTTCGTCTAGCGGCTCCACCTCGTCTAGCGGTTCGAGCTCGTCCTCGTCCTCCGGTGGTTCGTCCTCGTCCGGTGGCGGCGGCTCGTCCTCGGGCTCGGGGAGTTAGTCGGACTGGCAGATCTTCCATTCCTTGTCGCGGAACTGCAGATCGAAGCTGCGCGATGAGCGGGTCTGCGGTGCGAACGCCATGAAAGAGGTGACATTGGCTTCGGCGTGCTCGCCGTTGACCACCACCTCGTCGATGCTGGCTACCACGGGGTACTGCTTGGCGGCGGCCACCTTCTGATAGGTCTGGGACCATTCGGCATCGGGGTAGCGGACGTAGCCGTCGCGGGTCTCGCCGCAGGTGATGGCGCGCAGCGCCGCCAGATTGCCGGTTTGGATGGCGTTGTCGTAGTTCTGAATGCTGTTGCGTACCAACTCTTCTTGCGATGCCTTCGGTGCGCTGGTACGCGAGATGATGACGGCCGCGAGCACGATCACCGCGGCCAGCGCGGCGACGACGAGTGTCAGCGCGATCACCCAGCCCCAGCTGCGCTTCTCTTCTTTGCGTGGTGCGATCGTCTCCGGGGTCGCGATCTTGGGGCGCGCCTGGGTCGCCAGTGGCTGGATCATCTCGGTCTTCGGATCGTCGCCGACGGGCGCGATCATCTCGGTCTTGTTGGCGTCGAAGCCCGGTGCCGTGTAGCGCGGAACGTCCGGTTTTGCCGGAGGCATCACGACGGTCTGCGCATCGTCGAGCGGGGGGACCGGGCCGGTATCGGCGGTATCGGATATCTCCGGGGTGTGCGCGGCGCCTTCCGGCTGCTCGGCAGAGTCCACAGGCTCGTCGCCCTGTGAGTCGGGCTTGGCCTCGGAATTTCCACCGGTGGGGTTCGCCATGCGTTTCGTTCCTTATCCGTGCTTAGCGCTCTTTCGCGCAGGCGCGATCGACCGCGCCCACCCTATCGCGATCGCGGGATCGGGTTGGCGTCAGAATGGCTGCATGAGTCCAATGCATGATCTGCTGGGTCCCGAGCCTGTGCTGCTACCCGGAGACGCCGAGGCCGAGTCGGCCCTGATCGAGGGCCGGGATCCTGCCGCGGTCGCGGCGGCGTACCCCTCCGCGTCGATCGCCTGGGCCGAACTGGCGGAGAACGCGCTGGACGGTGACGGCTCGGTCGGCAGCATCATCACCGCCTACGCATTCGCGCGTACCGGGTATCACCGGGGCCTGGACCAGTTGCGACGGAACGGATGGAAGGGCTTTGGGCCGGTGCCCTACTCGCATGAGCCCAACCGTGGCTTCCTGCGTGCGGTGGCCGCCCTGGCGCGCGCCGCCCAGCTGATCGGCGAGAGCCACGAATTCGCGCGGTGCTGCGATCTGCTCGACGACTGCGATCCGGCCGCTCGCCCCGCGCTACTTACTTCCTGACGTCGACACGCCGTCTTGTGGCGGCAATGTGCGATACGAGTTCGCCACCGCGCGGCGTGTCGGCGAAGCGCGGCGGGCGGAATGACCCATTGGCCTATGCGAACTTTTGCATATAAGTTCGAGAGGTCGAGAGGAGTCACAGTGGGAGCCGGTCACGATCACGGGCATGTAGGCAATCCGGCCGACGCCCGGGTGGGACGAATGTGGGTCTCGCTGGGCATCGTCGGCTCCTTCTTCGTGCTCGAGCTTGTCGTCGCCTTGCTGATCAACTCGCTGGCCCTGCTGGCCGATGCGGGCCACATGCTCACCGATCTGGTCGGGCTCATCATGGGGCTCAGCGCCATCCTGTTGGCGCGCCGCGGCAGTACCTCGGCGGCACGGACTTATGGATGGCACCGGGCAGAGGTGCTCACCGCGATCGTCAACGCGGCGCTGCTCACCGGCATCGCGGCGTTCGTCATGTACGAAGCGGTGGAGCGTCTCACCGGTGGCGCACCCCCGGAAGTGCCGGGTCTGCCGATGATGGTGGTCGCGCTGGCCGGGCTGGCCGCCAATGTCGTGGTGATCTGGCTGCTGCGCTCGCACGCGGAAAGCAGTCTCGCGGTGCGCGGCGCCTACATGGAGGTGCTGGCCGATGCCGTCGGCAGCGTCGGGGTACTCGTAGCGGCGATCATCACCCTGACCACCGGCTGGCGATACGCCGACATTGTGGTCGGTGTCCTGATTTCGCTGTGGATCCTGCCGCGCGCGTTCTCGCTGGCGCGGGCCGCGCTGCGCATCCTGACGGAGACCTCGCCCAAGCACATCGACGTCGACGAGCTGCGTGCCGCGTTACTGGCGGTGGATGGCGTGAGCAGCGTGCACGACCTGCATGTGTGGACCCTGGTGCCCGGTAAGGACATGGCCACCGCGCACCTGACCAGCACGGCCGACGCAGCGCAGGTGCTGGCGGCGGCACGGTCCGTACTGGCCGAGCGTGGTCTTCCTCATGCCACCATCCAGGTGGAACCCCCTGAGGCGCAGGAGCATTGCGAGGAACACGCCAACTGGTAGCGGCCGGTCCGGCTAGAGCAGCTTGCCCCAGAAGCGGAACAGCCAGCCGCCGATACGGGAGAGATCGGGGTCGACGCCCAATGACGCGACGATCCAGTAGACCGCATCGAAGAATGCCCGGTTGATCGGCGGCGACATCAACAGCACGAACAGGATCAGGAATCCGAACGTCTTGGCGTTGGCAAGCGTGCGTTGCGTTTTCGGGCTCAAGTGCGGCTCGAGTGCGCCGTAGCCGTCCAAACCCGGCACGGGCAATAGGTTGAGCACCACCGCCGTCACCTGGAGGAAACCGAGGTAGGCCATCGCCGCCCAGAACACCACATGGTCGCGATCGGCGAAAAGTGCTGTCGTCCCCAGAATCAGTACCGCGAGTGCGGCATTGGCGCTCGGCCCGGCCAGGCTCACCTGGGTGCGCTGCCGGTTGGTCATCCCGGCGGTGTGCACGTACACCGCGCCGCCGGGAAGCCCGATGCCGCCGAGTGCGATGAACACCAGCGGCAGCACCATCGAGAGCACGGGATCGGTGTACTGCAGCGGGTTCAACGTCAGGTATCCGCGTGCCTGGGTGTCGCCGAAACGCCAAGCCGTGTACGCGTGTCCGAACTCGTGCAGGCACAGGGACACCACCCAGCCGGTGAACACGAAGACGAACACCCCGCCGCGGGCCAGCGGCTCGGTGGAATTGCCGCCGAGCCACGCCAGCACCGCCCCGGCAACGGTGAGTGCGACGAGCGCGAGAAAGACCGGGCTGGGACGGACGGACTGGGAGGTCTTCACCGGTGCGAAGCTACCGGACGAGCAACCAGCCCTGCTGGTGCCGATAGAACGTGGACCGGGTGACGGGACGAGCGCCCGCGACACCGTCACGGACCACGACGGCACCGTCGGTTCCCAGCTGAGCCGCCCGTCCGGTCACCCAGCGGCGGGGCAGGAGGCGCGCTCGGCCCCGGACTCCGGCTCGCAGGCCCGGCAGCGCTTCGATGGGTTCGATATCGACGGCGGCGATGCCCTCGAACAGCAGGGTGTCATCGACCGTGGCCTCGCCGGTGACCGCTTCGCCGTCGGTGCCCTGCCATGAGGCGCGCCCGGCGAGGGCGGTGCCGGTGTCGTCCCGGATGAGTGGCACCCGGTGTGCGCGGCCCGTGCGGGCCCGGCGGGCCGCGCCGATCCCGATCCGATAGGTCCGGCGTGCGCGTGAACGGCGATCCGGCACGAAACCCAACTCCACGTCCAGTCTTTCGGCACGCATCAGCCGGGTTAGCACCTGCCCCAGATCACCGTCTCCACCGACCACGATGAGCCGGAGCGTGCCGTCCGGAAGCGCATCCAGGAGTGTGCGCACCGCGTCGGATCCCTCGACCCGGTCCACGGGGAGGTCACGCAGAATGCGGGGCAGTCGGCGGGTGCCGAACAGCAAAACCCGCGCCGCCGCCGTTTCGGTGACGCTCGGGGTACTCACCAGCGACCTCCTTCGTCGGTCCGAATACGTACAAAGCCCGTGGCCTGCGATACAGTGGCTCACCGGCTGAACAACATTTTGCACGCGCAGCGCTGCGCCGCGATGGCCCGCGGTGGGGGCTGCCAACAGGGAAGCGCAGAGAACGCACATGCCGGCAATAGTCCTGATCGGCGCCCAGTGGGGCGACGAGGGGAAAGGCAAGGCAACCGACCTGCTCGGTGGCTCGGTTCAATGGGTAGTCCGCTACCAGGGCGGTAACAACGCCGGACACACCGTGGTGTTACCCAACGGGGAGAACTTCGCCTTGCACCTCATCCCGTCGGGGATCCTCACCCCGGGGGTGACGAACGTCATCGGCAACGGGGTCGTCGTCGATCCGGGCGTGCTCTTGACCGAGCTCGCGGGTCTGGAGCAGCGGGGTATCGACACCTCGGGTCTCATCTTGTCCGCCGACGCGCATCTGCTGATGCCGTACCACGTCGCGATCGACAAGGTGACCGAAAGGTACCTGGGATCCAAGAAGATTGGCACCACCGGCCGCGGTATCGGCCCCTGCTATCAGGACAAGGTGGCGCGCATCGGGATCCGGGTCGCCGATGTTCTCGACGAGGAATCTCTGCGTCAAAAGGTTCATGCCGCACTGGAATTCAAAAACCAGGTGCTGGTCAAGATCTACAACCGCAAGGCGCTCGACCCGGATCAGGTTGTCGACGGCGTGCTGGAGCAGGCCGAGGGATTCAAGCATCGCATTGCCGACGCGCGTCTTGAGCTCAACCAGGCTCTGGAACGCGGTGAGACGGTGCTGCTGGAAGGATCGCAGGGCACGCTGCTCGATGTCGATCACGGCACCTATCCCTTTGTGACGTCCTCGAATCCGACCGCAGGCGGCGCCTCGGTGGGGTCCGGTATCGGGCCCACCCGGATCACCACCGTGCTCGGGATTCTCAAGGCGTACACCACCCGCGTCGGTTCGGGTCCGTTCCCCACCGAGCTGTTCGACGAGCACGGCGCCTACCTGGCCAAGACGGGCGGCGAGGTGGGCGTTACCACCGGGCGCGCCCGCCGCTGCGGGTGGTTCGACGCCGTCATCGCCCGGTACGCCACCCGGGTCAACGGCATCACCGACTACTTCCTGACCAAGCTGGACGTGCTGTCGAGCCTGCAGACCGTCCCGATCTGTGTCGGGTACGAGGTGGATGGCAAGCGCACCAACGAAATGCCGATGACCCAGAGCGAGATCTACCGCGCCACACCGGTTTACGAAGAGCTTCCGGGTTGGTGGGAGGACATTTCCACGGCTCGCGAGTTCAGCGACCTGCCCGCCAAGGCGCAGGACTACGTGTTGCGTCTCGAAGAGCTCGCCGGTGCGCCGATGTCATGCATCGGCGTTGGGCCGGGCCGCGATCAGACGATTGTGCGGCGGGACATACTCTCGAAGTCATGACTGCCGACGGGGACAGACTCGCCGCACTGCATGAAGAGATGAATCGGGCCATCCGTGAAATCCGTGGCGGGGGTTTTCCCCAGTACTCGCCGTCTTCGGTGGGGCCCGGATTCGGGCGGTTCCTGACCGCCATGCGGCGGCTGCAGGATCTCGCGGTGTCGGCCGATATGGACGATCCTCGCTGGGACGAGGCGGCCGATCTCACCGAGAAGCTCGTCGAGCTGATGGACCCGTACCAGGCGCCCGAGGGTGTCGGACCTGCCAATCGGGTCGCCGACGAGCCCGCCAACGGGCACCTGTTGCTGCCGCCGTGGTTCATCGACAAGGCCGGACCGGACGGTATCGAGGCGCATGGTGACTTCCCGCGGTTCTACCTCGGCGGTAATGGCGCCGTACACGGCGGCATCCTGCCGCTGCTGTTCGACCATCTCTTCGGGATGACGGTGATCATGGCGGGCCGCACCATCAGCCGTACGGCCTTCCTGCACGTCAACTACCGCCAGGTAGTGCCGGTCGGTGTGCCCCTGACGGCCAGCAGCCGCATCGACGAGGTGGATCGCCGCAAGGCGTTCGTCTCGGCGGAGCTCTATGACGCCGCCGGGACGGTGCTGGCCGATGCCAATGGGCTGATGGTGCAGCTGCTGCCCGGCCAGCCGTGACGGGCTACCTGTCGGCCTGATTCATGGTGGCCTCTTCGAGGTCCAGTCCACGCAACACGGTGCGCAGCACCTCGTCGTCGATATTGCCCGCATCGCGTTCGGCGATGAACACTTCACGCTCCTTCTCGAGCATCTCCAGGCGCAGGTTCCGGAATGCGGCCATCGGGCTCTCACCGGCATCCTCATCGCTGCGTCCGAGGCGCTCCCAGGCCGCGTTGCGGCGCCGGGTGTTCCAGTGCCGCAGGATCTCCGCGGCCCGGCTGCGCACGTTGGTGTCCTCGATGCCGTCGTTGTCATCCAGGAGTTCCTCGAGACGATCGGCCGCCGCGCGGGCAGCCTTGTCCTGGGCGGCGGCCTCGGCCAGGGCGTCCTTGCGTTCATCGTCGCTCTGCACGCCCAGCACCCTGATCACCCACGGCAACGTAAGGCCGTGCAGCAGAAGGGTTCCCACCACCACCACAAAGGTGAGGAACACGATGTGCGGATGCCCGGGCAGTGGCTCGCCGGTGACGGTGGACAGCGGCACCGCGAAGGCCATCGCCAGCGACACCACACCTCGCATCCCGGCCCACGCCACCACAAAGACCCCACGTGCCGACGGGCGTTGGCCGGGCGGACGCATATAGGCGAAGGCGAAGACGAACACGATGCGTACCACGATGACGGTGGCCAGCACCGCGATCGACGACAGCGCGATGGTCTGGAACGACAGGCCGCGTAGTCCCTCGATGACCTTGGGCAGCTGCAACCCGATGAGCAGGAACGCGAAGGATTCGAGCAGCAGCTGCACGGCCTTCCACACCGCATCGTCCTGTAGCCGGGTGGCGTATCCGGCATGGACCGAGCGGTGTCCCAGCATCAGGCCGGCGACCACCACCGCGATCACGCCGGAGCCGTGTATCTCCTCAGCGAGCAGGTAGGCGAAGAACGGCACCACCAGGCCGATGGCGCTCTCGGACAGCGGATCGTCGAGCTTGCAGCGGATGATGTTGACCAATTTCCCGATGACAACCCCGACGAGCACCCCACCGACGGCCGCGAGCGCAAAGATCTTGAGCCCGTCGGCCACGGTGGCGCCGAGCCCGATCGCCGCGGCGATCGCGACCCGGTAGGCGGTGAGTGCGGTGGCGTCGTTGAGCAGACTCTCGCCGCCCAGCAGCGTCATGATGTTGCGCGGCAGGCCCAGGCGGCGGCCGATGGCGGTGGCCGATACCGCATCGGGCGGTGCCACGATGGCGCCGAGCACCATCGCGCCGGCCAGCGGCAGCTCGGGAACCGCATAGAACGCCACGAAGCCCACCGCGACCGTGGTGACCAGCGGAAGCACCACGGCCAGGCTGCTGACCGCCCGCACGTTCTTGCGCAGGTTGACGTAGGAGCTCTCCAGCGCCGTGGTGTAGAGCAGCGGCGGCAGAATCACGAACAGCACCAGGTCCGGGTCCATCTCGATGGACGGCAGGCCGGGGATGGCGGTGGCCGCCAAACCCGCCACGACCAGTACCAACGGGGTGGGAAGCCCGAATCGCCGGGAAATCGCTGCCAGGACGAGGGCGGCCGTGAGTACTGCCAGCAGTGAAACGTTCACCTTCGTATTCTGTGCGGAGAGTGGTCCTGGCACCTAAGCGGGCACGTTGAGAGGGCAAATATGAAGCGGCTGTTCCGGCGCGGATCTGCCGCGCCCGCGTCGACACCGGGGCAGGGCCCCTGTCCGGAGCTGGTGGCCGCCACCGGGCCCGACCCTGAAGCCCGGACCCCCGGGCGTTGCGAGGACTGCGCCGCACTGGGCGAGCAGGTCTGGGCCCATTTGCGGATGTGCCTGGAATGCGGCCGGGTGAGCTGCTGCGATTCCAGTCCCCACCAGCACGCCACCGCACATTTTCACGCCTCGGGGCACCCGGTGATGCGTTCCCATGAGCCCGGTGAGGATTGGCGCTGGTGTTATATCCACAGCACTCTCGGTTGAGGATGTGTGGCAATCTGGCACGCTAGGCACGGTCCAACAGGGCAACAGACCGACCGGAAGGCGTAAAAGACATCGTGGTGACGCAGGAGGGTTCGCCCCCCAGCGAGCAAGGGTCGACGGCGTCAACTGACACCGTGGAGCCCGGGCCCGCCGAGACGGCGCCGGTGACCGAGGACGCCATCCGTGCCACCAACGGCGCGAAGGTGCCCAAATCCGCCAAGGCTGCGAAGCCCACTGTCGAGACCGCAGCGTCAGCCGGCGACGTACCGGAGCCTGCTGCGCCCAACCGCACCACGGTGATGCTGCTGGGTTCGGGTGAACTCGCCAGAGAATTGGCCATCTCCTTCCAGCGCCTGGGCGCTGAGGTCGTTGTGGTGGACACCGGCACGCCCGGGCCCGCCCAGGACGCGGCGGACCGTTCGATGCGCGCGTCGATCGGTGAGTCGGAGACGTTGTTCGAGCTCGTCGAGAAGGAACGGCCCCGGTTCGTGGTGCCGCTGGTGGAGACCGCTTCGGTCGACGCGCTTGAGAAACTGGCCGACGGCAAGGTCACCCAGGTCATTCCGACCGCCAAGGCCGTGCGACTGGCGGGCGATCGCGAGGCGATGCGGCGGATGGCGGCCGAGGAACTCGGCTTGCCCACGCCCGCCTACTGGTTCGCGAACTCGGTGGAGGAGCTGCACAAGATTCTCGAAACCGCGGGTTTCCCGGTAGTGGTGCGCCCGGTCTCGGCCGCCTACGGCCAGGGCGAATCGGTGGTGCTGCGGGAGAGCGACGCGGAACCGGCATGGGATCAGGCCGTGGCGGCGAACATCGGTGATATCCGGCGGGTGCTGGTGGAAACCGTGGTGGAGATCGACTACGAGATCACGCTGCTGACGGTGCGCACGGCCGGGGTCGGCGGTGCGACCAGACTGTATTTCTGCGAGCCCATCGCACACCGGCAGAGCGGCACCGACGCGATGCAGATGTGGCAGCCGCAGCCGCTGAGTCAGGCGGCGCTCGAGTTGGCGCGGTCGATTGCCGCTCGCGCGGTCAATGCCCTTGGTGGGCACGGTGTCTACGGTGTCGAGCTGTTCGTCCGCGGCGACGAGGTCTACTTCTGCGATGTGAGTGCGCGGCCCTACGACTCCGGGCTGGTGACGGTGCGATCGCAGCGGTTGTCCGAATTCGATATGCACGCACGCGCGGTGCTGGGGGTACCGATCGACACCATTTTGGTGTCGCCGGCGGCCGCCGAGCTGGTCTACGGCGACGGCCAGGGTCCGTCGCCGCGGCAGCTCGATGAGGCGTTGCAGATACCTGAGAGCGATCTTCGGGTGTTCGGGCATTCGGAGATCCACCGGCGCCGCCGGGTTGGGCTGGCATTGGCCACCGCGCCCAATACCGCGCTGGCGATGAGCCGCGCGCATCAGGTCGCCAGGCATCTGCGGTGACGCCCGAGGAGCAGGTGGAATCCGAGGATCGCGGGAGTATCGGCCCCTTCATCGCCGGGGCGGTGATCTTTGGAATCGTGGTGATCGGTATCGCGGTATCGACGTTCTTCCGGTCGGGTGACGGTCTCACCGAAGAGGGCCGGGTAGGGCAGTCGGTCATCGCGCAGAACGATGCGCTGCAGCGACATGCCTATGCCGACTATGTGGCCGGCAGCTGCCGAGCCATCGTCAGCCCGGAACAGAATGTGATTGCCGCGCAGGACAAATCCGAGGCGGCACGCGGAAACCGGTACGTGGACGACGTCAAGGACGTCAAGATCACCGGGGATACCGCCACCGCCTCGGTGACTTATCACTACATGAAATCCGAAGACACCAAGCTCACCGCGGACGTCTCCTTCGTCAAGGAAGACGGCTCGTGGAGGGTGTGCAGCCAGTACCAATAGACTGGCTCTTCGTGGGCTACGCAGGAGATATCACCCCGGAGGCGGCGTGGGCGCTGCTGAAGGACAACCCAGAGGCCGTTCTTGTCGATGTGCGCACGTCGGCGGAGTGGAAGTGGGTCGGGATTCCCGACCTCACCGAGCTCGGTCGCGATGTTGTGTACATCGAGTGGGTGCGCTCGAACGGTGAACGCAATGAGCAGTTCCTGGAGGAGCTGGCAGCCGCGGGCGTGACCGGGCCGTCCCAGGGGGACGACCGTCCGGTGATCTTCCTGTGCCGGTCCGGTAACCGGTCGATCGGCTCGGCGGAACTGGCCACCGAGGCGGGAATCGCCCCGTCCTACAACGTGCTTGACGGGTTCGAGGGCAACCTGGATGAGAACGGGCACCGTGGCGGAGTCGGATGGCGTGCCATCGGTCTGCCCTGGCGGCAGTCATGAACCAGACTCCTGACGGCGTTCCCTCGGTCCGCATACCCAAGGCGCTGCCCGACGGCGTGAGCCAGGCGACCATCGGCGTGCGTGGTGGACTGCTGCGCTCCGAGTTCGAGGAGACCGCCGAGGCGATGTACCTGACCTCCGGGTACGTCTACGAGAGCGCGGCCGCTGCGGAACGCGCCTTCACCGGCGAGGTCGATCGGTATGTGTACTCCCGCTACGGCAACCCCACGATCTCCATGTTCGAGGAGCGGTTGCGGCTCATCGAGGGTGCCGAGGCGGCATTTGCGACGGCGACAGGCATGTCGGCCGTCTTCACCGCGCTGGGTGCGTTACTCGGTGCCGGTGACAGGCTTGTCGCTGCCCGGAGCCTGTTCGGGTCCTGTTTTGTGGTCTGTAACGAGATCCTGCCGCGCTGGGGTGTGGAGACCGTGTTCGTCGACGGTGAGGACCTCTCCCAGTGGGAGGAGGCGCTGTCCGTTCCTACGCAGGCGGTCTTCTTCGAAACCCCTTCCAACCCAATGCAATCACTCGTCGACATCGAGGCGGTGTGCCAGCTGGCTCATGCCGCGGGCGCAAAGGTGGTGCTGGACAACGTTTTTGCTACACCGCTGTTGCAGCAGGGTATTCCGCTGGGCGCCGATGTGGTGGTCTATTCCGGCACCAAGCACATCGACGGGCAGGGTCGAGTGCTCGGCGGCGCCATCCTGGGTGAGACCGAATACATCGAGGGACCGGTCAAGACGCTGATGCGGCACACCGGGCCGGCGCTGAGCCCCTTCAATGCCTGGACGCTTGTGAAAGGCCTTGAAACACTGGATCTTCGAGTGCGGCACGCCAACGAATCCGCCTCCAAGATCGCGCAGTTCCTGGAACAGCATCCCGCGGTGCGCTGGGTGCGATACCCGTTCCTGCCTAGCCATCCTCAGCACGAACTGGCCAAGCGGCAGATGCGCGGCGGCGGTACCGTCGTCACCTTCGAGCTGGACGCCGACGGCGACGCGGGCAAGCAGCGTGCCTTCGAGGTGCTCGACGGCACCTCGCTCATCGACATCTCGAACAACCTGGGTGACTCCAAGTCGCTCATCACCCATCCCGCCACCACCACCCATCGGGCGATGGGCCCGGAGGGGCGCGCGGCGATCGGGCTCTCCGATGGCGTGGTGCGTTTGTCGGTCGGGCTGGAGTCCACCGAGGACCTCATCGCGGATCTGGAACGGGCACTCGGCTAATTCGGGCTAGCTTTAGTTAGCAGGGGCTAGCACTAACGGCGAAGCCTTTGTAGTATCCCGTCATGACGCAACGAAGCGTTCATGTCGCGGTATTGGTGTTTGCCGCCGTGATGATGTCGCAGGCCCTGAGCGCTTGCTCGATGTCCGATTTCGTGGGTGGTGCCGTAGAGCGCACCACATATCCGCCGGTCACGCCGATTCCGCCGCCCCCGCCCGGCGTAAACGTTCTGCCCCCAGACTTTCCGCGTGATATCCCGGTCATCAAAGGCACATATCGCCAGGACGCCGAGGGCAGTTCTCGGACCTTGGCGGTCAGCGGCGTGGACGCCTCAGCGGTCGCCGCGGCGGGCAAGCTCCTGACCGATGCGGGATTCGAACATCAAACCGTGGTGGGCCAGGACGCCTACCTCAACAGCCGATACACCGTGCTGGTGGTCGGCGACGACCTCGGTGGAACCTTCACCCTGCGCTACACCGTCATGCCGATGACCGGCGTGCCGGGCATGCCCAGTGTCACCTTTCCGCCGTTGATCTGAGGAGCCCAGGATGTCGCACCAATACAGTCCGGCGTTCGAACGGGCCGGGCGTTTCGTGGCCAAGCACGCAAAGCTGGTGATACTGGCGTGGATAGCGGTCGCTGTTCTGGTCAATGCCGCGTGGCCGCAGCTGGAGCGGGTCGCCAACGAACACTCGGTCAGTCCACTGCCGACGGGCGAAGTGAGTCCGGCGTTGGCATCGATGAAAGAGATGGGAAAGGCATTCGGCCGTCCCGGAATCGATAACGCTGTCATCATCGTCATGCACAGCGACAAGGGATTTGACGCCGAGTCGCAGGCTCGGTACTCCGCGCTGATCGACCGGCTGGGCGCGAACAAGGAGTACGTCACCTTCGTGCAGGATCAGCTGGGCGATCCGCGGATGCGCAGTAACCCGGTGGCGCGCAAGCAGGTTCTCAGCGAGGACGGCACCACGTGGTACGCGATGGCGGGTTTGGCCGGGGACCTTGGTACTCCGTTGGCGCAGAGGGCATATCGCTCGGTTGACGATTTGGTGAGACAGACCTTCGCGGGATCGGCCACCACCGCCAACATCACCGGCGCGGCAGGCACCATCACCGATATGGGCAACGCCGCATTGGGTGATCTGCCCAAGATCGGCGCGGTGACCGTGGTCGTCATCGGCCTCATCTTGTTGTTGGTCTTCCGATCGTGGTTCACCGCGATGCTGCCGCTGCTGGTGATGGGGATGAGTCTGCTCATCGCACGTGGAGTGATCGCCGGACTTGCCGATCGGGGCCTGGTCCCGGTGTCCTCGGTGTCTGCCGGACTGATGATGGCCGTGCTGATGGGGGCCAGCGTCAACTACACGGTGTTCCTGGTGAGTCGGTACCACGAGCGAATTCGCGCGGGGGAGGCGCCGCCGGATGCGCTGGCGCATGCCTGTGGCTCGATGACCAGGGTCATCCTGGCGACGGCTGCCACGGTGGCGATCGCCAACATCGCGCAGTTGACCGCCAAGCTGGCCTTCCTCGCGGCGGCCGGTCCGGCCGTGTCCATGGGGGTGATCGTCGCGTTCTTCGTGGTCACCACGCTGCTACCGGCGACGCTGAGTCTGGCCGCCCAGCGCGGGTTGGGGCTGCCCGGGCCGGACCGGGCCGGCGTGTACTGGCACCGCATGGGAGTGAACATTGTGCGGCACCCCTGGCCCGTTTTCGGCGCGGCGATCGTGATCCTGTTGGCGGCAGCGTCCTTCGTGCCCTTCATGCGGCCCAGCTTCGATATGTCGCGGGTGCTGCCGGATTCGGCCCAGTCGAACCAGGGTATGCGGATACTCAATGCCCACTTTCCTGCCAATTCGGTGATGCCGCAGTATCTCCTGATACAGGCGCCATCGGATCTGCGTAATCCGCGCGCGCTGGCCGATCTTGACCAGATGGCTGAGCGCATCTCTCAACTTCCGGGAGTCGGGAAGGTCGTCGGCATCACCCGTCCCGATGGCAACAAGCTCACTCAGGCCACATTGGCATGGCAGATCGGATACATGGGAACGCAGATCGACAAGACGGGTGGACAGGTCAACGCCGACCTGCGGCCGCAGCTCGAGCGGATGTCCAAGCTCGCCGACGTCATGTCGGCCATGACCAACGAGCTGGGTGACGGGGACCTGGCCCGGATGCAGCAGATGATGCCGCAAATGTTGTCGATGGCCAAAGAGGTTGACGGGCAGCTGGATCGGTATCAGTCGCTGATATCGCAGATGGGCACGGTGGCGGGGATGGTGGATCAGCTCGCCACGATGGGCCCCTCGGTCGAGGCGACCTTCTCGACGCTCGACGCCGGGGCGTCGTTGACCCAGACGCTGGCCGAATCCCCCTTCTGCCCGGTACAACCCGATTGTGTGAAGCTGCGCGATCAGCTCATCGAGCTACGCGACAAGGGGCCGCTGTCGTCGGCGGAAAACCTGCGCGAGTCGGTGCGGGCGGTCACCGGTGGAAAGACGATCACCCAGCTGCTGGGCGATATGAACAATCAGTTCAAGCAGATTCGCGGGCTACTCGCGAAGTTGCCCGAGATGGAACGCAAGTTTGAACGCATCTCCGGCTACTTCCGGCAGCTTCAGGGATTGGGTGTCGACATGAACTCCGTCAAGACGATGGGCGTGCGGATCCGCGACCTGAATACGCAACTCGAGGACACCGTCCGGTCCATGGGCGAGGCGGCCGTAACCCTGCAGACCATTGGCAAGGATTCCAATTCCCCTGCCGCATCCGGGTTCTCCGTGCCGGGTGTGATGTTGCAGAATCCCGGATTCAAGGAGCTGAGTTCGGCGTTTCTGCAGGACGATGGGCGTACCGCGATGTATCTGGTTCAGTCACCGCTGAATCCCTATGGGCCCGAAGCGATGCAGCTGAGCCGCGATATGGAGCGCGTCGGCAGCGAGGCGACTCCCAACACCGCGCTGGCCGGTGCCACGGTGTCGGTGGGCGGTTTTCCCGCCATCAACGCCGACCTGAAGAAGGCCTACGACAGCGATCTCCGCGAGATCATCGTCGTCACTCTCCTGATCATCTTTCTGGTGATGTGCCTGCTGCTGCGGGCGGTAATCGCGCCGCTGTACCTGTTGGGCACGGTGCTCCTCACCTATGTCGCCTCACTGGGCATCGGCGTGCTGGTGTTCCAGGTTCTCCTTGGGCAACAGCTGGATTGGGCGGTCCCGGCCATGACATTCGTGCTGATTGTGGCCGTCGGTGCCGACTACAACATGTTGTTCATCTCACGCCTGCGGGAGGAGAGTGCCCGGGGCATGCGGCTTGGCATCATCCGGACCGTGCGTCAGACCGGGTCGGTGATCACCTCGGCCGGTCTGGTGTTCGCCGCCAGCCTCTTGGGCATGATGGTTGGCTCGGTCAATCAGATGGTGCAGATGGGGTTCATCATCGGTGTGGGCATCCTGCTGGACACCTTCATTGTCAGGACGCTGATGGTGCCCACCTTGGCTCAGGCCTTCGGCAAGCTGAGCTGGTGGCCCTCCAAGGCGTGACAGGGTATCGGTGTTAGGCCACCAGGTTCGGATGCGGTAGCGGTGCAAACGGGTTGGCCACCCGCCGGGTGAAGGTGCCGTGGAACCCTATCGGCAGGTGGTGCGTCAGGTGGGCCACCGCCAGTGGGCCCTGCTCGACATCACGCGCATCGAGAATGACTAGCTGTGAACGGTTTTCGACCAGGTCATGGTTGACCGCGAGCAGCCAGCCATCATCTTGTGCCGAGTCTTTGTCGCGCGGCACAAAGAGGGGTTCGCAGACCGAGGCCTTCCCGAAATCGCAGTGTGTCATGGTGCCGGTGCGATGGTCGAACTTGAAGATGCCGTTGTAGTGGCCCTGGCGCTCCAGCGTGCCTGCGGTATAGGTGATCTGATGATTGCGGGTGGATTGCCGCCAGTCATATTGCGGGAATTCAATTTTCGCGGACTGTGACACCACTTCCTCGGTGATCTTGCCGCTGGGCGAGATGCGGAATCTGACCAGGTGGCTGTCCGGCCATTCGCGGACCACCAGATGGTGGTGAGGATTTGGGTGGTCCTTCGGCCCCATCGCGGCATGCAGTGATCGCCGTAGAAACTCGAGGCTCTCGTATCTGACGAACTCGACCACCGCGTCTGCGCCGTCCTGGAAGGCGTTGGTGACATGGATGTGGGTCTGCGGCGCGTGTTCGATGACGATCGGTTTGGATCCGTCGCGGGGCACCAGGATGAACTTGGTGCTGCCATTGGTCAGCTGGTACTCGAGGCTCTCGTCGAAACGCTTGCCACGCAGCAGCTGACCGATGTTGGGGCGGATCGGGTCGAGCACGAAAACCAGATACTTCTCGGTGAGTGCGAAATCGTGGTTCCAGCCCATGTCCCACAGGGTCACCGAATTGATCTGCGAGAGTTGACCGCTGGGGCTCACCCGATAGCAGCGCAGTCGTGGCGTGGGAAAGACATCCAGGCCGAAGTTGAACATCTCGCCGGTGACAGGGTCCCATTTCGGGTGTGCCGAGAAGGCGCCGACGTACCCGAGCTTGCCCTTGAAGTCGTTGGTGCCCAGCGTCTCCAGGGTGTCGGGGTCCAGTCGATGTGGTGGCCCGCCTTCCCAGAGTGCCAGCATTTCCCCGGCCAGTGACACGATATTGGTGTTCGCGGTGTTCGCCGGCACGTGGAGGTTGGCCAGTAGTTTTCCGGGCACCTGGGTGGTGATCCCGGGTCTGCGCATCGGCCCCTGCAATCCGTCCCGGAATTGTTGGGTGCGCACATACCGGTTGGTGAAGCGGACCGAGGAACCGTCCAGGATGAATCGGGACACCATGCCGTCGGCGTCGAACATCGTCCGCAGGACGGTGGTGCCCACCTCGAACTTGCCGGGACCGATGCGGAACAGCGTGCCGGTCAGCGCTGGCGGCAAGGTGCCGTCGATATCGGTGACCTGGTAGTCGTGTTCGTGCAGCTGGGACTCGAAGGGGCGGGAAATGAGCTCCTCAAAGTCCGTGTCGGGGGCGGAATGCTCGGGTGCAAGTGTCATGAAATCTCCTAGACCGCGTTGTCGGGCAGTTTCTGATGACGGGTGTCCTCAACATTAGCGAGTAGGTTGCCTATGTCAAGACGAAGGGCGTTTCAGCGTGACGAACGGTCAGACTCACCGCACGTACGGTGGTAAGACGCGAGAGCAGCGCCAAGACGAGCGGCGCGTGGCGCTGGTGCGGGCGGGTCGCGAGCTATGGGCCGATGGCGGGCTGCCCGCGGTCACCGTGCGGGGAGTCTGTGCGCGGACGCGGCTGACCGATCGGTACTTCTACGAGCAGTTCTCGGCGATCGGCGATCTGGTTCTGCAGATCGTGGACGACGTGTTCACCGAACTGTTCGCGGCCATGACAGCGGCGGGTCGAGTGGCCGGCGACCAGCCGCATGTACAGCTGACGGCCGGGCTTACGGCCTACCTCGAGCACTCCGTCGGGGACCCGGCGGTGCTGCGCATTCTGACCTCCGACCTCGCGGGATTTCCCGGCCTGGCCGCCAAGCGCCGAAGCCTTCAGAACCGTGTGGCGCGCGGGATACTCCTGACCATCGCACCCGAGGTGTCCCAGCCGGAGCCGGCGCTGCTGGAGGCGGCCGTGTTCGGCGTCGGCGGTGTGACCCTCCTCATGGAGGACTGGCTTGCCGACGAAAATAGGTGCAGTGCAGCAGAACTGGGGGCCAGGGCCACCGATATGTGCATGCGCCTGCTGGGGCCGTTGGCCTAGCCGTGACTTAAGAACTTGGTGGGCCGCAGGTAGAGGATGACGCGGTCTGCCTCATCGCCGGTGCTCTTCCCGGCCCAGGGTGCCTGGTACAGGTGCGCCAACTCCTGGATGAACGACCCCGTTGGGTCATCGTCGATTTGGTCGATGGTGCCCCGCACCTCCAGGTACCGGTAGGGGTTGGTGGGGTCCAGGATCGAGAAGGCGACCCGCGGTTCGGTCTGAACATTGCGGAACTTGGCCCGCTTGTTGGTGTGGGTGAACCGCACCCGCTCGCCGTCCCAGCTGAACCACATCGGACTGGACTGTGCGGAACCATCGCCACCGACCGTGGCCAGGTGGCCGTAGAGCCGTTGTTCCAGGAGATCTTCGAAGCCTGCGGGGATTTCTGGCATGGCTTATTTGAACATTCTGACGGCGCGGATTCTTCCCCGGTCGGACATGACGGATAGCGGCCGTTCGATTCGCCGGGAGCCAAAGACTGTTGTGCACTGGTCGGTGTTCCTAGGTTCGACCGCATGACATCGGCACCCGCTGCGCCGCCGCGCGCTCGGGCATCTGAGGAGTCTGGCGAGCCGGTGCTGCGGGTCCGGCGCCGGCCACGTCCGGGCAACTGGATCCTCTCGGCCGTGGCATTGCTGTTCGTGGCGATGTTCGTGCACGGTCTGGTGCGCAACCCGGGGTGGGACTGGCCGACATTTGCGCGGTACTTCACCGCCAAATCGGTACTGGCGGCGCTATGGCTGACGATCAGGTTGACGATTTACGGCACTGTGCTCGGGTTTGTGCTGGGTGTGGCGCTGGCGGCGGCACGACTGTCCAAGAACCCGGTCTTGCAGGCGATCTCGTGGACGTACGTGTGGATTTTTCGATCCATACCGCTGATCGTGCAGCTGCTGTTCTGGTTCAACATCGCCTACCTGTACGACAGCATCAGTTTCGGGATTCCTTTCGGGCCGAGCCTGATCACCGTCGATACCAACGAGCTGCTGAGCGGGCTGACCGCCGCGGTCATCGGATTGACTCTGCACCAGGGTGCCTACTTCGCTGAGATCATCCGTGGCGGCATCCTGTCCGTCGATGAGGGCCAATTGGAAGCTGCTGCAGCCCTGGGGATTCCCCGGCGCCGCCAGTTCTTCCGGATCGTGCTACCCCAGGCCATGCGGTCGGTCATGCCCAACGCCGCCAATGAGGTGATCAGTCTGGTGAAGGGCACGTCCATTGTGTCCACCATGGCCATCGCCGATCTCTTCTATCAGGTGCAGGTCATCTTCGGGCGTAACGGGCGGGTGGTGCCACTGCTCATGGTGGCCACGGTCTGGTACATCGTGATCACGTCGGTACTGACCGTCGTGCAGTATTACATCGAGCGGCATTACGCCCGGGGCGCACATCGATGAGCACCATCGAGGTGCGCGGTGTGCACAAGTCCTACGGCCAGGTGGTGGCACTGCGCGATGTGAATCTGACTGTGCAACAAGGGGAGGTGACGGTCATTATCGGGCCGTCGGGCTCCGGGAAGTCGACACTGCTGCGCACCCTGAACCACCTGGAGAAGGTGGATGGCGGGACAATCCGCATCGACGGCGAGCTCATTGGGTACCGGCAGCGCGGTTCGGTGCTCTACGAGCTCTCGGAACGAGCCATTCTGCGGCAGCGTTCGCAGGTGGGCTTCGTGTTCCAGAACTTCAACCTGTTCCCGCATTTGACGGTGCTGGAGAATGTGATCGAGGCGCCGCTGGCGGTGCGGCGGGCGCCGCGCGCCGAGCTGGTGGCCGAGGCGACGAGGCTGCTGGAACGGGTCGGCGTCGCCGACAAGGTGGCCGAGTATCCGCGCCGGCTATCCGGTGGTCAACAACAGCGGGTGGCCATCGCGCGCGCTTTGGCGTTGCAACCCAAAGTTATTCTCTTCGACGAGCCCACCTCCGCACTGGATCCGGAGCTGGTTACCGAGGTGCTTGACGTGATCCGCCAGCTCGCCAGTGACGGCGCCACCCTGGTGATCGTGACGCACGAGATCGGCCTTGCCCGGGAGATCGCCGACACCGTGGTCTTCATGGATCGAGGCGCCATCGTCGAGCAGGGGCCGCCCGAACAGCTGCTGGACAACCCGTCACATCCGCGCACCGCGGGCTTCCTGTCCAAGGTGCTGGCGTGAGACGTCTTATCGCGTTGTGCTGTGCCGCGCTGGTTGTCCTCACCGGTTGTGGCGCGGGCGCGGAGCCGGAGGTGTCGTCGGCCTTCAATCTGAGTCCGGACCAAGACCGGGTGCGCGTGGCCACGGTGGATACGATCGCGGCCGAGGTGCCCGAAGCCATCCGCAGGCGCGGCACGCTGATTGTCACCGGGGACGCTAATTCCGCACCACCACTGCGCTTTTACGCCGATGACGACAAGACGATGATCGGGATTGAAACGGATTTCGCCTACCTGGTGGCGGACATTCTGGGATTGCGTGTAGATCTGCGTTCGGCGGATTGGGCGCAGAACTTCGTCAAGGTGGATTCGGGCGAGGTCGACGCGTTCATCTCGAATGTGACGGTGACCGAGGAACGCAAGGACAAGTTCGACTTCGCGACCTACCGTTTGGACAACGTCGCCTTCGAGGTGCGTCGGTCGTTGGACTGGAAGGTCAAGGGAGCCAGGGATATCGCCGGCAAGAC
This sequence comes from Mycobacteroides chelonae CCUG 47445, assembly GCF_001632805.1. NCBI lineage: Bacteria > Bacillati > Actinomycetota > Actinomycetes > Mycobacteriales > Mycobacteriaceae > Mycobacteroides > Mycobacteroides chelonae. The sequence continues at coordinate 4,372,142 of NZ_CP007220.1, read as the reverse complement.
CATCGGCGTCGGGTCGGGCACCAACCAGGAGGCACTGCTGGTGCAATGGAACGAACAGAACGTCGCGGCTGGTCTTCCCGCCGCCGATCTGAAGTACTTCCAGCAGACCACCGGCTACTACCTGGCATTGGCATCGGGTCGCATCGACGCGTATGTGGGCCCCAATCCGACAGCGGTGTTTCACTCCCAGGCGACCGGACAGACCAAGCTGGTCGGCACATTCTCCGGGGCGGGGGAGGCGCTGCAGGGGGAGATCGCGGTCCTGATCAAGAAGGACAATGGGCTGGTTCGGGCCGTCGCGGACGCCATCAACCACGCCATAGCCGACGGCACGTATCGTAAGGTGTTGCAGCGCTGGGGATTGGAGAACGAGGCGGTCGCCAAGTCGAAGATCAACCCCCGCGGACTACCCAGGCAAGGATGACATGACGGCGTGTGAGGATCTGCTGCAGTTTGTGACGGTGGAGCAGCAGGATCCGCTGGCCGCCCCGCTGCTGGCCGAGCTGGCGGTGGAGTACAGCACCCGATACGGCGGGACCCTGGATGAGCACCACGAGTTCCTGGTCAACTACCCGGCTGCGCACTTCACGGCTCCCGACGGTGGTCTGCTGATCGGGGTCCAGGGCGGTGCCGCCGTGACCGGTGGCGCCTTTCAGCGATATGACGCCGACACCGCTGAACTCAAACGCATCTGGACGTCCAGCGCCCACCGCCGTCAGGGTCTGGCGGGGCGCACCCTGGCTGCATTGGAACAGGAGATTCGCAGCCGCGGGTATCGGCGCATCTACCTCACCACCGGTCCCCGCCAGCCCGAGGCCAAGGCGCTGTATCTGTCTGCGGGGTACCAGCCGCTTTATGACCAGACGCTGTCCGCGGACGAGGTCGGTATCCATCCGTTCGAGAAGGACCTGTAGGCGGCCCTGGCTGGGCACAGAGAACCGAACGGCTTTTCCTTCAAGGTGAGATAAACGCCTTCGTCACGCGGTTCGTGGACGTTGAACATGCCGTGACGACACTGCTCGGATTGGCTCTGGACGGGTACGGATGGCATCCGAGCGCGGATCAGCACGCCGGCAGCCCCTTGACCGGAAAGTACTGGACCGAGCAGGTCCAGCACGCCGAACACGGGCTGCTGGATTTCGTGACGTTCGAAGACTCATTCGCCCGCACTCCCGGCGGACGCCTGGACGCGATACTGACCGCCGCACGCGTAGCCCCGGTGACCACACGTATCGGGCTCATCCCCGTTGCACCGGCCACCCACAATGAGCCCTTTCACCTCTCCAAGTCGATCGCCACCCTCGACATCGTGTCCGGTGGCCGCGCCGGCTGGCAGGTGACCATCGCCGATACCGAGGATGAGGCCGACGTTTTCGGCCGCACGAAGGTGCTCTCGCTGCATGAACTGCTGGAGGAGGCCGCCGACTCCGTGGAGGTGGTACGGCGGTTGTGGGACAGCTGGGAGGACGATGCCGAGGTCCGAGATCTGGCGACGGGGCGGTTCATCGACAGGGACAAGCTGCATTACACCGACTTCGAGGGCCGTTTCTTCTCGGTGAAGGGTCCGTCCATCACGCCCAGATCCCCGCAGGGGCAGTCGGTGGTCGCGGCACTCGCCCGCAGCCGTCCCGGACAGGCATTCGCCGCGAAGAACGCCGACCTCGTCTTCGTCACCCCGCATGACGCCGCCTCTGCCGCCGAGATACCCGCCCGCCTGCACAATACGGCAGGTCACCGCACCATCAAGGTGCTCGCGGATTTAGTGGTCTCCTTCGGCCGGGAGGACGAGTTCCACTCGGATGCAGCCATATTCACCGGTCAGGCACCGGAGTTGGCCGATCTGATCGCCCAATGGCACGAGTGGGGTATCGACGGTGTGCGCCTGCGACCCGCGATCAACGCGCTCGACATTCCCGTCATAGTTGACGAACTCGTGCCGCTTCTTCAGGCCCACCACGGGTTCCGCACCGAGTATGAAAACGGAACCCTGCGCGCACGGCTCGGCCTGCCTACCGCCACCAACCGCTACGCAAGGAAGTCGGCATGAACGTCCCACTCTCGGTTCTCGACCTGTCCCCGGTCAGCGAAGGATCCGATGCCACGACGGCACTGCGTAATTCGATCGACCTGGCCCAACACGCCGAGCAATGGGGATACCGCCGCTACTGGCTCGCCGAGCACCACTTCGTCGCGGTCGCGAGCACCGTTCCCGCGCTGGTCATCGCGCATATCGCTGCGGCTACCCGTCGGATCCGGGTGGGTGCCGGTGCCGTCCAGGTTGCCTCGACCACGGCCGCCGCGGTGGTGGAGAGTTTCGGGATCCTCGATGCGCTCTATCCGGGGCGTATCGATCTAGGACTCGGGCGCACGGGCCATCGCATCAGAGACCGGCTTGCCGGAAATGAGCAGAAGCCCGAACCTGCCCCGGCCCATGAGGTGGATGGGTTGTTCATTCCGCAGGCGCCGACGGAGTTCGGCATCAAGGACAACCCGAAGCTGCGGGCCACCGTCGCTACCCTGCAGCAGCCGGGCGCACAGATCGCCGATTTCGATCAGCAGGTGTCCGATATCCAGGCGTTTCTTGACGGTACCTATGTCAGTCCGGAAGGTGTTGCGCTGCATATCCGTCCGGGTGAGGGCGCCGATCTGCCGCTGTGGCTGTTCGGTTCCAGCAAGGGTGAATCGGCTCAGGTGGCGGCCCGGCGCGGTCTGCCCTTCGTGGCGAACTACCACGTCACCCCCTGGTCCACCCTGGAGGCCGTTGAGGCGTACCGCGAGGCGTTCCAGCCCTCCCCGGCGTTGGCCGAGCCGTACGTCATCGTCTCGGCGGACGCCGTAGCCGCCGAGGACGAGCAGACCGCGCGTCATCTCACCAGCACCTTTGGCCGTTGGGTGCACTCGATCCGATCGGGGCATGGCGCCATTGCGTATCCCGACCCCGATGCTGCACAACCACTTACCGATGAGGAGCGTCGCCATTCGGAAGATCGGGTCGCCACCCAGTTCGTCGGCGACGCTGGCCAGGTCGCCGAGCGGCTCGACACCCTGGCCAGGGTCACCGGTGCCGACGAACTGGTGATCACCTCCATCACCCACCGGCACGAAGACCGGCGCAGGTCCTATGAACTCATTGCCAAGGAATGGGGGCTGATCTGATGAGCACCCCATCGGATCCGATTCAGGTTCGGGAAGGCAAGGACCGCAAGCCCATTCACCTGGCTGCGCATTTTCCGGGCGTCAACAACACCACGGTGTGGTCCGATCCCGCCTCGGGAAGTCAGATCGACTTTTCCTCTTTTGTGCATCTGGCCCGTACTGCTGAGCGTGGACTGTTCGATTTCTTCTTCCTTGCCGAGGGGCTGCGACTGCGTGAGCACCGTGGCCGAATCCATGACCTCGACGTGGTGGGCCGACCCGATACGTTCACGGTGCTGGCCGCCCTCGGCGCCGTCACCGAACGGCTTGGGTTGGTAGGCACCATCAACACCACCTTCAACGAACCCTTCAATGTGGCAAGGCAATTCGCTTCTCTGGACCATCTCTCGGACGGGCGGGCCGGCTGGAACATGGTCACCTCGTCCGACGCCTTCACCGGTGAGAACTTCCGGCGTGGCGGCTTCCTGGACCACGCCGACCGGTACCACCGGGCCGAGGAGTTCATCTCCGTGGCACGCAAGTTCTGGGACAGCTGGGACGAAGCGGGTGAGCCGCGGCTGGTCAACCATCGGGGCGCGCAGTTCACCGTCCGTGGTGTGCCCACCGCGCCGGCATCTCCGCAGCGGCATCCGGTGCTGCTGCAGGCCGGGGATTCGGCCGACGGGCGCGACTTCGGCGCTAAGCATGCCGACGCGCTGTTCACCATCCACTCCTCGATTCCCGCGGGGCAGAAGTACTACGCCGACGTCAAGGCCCGTGCGGTCGCCCACGGCCGAAACCCGGATCAGCTCAAGGTTTTTCCTGGAGTTACCTACGTCCTGGGTGACACTGAGCAGGAGGCCATCGAGAAGGCCGCCTACATCAGGGACCAGCAGGTGGGCCCGCAGACGGCCCTTGCCTATCTGGAACAGGTCTGGGGCCGCGACCTGTCCGGATACGACCCGGATGGTCCCTTGCCGGATGTCGAGCCCACCGGAGACGACTCGATAACCCGGGGGAAGGCGCGCCACGGCGACCCGCGGGAGATCGCCGCGAAGTACCGGGAGATCGCGGAGGCCAAGAACCTGTCGATCCGCGAGCTGATCAAGGAGGTCACCTCGCGCCAGCAGTTCATCGGTACCCCGGCTCAGGTCGCGGCGGAGGTCGACCGGTACATCCAGGCCGATGCCTGCGATGGATTCATCCTGGTCCCGCACTTGACTCCGGCCGGCCTCGATGACTTTGTGGATACCGTGGTACCGCTGCTGCAGGAACGCGGTGCCTTCCGCAGCGAGTACGAACACGAGACACTGCGCGAACACCTGGGACTCGACCCCATCTCTGGCTCGAGTGTCGACTTTCCGCGCGAAACCGCGAGTGCGTAGCGCGATAAGCCGACATTCGGCGCTAGGTGCGCAGGGCGATCTCGACCGCGTCGCGCAGTGACCCCGTCCACGCCGGGCCATGCCCCGGAGCCAGCACATCGGCGTCCACTTCGGCCAGAGCCTGCGCACTGCGACGTGCCTGTTCCATGTCCTTGGTGAACGGAGTGGGCAGCAGCTGCGGTCCCGAACGGCTCGCGATCGGGTGCCCGGTGATGATGGCGTCTCCGACCACCAGCACGTGACCGGCGACCAGGAACGAGCAGTGACCTCCGGAATGACCGGGGGTCGGGATGGGAACGGGTGCACCCGGTAGATCCGCGAGTTCGGGACCGAGCGGAGCCGCCGTCGGAATGCCGTCACGGACCCCGGCTCCCAGCCGCATCGCGTGGATGACCCACGGCAGCCACCCGGGCCGCCACAGGTTCAGTACCACCTTGAAGGGCTCGGCCTGATCCACGTAGTCGCGCCGCACATTGCCCAGCTCTGCGTTGTGGGCATAAACCGGGACACCGTGTTCGGCGGCCCACCAGATCGCCGTCCCCATGTGGTCGATGTGCCCGTGCGTGAGCACCACGGCGCGCACGTCCTGTGGCTTGTGTCCCAGCGCCGCAATGGATTTCAAGACGTCATCGCGATCGCCCGGGTAGCCGGAGTCGAACAGTGCGACTCCCGAATCATCCGATGCGATCACCCAGTTGACCGCCTCTCCGTTGACCACATGCACGGCGTCGCTGACCTGGGTGATCTCGACCATGAAATAGAGAGTAATGAGTCCTTGGTTAGGGTGGTTGGAGAACTTGCGATGAGCGGTAAGCACCCTTGAGGCGAGGAGCGCGCGGATGGCACGGGAACTGAAGCTGGGATACAAGGCATCGGCGGAGCAGTTCGCGCCGCGTGAGCTCGTCGAGTTGGCGGTCGCCACCGAGTCGCACGGTTTCGACAGTGCGACCGTGAGCGACCATTTCCAGCCGTGGCGATACAACGGCGGTCATGCGCCGTTCTCGCTGGCCTGGATGACGGCCGTCGGCGAGCGCACCCAGCGCCTGCAGCTCGGCACCTCGGTGCTGACCCCCACCTTCCGGTACAACCCGGCCGTCACCGCACAGGCCTTCGCCACCATGGGGTGTCTGTACCCGGGCCGCATCTTCCTAGGTGTCGGCACCGGTGAGGCGCTCAACGAGATCGCCACCGGTTTCATCGGTGAATGGCCGGAGTTCAAGGAGCGCTTCGCGCGGCTGCGCGAGTCGGTCCGGCTCATGCGTGAACTGTGGACCGGTGAGCGCGTTGATTTTGAGGGCGATTACTACCGCACCCAGGGCGCCGCCATCTACGACGTGCCCGAGGGCGGCATCCCGGTCTACATCGCCGCCGGCGGCGCCGTCGTCGCCAAGTACGCGGGACGTGCCGGCGACGGATTCATCTGCACCTCCGGCAAGGGTGAGGAGCTGTACAAGGACAAGCTCATCCCCGCCGTCAAGGAGGGTGCGGCACTGGCCGAGCGCAACTTCGACGACATCGATCGGATGATCGAGATCAAGATCTCCTACGACCCCGATCCGGAGAAGGCGCTGGAGAACACCCGCTTCTGGGCGCCGTTGTCGCTGACTCCCGAGCAAAAGCACAGCATCCACGACCCCATCGAGATGGAGCGTGCCGCCGACGAGCTGCCCATCGAGCAGGTGGCCAAGCGCTGGATCGTCGCCTCCGACCCGGACGAGGCGGTCGCCAAGGTCGCCGATTATGTGGGGTGGGGCCTGAACCACCTGGTGTTCCACGCACCCGGACACGACCAGAAGCGGTTCCTGGAGCTGTTCAAGAACGATCTTGAACCTCGTCTCCGTAAGCTGGGATGAGCGCTTACGCGAAGACCGTTAGGTACAGATGAGTTCCCTAGTTCGTCGCTTTATCGATGCGGTCAACACCGTGCCGGTGATGGCATTGAACGTGCCCGGACTGCGCAGCTTGGCGGGCCGGTACTTCACCGTGGTCACCTACACCGGCCGCCGATCCGGGCAGATCTTCAGCACGCCGGTGAACTACTGGCGCTCGGGAGACGACATCGTGATCTGGGTCGGCATTCCCGAAAGCAAGAAGTGGTGGCGCAACTTCCTCGGGGAGGGCAGGCCGCTGCAGCTCCGGCTCAACGGAGTTGATGTGCCCGGTTACGGAATCGCACGAAAAGACGACAGCGGCCGTGTGACGGTCACTGTTCGTCTTGGCGAGAGCTCCTAGAGCGAAGTCGGCGAGCCGATAGGGTCAGGTCATGCATGACGACCGGCGAATTGTTGAGGACCGCATTCGGCGCTTCGTCGATAAGCGGCTGAACTGCGCCATCTACGTCGATGCGGCGCCGCTGACGCTGACGGCGTGGAACGCGCCAGGGGAGCCGGTGCCGTTCGCTGAGGCGGCAGCCCAGGAATTCACCGAGATCACTCCCGGGACGCCCTGGGGGCCACCCTGGTCGACGATGTGGCTGCACGTGACGGGAACCATTCCGGAGCGGTGGCGCGGCCGGTCCGAGGGTGCCCCGGAGATGAGGGTCGAACTCGGCTTCACCGGTGGGCCGGGCTTCAACGCCGAGGGGTTGGTGTACCGGCCCGACGGCACCGTGGTGAAGGGCATCGCGCCGCGCAACGCGTTCGTGCCCATCGACGATCCGGATGCCCCGGTGGACTTCTACATCGAGGCCGCCGCCAACCCGGACATCGGCAAGCACTTCTGGTCGCCAATGCCATTGGGAGACAAGGCTACTTCCGGTGATGAGGCGCTGTATCGGCTGGGTGGTATCGATCTTGCGCTGCGCGACCTGAACCTGTGGGGGCTACAGCAGGACATCGCCACCCTGGACGGGCTGATGCATACGCTCCCCGAGGATCTGCCGCGCCGCCATGAGATTCTGCGTGCGCTGGAACGCATGGTGGACACGGTGGATCCCGAGGATCTCGCGGGTACCGCGGCCGCCGGACGTGCCGAACTCGCCGAGGTGCTGGCGCGCCCCGCATACGCCAGTGCCCATCGGATCACCGCCGTCGGACACGCTCATATCGACTCGGCGTGGCTGTGGCCGGTGCGTGAGACGGTCCGTAAGTGTGCACGAACCTTCTCGAACATGGTCGACCTGATGGACCGGCATCCGGACTTCCGGTTCGCCTGCTCTTCGGCGCAGCAGTACGCGTGGATCAAGGACAAGTACCCCACTCTGTTCGCCCGTATCAAAGAGAAAGTCGCTGCGGGACAGTTCATTCCAGTGGGTGGCATGTGGGTCGAGGCCGATACGAACATGCCCGGCGCGGAGGCGATGGCCCGCCAGTTCGTGGCGGGCAAGCAGTTCTTCCTCGACGAGTTCGGGATCGATACCCCGGAGGTGTGGCTGCCCGACTCGTTCGGTTACTCGGCGGCGATGCCCCAGATCGTCACCGCTGCCGGATCGGAATACTTTTTGACACAGAAGATTTCGTGGAACTCGGTCAACCGGATGCCGCACCACACCTTCATCTGGGAAGGGATCGACGGCACCGGGGTATTCACGCATTTCCCGCCCGTCGACACCTACAACTCCGATCTGGGCGGCGGCGACCTCGCGCATGCGCAGCGCAACTACCGCGACTCCGGGGCGGGCACCATGTCGCTGGTGCCCTTCGGCTACGGAGACGGGGGCGGCGGCCCCACCCGCGAAATGCTGGCCTACGCCACGCGCAAGCGGTCGCTGGAAGGCTCACCGACAGTGGCCCTGGGTACCCCAGCGGAGTTTTTTGCCGCCGCCCAAGCCGAGTACGCCAACCCGCCGCGCTGGTCCGGTGAGCTCTACCTGGAGCTGCACCGCGGCACGTACACCTCACAGGCCAACACCAAGCAGGGCAACCGACGCAGCGAGCACTTGCTGCGTGAGGCCGAGCTGTGGGCGGCGACGGCAGCGGTGCACGCCGGATACGAGTACCCGTACGACGAGCTGGAGGAGATCTGGAAGCTGGTGCTACTGCAGCAGTTCCACGACATCCTGCCCGGTAGCTCCATCGCCTGGGTGCACCGGGACGCCGAACGGAACTACGCGTCGATCGCGACCAGGCTGGAAGCCATCATCGAATCTGCGACACGGACCCTGGCGGGCCAGGGCGACCGCAGGCTGGCCTTCAATGCCGCGCCGCACGATCGCGACGGGGTACCCGCGCTGGGCGCCGTCGTCGCCGATCAGCCCACGTCCGTCACTCCCGTGACGAATGACGGAGGGTTCCTGCTGGACAACGGTGTTCTGGCGGCCACCTTCGATGCTGACGGTCTGTTGGTCTCCCTCATCGATGCTGCCAGCGGCCGGGAGGCCATGGCGGCACCGGGGAACCTGCTGCAGTTGCATCGCGATACACCGAACCAGTGGGACGCCTGGGATGTCGACGGCTTCTACCGGAACACCGTCACCAATCTGACGTCGGCGAGCTCGGTTGCCGCCGTGGACGGTGCGCTGGTGATCGAGCGTGAATTCGGCAATTCGCATCTTGTGCAAAGCATCACGCTGCAGGATGGCTCGCCCGCACTGGACATCGAGATCGATATCGACTGGCACGAGTCCGAGAAGCTGCTCAAATTGGCGTTCCCGTTCGACGTGCAGGCCGACCGATCGGCGTCGGAAACCCAGTTCGGCCATGTGTATCGGCCCACGCACGCCAACACCTCGTGGGACGAAGCCAAGTTCGAGATCTGTGCGCACCGCTGGGTGCATGTGGGCGAATCCGGATACGGCGTGGCGGTGGCCAACGATTCGACCTATGGACACGACATCAGTAGACGTGGCACCACCACCGTGGTGCGGATGTCCCTTTTGCGTGCTCCGCTCTTCCCGGATCCCGATTGCGATCAGGGGCGTCACCGATTGAGGTTCTCGGTGCGGCCCGGCGCGACGATCGGCGACGCCGTCGAGCAGGGGTACCGGCGCAACCTTGACACCAGGGTCGTCGAGGGCGCCGCAGCGAGCATCGAACCTCTTATCAGCCTGGATAACCCGGCCGTCGTCGTGGAATCGGTGAAGCTGGCCAACGACCGCAGTGGTGATCTGATCGTCCGGCTGTATGAGTCGCGCGGTGGACGGGCCGATGTGAGCATCCATGCGGATTTCAGCCACGACGGGGTGGCCGTGACCGATCTTCTGGAACGGCCGATCGAGTATCCAGATGCGATCAAACTCCTGGTCAACGATATTCAACTGACATTGCGTCCGTTCAAGATTCTGACGCTGCGATTCACTCGTGTAGGAAGGCGTGCATGACCGAGGCTAGAGGATTGAAGGCGTCCAGTATCTACATTGCCTCACCCGAAGGTGATACCGGAAAGTCCACCGTCGCACTGGGTGTGATGCATCGGCTGGCCGCGTCGGTGGCACGCGTGGGTGTGTTCCGCCCCATCGCGCGCTCCGGGGAGAGTGTGGACTACATCCTGGAACTGCTACTGGAGCAGAGCACCGCAGACATCGCCTATGAGGATTGTCTCGGCGTCTCGTACCACGATCTCCATCAGGATCCAGATGCGGCGATCGCCCAGATCGTCGACAGGTACCACGCGCTCGCCGAGCGCTGTGACGCTGTGGTGATCGTCGGCAGCGACTACACCGATGTCGCAAGTCCCAGCGAGCTGAGTACCAACGCCCGCATCGCGGTCAATCTCGGCGCCCCGGTTCTGTTGACCATCAAGGGATTCGATCGAACGCCGGACGAGGTGGCGGCCCTTGCCGAGGTCTGTCTCGGCGAGCTCAAGGTGCAGCGTGCACACACCGCCGCCATTGTGGCCAACCGGTGTAATCCCGATCAGCTGGACGAGGTGCGCCAGGCGTTGTCGCGTTTCGACAAGCCGGCCTGGGTGCTGCCCGAGGTGCCGCTGCTGGTCTCGCCCTCGGTAGAAGAGCTCATGAAAGCGGTGAAGGGCTCCTTGGTCAGCGGCGACGAGGCACTGCTGTCCCGCGAGGCCACCAGCTTCATGGTGGCAGGCATGACGGCCGAGCACTGTTTGGAGCGCCTGCAAGAGGGGCAGGCCGTCATCTTCCCCGCCGACCGATCCGATGTGCTGCTGGCGGTGGCGAGTGCGCATGTGGCGGAAGGATTTCCATCGCTGTCCGCGATCATCCTCAACGGCGGACTCAAGCTGCACCCGCGGATCGCCGACCTGGTGGACGGGATCGGGCTGCGGTTGCCGATCATCGAGACGGATTCGGGCACGTTCGAGACCGCGAGCGCCGCGGCGCATGCCCGGGGCCGTGTCACGGTGGCCTCGGCCCGCAAGATCGACACCGCGCTGGCGCTGATGGATCGGTATGTCGATGGCGCGGATCTCATCGCGCAGTTGGCCATTCCGATCCCATCAGTCACCACGCCGCAGATGTTCGAGTATCAGCTGCTGGATCGGGCGCGGGACAACCGTAAGCGCATCGTGCTCCCGGAGGGCGACGACGACAGGATCCTCAAGGCGGCCGGCCGACTGCTGCAGCGCCAGGTCGCAGATCTGACAATCCTGGGTGAAGAGGCGGAAATTCGTTCCCGCGCAGCAGAGCTGGGCGTGGACATCTCGAATGCACTGGTGGTCAGCCCCAAGACCAGTGAGCTCGCCGAGCAGTTCGCGGGCCAGTACTTCGAGCTGCGCAAGCACAAGGGCATGACTCCTGATCGTGCACGCGAGATCATGCGCAACGTCTCGTACTTCGGCACCATGCTGGTGTACAACGACATCGTCGACGGCATGGTGTCGGGCGCGGCACACACCACCGCGCACACGATTAGGCCGGCGTTCGAAATCATAAGGACGACGTCCGGTGTTTCTACAGTGTCCAGCATCTTCCTGATGTGCCTGGCCGACCGGGTATTGGCCTATGGCGACTGCGCCATCGTGCCCGACCCCACCTCTGAGCAGCTGGCCGATATCGCCATCTCCTCGGCGCGCACCGCGGCCCAGTTCGGCATCGACCCGCGGGTCGCGATGCTGTCCTACTCGACAGGAAACTCGGGTAGCGGTGCCGAGGTGGAAAAGGTGCGTATCGCAACCGAATTGGTTCGTACCAGGCAGCCCGAGCTGTTGGTCGAGGGTCCCATCCAGTACGACGCGGCGGTGGAGCCCTCGGTGGCGGCCACCAAGATGCCCGACTCCCTGGTCGCCGGACGTGCGACGGTACTGATCTTCCCGGACCTCAACACCGGGAACAACACCTATAAGGCGGTGCAGCGCAGTGCCGGAGCCATCGCCATCGGTCCCGTGCTGCAGGGCTTGCGCAAACCCATCAACGATCTCTCCCGCGGCGCTCTGGTGGAGGACATCGTCAACACGGTCGCGATCACCGCGATCCAGGCCCAGGACCTGACCCGATGAGCGCGGTGCTGGTCCTGAACTGCGGCTCGTCTTCGGTGAAATATCAGCTCATCGAACCGGATTCGGGCCGGGTGGATGCCCACGGGCTGGTGGAGCGCATCGGTGAAGAGCCGGTCCGCAATCACGAAGAGGCACTGCGGCTGGTCTTCGACTCCATCAACACCGACGACGTGGTGGTGGTGGGCCATCGTGTGGTGCACGGCGGACAGAAGTTCCACGAGCCGACGGTGCTCGACGACGCCGTGGTCGCGCAGATCGCGGAGCTGTCCTCGCTGGCGCCCCTACACAACCCGGCCGGTGTGCAGGGCATCGAGGTGGCCCGGCGCCTGCTGCCCGACGTGCCACAGGTGGCGGTGTTCGACACCGCGTTCTTCTACAGCCTGCCGCCAGCGGCGGCCACCTATGCGCTGGATCGCGAGGTCGCCGAGCGATACGGTGTGCGGCGCTACGGATTCCACGGCACCTCGCATCAATACGTGTCACAGCAGGCCGCCGGCTATCTGGGGCGCGGGTACGCCGACATCAACCAGATCGTCCTGCACCTCGGCAACGGCGCATCGGCGTCGGCGATCCTGCATGGCCGCGCGGTGGAGACCTCGATGGGCCTCACTCCGCTGGAGGGTCTTGTGATGGGCACCCGCACCGGCGATATCGACGCCGGCATTGTGTTCCATCTGGCGCGCCACGGCATGAGCATCGATGAGATCGACACGGTGTTCAATCGCCGTTCCGGCATGCTCGGCCTCTGCGGGGCCAACGATTTTCGTGAAATTCATCGGCTGATCGAGGCGGGAGACGCATCGGCGCAGCTTGCGTACAACGTGTATGTGCACCGGCTGCGCAAGTACATTGGCGCCTACATCGCGACATTGGGTGGCGCCGATGTCATCTCCTTCACCGCCGGGGCGGGCGAGAACGACGCAGTGCTGCGTGCCGATGCCATGGCCGGACTCGAAGTGCTCGGCATAGAGATCGATCCGGAACGAAACCTGGTGAGATCCAGCGAAATTCGCCGCATCTCCACCGATGCTTCACGGGTGGCGGTGCTGGTGGTGCCCACTAACGAGGAACTGGCCATCGCCAGGGCGGCGGTGGGGGCGGCTCTAAAGCAGTGATGTCGGCCGGGTGGCGTTGGCCAGATCGACCAGTGCATAACGGTGGGCGCGCTCGGTGGCCCGGCGGGCCAACGCCCGCAGACTCCGCTCAACACCTTGGCGCAGGCCGCGTTTGGTGAACGGGACACCCAGGATGTGGTGTCCGGTCGAATGATTGGTCTTGATCCAGTCCAGGGCGGTCCCGAGCACCAGCGCACGGATCTGCAGCACGCGCGGTTCCGTCTCGGGTAGTGCTTCCACCCTGCGGGCCGCCTCGCGGATGTCGTCCTCGGTGACCTCGGTGAGCGTACGACCCGAAAGCAGCGTGACGGCACTGGTCAGGCGCGCGGTGGTGAAATGGCGCGACGTGGGGGGCACGTTGTCGAGCATGCGCACCGCCTCGGCTCGCTCCCCGCGGGAGGCCAGGGTGCGAGCCAACCCGTATCCCGCGGAGATGACGCTGTTGTCGGTGGACCAGACGGTGCGGTAGAAGTCGAGGTTCTTCTCGTCATTGCCCAGTTCGGCGGTGGCGGCAAGTGCCATCTTGGGGGCGATCTCACCGGGCAAGAAGTCCAGAACCGCGGTGAAATGCTTTGTAGCTTGGTCGTAGTCACCGTTGAGAAGGGCCGCCATGCCGCGGTACCAGGTCAGTCGCCACGGGGTGCCTACCCGGTCCTCGAGCTGATCCAGCTTGCTGTTGGCCTTGGCGACATCGCCCAGATCGAGGAGCGCGCGCGCCTCCATCAGGGGCAGCTCCATCGATTCGGTCAGATCCACGCCGTCGGCGTCGATTCGGCCCAGGCGGGCGGCCTTCAAGGATTCGAGGGTCTGTATCGGCTGGCTCAGCACGGTCGCCTGCAGGATGGCGGCACCCACGTCGGTGGGGTCGAGAAGCGGAACCTGAAGAGCTGTCACGATATCCGGCGCCGTCAGGCTCGGCGGGTGAGCCAGTCCGTCGACGTAGACGTCGGTGTGGGCTACCAGCAGGTCAACCCCGAAGGTGGACCGGGACGGGCTGAACAGGGTGGACATACCCGGGCGTGGTGTGCCCGAGTCCAGCGCCACCACCTCGCGCAGGACTCCCACCAGCTGAGTGGCCATCTCCTCGGCGCTGCCGAATCGAGCGGTGGGATCGGGATCGATGGCCCGGCGCAAAAGTCGGTGATACGAGTCGTACTTGGCGAGCACCGGATCCTCGTTCGGCAACCCGTCCTTGTATCGGCCCTTGCGGGTTGGCATGCGCAGGGTCAGCGCCGCGAGGGTGCGCCCCACCGTGTAGATGTCCGACGCGACAGTGGGTCCGGTCCTGGAGATTTCGGGTGCCTGGTAGCCGGGAGTTCCGTACAGGTTGCCGTAGGCGTTGACCGCGGCCACCGCGCCCAGGTCGATGAGTTTGAGCTGCTCCTCGGTGACCATGATGTTCTCGGGCTTGAGGTCGTTGTAGGTGAGCCCAACCGAGTGCAGAAAGCCCAGTGCGGGAAGAATTTCCAGCATGTAGGCAATGGCCTGTGCGACGGGCAGGGCCTTGCCCTTGGGCTGTTTGAGCGAGGTGCCGCCGACGTACTCCATCACGATGTATCCGACCGGATTCCCGTGCTGGTCGGGGTGTTCGACGAAGTTGAAGATCTTCACGATCGAGGGGTGCGCCACCTCGGCGAGGAATCGCCGCTCGGCCATCGCGATGTTCTGTGCTTCGGCGTCACCGGAATGCACCAGCCCCTTGAGCACCACCGGACGGTCGTTGACGTTGCGGTCCACCGCGAGGTAGATCCATCCCAGACCGCCGTGGGCGATGCAGCCCTTGATGGCGTACTGCCCGGCAATCACATCGCCGGGATTCAGCTGCGGCAAAAAGGAAAAGGTGGACCCGCAGGCCGGGCAGGTGCCCTCGCTGCAGGCGGGGCCATCCTCCGTGGAGCGGCCCACCGGTTTACCGCAGTTCCAGCAGAATCGCTTGGACTCTTCGACGACCGGATTGGTCATCAAGGCGGCCAGTGGATCGATTTCCGGAACGCGCGGGATCTCGACCAGGCCGCCACCGAGCCGGCGGGTGGGGGAGAGCCGCACTCGTGTGGTGGTGGCGCGGACCTCTGGCTGTGTGGTGGGTTGGGTGGTGGGCTGGGTGAAATCGGGAGCGCGGAACACGGCCTGGGTAGCCATGGGGCGCATCGTGGACGCGGAGTCCGCATCCAGGTCCGCCAGGGATGCGGGCCGCGTGCCCGGACCTTCGCCTTCGTCCGCGTCGTCGACGAGATCCTCTGGGTCCTCCAGGCTGTCGGGATCTTTACTCATCAGTCCCGGTACTTTGCGCTCGGAGGTGCGGGTGCGGGCCCCAGCACGCTCAGCCATTTGCGGTACAAGGCATTCCAGGTGCCGTCGCGCCGGACGCGTTCCAGGGTGCGATTGACGTACCGGACCAGATCGGTGTTCTCGAGCTTCATGCCGATTCCGTACGGCTCATCGCTCATATTGGGCCCGATGATGTGCAGGTACGGATCCTGGGACATTAGGCCGGCGAGTATCGAGTCGTCGGTGCTCACCGCGTCGACCTGGCGTTGTTGCAGTGCCACAAGGCAATCCGCCCACGTCACCACCGACATGATCACCGGCGGCGGGGTGATCTGCGAGAGCCGGTTCAGGGAAGTGGTGCCGCGCGCGGCGCACACCCGTCTGCCGGAGAGGTCCTGTGCGTTGGTGATGCCCGAATCCCTGCTGGTCAGAATCCGTTGGTAGGTCATCAGATAGACGGTCGAGAAATTGACCTCCTTGCGCCGTGCGCAGGTGATGGTCATGGTCTTCACCACGATGTCGACGGTCGAGTTCTTCAATGCCGCGATGCGATCCGCCGAGGACAGAATCCGGTACTCCACCCGCTCGGGGGTGCCGAAGATGTCGCGAGAGATCTCCCCGGCGATATCGACATCGAATCCGGTCAGTTCGCCGGTGATCGGGTCGCGGAAGCTGAACAAGTTGCTTCCGATGTCCAGCCCGACGATGAGCCGGCCACGCCTGCGGATCGCCGCGACCGCGTCATCGTTGGCGGCCCGGTCGTTGGTGGGCCGCAGACTAGCGGTGGGATCGCACGAGGTGTCGACCTTGGTCAGCGGCGCGAGGTTGGGTTCCTGTTCGGTCATCTCGGCAGGGGTCGGCCTCGGCACGGTGAGCTGTGGCAGCGGAGTGGAGTTCTCGGGCGTCGAGCATCCGGCCAGCACGGTGGCGGTGACCGCCAACGCAGCAAGCCTGCGTGCCGTGCCCTGCGTCGCTGTTCTCATCATCGGTACTCGCTCAGCCTCGGCCACAGACCGACCCCCACGCATATCGCGCCACCCACCGAGAGGATCAACGCGCCCGCGGAGGACAAGGTCAACGCACGTTCGGCATTGAGAACACCCGAGCGGAGTTGGCGACGGCTGTCCTGAACGCCGTTGCGCAGCGCCGCATCGAGGCTGTCGAATGCCGGTGTCGAGTCCGATTCACTGCTGCCCAGCGCCACCTGGGTGGCAGCCTGGTAGTTGCCGACACCGATGTAGGCGTTGATCCGGTCATCGGCCTGCCGCCATCTGGTGAGTAGCTGCTGCGCCCGTTCCAGGTCCGCGCGGGCGATGGCATCCGGGTTGGTCAGGTACTCGCCGATCTTTCGTTCCATCTCGTCGATGCGGTCGTAGTACGACTTCTTGCGCACGCTCTCATCACCACGGCGGATCAGTGCCAGTGTCTCGTCGGCGCGGGCCTGCTGAGCCGAGATGACGAGTTGGGTGATGGTTTTCAGCGAGTGGGCGCCACCATTGCGCGCGTCGGTGCCCAGCGAGGCGGAGACGGCCAATGCGATGCCCACCCAAACCACCATAAGCAGTAGGGCCGCGCCCCCCGCCAGCATGCCGGGATTGATGAGGCGTCGCGTCTGCTTGGACAACCAGCGATGGCCGAGGACCCCACCGATCATGGTGGCCAGCACGATGAGGATCACCGGGAAGGGCACCCGGGTGGATGCGCTGGTCTCCTGATCGACGCGGTTGGACGTTTCCTCGTAGAGACGCTGCGCGTCGGGCAGGATCGTGTGCTGCATCAGCGCGGAGGCCTCGCTCAGGTACGAGGCGCCGACGGGATTGCTGGCCCGATTGTTGGTGCGCGCGGTCTCGACGAGTCCGGTGTAAACGGACAGCTCGGCGTTGATCCGGCTCAGCAGCTCCTGCATCGGCCGGTCGGTGAGACCGCTGGACGCGGCGACGAGTGCGGTCGAGGCATCGGTGATGGCCTGCTCGTACCGCTCGCGGACGCCCTGTGGTTCGGTGCCCGCGATGAACGCGGTGGTCGCCGCGGCATCGGCGACCGACAGGGTGCTGTACAGCTGTCCGGCGGAGTACGCCAGCGGTTCGGTGTGGTTGAGCACTGTACTCAGGGCGAGTTGCCGGTTCTGCACGCTCGCCGAAGTGGCCACCGCGGACAGCACGCCGGCGGTGGCCAGGACGATACCGAGCATCAGAATCTTGCCGGGAGTGGACTTAAGGAACCACCACCACGGATGAGCCGGCACGACGGGTGTTGTCGCGCCGACGGGCTCGGTCGACGGGTGTGCTAACCGCGTCGTCCCGACAGTCACCTCTTACCTTCCTCTCCCGGCCTTAATGGGAAGTCTAAGAGCATATTTAGTCTTTGGTGGCTCTACTGTGGACTCTGTGCGTGGCGACGGTGACGGATGGGTTGTCGCTGACACGGGTGCGCGATTCTGGGGGCGGTTCGGTGCAGCGGGTTTGCTGTTGCGCGCACCGCTGGCGAGTGGACAGCCTGCGGTGCTGCTACAGCACCGGGCCTGGTGGAGCCATCAGGGTGGTACCTGGGCGTTGCCCGGCGGGGCGCGGGACAGCCATGAGTCTGCCGAGCAGGCAGCGGTCCGGGAGGCAGCCGAGGAAGCGGGAATCGAGCCGGGCGCCATGACCATCCGCTCCTCGGTGGTGACCAAACGCATTGACGGCCAGGCGCACTGGACGTACACGACGGTTGTTGCCGATGCCCCCGAGTTGTTGCCCACCGAGGCCAATCACGAGAGCACCGAGCTGCGATGGGTGCCCGAGGAAAAGATCGAGGGAATGCGGTTGCATCCCGGGTTCAAGTCGGCGTGGCCGCTGCTGCGGGTGGTCGCGACGCTGCAGGGGACATCGAATGGTTTCTCCGGGCCCGGCACCGTCGAGCTTGAGCCCGGGCGCTTCGCCTGGCAACTGCCGTAGCGTTCGGTTATGCGTACCGGATTTCTCCTGATGCTGGCCGTGATCACGAGCGTGCTGATGGGAGCCTGCAGCTCGGAGAAAGCGGAGAGCGGGCCGGGCGAGCGCAACGAGGTGGTGGCGACCGCGCTTGCTCGTGTCGAAGCCGACCTGGGTAAACCCGTCAAACTCGACGTGACGACGTTCAAGAGCGCTGACGACTGGGCACTGATCGACGGTCAGCTGCAGGACACCGGTGGCCCCGACCCCACGCGGTATGAGGGCCTGCTCAGAAAGACCGGCCCGAAGTGGACCATTCTCGAGAGCGTGATCGGGCCTACCGATGCGCAATGGGCGGGCTGGAAGGCGAAGTATCCGGAGGCTCCGGCGCAGATCTGGCCCTGAGACGTACGCCGAGCGCATACCGGGTGCAGCAGATCTGCGTGGTTTACGTGCGTGCGGTATGCGCTGGGTGAACTAGCTCGCGAAGGGACGCTGCCGCCGCACCGGGATCGACCGACGCGGTGATCGCCCGCACCACGACAATCCGCGATGCTCCGGCCGCGACCACCTCGGGCACCCGCGCCTCGTCGATACCGCCGATAGCGAACCAGGGCTTGGCAGTTCCGAGGGCGGCGGCCGTGCTGACAAGCCCGAGGCCGGCCGCGGTGCGGCCCGGTTTGGTGGGCGTCGGCCAGCACGGCCCGCAGCAGAAGTAGTCGACCTCGGTATCGAGGGCCGCCTGGCGGGCTTGAACAGCGTCATGTGTGGACCGGCCGATCAGCACATCCGGACCGACGATCTCCCTGGCGACCGTAAGAGGCAGGTCGTCCTGGCCGAGATGCAGGATGTCGGCCCCCGCCACGCGGGCGATATCGGCACGGTCGTTGACCGCGAACAAGGCACCGTGACGTGCGGCGGCGGCACCGAGAACAGCCAGGTACTCCAGTTCTTCGGTGGGCTCAAGCCGGCCGAACTGCTGCTCACCGACTGAACCCTTGTCGCGCAGCTGCACGATGTCGACCCCGCCGTCAAGGGCGGCATCCACGAATTCGGCGAGATCGCCGCGCTCGCGGCGCGCGTCGGTACAGAGATAGAGGTGGGCAGACCCAAGCCGGGCCGAACGCGGGTGCATAGTCGAAGACGCTAGCGTTGTAGATGTAAGTAACGCGGGAGCCCCGGGATGAGCGGGCTGAGAGTGGGCCAACGAATCCAGCCCTGACCGTCCGACCTGATCCGGGTCATGCCGGCGAAGGGAGTGACTCCGATTGTGATGTCGTCTCAACCAGGCTCTGTCGCCGTCATCGGCGGCGGGGTCATCGGGCTTTCCGTGGCCCGTGAAGCTGCCCGCCGCGGCTGGCAGGTCACCGTCCACGACGACGGCCGAAAGGGCCCGTCCTGGGTGGCGGGCGGCATGCTTGCGCCCTACAGCGAGGCCTGGCCGGGTGAGGATGACCTGCTGGATCTGGGTATCGAATCGCTCGGGATCTGGCGCGACGGCTTCCTCGACGAGGACGCGGCAGGCGCGGTGATCACCGCGCGGGGGTCACTCACCGTGGCCGTCGACACGGCCGATGTCGGCGAGCTGAGGACCATGGCGGACTGGCTGGCCGGGCGCGGTCATACCGTTTCCGCGACCACCAATGCCCGGGATATCGAGCCGCTGCTGGCGCAGAACATCCGTCGCGGATTTACCGCGCCCGAAGAACTCGCCGTCGACAATCGTGCGGTGTTGCATGTGTTGGCCACCGAATGTGAGGCGCTCGGCGTGCGTAAGGGCCCTGCGGTTGCCCACGTCGAAGACGCATCTGCCGATCAGATCGTGATCGCGAACGGGGTGCAGGCGGCGACACTCGCGAATCTGCCGATTCGTCCGGTGAAGGGCGAGGTGTTGAGGCTGCGACGGCGCCCCGGCGCGATGCCCCCGCCCTCGAACGTGATCCGGGCGCGCGTACACGGACGCCATGTCTACCTGGTGCCCCGACACGACGGTGTCGTCGTGGGCGCCACGCAGTACGAGCATGGCCACGACACCGCGCCTGCCGTGGCAGGCGTGCGGGACCTGCTCGACGACGCGTGTGCAGTGCTGCCCTGTCTGGGGGAGTACGAATTCGCCGAATGCGCGGCGGGTCTACGCCCGATGACCGATGACAATCTGCCCATGGTGGGCAGGATCGACGATCGGACTCTCGTGGCCGCCGGTCATGGCCGCTCGGGGTTTCTCCTCGCGCCGTGGACGGCGAAGACGATCGGGGTGGTGCTTGACGGAGGCGAGTCGCCGAATGCCGTCGATCCCCGCCGGTTTGAGAAGGCACATAGTCAGGAGGCCCGATGAACATTCAGGTAAATGGTGATGCGCGCAAGGTCACCGAGGGTGCCAACATCTGGCAGCTGCTCGACCAACTGGGCTTTCCCGAGTGCGGTATCGCGGTGGCTATCAACCACACCGTCGTGCCCAAATCCGATTGGGACACCACCGTTTCCGACGGTGCGCTGGTCGAAGTCGTCACCGCGGTGCAAGGGGGGTAGGCGCCGTGGCTAGTGCAGACGAACCGCTGTGTATCGCGGGCCGCTCATTCGGTTCGCGGCTCATCATGGGGACCGGTGGTGCCGCGAATCTCTCGATTCTGGAACGGGCACTGCTGGCCTCCGGTACCGAGCTGACCACCGTCGCGATCCGGCGGGTGGATGCCTCCGGGGGCACCGGAGTGCTGGATCTGCTCAAGCGACTCGACATCATGCCGTTGCCCAACACCGCGGGATGTCGCGGTTCTGCCGAGGCCGTGCTGACCGCGCAACTGGCCCGTGAGGCGCTGGAGACCAACTGGATCAAGTTGGAGGTGATCGCCGACGAACGGACGCTTCTTCCCGATGCCGTGGAGTTGGTGCGTGCGGCCGAGCAACTCGTCGACGACGGGTTCGTGGTACTGCCCTACACGACCGACGATCCGGTGCTGGCCCGCAGATTGGAAGACGTGGGATGCGTCGCGGTGATGCCACTCGGAGCTCCCATCGGTACCGGGTTGGGCATCACCAACACACATAACATCGAGATGATTGTGGCGGCCGCCGGAGTGCCGGTGATCCTGGACGCGGGAATCGGCACCGCCAGCGATGCCGCGCTCGCGATGGAACTCGGCTGCGATGCCGTGCTGCTCGCGACGGCCGTGACCCGCGCCGCCGATCCCGAACGCATGGCCGCGGCCATGTCAGCAGCCGTAACTGCCGGGCACCTCGCTCGTCACGCCGGCCGCATACCCCGTCGATTTTGGGCGCAGGCCTCCAGCCCGGCACCGGACGGACCCGCATTGCAATAGCTGGCATAGTGGGCCGCATGATCGAACTGCGGTCGCTGACCAAGGTCTATGGGCAGACCCCGGCGGTCGATGACCTCTCGGTAACCATCGAGCCGGGCGTCGTGACCGGGTTCCTGGGACCCAACGGGGCAGGTAAGTCAACGACGTTGCGCATGATCGTCGGGCTGGCTCGCCCGACGTCCGGGACTGCGACCATCGGCGGCAAGCAGTATCACGAGATCGACCATCCGCTGCGCGAGGTTGGGGCGCTGCTGGATCCCAAGCAGTTTCACCCCAATCGGACGGCGCGTAACCACCTGAGGTGGATCGCCGCCGCCAATGACATTCCTTCCCGGCGGGTGGACGAAGTGCTGGAGATGGTCGGGCTGACCGACGTGGCCGGTCGTCATGCGGGCACCTTCTCCCTGGGTATGTCGCAGCGGCTGGGCATTGCCGTCGCACTGCTCGGCGATCCCCAGGTGTTGCTGTTCGATGAACCGGTCAACGGCCTGGACCCCGAAGGCATTCATTGGATTCGGACCCTGATGCAGAGCCTGGCCGCGCAGGGCCGCACGGTGCTGGTCTCCAGTCACCTGCTCTCCGAAATGGCCAACACGGCAGACCAATTGGTGGTCATCGGCCGCGGTCGGCTTATCGCGGCGACATCCATGCATGAGTTCGTCAGTCGGGCCGGCGCCGATGTGGTGCGGGTGCGCAGCCCTCAACTCGAGGCCCTGCGCACGGCGGCGGAGGAAAGTGGCTTCTCGGTGCACGTTTCGGAACACGGTGGAGAGGCAAGCGTGCTGGAGATCAGCGGTGCTCTTATCGAACAGGTCGGCGAGCTTGCCGCACGTCGTGGCGTCACCTTGTACGAACTTTCCCCGCAACGGGTTTCGTTGGAGGACGCGTACCTGTCGCTGACCGATGATGCCGTGCAGTACCGCAGCCAGGTCTCTGCGGACGCAGTTGCGGACGCGGAGGGTGTTCGCTGATGGGTGTTATCGCGGCCGAGCGGATCAAGGTATCCACCTCGCGTTCTGCGGTGTGGTGCAGCCTGCTTGCCCTGGCCTTGGGGTTGGGATTAGCGGGCCTGCAGGGCGGATCGGCCTCTGTGTACGCGCCGATCACCCCTGGTGACGCCGCGGGCGGTGCGACCGTCGTGGGGGTGCCGCTGCTGATGGTGCTCGCCGCGATGACGGTGACCAATGAGAATCGAACCGCAATGGTGCGAACCACCTTTCAGGCCTCGCCCAACAGGTTGTCGGTAATCGGTGCCAAGGCCCTGGTCGCGGGGGTCTGGGTGGCAGTGGTCACCGCGGTCACCACGCTGACCTCGATCGTGTTGGTGCGCGCCATGGCCGGACCCGTGGCGGGTGCGAACTTGATGCTCGACAGCGCCGGCGTGTGGAACACGATTGGTTCGGTGAGCGTGTACGCGTTCTTGTGTGCCGTACTCGCGGTGGCGGTGGGTGTGTTGCTGAAGCACACCGCGGGTGCTGTTGCGGTGCTGCTGTTGTGGCCGACGGTGCTCGAGTTGATGCTGGGCTGGCTCACTGATGCCGGAAAGGCGTTGCAGCCCTTCCTTCCTTTCGCGAACGCAATCAGGTTTACCGGTGTGCCGTGGTACACCTCCGACGGTGTGCGCTTCGTTTGGGGTACCACCGGCTCTCTCATCTACTTTGCTACCGTGGTTGTCATCACGCTCGCTGCGGCCCTGGTCGTCGTGCAGCGACGCGACGTCTAAGTCGGACAAGGGAGAACCATGGGGACCAAGCGGGTTGTGTGTGCGGTTGCGGTGTCGGCGGTATGCGCACTGGCGACAGCGACGGCGTGCGATCGGGATGGCGGCGACGCACCCCGCTCGGTGCCGCAGGCAGGCTCCGCGGAGGCGGTTGGTTTCGCGCATTCACTGCACGAGAAGGTGACCGTCGACAACGTCGTGAAGCACCTCTCGGAGCTTCAGGAGATCGCAGACAAGAACAACAACACTCGGGCGGTGGGCACCCCTGGCTTCGATCAGAGTGTCGACTACGTGGTAAAAGCGCTGAAAGACAAGGGATTCGACGTACAGACGCCCGAGTTCGACTTCAAGTACTTCCAGGCCAAATCGTTGGATCTGATGGTCGGTCCCAAGAAGATCGACGCCGCAGTGCTGTCGTACTCACCGGGCGGTCAGGTTCAGGGACGGCTGGTAGCGGCCCGTGCGGAAGAATCGCCGGGCTGCACCGCCGAGGATTACGACGGTTTGGATGTCAAGGGCGCCGTGGTCCTGGTCGACCGTGGATCGTGCCCGTTCGCCGAGAAGGAGAGGGCTGCCGCCGAGCGCGGCGCGGTCGGCCTGATCGTCGCGGACAATGTCGACGAGAGCAAGGCGGGCGGCACCCTCGGTGAGGACGCCACCCCGAAGATTCCGGTGGTCGGTGTCACGAAGTCGGCTGGAGCGGATCTGCGCGCGCATCCCGACCAGGTGGTCCTCAAGGTCGATGCGGAGACCAAGGACATCAAGGCACGCAATGTGATCGCGCAGACCAAGACGGGTGCCACCACGGATGTCGTGATGGCAGGTGCGCACCTCGACAGCGTTCCGGAAGGGCCGGGCATCAACGACAACGGCACCGGTACCGCGGCGGTTCTGGAGACCGCGCTGCAGCTGGGGCCGAACCCGGACGTGAAAAACGCGGTGAGGTTTGCGTTCTGGGGTGCGGAGGAGGAGGGGCTGATCGGCTCCACGGACTACGTCAAATCCCTGGACGTGGATGCGCTGAAAAACATTGCCCTGTATCTGAATTACGACATGCTCGGTTCGCCGAACGCCGCGTACCTCACCTATGACGGCGACCTGTCCGAAGAAGCCGACCCGAACGAGATACCGGTGCGTATCCCGGAGGGTTCGGCCGGTATCGAGCGGACCGAGGTCGCCTACCTTGCCGATCAGGGCAAGAAGGCACACGACACCGAATACGACGGCCGTTCGGACTACGACGCATTCAGTAGGGCGGGCATCCCGACCGGCGGCATCTTCTCTGGGGCCGAGGAGAAGATGTCGGCCGATGAGGCGCGGGACTGGGGCGGCAAGGCGGGCCAGCCCTTCGATCCGAACTACCACCAGGCGGGCGACAACCTGGCGAACGTGAACAAGGACGCGCTCAAGATCAACGCGGGCGGAGTCGCGTACACCATCGGCTTGTACGCGCAGAGCATCGACGGGCGCAACGGTGTGCCCATTCGCGAGGACCGTACCCGGCATAAGCTGAAGGACTAACGGCGGTAACAGGTTCGTTGCAACGTTCCGAAAGGCCTTGGGAACCAACGTTGGTGCGGTAGCGTGTGCGATTGCTCGATTCGCACAACTCCACCGGGGTTCCAAGAGGTTTCATTGAGGTTTGTTTGATGGCGTTGTTTCGGGGACTGGCGCGTGGTTGCTCCCTGCTTGCGATTGCGGCGGTGGCGAGCTGCTGCGCCAGCCCGACTCCACCGGGTGCCGGTGCACCGGCGGCACCGAATCCGAATCTGGCAGCCGACCTTGCGCGTTCGGTGACGGTGGACGCGATGATGGTGCACCTGCAACAGCTGCAGCAGGCGGCGGACGCCCACGGCGGGAACCGTGCCGAGGGCACGCCCGGCTACGACGCCAGCGCCGACTACGTGACAAAGGTATTGAAAGATCGTGGTTTCGAGGTACAGGCCCCGGAGCTGTCCAGACTGAAGGTACTCACCGAGGGCAAGCCGCTCGTCGACATCGGCGGTCGCCCGTACGCGGTGGATCAGGCTTCCTATTTCGCCCAGACCCCCAAGGGCGGTCTCAAGGCCAACGTCATCCGGCCATCGGGTAAGGCCGGTGGTTGTGCCGCGGCCGATTACGGCACCCTCAAGCTCGACGGTCAGATCGCGGTGGTCGACGGCGCCGGGTGTTCGGTGGTCGACAAGCACAATGTCGCCAAGGAAAAGGGCGCGGCGGCGGTGCTGGTGGTGATGCAGGCCGGTGCCGGTGAGGGCCTTTTCACGCCCAATTACTATGAGCAGCTGTCCATTCCGGTCGGGATCGTCGATTCGGGAGTCGACACGCTGCTGCGCCGTAATTCGTCACCGATAAACCTCGTGCTGGACATGAACATCGCGAAGGTGCGCTCACGCAGCATCATCGCGCAGACCGCAACGGGTGACCCCGCGAATGTGGTGCTCGCCGGAGCGCACCTGGACAGTGTGGCCAAGGGCCCGGGCATCAACGACAACGGAACGGGTGTGGCTGCGGTCTTGGAGAGCGCGCTGCAGCTTGGCCCCAAGCCGGTGATCAACAACGCCGTCAGGTTCGCCTTCTGGGCTGCCGAAGAGGACGGGCTGGCCGGGTCGATCGAGTACGCCAAGGGTCGCAACGCCGACGAGCTCAATGACATCGCGCTGTACCTGAACTTCGACATGCTCGGTTCGCCCAATGCCGGGTACTTCGTGCTCGATGGTGACCAGTCGGCCACTAAACCCGACCCGAACCGGCCGCCGTTGGACATTCCGGAGGGGTCGGCGGGTATCGAACGGACCTTCGCTGGATACCTCAACCTGGCGGGCAAGCGACCGGCGGCCGAGGAGTTCAACGGTAGATCCGATTACGGGCCATTCCTGGCTGCCAATATTCCGGTGGGCGGAATCAGCTCGGGTGCGCTGGACAGAATGAGCGGTCCGGAAGCCAAGATGTGGCAGGGACGTGCGGGTCAACCATTTGACCCCAACTACCACGGCCCCAAGGACAACCTCGCGAACGTCGGCAAGGAGGCGCTGGGGATCAACGGTCCGGCGGTGGCCTTTGCCGTCGGCACGTATGCGCTGTCCACCACCGGGCCGAACGGCGTACCGGAGCGCAAAGTTCGGCGACACTCTCCGCGGGATCGCTGAGGCGGCTAGCATCCCAGCGCATGCGAAGAATTCTTGTGCTGCTGGTAGCTCTGGCATCCAGTGCCATGATCGGGCTGCCGTCTTCTCCGGTCGTTCATGCCGATCCCGGGGTGAAAATGACCTACCGCGTGACAGCGCAGGACCCGGGGAGCAATCGTCAGGTGGTCATCTCCTACCGCACCGGTAAGGGGGAGAAGGCGGAGAAGTACACCTGGCTCGATCCCTTCGTGCCCTGGACGCACGACATATCGATGACGGCTCGCGAAGCGCAGGTGAGCATATTCAGTGACCAGGGCGGCAACTACCTCGGTGAGATCCTGCGCGACGGCAATGTGATCGCGTCGAACTCGGTGTACCTGGACCCGGGTTGGGTGGCGGAGCAGAGCGCGCCCTATGGGACGCCGACGGTGCTGGCGCGCGCCAACGTGTCCTAGGCCCCGGTTATCGCCAGGCGAAGACCGGCTGCTCCAGCTCGTCGACGCGGTCACCGCGGCCTTCCAGGCAGAGCCATCTGACCTGTAATAGGACGGCTCCGGTCGGGGCGTGGATGAGGTCATTGCCCAGCGGGATCTGCACCACCGGGCGTGGGCTCTCCGGAATGTTGATGTAGCGCGGCGAATCCTCACGCTGGAGTTGGTGCAATCCCACGCGGTAGGCCGCCACCACCTCGTCGGGTGAGGGGTGCATCTCGAGGCGGCCGCCGCCCCACACCACCACCGGGGTTATCACGTATCCCGATCGTGTCGGGTAGTCGTCGAGCAGTCCAAGCACCGTCGAATCGGGCAGCGCCACCCCCAGTTCCTCGTCCAGTTCACGCAGCGCGGCCTGTACCGCGTCCTCACCCGGATCCAATCGTCCACCGGGCAGTGCCCATTGCGCGGCATGGGAGTTGAGGCGAGAGGTTCTGCGGCATAACAGGAATGCCGCTCCACCGGAGACATCGACCATCCTGCCGTCCAGCCCCTGCTCGGGGATCTCGCGACCGCCAATCCACTCGTCCACCGGTGCCGGGTCGATGCGGTCTTCCCCCAGATCCGAATCGACCAGCACTACGGCCACCGCAGCACGGCGTTTCTCCGGATCATCGACAGTCCGGCGGTCATGGCCCGCCAGGTATTGGTGAATCCGGTCCCGCAGTTCCTCGTCGTACGCGATCACCGTTCGACCATATCTGCCGTCGTAGACGTCGGTCCTTTCGAATCGACTTGGCTCTATCCCTGGGCATACGGCGCCGGGATTGTTGAGATTCGGGGGTGAGTGACAACGAAACACGACGTATCTATCGTGACGCCGGGATCACCGTCGAAAAGCTCGGCGAACACATCGGTGCCCGGGTCGACGGTGTGCGGCTCGGCGCCGATGTTCCGGCCGACCGCGCCGAGGCAATCCGCGTCGCGCTGGCCGTTAACAAGGTGCTGGTGTTTACCGGACAACACCACCTGGACGACGCCGGACAGTACGCATTCGCCAGTCTGCTCGGGGAGCCGACGCTGCCGCACCCCACGGTGACCTCTCACGGCAGTGAGCTGCTCAACCTCGAAGGGGCCGCCAACGGTTGGCACACCGACGTCACGTTCGTCGACCGCATCCCGAAGGCGTCGGTCCTGCGGCCGGTGACCTTGCCGTCCTATGGGGGCGCCACCACCTGGGCATCGACGGTTGCGGCGTACGAACAGCTGCCCGCACCGTTGCGCGCGCTTGCCGACGACCTGTGGGCCACCCACACCAACCTGTATGACTACGTGGGCGCGGGCGCATCGGGCGGGGTGAGCGCCGAGCGCCGTGCCGCGTATTACAGCGAGTTCACCAGCTCTCTGTATGAAACGTTGCATCCGGTGGTGCGGGTGCACCCGGAGACCGGTGAGCGCAGCCTGCTACTGGGGCAGTTCGTCAAGAGCTTCCCGGAGTTTCACGGCGCTGAGTTCGCGGCACTGTTCCAGCTGCTGCAGTCACGCATTACCAAGCTGGAGAACACCTTCCGATGGAACTGGCGGCTGGGTGACGTTGCCATCTGGGACAACCGGGCCACCCAGCATTACGGAATCGCCGACTTCGGCGACCAGCAGCGCGAGCTCCATCGCGTCACGTTGGCCGGCGATGTGCCGGTGGACATCCACGGTCGGACAAGTCAGATCCTCACTGGCGATGCCAGCCACTACTCCGGGATCGAGAGTCCGCGACGGTTGGAGCTGTTCGCCGCCTGATGCGTCAGGCGATGCCGCAAGCGGTCGTCCATGCTCCCGCGGTTCGGCCGTCGTGGGTGCGGACCAACGCCACGATCAAGGAGCCGTAGGCATCGCGCCAGACCGAATGGCGCGGCCGAGATGCCGCGGCACGCAGAGTCGTTGCGGCGGTGAAAGTATTGCTGCCTTGGGTGAGCGTGAGTTCATCGCCGTCGACGTACAGTCTGGCATCGGCGACGGGATGCGTACCTTCGACGGCGACGGTGATAGCGACGGCGCAGTCGCCGTCGCCGAGGTCTGACTCTTCGACGGTGATGACGCACCGTGGCGCGATACCGCCGGCGGCGGCTGCGGTCGGCAATCCGATAGGCGTCAGGGCCGGTGTCCGCGGCGGCGTGGTGCGCCGGTCCCGAGTGGCTTCGACGGCGGAGGCCAGACGCAGTAACCGGACATCGTCGTGGCCGCGACCGAGGATCGTGAGCCCGACAGGCATCCCAATATCGTCCAGAGCGCCCATCGGTACGGTGACCGAAGGGATTCCGAGGTGCCGCGGCACGAGGTTGCCGTTGGCGACCCACGTGCCGTTGCGCCAGGCCGTGTCGGCCGACGCCGGATTGACATCGGCATCCGAGCGGCCGATGTCGGCGACTGCGGGATGGATGACGGCGTCGAGGCCGAGCGCGTCCATCCACGCCTCAAGGTCGATGCGGCGCGTCGCCTCCAGTCCGGCGATGCCGTCGGCGATCAAGGGGATCTGTTCCAGCTCGGCGACACCGGCGGCGGCGCGGGCCGGATACTCGCCGAGATCGACCTCCAGGTCGAGTTGATGACGGTCATACTGATCGGGCAATGCGCCAGGCGGCGGCGGAAAGATCAGCGTGCCGTCGACGTCACGCACATGCGACAACTCGGGATCGCCGTTGACCTGTAGGAATTCTTCCCAGCCCCAGATGGAAAGGTCCCACAATTCGCGCTCGTCGTATCCGGACGGAATGAGTCCACGATCCAGCATCGTTGCCGCGCCTTCGTAATTGGTGACGACAGGGAAGTCCACTTCGAGCACCTCGGCACCTGCCGCACGTAGGTCGTCCGCGATGCGTCGCCACAGGTCGACAACGCTTGGACGGGTCTGCACCGGCCGGTCTCCGGTGGTGTCACCGATGTACATCCGTGGCACACCCAGCCTGGTGCCACGCAGGGTGGCGGCGGTGGAATCACTCAGTGCGCTGTAGCTTGTGGGCCGCAATGTCGATGCGGGCGGGATCTCGACCCACTTCTGGCGACGCCAGAAGTCGCCGCGCTGGTCCGGGTCGTCGGCGACGATGACGTCCAGGAGCGCCAGCAGGTCGGCGACGCTGCGGGTATGCGGAACGACGACGTCCATCGTGGGCACGAGCGGCCAGTTACCGCGAACCGAGATCACGCCGCGCGAAGGGCAGTAGGCCACCAGCGCGTTACACGAGGCCGGCGCGCGGCCAGAGCTCCACGTCTCCTCGCCGAGTCCGAACGCGCCAAAGCTGGCGGCCGTCGCGGTACCCGATCCATTGGAGGATCCCGAGCCAAACGCCGACGTCAGATAGTCACTGTTGTAGGGACTTTCAGCGCGACCGTAAACGCCGCGCTGCATGCCGCCGTTCGCCATGGGCGGCATGTTGGTGAGCCCGAGCAGCACCGCTCCTGCGGTACGAAGTTGTGCGATGGTGAACGCATCGCGCTGGGCGATGAGCCGGGCGAAGGCCGGAGATCCGGCCGCCACCGGCAGTCCCTTCGCGGCGTATGAATCCTTGGCGGTGTACGGGATGCCGTCGAGCGGGCCAAGTGTGGCACCGGCCGCGCGACGCGCATCGGACTCGGCGGCGGCGGTGAACGCCTGCGGGTCCAGGACGGGTACGGCGTTGAGGGTGATCCCACCGCGGTCGTAGGCGGCGATCCGGCGCAGATACTCTGCGACCAGGGCGACTGACGTCGTTTCCCCGGCGGCGAGTGCGGCCTGCAGATCGGCGATGCTCGCCTCGACGACATCCATTGCCTAAACCTTTGGCTGTTGCTGGGTGATGCAGTGAATACCGCCGCCACCGACCAGGATTGGCCGCGCATCGACCAGTATCACCTCGCGGCCGGGATAGGCGTCGGCGATGATCTCCGCTGCCTGCGAGTCGGCCTCCGCCTCGTCGTAACCGCACAGGATCACGCCATCGCCGGTGACAAGGTGATTGATGTAGCTCCAGTCGACAAACCCGTCCGCGTCCCGCAGTGTCGCGGGTGCCGGCAGATCGACGATGTCGAACGCGTCACCGCGGGCATCGACCGCATCGGCGAGCGCGGCGCGGAGTTGTGCGGACACTTCGTAATCGGGATGGTCAGGATTGGTTTGTGCATGCAGTAAGACGGTGCCGGGTGAGGGCAGCGTCGCGACCATGTCGACGTGCCCCTTGGTGCCCAGGGGCTCGTAGTCGCGCGTGAGTCCGCGTGGTAGCCACACGGCATGCTCAACGCCCAGGGTGCGGGCCAGCTCGGCTTCGACGCGGCTGCGGTCGGCATGCGGATTGCGCAGCGGATCAAGCAACACGGTCTCCGTCAGCAGCACGGTGCCACCACCGTCGACATGGATGGCGCCACCCTCGTTGACCAGCAACGACGATACGAGGGTCGCGCCGGCGGCAGCAGCGATCGTGCGTCCGATCTCGCGATCGTGCGACCAGGCCTGCGGCGTTGACGACCCCCAGCCGTTGAAAATCCAGTCGACGGCACCCAGCTCGCCGGTGACGTCGTCGACGACGAACGTGGGTCCGATATCGCGCATCCAAAAGTCGTCGAGCGGGGCGACCAACAGCTCGATATCCGACGACAACATTCGGCGGGCGTGTTCGTGCTGGCCAGGGTCTACCACCATCGTCACCGGAGTGAAGGCGAGCACCGCATGCGCTACCGCCGTCCAGGCCTGATAGCCGGCCTCCAGTGCGGCGTTATCGTCGCCGAAGGTGAGGCCGGGCTTCGGGAACGCCATCCAGATCCGCTCGTGTGGTTCGGTTTCCGCCGGCATCCGCCATGCCATGTGTGCCTCTCGGGTTGCACCGGTGTGAGAAATTCCGGCTAGGTCGCGGCATCTAAGGCAGCGCTATGTATTTCGTTTCGAGGTATTCCTCGATACCTTCGCTGCCGGCTTCGCGGCCGATGCCAGATTCCTTGATCCCACCGAACGGTGCGGCCACGTCGGAGATCACACCACGGTTGACGCCGATCATTCCCGACTCGACAGACTCTGAAACACGCAGCGCGCGATCCAGATTGGTGGTGTACACGTATGCGGCGAGTCCGTATTCGGTGTCGTTGGCCGCGGCCACTCCCGCGTCTTCCCCGTCGAACCCGGTGATCGCGGCCACCGGGCCGAACACCTCTTCACGGAGAATTCTTGCGTTCGAGGGCACATCGGTGAGCACGGTCGGCGGATAGAAGTAACCCTCTCCGTCGGCGATCGTGCCACCGGTGGTGATGACGGCTCCCTTGCTGACGGCGTCTTGCACCAACTCGTCGACCGAGGCGCGCTGCTTGGCGGTGATGAGCGGGCCCACCTGTACGCCGCTTTGGTCGCCGGGGCCGATGGTGAGGGCACCCATGCGGGCGGTGAGCTTCTCGGTGAATTCAGCGCGCACCGCGTTGTCGACATGAAAGCGGTTGGCCGCGGTGCATGCCTCGCCGATGTTGCGCATCTTGGCTGCCATCGCGCCGTCGACCGCGGCGTCCACGTCTGCATCGTCGAACACCACGAATGGGGCGTTGCCGCCGAGCTCCATCGACGAACGTAAAACCCTTGTGGCGCACTGTGACAGCAGCACCTTGCCGACGGCGGTAGAGCCGGTGAAGGTCAACTTGCGCAGTCTGGAGTCCTCGATCAGCGGGCCGGTCAGGCCGGAGGCGCTGGTGGTGGGAAGGATCGACAGCACGCCGGCAGGCAGCCCGGCATCGGCGAACACCTGGCCCAGCAGCAGCATGGTCAGCGGCGTCTCGGCGGCGGGCTTGACGATCATGGTGCATCCGGCGGCGAACGCCGGGCCTATCTTGCGGGTTCCCATAGCCAGCGGGAAGTTCCAGGGGGTGATCGCCAGAGCCGGACCGATGGGCTGCTTGGCCACCAGGATCCGGCCGGTGCCGGTCGGCGACGAGGTGTACCGGCCGTTGATGCGCACCGCCTCTTCGGAGAACCAGCGCAGGAACTCTCCGCCGTAGGCGACCTCGCCCTGGCTCTCTGCCAGCGGCTTACCCATTTCCAGGGTCATGGCCAGTGCGAAATCATCACGCCGCTCCATGACCAATTCCCAGGCGCGCCGCAGAATTTCGGCCCGTTCACGGGGCGCGGTCGCGGCCCAGGAGGGTTGCGCAGCCACAGCCTCATCGAGTGCGGTGGCACCGTCGGCTGTCGATGCGTCGGCCACGGTGGTCAGCACCGCGCCGTCGGCCGGGTTGTGCACGGGGAACCGGGCGCCCGAGGACGATGGCACCTGCTTCCCGCCGATCCACAGATCGGTGGGAATGGCATCGATCAGGGCTGAGTGATCAGTCACTAGTGGCTCGCCTTCTCGCGGATGATGTCGGCGAGGACGGTGATGCCCTCGTCCAGTAGATCGTCCCCGATGACCAACGGGGGCAGCAAGCGGATGACGTTTCCGAAGGTTCCGCAGGTCAGGATCAGAACACCTCGGGAGAGGGCCTCGGCGGCAATGGCTTTGGTGAGGGTCGCGTCAGGTTCTCCGGGGTTGCCGGTGCCGGGTTTGACGATCTCGATGGCCAACATGGCCCCGCGACCGCGTACCTCGCCGATGACGTCGACCTCCTCGGCAAGCGCGCTCAGCCGCGACACCACCGAGGTTTCGATGGCCCGGGCTCGGGCCGGCAGGTCGAGCTCACGCATGACGCCCAGTGCGGCGATGGCCGCCGCGCAGGTCACCGGGTTGCCGCCGTAGGTTCCGCCCAGTCCTCCGGTGTACACCGCGTCCATGAGGTCGGCGCGCCCGGTGACGGCGGACAGCGGCATGCCACCGGCGATGCCCTTGGCCATGGTGACGATGTCGGGAACGATGCCGTCGTGCTCGGAGGCGAACCAGGCTCCGGTGCGGGCGAATCCGGTCTGCACCTCGTCGGCGATGAAGACGACGCCGTGGTCCCGCGCCCACGCGGTGAGCGTGGACAGGAATCCGGGTGCGGGCACGATGAATCCACCCTCACCCTGGATGGGCTCGATGATGATCGCGGCCAGCGATTGCGCACCGATCTGGGTTTCGATGCGGGAGATCGCCCGCCGTGCCGCTTCCTCGCCGGACAGACCCGGCTCGTCACGCAGCGGGTAGGAGGCCGGCATCCGGTAGACCTCGGGTGCGAAGGGCCCGAACTGCGACTTGTAGGGCATCGACTTGGCGGTCAGCGCCATCGTCAGGTTGGTGCGGCCGTGATAGGCGTTGTCGAAGGCAACGACCGCCGGACGGCCGGTGGCCAGCCGCGCCACCTTGATCGCGTTCTCCACGGCTTCGGCGCCGGAGTTGAACAGTGCGGTGCGCTTCTCGTGATCGCCGGGAGTCAGGGCGTTGAGGAGCTCGGCGACCTGCACGTATCCCTCGTAGGGCGTCACCATGAAACAGGTGTGGGTGAAGTGAGCGGCCTGGTCGGCGATGGCGGCGGCGACGGCGGGGTGGGAGGCGCCCACGGTGGTGACCGCGATACCCGCCCCGAGGTCGATGAAGGAGTTGCCATCGGCGTCGACGATCACGCCACCATCGGCATCAACGGCGTAGACCGGCGCGGTCGAGCCGACCCCGGCGGATACCGCCGTGCGACGGCGCTCAGCCAGGGCACTGGAACGCGGCCCGGGCAGGGGCGTCACGATGTTGCGCTTCTGTGCGAGGCGGTAGGCGATGTCGGTCATGGCACTTCCTGTCGTCGATCCGGCGATCTCAGTGTGTCGCCGTGGAGTGCATCTGGGAATGGACGATTTGTCCACCGATGGTTCTTGGATACGCCGTTCTGGCGCGAATGGCCACCCGCATCGACGACATGGCCGCCTATTCGACGAGCGGAGCGGTGTCGCGAGTGAGGGTGCGTCCCTGGAAGAAGTCCGGACTCTTGACGCGCATGATCAGCATGAGCACCGCCCCGAACGCCAGAATGCCGAAGCCCAGATAGAACACCAGGCCGATGCCGCCGATCGAGGCGCCGCTGCCGGTCTTCTCCGGATCCATGCTCTCGCGCACAGAAATGACGAATACCGCTGCCAGCATGAGCCCGCCCAGGAGCGGAAAGAGGAACTTGTACACCACGTTGTGGGCATTCTGGAAAAGCTCAGTGCGGAAGTACCACACACAAGCGAAGGCGGTAATGCCGTAGTACCAGCAGATCATGATGCCAAGGGCCGCAATGGTATCCAGCAGGGTGCGGTCCGATAGCAGGCTGACGACGGTGTAGAAAACGGCCGTCACCGCGCCGGCCACGATGGTGCTGAAGGTAGGTGTCAGGAACCGTGGGCTGACATCGGCGAACTTTTTCGGAAATGCGCCGTAGGTGCCCATCGCGAGCATGGTGCGGGCGGCGGGCAGCGAGGTGGTCTGCAGGCTCGCCACCGCGGAGGCGAATATCGCGAGCAGCAACAGCGGGCCGAACCAGCTGCCCAGCACCGGGTTGGCCAGGGCGCCAAAGACGTTGTCTTTGTTCTCCTCATTCGCAAGACCCAGATCCGTGTCGCCCACGCCCGCGAACATCATCACCGCGACAGCCACCAGGAGGTAGGTGAGCAGGATCGACAGCACGCACAACAGTCCGGCGCGGCCGGGCACCTTGGTCGGGTCCTTACATTCTTCGCCGAGCGTCAGACATGTGTCCCAACCCCAGAACGCGAAGATCGATCCAATGAGCCCAATGACAAAGGCGCTCAGGGTTAGTCCGGTCAGTGGATTGAACCAGTCCAGGTCGAAATCGAGATGTCCGGCCATGCTGGGTGCTTTCGCGATGGCGACGACGGCGAAGATCACCAGCACGATCATCTGGAACCCGACGAGAACATATTGAACCTTCTCGCTGGTGGTGATTCCGCGGCTGGAGATATAGGTGGCGATCGCCAGCAGCGCCACGGTCGAGATGATGTTGACGGCCTTATTGTTGGCGAGCTCGCCGATTGTCTGATTGTGGGAGACGGCGCCGAGGAACTGGTACCCGTACTGCACCCCGATAGACGCCAGATTGGACAGCACGATGATGGTGGCGATCACCATGCCCCAGCCGCACATCCAGCCGATGTAGGGGCCAAATGCCTTGGTGGACCAGGTGAACGAGGCGCCGCAGTCGGGTGCTCGCGAATTCAGTTCCCGGTAGGCGTATGCGGTCAGGAACATCGGGATGAAACCGGCGATGAGGATCGCCGGCATCTTCAGGCCGACGGCGGCGACGATCAGGCCGATGCTGGCCGTAAGTGTGTATCCGGGCGCGACTGTGGAGATGCCGAGGACAGCGCCGGTGAAGGTTCCGATGCGCCCGGCGGCCAGCCCTTTGGAGATGAGGCCCTCGGTCTGCTCGGCCTGTTCCAGCTCGGTGCGGGCAACACTTTCAGTGCCAGATGGTCTTCCCGCAAGCGGATCATCAATCACGATTGGCCTCTTCCTTGGGGATCACGACCATGGGCACCTGCAGCACCCGAAGCATCTTGGCGGCCGTCGATCCAAGGAAGAGGCGCCGTGGCTGCGCAAGGCGGCTGGAACCCACCATGATGATGTCGCCCTCGTGCCAGTCGAGCTTATTCACGGCGGCTTCGATCGTGGGTCCTTCGGCGACGATTGAGGTGACCGGGAAATCTGGGGGGAGAATCAGTTTGGCGGTCTCGAGGGATTGTCGGGCATGGATGGCAGCACGTTCACGTGCCGACTGGTCATCGTCACCGCCGGGGATCGGATCGAATGACACCAGGGACACCAGCCGCAGCGGTGCTTTCGCACGCTGGCAGGCCTGCAACGCGGTGTCCAGTAGCACGTGTGCGCCGGGCCGGGTTCCCATGGCGCACGTGACTTCCCGAACGCGGAGATTCTTCTGGTAGCGCGCACCACGCGGCGAGATCACCAAAGGTATGGGGGAGGAGTGCACGAGTTCGTTGACCACCGACCCAAGGGAGAGACTGCCGACCAGCCCGCCGCCAGAGCCACCGACCACGATGGCTTCGGCGCCCAGGGCCTCGCTTTGGGCGATGAGACCCTCGGCGATCGACTCGTGAAAGCTGATATGTGTCTCGACGGTGAGATCGTCGGGAATGGTGGACTCGGCGTGCTTGAGCCAGTGAGTGGCGTTCTCGGACAAGATGTCTTGACGCTCTTGCTGTGGCAGGGGTGCCAGGATGGGTCGGTCCAGCGGCAGCACCATGCACAGATCGAGATGCGCCCCCAGAGAGCGCGCGATCTGTGCGCCGACGGCGAGCGCGTCGTCGCCGCCCGGAGTGGCCAGGTATGCAACGGCGATCCGTTTGGCACCTCTCGTGGCGGCATCGTTCACGGCTAGGCCTCCTCGTGTCCTGATGTGTGACAGCTCTTCGGCGGATTGGGTGCGACATCGAGTGAGGGGTTGCGGTCGAAGAATCCGACCGGCTTGAGCCAGAAGTTCACGGTGTCGACGGGCATGATCGGCCAGTCTTCAGGACGGGTGATGTGATGGATACCGAATACGTACCACAGCACCACATCGGTGTTTTCGATGGAGCGGTTGTTCTCCGTCCAGGCGGGCAGGCCGTGGTCTTCCTTGCTCTGGGTGACGAATTCTCCTGCGGGCCAGCGCTCATCGGGTGAGTTTGGCGTCACCCAGAGGGTGTGCTCGATGGCACGGCAACGTGCCAGCACCGGGGAGGACGGGTCGAACATCGCCGGGATGGCCGCCCCGGGCACCAATTTGTACGCCGGTGCGGTACCGATGCCGTTGCGGGTGTTGTCGTTGACGACCTTCCAGGCGCGCTGAGTCTGCCAGCAGAAGTCCTGTTTGCCTTCCGATTCGGTGCGCAACGGGGTGTTGCGCTGCCGCAGGGACAGCCCGTATGGATTGGCGGGCCCGACGGGCTCGATCTCGGTTTCGCTGGCGTAGACGGTGTTTTCGGTGCCATCGATATCCAGGTCGAGTCTCGCGACAAGGAAGTGCTGGTGGTACGGCGCGTACGTCCGGTTGTCGACCAGGGTTCCATGCGGATGCGCCGCGCCCTCGGCGAAGTTGCTCACCACCATGATTCCCGTTGCACGGACCTCACATTCGATGTTCCCGTCCTGATAGAACCGCCAGTACGTGAGGTATTCATAGTTGGCGACGGTGACGTGGAAGGACACCGTGAGCCGACGCATACGGCGCACCTCGGCGCCGTGATCGTGATCGACGTGCTTCCACAGGACTGCGTTGTCCTCTTCGTGAATACAGATCGCGTTCTTGATCGTGTACGGCTCGCCCTTGCTGTTGTGCAGCACCGCATCGAGGTAGCGAATTTCGCCGAGGCAATCGCACCCGAGTTCCAGCGAGGTGGTCATGAAGCCGATGCCCCACTCACCGATATCGAAAGCTGTTCGTCGGTAGTGATCCTCGCAGTGGTCCCGATACGGCACCATCATCTCGGCGAAGGACATGCGGTTGGCGACCGACCGCACCCTTCCGTTGTCGTTGTAGGTCACCGCATGCAGTGTCATGCCTTCGCGGTAGTTGAAGCCGACCCGCAGGGACCAGTTCTGCCACTGAAGTTTGTTTCCCTCGATGGTGAAGGACGTGCCCTCGGGCTGAGTGATGTGCAGTGGTTGCAGCGACTCCCGGGTGCTCTGCTGACGCAGTCGTTCCGGTATGTGCCGGGGCACATATTCGCCCATCATCTCGGGTCGCGGTACGGAGAAGGTGTCCTCGATCTCCAGCAGCTCCATGCTGTTCATATCGATGATGCAGTGGAATCCGTTGACGGGGCCGGCATAGGGATTGGCGCCCGCACTGGAACGCACCCAGGTGTCCGACCATCCGAGGCGCCTGCCCTTGTATTTTTCGGGCATGACGGCATCGCCGTAGGTCCAGGTGTCCATAAACACCAGGTCCATGTCGGTGATGCCGCGTTGTGCCAGTGCGGCGATGACCTCGGGGTGGCGACGAAGTGCGGCGTCCGCCTCTTCCCATTCATCGACCGTGAAGTTCGGTTGTACCCCGGGAATGTGCTCCCAGGACAGCACTTCGCCGGACGTCAGCGACACGACTGCCTTGTAGGTGGCGTTGCGTGAGGTGTCCAGGCAGGTGGCAAGTGCCCGACGATCAGGCCGGGTGCCGGTGTTGTCGAAGGCGGCGATATCGGCCTTCGAGGGTTCGGCAAGCTCGATGGAGGTGTATCGCCAGTGGTTTCCGACGTCATATGTCTGCGCCAGAATCTTTGCGACCGTGGTGAATTCCTCCGCCGCGAGGGGATCAAGGGGGTGGAAGGTGTCGGTTGCCATTGCTAGTGCGCGCTCATCACGTGTTTGATCCGGGTGTAGTCCTCCACGCCGTAGGCCGAGAGGTCCTTGCCGTAGCCGGAGTACTTGAACCCGCCGTGCGGCATCTCGGCGACCAGTGGAATATGGCAATTGACCCAGACACAACCGAAATCTAGCTCACGCGTGAATTTCTCGGCGGTTTCGTGATCCTTGGTCCACACACTGGATGCCAGTGCGTAACGCACTCCGTTGGCCAGCCGGACGGCTTCGTCCGCGTCGTCAAACGATTGGACGGTCAAGATCGGCCCGAAGGTCTCTTCCTGGACGATCGAGTCGTCCTGGCGCACACCGGTGACGATGGTGGGCTCAATGAAGAAGCCCTTGTCGCCCCAACGTTTTCCGCCGGTCACGACCGTCGCGTGTGCCGGCAGGTTATCGAGTTTCTTGGTGACCGCGGTGAAGTGGTTGATGTTGTTCATGGGCCCGTAGAAGCTGTCGGCGTCATCGGGCAGGCCCGGCCGCAATGTCTGTGCCGCGGAGTTGAGGGCGCTGACGAACTTGTCATGGATCGACCGGTGCACGATCACCCGGGTGGCGGCCGTGCAGTCCTGGCCGGCGTTGAAGAAGGCGGCCTGTGCGATACCGGTGGCCGCCTTGTCGATATCGACGTCACCGAACACCACGACCGGGGCCTTGCCGCCGAGTTCGAGGTGGCTGCGCTTGAGCTGTTCGGCTGCCGAGGCCGCGACGGCGATGCCGGCCCGCACCGACCCCGTGATGGACACCAAGCCGATCGCGGGATGACTCACCAATTCGGAGCCGGTGGTCGCGGTACCCAACACAACGTTGAAGACGCCGTCGGGCAAGATCCCCTTCGTCAGCCGGGCCAGCACCAGTGTGCTTTCCGGAGTGGTGTCACTGGGCTTGAGCACTATGGTGTTGCCGGCTGCCAGCGCGGGGCCGATCTTCCAGATTGCCATCATGAACGGGTAGTTCCACGGGGTCACCTGTCCGACAACCCCGATCGGCTCGCGCCGAACATAGGAGGTGAACCCCTCCATGTACTCGCCGGCAGATTTACCTTCGACAAGTCGCGCGGCTCCCGCGAAGAACCGGAGCTGGTCGGCGCTCACGGTCACCTCTTCGGCAGCGATGACCGCCTTCGGCTGACCGGTGTTTCGGCATTGGGCCTCGACGATCTCGTCGATATGCGCCTCGATCGCGTCGGCGAGTTTGAGCAGCGCCTGCTGCCGGACGCTCGGTGTGGTCTTGCCCCAGGTGGCGAAGGCACGTTCGGCGGCGCTCACCGCCGCGTTCACGTCGTCGGCGGTGGACACGGGGGCGCGGCCCACCACCGACTCATCGACCGGGTTGATCAGATCGATGGGCTCGGTAGATTTCAGGGATAAAGAATCGACGAACTGGCCGTCAATGTAGTTCTGCAGTATCGAGTCCGGCATGTTGCACGTCCATCCGTCGAGGGAATCCGTCTAAGCACGTCAAGAAAGCACGCAGACAACCAGTGTGCGACAGGACACATCCTTGATCATCCGACAATTCGGGGAATCTTGGCGGTGTTTTTCACCATTCTGTACAGTCCCGTGAGGTGACTGTTCCGGTGCGTTGGGTGTTGGATCAGCCGGACCTGAAACTCACCTTGAAGGGCGGCGCCGCAGGTCTGGGGCGCGAGGTCAATTTGGCGCTCACCACAGAACTCGCCGACCCCGCCCAATGGCTATCCGGTGGCGAGCTGGTGCTCACCACCGGGATCGGTCTGCCCACGAGGGCGCCGGAACGGCTGGGCTACCTGCGGGCGCTGGATGAAAATGGTGTCGCCGCATTGGGATTCGGTATCGGTCTGACGTTTGACGAGGTGCCGGGGGAGTTGGTGGCTGCCGCCGACGAGCTGGGTATGCCGTTGTTGGAGGTGCCCCTGCGCACCCCCTTCGCCGCAGTGGTCAAGGCGGTGAGCACGCACATCGCCGAACTGGAGTACGACGGCGTGCTGCGCGCATCGCGGGCCCAGCCCCGGATCACCCGCGCAATCGTCAACGGAGGTGTGCAGGCGGTCACGGCGGAGCTCGGGCGGTCGCTGCGTGCGAATGTCGTGGTGCTGGACTCGGGTGGCACGGTGATCGCCAGTCATCCACGCAATCTGGATGTCGCGACGATCAATCTCGTCCGCGGCGCATTGACCCCGGGCGCATCGGCCGTCGCCCAACAACTGGGCCCGGAAGTTGCCGTTGCGCAACAGACGATAGGTGTGGGCGGTACGTCCTACGGAGTGTTGGCCGTTGTCAGTAAGACGCCCTTGACCTTCGTGGATCAGGTGCTGCTGGGGCACGCAAACTCCTTGTTGGCCTTGGATTTCGATAAGCCGTCGCGGCTGCAGGACGTGCAGCGGCAGTTGAATGGGCAGGCCCTGGGGCTGCTGCTCGGCGATGAACGGAACCTGGAACCGGTATGGGCGCAACTGGCGCAGGCGGCCGACGGGCGCGGGCGGATCCGGGCGTTGGTGGTGGATGCCGAATCACAGGCGGCGCTGCGGCGGGTGCAGTCCGCGGTCACCCGTGCCATGGAGGCGGCGGGCTACCCGGTCTTTGCGCACGCCGCCGAGTGCCGCCTCATCGTCGTCCTGCCGGGAGCGGAGACCGCCGAATTCACCCGAAAATTGTTCACCGACGTGGATGGGCGCACGCGTAAGGGGCTGCGAGCCGGGTTGAGTGGAGCGCACGCGGTGGGGCGGCTAGGTGATGCGGTACAGAACGCGAAGCTCGCCGCGTCGGTGGCCGAGCGCGGTGGTACACCGCTGGAGTTCACCTCGCTCGCCGGCAGCGCGCTGCTGTCCTTCGGCGCGAGTCGTGAGGTGCTGATCGCCGTTGCCAATGCGACGTTGGCACCCATCGTCGAGCACGACGCCAGCCACGGTACCGACCTGATGGTGTCCCTGCGGGCCTATCTGGAGGCGAACGGCCATTGGGAATCGGCGGCTGCTGCGGTCGGCGTACACCGCCATACGCTGCGCAAACGTATCGAGACGGTACAAGCGCTGCTGGTCTGTGACCTCGATATCGCGCGGGTACGCGCGGAGCTGCTGCTGGCGATGCTGGCGGGAACACCGAACGCCGGGATCTGAAACAGGACCGCGAAATCGCAGTGCGCAGGCCTGCGGTAGTGCTACCTTATTTAGAACAGGTTCCAGTTTCGGGGTTATTTATGCAGGTGAAAAGATCGTGAGCGCCATGGTTGAAGTGTCACCGGTGCGGCCAGCCGCCATGCCGTCGACCCGGCGCCAACATGAGCAGTACAAGCGCATGCTCGACGCGGCCGAAGAACTCGCCATGACGCGCGAGCTCGACCACGTCCAGATGCACGACGTCGCCAAGCACGCCAACGTTGCCATCGGCACGTTGTATCGCTACTTCCCGACGAAGCGGCATCTGTTCGTGTCGGCACTCGTCCGGGAATCGGAACGACTTGTCGGCCGCATTCCCGTCTCTCCGGACGGGAAGGAAACGGCGGCCGATCGGGTGGGCGAAGCGTTGGTACGCGCGCTGCGCGGCCTGACACGGCGCCGCATGCTGGCGATCGCGATGATTCGGTCCTCGAACTCGGCGTCGCTGGCCGAGGTGCCGGACCTGATGCAGGTCGAGAAGCGATTCCATGAGCTGATTTCCGAGGTGGCCGGTCTTTCCGATCCGTCCGAAGAGGATGAGGCCGTGATCAGGCTGCTGGTGCACCAGTGGTTCGGCTGTATTCAGGTGTGCCTCAACGGTGGTCTCACCGTGGCGCAGGCCGAGGCCGACCTGCGGAGAGCGGCGCAGTTGCTGACATGCGACTGGCGTACGGTCGGCGAGGGTTAGGTTCCGTCAGTTCGCTTCAGAACCGTCAGTGCCGCGTCGATCGCGAGGGCCGGGACGTCGATTGTCTTGGACCCCAAGTCATGACGCGCGCCGGTGATCTCCACGATCGTCGCTCCGCCCGGTATCAGGGCCGACGCCGCCTTGATTTCGGCGATGGTGCCGAACGCATCCGAGGTGCCATGGGTGAACACCGTCGGAACCGCGATGCCGGGCAGATGTTCGGTGCGAAGCCGATCGGGCTTACCGGGCGGATGCAGGGGGTAGGAGAACAACGTCAGGACGTCGATGATCGGCCCCTTTTCCGATACGAGCATCGAGGTCTGGCGTCCGCCATACGAATGACCGCCGGCCAGGAGCGGGCCATCCACCATGGCGCGCGCCTTGTCGATCACCTCGGCGATGCCCGCGCGGTCCTTGTCGGCCGATGAGGCCGAGGGCGGACCGCTGGGCCGGTTGCGTCGGAAGGGCATATCGAAACGTAGTGCCAGCCAGCCGCGTTCGGCCCACGCCGTACACAACAAGCGCAGCATGGGGGAGTGGCAGCTACCGCCGGCCCCGTGGGTGAGCACCACGGCGCCATGCGGCTGCCCGTCGGGGTGATGTGCAATTCCGGCGATATCCGGAAGTTCCTCGGTGCTCACGCGTTGAGTCTAAAGAGGGCCGATACCGGTCCGTGGCCTCGGCCAAGCGGATATGCGGCTCGCAGGCACTCGGTGATCCAACGTTTCCCGAATGCCACCGCCTCGACTACGGAAAAACCATGGGCCAGTGCGCAACTGATAGATGCGGCGAGGGTGTCGCCGGCGCCGTGATCGTGGCCGGTGTCTACCCGCTCGACGGGGAAGTAGTGAAACTCGGTGCCGTCGAAGAGCAGGTCGGTGCTGGTATCACTGGATCGAAGGTGCCCGCCCTTCACCAGCGCCCACTGGGGGCCGAGAGCATGCAGTTTTCGCGCCGCTTCCCTTTGCGATTCCTCGTCGACTACATCGACGTCCACCAGCAGGCGTACCTCGTCCAGATTGGGAGTGACGAGGGTTGCCAACGGAAATAGCTGTGTGCGTAGGGCATCCAGTGCACTGGGGTGCAGCAGCGGATCGCCGTGCATGGACGCGCACACCGGATCGACGACCAGGGGCACGTTAGGCGCCAGCTGCGACCATGCCTGCGCGATGGCCTCGATGATCGGTGCGGAGGCCAGCATCCCGGTCTTGGCCGCCTGGATGCCGATATCGGTGATGACCGCGTCCATCTGCGCTGCCACCACCTGTGCCGGAATCTCGTGAAAGTCCCTGACACCCACCGAGTTCTGCACGGTCACCGCGGTGACCGCCACGCATCCGTGCACGCCGAGCAGCGCCATGGTGCGCATATCGGCTTGGATACCCGCCCCGCCCCCGGAGTCGGACCCGGCGATGGTCATCGCACGCACCGGGGTAACGCCCGGCTCCGGGAGGGGCAAGAAGGCGTTCATGCTCACGCGATCGGCAGATAGACCCGGTTGCCGTGTTCGGCGAACTCCGCCGACTTCTCCTCCATGCCGCGTGCCAGCATCGCGTCGATGTCCTCCTGGGTCTCCAGACCGTTCTGGGCCGCGAACTCCCGGATATCGGCGGTGATGCGCATCGAGCAGAACTTCGGGCCGCACATGGAGCAGAAGTGTGCGGTCTTGGCGGGCTCGGCGGGCAGCGTCTCGTCGTGGAATTCGCGGGCGGTGTCCGGATCGAGTGACAGATTGAACTGGTCATCCCAGCGGAACTCGAAGCGCGCCTTGGATAATGCGTTATCGCGC
This sequence comes from Mycobacteroides chelonae CCUG 47445, assembly GCF_001632805.1. NCBI lineage: Bacteria > Bacillati > Actinomycetota > Actinomycetes > Mycobacteriales > Mycobacteriaceae > Mycobacteroides > Mycobacteroides chelonae. Next base: position 4,327,523 of record NZ_CP007220.1, on the reverse strand, counting down.
AGCTGTGCACGCGGATGCCCCTTGGCGAGGTCGGCGGCGTGGGCGGCGATCTTATAGGCGATCACGCCGTCCTTGACGTCCTTGCGGTCGGGCAGCCCCAGGTGCTCCTTGGGGGTGACGTAGCACAGCATTGCGGTACCGGCCTGGGCGATGATCGCGGCGCCGATGGCCGAGGTGATGTGGTCGTAGGCCGGGGCGATATCAGTGGCCAGCGGACCCAGCGTGTAGAACGGAGCCTCCTCGCAGAGCTCCTCCTCAAGCTTCACGTTCTCGACGATCTTGTGCATCGGAACGTGGCCGGGGCCCTCGATCATCACCTGCACGCCATGGGATTTGGCGATCTTGGTCAGTTCGCCGAGGGTGCGCAGCTCGGCGAACTGCGCCTCATCGTTGGCGTCGGCGATGGACCCCGGGCGCAGACCGTCGCCGAGCGAGAAGGTCACGTCGTAGCGGGCCAGGATCTCGCACAGCTCCTCGAAATGGGTGTACAGGAACGATTCCCGGTGATGTGCCAGGCACCAGGCGGCCATGATCGAGCCGCCGCGCGAGACGATGCCGGTGACACGCTTGGCGGTCAGTGGCACGTAGCGCAGTAGCACTCCGGCATGCACGGTCATGTAGTCCACGCCCTGCTCGGCCTGCTCGATCACGGTGTCGCGGTACAGCTCCCAGGTGAGGGCGGCCGGGTCGCCGTTGGTCTTCTCCAGCGCCTGGTAGATCGGCACCGTGCCCACCGGAACGGGCGAGTTGCGCAGGATCCATTCGCGGGTCTGATGGATGTCCTTGCCGGTGGACAGGTCCATGATGTTGTCGGCGCCCCAGCGGATCGCCCAGACCATCTTCTCGACCTCCTCGGCGATGGAGGAGGTGACGGCCGAGTTGCCGATGTTGGCGTTGATCTTCACGCCGAAGGCCTTGCCGATGATCATCGGCTCGATCTCGGGATGCTTGTGGTTGGCCGGGATCACCGCGCGGCCCATCGCGACCTCGCTGCGCACCAGCTCGGCGGGGACACCCTCGCGGACGGCGATGAACTCCATCTCGGCGGTGATCTCACCGGCGCGGGCACGCTGCAGCTGCGTACCGCGATCGGTCACGATCCCGGCACGCGGCGGCAGACCCTTCTGCAGATCGATGACGGCATTGGTGTCGGTGTACGGACCAGAGGTGTCATACAGGTCTAGATGCTCACCATTGGTCAGGTTGACGCGTCGCTGCGGCACCCGCAGGCCGCTATCGAGCTCTTGGTAAATCTTCTCGCTGCCCTGGATGGGGCCCGTGGTAACGGTCTCGGGGGTACGTGATTGGTCAGGCATTTCTTCCTCCCTACGCCGGCATTACCCGGTCAGGTTCATACGGTCGACGGCCCTAGCCGTCCTCTCAGCGCACTGGTGTGCGCTCCCGTGTCTTTTGTTTGGGGCTGTTCGTTGACGAACACTGGCCACGCTACTCGGTGAGCCACTGATTTCTCCGTCGAGTGCGAGCCTCACCCGGATTTCCGGCCAGATTTACGCGTCAGGCTCGCGCTCGAACCGCATGAGGCATGCGCCCGAAGCCCGATCTGACAGACGAGGGCTCGAAAGTTTTGGGAATATAGTTTCCCTTGCTAAAGTTGTGCACGGTGGTGTCCACAGACGGCCGGGCTGGGATGCTCCGCTGGCCGCGTCGGGGAGAAGCGCGCAACAAGGGTGACGATGACTGACTTGATGACACGGACCGACGAAACAGCTGCGGACATCGAGACCGCGCGGCGACGGCTCCGGGTGGACCGCGACCATCCGCACTACAAGTGGGTGGCGCTGTCCAACACCACGCTGGGTGTGCTGCTGGCGACCATTAACTCGTCGATCGTCCTGATCTCGCTTCCGGCCATATTCCGCGGCATCGGTCTGAACCCGCTGGCTGCCGGGAACGTGAGCTATCTGCTCTGGATGCTCATGGGTTATCTGTTGGCCTCCGCGGTGTTGGTCGTCTTGTTCGGTCGCCTCGGCGACATGTACGGGCGGGTCCGGATATACAACATGGGCTTCGTCGTCTTCACCGTTGCGGCGGTAGTGCTCTCGTTCGATCCCTTCCACTACGGCGGCGGTGCGGTCTGGCTCATCGCTTGGCGCGTGGTGCAAGGGGTGGGTGGGGCCATGCTGATGGCCAACTCGTCGGCCATCCTGACCGATGCCTTCCCCTCCACACAGCGCGGTCTGGCGCTGGGCATCAACCAGGTGGCCGCGGTGGCCGGGTCCTTCCTAGGGCTGTTGATCGGAGGCGTGCTCTCCGAATGGGATTGGCGCGCCATCTTCTGGGTAGGGGTTCCGCTGGGCTTGCTGGGCACCGTGTGGTCGTACCGGTCGCTCGTCGAGATCGACCAACCCACGCCGGGAAAGCTGGACTGGGCCGGAACCGTGACCGTCGCGCTGGGGCTGACTGTGCTGCTCACCGGCATTACGTATGGCATTCAGCCGTACGGCAATTCAAATACCGGATGGGGCAACCCGCTGGTCTACGGATCGTTGATCGCCGGTGTCGCTCTGCTGGTGCTGTTCTGTGTGATCGAGTCTCGGGTGGCCGACCCGATGCTGGATATGCGCTTGTTCAAGAACCGCGCGTTCGGCCTGGGGAACCTGGCCAATCTACTGGCGTCGGTGGGTCGTGGCGGTCTGCAGTTCATGCTTATCATCTGGCTGCAGGGCATCTGGTTGCCATTGCGCGGATATAGCTATGAATCGACCCCGCTGTGGGCGGGAATCTTCCTGCTGCCCATGACACTTGGCTTCCTGTTGGCCGGCCCGGTGGCCGGTGTGCTCTCGGACCGCTATGGCGCCCGGCCGTTCGCCACCGGCGGCATGGTGCTGTCGGCGGTGACGTTCCTGGCGCTCATCGCCATTCCGGTGAACTTCAATTACTGGGCCTTCGCGGCGCTCATCTTTCTCAACGGGTTGGGATCGGCCATCTTCACCGCACCCAACACCGCGGCCATCATGTCCAGCGTCCCGGCGCATCAGCGCGGCGCCGCCTCGGGTGTGCGCGGCACGTTCTTCAACGCGGGCAACTCGCTGTCCATTGGAATCTTCTTCTCGCTCATGATCGTCGGGCTGTCCGCCACCATGCCCTCCGCGATGCAGTCGGGCTTGACCGCGCAGGGCGTGCCCGCCGCCACCGCTGCCGAGGTGTCCAATATGCCGCCCGTGGGCAGCCTGTTCGCGGCGTTCCTCGGCTATAACCCGATCAGTGAATTGCTCGCTCCGTCAGGTGCTCTGGAGCAGCCAGGGGTCAACGCGGCCGAGTTGACCGGGCAGTCGTTCTTCCCGAATCTCATCACCGAACCCTTCCATGCCGGTCTGGTGGTGGTGTTCGTCGCCGCCGCGCTGATGATGGCGATCGCGGCTCTGGCCTCGCTGGGTGCCGGTGGCAGATATGCGCACGAAGACCAATGACTCGTGCTTGAATCTTTCTGGCAAAAGGTTTGCCAGAAACGAGGGGGCGCTAAATGGATCGCGGAAGAGCGTGGATAGTTGGGGGCATCGCTGTCGGTGCGCTGGTGGTGTCGTGTTCGAAGGGCGGCGATGACGCGCCGCCACCCAGCCCGGTGCACCCCGTCGACATCACCGCTGTCGGCAAGCTGCAGGACCAATTCCCCCCAGGTTTCACGGTGCAGCGGTTGCCGCGCTCGGTGCTGACCAAGGACAAGCTCGATCAAATGAACGGTGGCATGGATGCCGCGACCTTCGATCCGCCGGAATGCGCGGAATCGATCATGGGCCGCATCCCCAAGATGGTAGGCGCCACCATGGAAATGATAAATGGAGTCACCACTGAGGCCGTGGCACCGGGCCTGCCGCTGCCGAAGATGATCAACGTGATCGCGACGGAATCCCCCACACCCGTGTCCTTGGAGTCTTTCTACAAGGAGGGCTGCGAAAACTCCACGATGGTCATCCCGGACAAGGTGGAGGGCACCGTCGAGACCATCGAGACACCCGATATCGACGGGTTGAAGGTGCATGGCACGCGATCGGTGATCAAACCGCTTACTTCCGGTCCGGGGGTCTCCTTCGAACAGGTTATGTATGAGATCGATCTCGATGACCACCATGGGCTGAAGGTGCAGGGTGTGGGCTACTCCGATGTCAGTGCGCTGCAGGCGCTGTTGGTAAAGGCCGTCAAGGCGGTCAGGGGCTAGGCCCGTGTTGGACACCCTGAAACGCACGGCGGCGCTGTGGTGGCGGCGGTGGCCGTGGCTAGTCGCCATCTACCTCGTCGGCTGGCTGTTGGGGTACGGCGCCTTGCAGCTGGCGATCGTGGTCAGCGTGCATGTCGGCGGATTCTGGGGCGACCTGTTGGTTCCCGTGGTGGTCTTTGTGCGGGTCTGTACCTGTGTGTTGATGATCTGGGTGCTGAGTGGGGAGAACCTGCGCGACTCCGGCGATGCGGGCGGCCCGTGGGCGTTTCTGAATCGGCTCTCTCCCGCTGTTCTCCCGGTGCTGGCGCTGCTCGCGGTGTGGAAACTGCCGGTGGCGGACATGGACCGCTACCAGGCCGCTAAAATCGACGCTGCCAGCTTCTCTCAGCAGGGCGCGTTGATGTCAGCTGACGAGCTCAACAAGTTCATCTTCACCACGGACTGGCGCATGTACACGGTCATCGCCATCGCGTTCATCGCGAGGTTTGTGCTGACACGACTGCGAGATTGGTTGCCGGCGTGGACGCAGTTGATTGCCGCATATCTTGAGGTGACCTGGATCGCGTTGTTGTTCTTTGCCTCAGGTGTGAAACTTTTCGGCACGCCACAATGGATTTCAGAGCGACAGATCGTCGTTTGGTACAACGACCAGAAGGCTGCGGCGTTCAGGCATCTGGGCGTTGTTGGCGCCGTCCAGGAGTGGGTGGTCGACAACGTGCTTGCACTCCTCCCAGTGATCCTGCTTCCTCTCACCTGGTTGGCCATCACGGCGCTGGTCCTCCCGAACACGCTCAGTCCCACCTGGATTACGGCAAGCCAGGCGGCGGTGGGAGAGACGATGAGCGATCGCATCGTCGCGCGCTCGGCCCAGGCGGCGAGCAGAATGCGGGCCTGGTGGATTCGTGTGCCCGCTGTGCTGCAATCCCGTGGCACGGAGTTCGGCCGAAACATGTTGGGTATTGCGGAAAAGCTCGGTGGCACAGCGCGCTTGGTGCTTCACTCGGGTGTCACCACGGTCGCGTTCTACATCCTGGCGTTCATGGGTCTGGTTTTTCTCTTCCCGAGCGACACCTTCTACGACACCAACATATCGGACGGGTTGGTTTGGCGTGCAGTGGTTTCCTTAATTGGCCCGCACGATCTGTTCTTCTGGATCAACTATGACGTAATTATTCGCGCGGTGATCGGCGCGGTCGTGGACCCGTTACGGTTTTGTCTGATGGTGGCGATGTACCAGCATTGCGTGGAGCGGGCGCGGCAGAGCGTCAACGCACCATGAATCTGACCGTGCGACTTCCTTCGATATTGGTGAAGGTGATATTGACTGCGCTGATCTGAGCATCGTCAGGAACCACCATGGCGCCGACCCAGGTGCCAGCACCCTCGCAGATGTTGGCCATCGGCATCTGCTTTATCCACTTGGACACGGAAGTAGGCAAATCGAACGAGCTTTCGGCCCACATCCGGTCCCTGGTGTCCCAGAAGGTGAAAAAACACTGGCGCATGGTGGTGTCGGTCTGGTGCTTGGGGCGAGCCGTACGGTCGAACTGGATAGCTTCCACGCGTGTGCCTGCGGGAAGTGCCTCGGTGACCGGCGGTTTTATCCTGCGCACACTCCAGTCCACATCATTCAGATTGACCGAGCTTCCATAGGGCACAACGATTTTCGGGATAAGATCACTGCCCGCGCCGGTCCGGTGGGCACGTGCGGCAATGGGGAGCAGCGCGGTGCCTGCGACGACGATGAGGATCAGTGCCAACCAGTTGGAACGCAGCCAAGCCATCATTTCGACACCGCCGGAGACGTTACGGCGAGGTAGTCCTTGTGCTGTATGTCGTCCACCTGGATGGGGATGTTGAGTTGAGAGTCCAGCACTGCGTGATACTCGACGCGGCTCCCGATGGCCACCGCATGGTAGTTCTCAATACGCAGCGCCATCGAGTCGGACAACTTTGCCGCCTCGAAGATGATCTGTTTACGGTTTTTGACTCCCGGGTGAGCATTGAGTTCGGCACCAGCAGTTGCCTTGGGGGACAGGATATTTCCGTCCATCAGCAGGTATGGCCGGAACAAACTGGTTCCTACCACCGCTTGATACTCAAGCTCGACGACGACCCAATTGCCCTTTGTGCTCTCGACCACGGACTCGGGCGTCGTTCCGTTCCTCAGATATGTGTAGGCAACCGTAGGTGCCGCATACACGTTGAGAACTCGGACGTCGAGATTGCGGCCAGTCGATTCATTGGCCGAAACATCGCCGACCGGGAACGGCCCATATGATTCGGACCTCGTGGGAATATGGGTGTACAACGCAGCGGCGAGAACCAGCATCGCGACCGCCGAGGCCGCACCCAGCGCTCGAATCATCTTCTGCCTAGTCATTTCTTGTCGCAACTCTCGGCACTGGCCCGCAGATCGCCGTAGCCACCGTCGGGCGCCACCCGCCAAAGATAGGCAGGTGCGCCAGTTTTGGTGGTCGCCAGTTCCGTATTGTGCATCTGGATGTGAAACTCGTTGCCGGAAGACGACTTCGGCACAGTCCAGATGATGGTGTACTCCGCGCTCTTGCCTGGTGAGATGGCATCGTCGTTGGTCAGCGGCCCCTGCTCGGCGAAGATGCCCGCGTAGTTTGACGAAGTGGGCGGACTCATCAACTCGAAGATGTTGTTGGGGGTGTTTCGATAGTTGGGTTTGCGAAGGGGCACATCGAACGGCACGGTGCGCGTGGAGGTGTTCTCGATGCTGGCGTTCAAGGCGATTACCTGACCAGTCCTCACGATCTTGACCACGGCAGCGGCGGTCCGGGGGACTTGCGATGGATCGCACACCGCGCGCAGAGAGTGCGGCGTGATGACGAGTGGGCCGTTCTCGTAGGGGGTCCCGAAGGAGATACGCGTGCCGATGTCGGCCTGATTCAGGCCTCCGAACGCGGCTGTCACCACCAAGACTGCGATGACGGCGGCGCGCCGCAGATGCGCCAGCGAGAACCGATCAAGCCGTTGCCAACGCTGTTTGGTGGTCTCTGCTGCTGCCCCGTCCCCGCCCATGGGCAAAGCATATGTGCTTGGCTGGCCTAGCTGACTACTATTTGCCTATGGCAGCGTGGGGGATGAGCGGTCCGGTGGATCTGCTGCGCCGCACCGGGTTCTTGTGGTGGCGCTGCTGGCCGCGGCTCATCGGAGTTTGGCTCGTCGGCTGGCTCGCCCGGCATTGGCTGATCAAACTGGCCGTCTACGTGGGCGTGCACTTCGGTGGATTCTGGGGCGACTTGATCATGCCGTTGGCGGCCTTGGCCAGACTCGGCACGTACATCCTGATGTTCTTGGTCATACGCGGGGAGACGAACCTCCCCCATGAGAACACCGATGGCCAGTCGCGGTATCAGGCCTTTGTGGGCATCGTGCTCAGGACGATCCTTCCGGTGTTCGTGCTCTTCGCGGCGTGGCGGCTCATTCTGGCCGACTATGCGTTGTACCTGGGGTCATTGAACGCCGACCTCTCCTACGCGGCCTACTCCGGCGGCGCCCCTGAGAGGACGTTGACGCAGGCCCAGGAGTTCATGACTCCCAGCGACTGGCGGGCATATCTGGCGATACTGATCGCGTTCGTCGCCCGTGGCGCTTTGACGAGGTATTCCGAGAAGCTCCCTGCCTGGACCCAGCTGGTGGCCGTCTACCTGCAGGCTCTGTGGGTGGTGCTGCTGCTTAACGCTGCGTCGAATCGGCTTGTGGGAAGCCCGAAATGGGTATCCGAGCGCAAGGTCATCGTCTGGTACTCCGAGCAGAAGGAGCGGTTTCTCGCGCACTTCAGCCTCCTCGGTCAGGTGTGGAAGTGGATCACCGATGCAGTAGGGCCGACCGTGTTGGCGGTGTTGTTGGCGGTGACGTGGATTGCCATCGTGGGAACCGTCTATGCCGCTCGGCCGCAAACCACGTGGGCCGGCGCCAGCCAAGCGGCGTTCGGTGAACTTCAGGGCTCCCGCGTTACCGATGTGGCAAGTCGGACCGGCCTCGCTGCGAAGGAACGTTGGCAGCGGCTGCCGGTCATCGTCCAGACACGTGCGTCCGAAATCTTCCGAAGCCTGCTGGGTATAGCCGACCAACTGCGAGACACTCTGCGGCTCACATTGCATTCCGGACCAGTGACGTTGTGTTTCTTCGTCTTTGTATTCATGGGGACCGTGGTCTTGGATCCCAACGGCGCCTACTTCAACGTCTACGTGACCGACGGGTACATGTGGCGCGGCGTGGCCATGCTGCTGGGGCCGCATGAGTGGATCTGGTGGGCGTCGTATCGCGAGTCCATCCGGACAGCGATTGGCGCGCTGATCGATCCGCTTCGGGTATGTCTTGTGGTGGCGATGTACTGGCATTGTGTGGAAAGAGCCTCGCGGCCGTCGGTCACGACGGAGGTATGAACCGCACGTAGCGGTATTTTTTCGCGCTTCCTTTTTCGGGTGCGAACTCGACGTCCACCGCGGTGATGTCGGCGTCCTCCGGCACCACCATGACGACGGCGAATGAGCCGGCGGTATTGCAGGTGTCATACCCCTGCTTCCGGGTCCAATCCGACACCGAGACCGGCAGTGTTCCTGCCTGTCCATACCAGTGTCGATAGTTCTGGTCGACCAATGTGGCGCGACACATCGCCCATCCCTCATCGAGCGCGGCCGGCTTCCCGTCCCTGGATCGGTCGAATGCGTACGCCGCAAAACGTGTTCCGGGCGGCTGTGGAGAGTCGTACTTGGAGTACGCGGGAGTAGGCATGTCCAGAGCACGCATCCGCCACAGCACGCCATCGATCTTGACCGTGGCCCCGGCGGGCACCGTGGCGGCGGGGATATCGGTCCCAAGGTTCTCTTTCCACGAGGGATAGCCCACCGTGATGCCGAAGATGAGCACTCCGACAACGATCAGTACCACTCCAATGATGTTGCGCTGCAGCCAATTTCTCATGGAACGACCTGCTCGTTCACGAGTGTCAGCACTGGCCGCTCTTGAATCATTTCGGGTGGAATGACGATCAGGAGTTGTGAGTCGACCCAGCCCTGCATCATGCGAAAGTCGTTATCCGGGAAGATGATCGCGAGAAGGTTGAGCGACTTGGGAGGCTCTGGGGCGTCAAAAACCCATGTCTTCCGCGCGCTGACACCTGGTTGCCCGGAGGCCTTAGTGGCGGCGAAGTTCTCCCGGTCGATGTTGCGGTGGTCGGCCTCGAGCTGCAAATCGATCCTGTCGGGGGTGCGGACAGTCTCATAGGAGAGATCGATCGCGATGTAGCGCCCCTTGGTCTGGTAGGTGTCGACGCTGGAGTCGCTGACCGAAGACTTCACGCGGACTTCAGGCGCCGAGAACACTCGATGTACGGTCACCGACAGATTGCGGCCCGCGGTGGGTGCCGGCGCGGTGCCGTGCACCAGGAGCGGCGCGTACGAGTCGGTGCGTTTCGGCACATTCATGTACAGGTAGGCCGAGCCTGCGAGCAGCAGGGCGCAAACAACGACCTGGACTGCCATGATGGCCCGATTTCGCCGCATCACTCGCACCTGCCGATGGTGGTGCGAAGCTCGCCGTAATGACCCGTGGCGCCCCAGGTGGTGACGGTATTGGCAACCCCGGCGGCTCGTTCGAAGTCGGACATCTTGATGGTGACGTCATCGCCGGGGTGCGCTTTGCCGAACGGGAATCCCCAAACGACGATCACGTCCTGGACCTTTCCCGGTTGGAGGACCGATACCAGGCCGTAGGGCCCATAGGCGCCCTCATCTCGAACGTCGTCGCCGACCAGACTGAATACGGCATTGTTACTCGGCTTGAGGTCGTGCAACACCACCCCGGACGAGTCGGCGGTGTTCTCCACTGTCGCGAACAGGCCCACGAGCTGGCGCTCCTTAGCGGCCTTCTGCAACAACAACTGGTTGCGGGTCGGCAGGCGTGCGGGGTCACAGATCTCGGCGACACGATGCGGTGTGATCGTGTAGACGCCGTTCGAATACGAGGACCCCAGCGCTACCGGCGTCATCGGCTCAGCCGTTTCCAATCCGCCGAAAGCCGCCGTCGTCGCCAATACCGCGACGATCGCGACCTGGTGCAATCGTTTCAGCGAATAGCGATCCAGGAACCTGCGATTCTCCGGCTCGTTGGATTCGTTGACGGGATCGTCCCCACCCATGCGCAGAAGCATACGGTGAGAGGGTCGTCCGTAGCTGATTTCTGTTAGCTAAGCCGGTTCCGCTGATCCTGGACCCGTTGACCGATCACGGACAGGGCGCCCTGTACCCATGCGACATACCGTCCTTGCTGGAACAGGCAGGTCAAGAGCGGGTCGTTGTCCGTCCCCGATTTGTACTGCAGGCATTCGGCGTTCGGCACGGTGGACGGCGTGCTCGGCGGGCCGTAATCCTTCCTGTCCAGTAACTCGGGTCGCAGTGCGTCCAGTAGACGTTTGGCGCCCGTCTCATCGCCCGCGCGTGTCACTCGAGTGCTGTCGGCGACGATGAACCGGTCGACGCCGGTCTCGCGATAGATCTCAAGCCAGGCCGGGATGTCGGTGTGAAACAGCGCCGCACCGCGCGCGTCGAATACGGCGCCGCTACCGCTCGGGTTGAACGAGGTCTTGTCGGTGGCGAGCTTGAGCAAGGATCCGTCGGGGTCGAAAGGCGATGTGAGCGAGCTTAATTGGTCAACCGGTGTGGGCGTGAAGTGCTCCAGTTCCTGGAGTTGCCGGGTGAGGTAGCGGGACAGGATTTCCACGCTCTCGACGTCTGGTTGCTGGCTGACGTCAACCCGCACCACGAGTCGCCCCCGTTGGAGATACGCCACAGTTTCCGCGTAGACGGACTGGCCGTAGTTCTTGTGTGTGGCGTAGGCCTTGGCGGCCGGAAAGCCTGGAATCTCCACGGTCTCTACGCGTTTGGATTCGCTGGGGTCCAGTTGGTTTCGGAGGCTGAACAGGGCTTCCGTCGCCGCAGCCGCGGACGCGTCGTCTTTGAACAGCCGGATCTTGATTCCCAGTAGGGCGGTGGCGTCGTTGTTCGGCGTAACCGGCTCGCGCGAGAGGCTCATGCCGGTCACGTATCCGTAGTCGAGCAGCTCGTCAGAGTTATCCCGCCGATAGAGCAGAGTCGGCCAACCCGGGCTGTTGAATCGGCCGTCGATGATCGTCGGCGCCACGATCGACCCGGAGAGCCGGATCGCCTCGTAAAAAAGATGTTTGAGCTTGACGTCTCCGATGTTGCCGGTCGGAGGCGGCAGCGGAACAGTGGGCCGCGGTTTCGCCGTCGCGCTGGTGGTGGTTGACGGCGTCGGTCCCATCGGTGTTTCTCCGTTGGTCACGATCTCGATGCCGTTGGGCGGCGACGTACAGGCGGCCATGGTGAGCATCAGAGCGATCACCAACGCGTGGAACCGGCGCATCATGCGCTACCCCCTCGATCAGTAGTTCTCTGAGGGTAGCGCGGGGAGGATTTGCTGCGGGAAACTTCGCGCCGGTGTCAGTCCAGATCGACGACGACCGGAGCGTGGTCGCTCGCGCCCTTGCCCTTGCGTTCCTCACGGTCGATATGGGCGTCGCCCACCCGTTTGGCGAATTCCGGTGAGCCGAGGACGAAGTCGATGCGCATCCCGCGCTTCTTGGGGAAGCTCAGTTGCGTGTAATCCCAGTAGGTGTACACGCCCGGACCGGGAGTGAACGGCCGCACCACATCGGCGAATCCGGCGTCGTTCATCGCGGTGAACGCGGTGCGCTCGGGCTCGGACACGTGGGTGCTGCCCTCGTAGGCCTCGACGCTCCAGATGTCGTCGTCGGTGGGTGCGATGTTCCAGTCACCCACCAGCGCCACCTGTGCCGCGGGATCGGCTGCGAGCCAGCCGGCGGCCTCGTCACGTAGAGCAGAGAGCCACCGCAGCTTGTACTGGTAATGCGGATCCTGCAGCGTCCGGCCGTTCGGGACGTAGAGGCTCCATACCCGCACTCCGTTGCAGGTGGCGCCCAGCGCTCGGGCCTCGGCGGCTTCCTCGACATCCGCGCCGGACGCCCACCCGGGCTGACCCTCGAATCCGACGGTCACATCGTCCAGCCCGACTCGTGAGGCGATGGCCACTCCGTTCCACTGGCTCAGTCCCACGTGTGCCACCTCGTACCCGGCATCGGTGAACGCCTGCATGGGGAACTGCTTGTCGGAGCACTTGGTCTCCTGCATCGCGAGCACATCGGTGCCGGAGCGTTCCAGCCAGGAGATCACCCTGTCGGCACGGGCGCGGATGGAGTTCACATTCCAGGTGGCCAATCGCATGACGTCACCCTACTTTTCGATGCTGACAGCCTCGATACGTGCATACCGGTATCGGTGTTGTTCGGTAAAACCCAAGCTCGGGTACAGCGCGAGCGCCGCCGTGTTCTCCGCCCGTACCTGGACGTATGCGCGGCGCGCGCCCTGCGCGGCCCCCCAGCCCAGCAGTACCTCACACACCTGTCGGGCAAGCCCCCGGCGTCGATGGGTCTCGGCCACCCGTACCGCGGAGATGCCGAGCCAGCCCTCGGTGACGGCGCCGCGCGCGATGGCCACGGCGGGACCGTCACCGGCGACGGACGCGAAGCCCAGTTTCCCGTCGATCACCGCGGTCAGCACCGGCACCGTCAGGGGGTGGCTATCTCCGTGCAGGGCAAGCCAATCCGGCGGTGGTGCCGGAGGTAGGGGCGGGCCATCCGACCCGGCCAGATCACGCACCATCACCACGGTTTCCTCGCTCGTCACCAGTGTCTCGGGTGGATGCACCAACCGGTCGGGCAGGCACAACAGGGTGGGTAGCTGGTGTGCGGAGTACCAGGCACCCACATCGCCGAGCGACCGAGGGGATGCCGAATGCTCCAGTGGGACAGCAGAGTTGCCGCGATGTGTGTACCCGCCCGCGGCCCGCACGAACCAGCCGTCCACCCAAGCGTGTTCGATACCCGGCCAGGCGAAGGCCGCTGCTCGCTGCGCGGATCTGATGTCCCGGTTCAGCACCGGAACTGGGGGCAATACGCGCACTGAGACGATATCGAGGGGCGAAATATCCACCACCGCACCGGATTTATGTACTACGCGTACCGCCGGATGTGTTGCCGTTAGTTCGCCGACGGTATCGGTGAACGGGGGCACCGAGCCAGCAGGCCGTTGGCTGCGGATGGCGACCCGCGTACCGAGTTCGGGCAGGTCCACGGTGCAGGGTCGCTCTAGTGCCCGAAGGGATCGGCGACTTGGCCTGGTGTCCAACTCAATCCGGGTACGCCCCAACCGTTGGATTTGACGGCACGCTTAGCGGCTCGGGCATTGCGCCCGATCAGCATGTCGATATAGAGGAATCCGTCGAGGTGTCCTGTTTCGTGCTGCAGCATGCGCGCGAACAGATCGTTGCCCTCCAGGGTGATCTCCTTGCCGTCGGCGTCCAGGCCGGTGACCCGCGCCCAGTCCGCGCGTCCGGTGGGGAAGGACTCGCCGGGTACCGACAGGCAGCCCTCTTCGTCGTCATCGGGGTCGGGCATCGTCTCGGGGATGGCGGAGGTTTCCAGGACCGGGTTGATCACCACGCCGCGATGGCGGGTTCCGCCGCCGCGGGTGTCGGCGCAGTCGTAGACGAACAGGCGCAGGGGCACGCCGATCTGGTTGGCGGCGAGCCCGACGCCGTTGGCGGCGTCCATGGTCTCGTACATGTTCGCGATCAGCTCGGGCAGATCGTCGGGTAGCGAACCGTCAGGACCGACCGGAACGGGCTCGGTAGGCGTGTGCAGCACCGGGTCGCCGACAATGCGGATGGGAACAATAGCCACGGAAGGCAAGCTATCGGCTTGGTATTGAGAGCCGACGCGCGGGGTTGGCTAGCCGGAGTTGCGGTTTGAGCGTGGTTAAATATCGCCGAACCACAGTGTTGTTATTTTCAGTGTTGCAGTGAACGCGATCGATCAAGAGACAGACGACAAACGCCCCGGTTGGGTCAGGAGCTTTTATGGACGGCGCCCAGGCGCGAGCTGAGCAGTCGAAGGCTGCGAATGCTGGTCAGGATTCGCCTGCCGTCGGCTCGGACGGAGTCGAGATCGCTGCTGGTCTGAGCCGGCGCGAGCACGACATCCTGGCCTTTGAACGGCAGTGGTGGAAGTACGCGGGTTCCAAGGAAGACGCCATCAAGGAGCTCTTCGGCATGTCGGCCACCCGCTACTACCAGGTATTGAATGCGCTGGTAGATCGTCAAGAGGCCCTGGCTGCCGACCCGATGCTGGTTAAACGTCTCCGTCGGCTGCGTGCGAGTCGCCAGAAGGCCCGTGCCGCGCGTCGCCTGGGGTTTGAGGTCACATAGCTGTCTCGGAGCGGCCGGCTGAATAGGTGCTGGCGCCCTCGGACCGTAGAGTGGATTCACAATGAACGAACGCGTACCCGATTCTCATGGCCTGCCGCTTCGCGCCATGGTGATGGTGCTGCTGTTTCTCGGAGTGATTTTCCTGCTCGTCGGGTTCAACGCTCTCGGATCGGACAAGTCCGCGTCATCGGACTCGACGTCCACATCGGTCAGCGCCGCCGCAGCCCCCAAGTCGACGACACCGCCGCCCGCGCCGAAGCCGGAGGTTCGTGTGTACAACACCACCTCGGTGCCCGACCTGGCGCGGGGTGCCGCCGACCAGGTCACGGCCGCAGGCTGGAAGGTAGCCGAAGTGGGCAACCTGCCGATGCCCGAGGTGAACGTCACGACCGTCTTCTTCGGTAAGACCGCCGGAGAAGAAGAAGCTGCCCACGAAATCGCCAAGGTGCTCGGTGTTCAGGCCGCACCGCGTGCACCCGAGCTCGTGGAACAGCCGCCGGGTGTCGTTGTCGCTGTCGCCATCTGACCGATCTGACGGATCGGCACTGCGAGTGCTACAGGCCGTAGGAGAGATGGCATGATGAGGCCCATGGTTAAGCCCGCCGTTGTCGCCGCCGGAACCCTTGCTGCCGTTGCTTTGTCCCTGAGCGGATGCTCCCCGGATCAGCCCGCCAGCACCACTCCGGGCACCACACCTCCGGTGTGGACCGGTTCCACCGCGCCGTCGGCCGCGGGCGAGCACGGCGGACACGGGGGAGGCGAGCGGCCGATCCCTTCGGGAGAGAAGCTCAATGCCACGCTCAAGCTTGCCGACGGCACTCCGGTGGCGTCCGCGGAGTTCGTTTTCCAGGACGGGCACGCCATCATCACCGTGAAGACCACCGAGAACGGCAAGCTCACCCCGGGTTTCCATGGACTGCACATTCACTCTTTCAAGAAGTGCGATCCCAACTCGACCGCGCCGGCCGGCGGCACCCCGGGTGATTTCCTCTCCGCAGGCGGGCATTTCAACGTTCCCGGTTACACCGGTCATCCGTCCAGCGGCGACCTGGTGTCGCTGAACATTCTCAAGGACGGCTCTGGTGAGCTGGTTACCACCGCAGACTCGTTCACCAAGGATGATCTGACTGCTGGCAATGGCACTTCGATCATCATCCACGAGAAGGCCGACAACTTCGCCAACATTCCTCCCGAGCGCTACACCCAGGCCAACGGCACGGCAGGCCCCGACGACACCACCAAGTCGACGGGTGATGCGGGCAAGCGTGTGGCCTGCGGTCTCATCGACGCGGGCTAGCCGCCAGAGTGGCCCGCCCGATCGAATTTCGCGGGTCACCGCGACCCACGCTGGGGGTTGAGTGGGAATTTGCGCTCGTCGACGCCCAGAGCAGAGACCTCACCAACGAGGCCTCCGCCGTACTGAAAGTGATTGGCGAGACACCGCATGTGCACAAGGAGCTGCTGCGTAACACCATCGAGGTGGTGACGGGCATCTGCGGGACGGTCGCCGAGGCGATGGATGACCTGCAGACGACCCTCGCTACCGTGCGACCGACCGTGCAGTCGATGGGCATGGAGCTGTTTTGCGCCGGAACGCATCCCTTCGCCCGGTGGTCGGCGCAGCAGCTCACCGATGCGCCGCGATACGACGAGCTGATTGCCCGCACTCAATGGTGGGGACGTCAGATGCTGATCTGGGGTGTGCACGTGCACGTCGGCATCTCCTCCAAGCACAAGGTGATGCCGATCGTCACCTCGATGCTCAACTACTACCCGCACCTTTTGGCTCTGTCTGCGTCGTCCCCGATGTGGGAGGGGCAGGACACCGGATACGCCAGTAATCGGGCCATGATGTTTCAGCAGTTGCCCACCGCCGGTCTGCCATTCCACTTTCAGACCTGGGAGCAGTTCGAGGGCTTTGTCGACGATCAGATGAAGACTGGAATCATCGACCAACTCAACGAAATCCGTTGGGATATCCGGCCTTCACCGGCGCTGGGCACCGTCGAGGTCCGGATCTTCGACGGGATCTCCAACGTCGCCGAACTCGAGGCCTTGGTGGCACTGACGCACTGTCTGGTGGTGGACCTGGACCGCAAGCTGGAGGCGGGGGAGTCGTTGCCCACGATGCCGCCCTGGCATGTTCAGGAAAACAAGTGGCGCAGTGCGCGTTACGGGCTCGATGCGGTCATCATCCTGGATGAGGACAGCAATGAGAGATTGGTGACCGAGGACCTCGACGATCTGCTGACTCGGCTGCAACCCATCGCGCGGCTGTTGGAATGCGAGACCGAGCTGGCTGCCGTGGAGGATATCTACCGCCATGGCGGGTCTTATCAGCGTCAGCGGCGGGTGGCCGAAGAGCATGACGGCGACTTGGGTGCGGTCGTGGACTCGGTGGTCAACGAATTGGAAACCGAGCGCTAGACCGACAACCAGTACTCCAGGATCGCGGCCGCCTGCTGTTCTGGATTGCCTTCCTGTGGGCGCAACACCAGCTCGGCACTTACCGGGGCCTCGTAGGGTGCGTTGACTCCGGTGAAATCGCTGATCTCCCCGGCGCGGGCCTTGGCGTACATGCCCTTCGGGTCGCGCTGCTCGCAGATCTCCACGGGAGTGTCGACGAACACCTCGACGAACGGCAACCCAGCCTTTTCGTGTTGGGCCCGGATTTTGTCCCGATCGGCCTGATACGGACTGATGAGCGCGGCCACTGCGACCACCCCAGAGTCGGAGAGAATCTGGGCGACTGCGCCCACGCGGCGTACGTTTTCGGCGCGGTCGGCCGCTGAGAATCCGAGGTCCGCATTGAGGCCGTGCCGCAGATTGTCGCCATCGAGCCGGTAGGCGGGGATACCCATCGCCACCAGTCGCCGCTCCAATTCAACTGCGACGGTGGACTTTCCGGATGCAGAGAGCCCGGTGATCCATATTGTCCCGCCCTTGGTGGAGCGTTCCTCGCGAGAAATCGCGGACGAGTGCCATATCACCTTGGACTGGTGCAGGGTCGGGCCGGAGATCATGCCGGCGGCGACCGTGTTGTTGGTGGCCTCGTCGACCAGGATGAAGCTGCCGGTGGTCCGGTTGCGTCGGTAGGGATCGAACATGATCGGTCGCTGCAGTCGCAGCTGCACCCGTCCGATCTCATTGAGCTTCAGTTCTTTTGCTTCCTGATCCCGGTGCAGGCTGTTCACGTCGAGCCGGTAGTCGAGGCCGGCAACGGCGGCCTTCACGGTCGAGTTGGCGTGCTGCATCACGAATCGCGATCCCTCGGAGAGGGTAGACACATCGGTGAACCAGCACACCATGGCATCGATCTGGCCGCCTACCAGTGGCCGGTTGTTCGGTCGGCAGAGCATGTCGCCCCGGCCCAGGTCGAGCTGGTCGGCAAGTTGTACGCTTACCGCGCTTCCGGCGAAGGCCTCATCCACGACCGCGCCGCCCGGCCCCCAGATCGCGGATACCGTTGAGGTGAAACCTGATGGCAACGCGACGATCTCGTCGCCAGGTTTGAATACGCCGCTGGCAACGGTTCCGGCCACGGCCCGGAAGTCGTGTAGGTCGGTGATGTGCTCGGCGCCCGGCGCCGCCGCACCGCCCTGGGGGCGGATGACGTACTGGATGGGAAAGCGCGCGTCGATCAGATTGCGGTCCGACGAAATATGTACCTGCTCAATATGATGCAACAACGACGGACCCTCGTACCACGGAGTATTCGTGGACCGGGTGACGATGTTGTCGCCCAGGAGTGCGGACACTGGAATGACGGTGAGGTCATGCAGCTCCAGTTTGGTGGCGAATCTGCGGAATTCCTCTTTGATTTCGTCGAAACGCTGAGGTGACCAGTCGACCAGGTCCATCTTGTTGATGCACAGCACCACGTGCTCGACACCGAGCAGCGAGGTGATGAACGCGTGCCGGCGCGTCTGTTGCGTCAGCCCGTTGCGCGCATCGACCAGAATGATTGCCAGGTCTGCGGTCGAGGCGCCGGTCACCATGTTGCGGGTGTACTGTTCATGCCCTGGGGTGTCTGCAATGATGAATTTGCGTGCGGGCGTGGAGAAGTAGCGGTGCGCGACATCGATGGTGATGCCCTGCTCACGCTCGGCCCGCAGCCCGTCGGTGAGTAGCGCCAGGTTGGTATGCGTCTCGCCCTTGGCCTTGCTGCTGGCTTCCACGGCGGCCAGCTGATCGGCGAAGATCGACTTCGAGTCGTACAGCAGGCGGCCGATCAGGGTGGACTTGCCGTCGTCAACGCTGCCTGCCGTGGCGATGCGGATGAGCTCCTGGGCAGGTTCGGTGGTTTCGATGGTCTGCAGGCTCATCAGCTGTGCTTGTTGTTCTTCGCGCGAGCGGCTCATCAGAAGTACCCTTCCTTCTTGCGGTCTTCCATGCCGGCTTCGGAGATCCGGTCATCGGCGCGGGTGGCACCCCGCTCGGTGATGCGGGTTGCCGCAACCTCTTCCACTACCGCGCTGGGAGTTGAGGCGACAGATTCGACGGCGCCCGTGCACGTCGCGTCACCGATCGTGCGGAACCGAACCGACTTCTCGACGAGTTCCTCGCCCGGCTGCAGGGTGAGGAATCTAGTCTCCGCCAACAGCATTCCGTCGCGTTCCACCACATTGCGTTTGTGTGCGTAATACAGCGGAGGCAGCGTGATGTCCTCCGATTCGATGTACTGCCAGATATCCAGCTCGGTCCAGTTGGACAGCGGGAATACCCGGATGTGTTCACCCTTGCGGTGGCGACCGTTGTAGATGTTCCAGAGTTCCGGGCGCTGAGCCCGTGGATCCCATTGGCCGAACTCATCACGGAAGCTGAATACTCGCTCCTTGGCGCGGGCCTTTTCCTCGTCGCGGCGCGCGCCGCCGAACACGGCGTCGAAGCGATGCTCGTTGATGCTGCGCAACAACGTCGCGGTCTGTAGACGGTTACGCGTGGCCCCCGGTCCGGTCTCCTCGACGACGGCACCCGAGTCGATGTCGTCCTGCACACTGCCGATTTCCAGCCGCAGGTTGTAGCGGCCGACCGTCTCGTCGCGGAAAGCGATGACCTCGTCGAAGTTGTGCCCGGTGTCGATATGCATGACGGGGAAGGGCAGTGGCGCTGGCCAGAATGCCTTGGCCGCGACGTGGAGCATGACCACGGAATCCTTGCCGCCGGAGAAGAGCAGCACGGGTCTTTCGAAGGTCGCCGCAACTTCGCGGAAGATGTAGACGGCCTCGGCTTCCAGGGCGTTCAAGTGCGATAACTCGTATGACTCGGCGGGTGATGAGCCTCTGGGGCGAAGAACATCGGGCGATGTCGGCATGCGATTACTCCATTCGGTCCAAATATGTACCGTATCGGTTCGTATTCGGTCCAGCCCAGATTAGAACGTGTTCTCGTTGGGTGTCAATGGGATGCGGTGACCACACCGCCGAGTGTGGGCGGTGCTGCGCACACTCGGCGGAGGGGAGGACGATGAGAAACGGTGGAGCTAGGCGGGCTTGATGCCGCCGATGTGTTCGGTGATTCCGTCGGCGGTGTGTACCAGAGCCTTGGCGCGCACGGTGATCTCCGCATCGGTGAGGTCGTCGCCGATGTAGAGGCTCGCGACCATTGCCTGCTTGCCGTTGTGGTCGTAGACCGGCGCTGACATGACGTTTACCCGGTGGCGTACTTTCGCCCCCGAGCCGACTGTGTAGTTCTCGCTGCGCAGGTAGACCCGCTCGCCGATTCCCGACACGATCTCGCCGAGGAGGGCGCGCAGCTCGTTGGGGATGTCACCGGGAACTCCGGCCATGAGTGAGTACAGCTGCCGTCCGGCGGGGGTCAGCAGTTCGACGAGATAGCCGTCGGTCCGGCATTCCTGGATCACCTTGCGCAGCCGTTCATCTGCGGTACGGCCGGGCGCGGTCGGGTCCTTGCCCAGCCAGGAGGCGATGGTTTCGTCGGTGTCCCAGAGCACAAACATCAGGCCCACGGGTGGAGTGAACGGATAACTCTGGCCTACCTCGACCCGGACCGGATGGTCGGGGTCGCTGACCACTTCCAGCACCGTGACCCGATCGCTGACAACAGCGGACAACGCCGCGGTATGTCCGAATTCTCGGGTAAGCATGAGTAATTGATCGCGGCTCGCCGGCTTGGCGCGCAGCGATTCCTGGGCGGCTCTGCCGACACGGATGAGCGCCGGGCCCAGGCTGTACGTCTTGTCACGGTCATCCCGGATGAGATACCCGGACTCGGCCAGGGTGGTCACGATGCCCAGGCAGGTCGGCTTACTCAGTCCCAACCGGCGCGCCAATTCGGACAGTCCGAAGCGCTCGGTGCGGTGTCGTGCCAGGAAATCGAGTACGGCCATCACACGTTCGGCAGGGGGCGATGTCCTGCCTGCCCCATTGTCCCGTTCCTCGACCACCGGCGAAACCTCCTGTGCCCCTGCGTAGATCCGGACATTCTTGACGTACCTGGCGGGGCGCTCTAATGTCTGGAGGGATTCTACCACTGCGGTACATATTTGTACCAGTCAGGAGCGCCATGTACAGCGAGGCATTCACCGCCGCGATCGCGGAAGCCGAGGAGCTGATTGTCGCCGCGCCCCACATCGACACCGAGGCCGACCTGCTTGAGGGGCTTCAGTATCTGGCGCAGGGGATTGCGGCCTGTACGCACATGGCGTTTCATACCGACCGCGATCACCCATTCCTTCTTTCTGGCACGGGGCCATTCACGAAAATGGGATTGGACAACCCCGACACTCTCTACTTCGGCGCGCGGGTCAATGGCGAGTTCGAGTATGTGGTCACCGGAACACGGGGCACCACTGCGGATTTGAGCTTCCAGGTGCTCGGCGGTGGTGATTACACCGACAAGAACGTGCCGGGAAGCGCCATCGCCTTCGACGATCGCGAAATTCATATCGAGAGCGACGGCAGCTTCGAAGTCCGTTTCGGTCCAGGGCCGGCAAGTGAGTCGCGACCCAACTACTTCACCCTCGGTCCGGGGCCGGCGCAGCTGGTCATGCGTGAGGTGTACAGCGACTGGCGTGCGCAGCGCGGCACCCTCGCCATCGCGCGGGTGGACACCGCGGGCACCGCACCGGCCCCCCTGACCAAGGGGCAGATCGAAAAGCGTTACGCCAGTGCTGGTAAGCAGCTGGTGAACCGGGTCAAGACCTGGCTGCAATTCCCCAAATGGTTCTACGACAATCTGCCTGTCAACACCATGACCGAGCCGCGACTCACGCCCGGCGGTCTGGCCACGCAGTTCTCCTCGGTGGGGCACTATGACCTGGCCGACGATCAGGCGATGATCATCACCGTCCCCAAATCCGATGCGCCGTATCAGGGTTTTCAGCTCGGAAGCCTGTGGTACATCTCGCTCGATTACATCAACCATCAGACCTCGCTGAACTCCAGCCAGGCTCAGGTTGACCCGGATGGCAACATTCGGATGGTGGTGAGTAATGCCAATCCTGGTGTCACCAACTGGATTGAGACGCTGGGGCATCGCCGTGCATACCTTCAGTTCCGGTGGCAGCGGGCCGATCGCCCGCTTACGGCCGCCGACGGCCCGACG
Source organism: Mycobacteroides chelonae CCUG 47445 (assembly GCF_001632805.1). Lineage (NCBI taxonomy): Bacteria > Bacillati > Actinomycetota > Actinomycetes > Mycobacteriales > Mycobacteriaceae > Mycobacteroides > Mycobacteroides chelonae. Next base: position 4,305,445 of record NZ_CP007220.1, on the reverse strand, counting down.
GTCGAGGTGGTCGCGATCGGTGATGTTCCCGCGAAACTGCCGCATTACGCACTGAATCAGATCAACGCGGAGGGCTGGCGCGGTCGGATCGCCGAGCGTCAGATAGCCATCGGGACAAGGATGTTGGGCTGATGAGTCTCCTTGACTTTGACGGCAAGGTTGTCGTGGTGTCCGGTATCGGCCCAGGGTTGGGCGGCGCACTGGCCACCAAGTTCGCCGCGGCCGGTGCCGATGTCGTCCTCGCGGCACGTACCCAGTCGCGCCTCGAAGAGGCGGCCGAACAGATCACCGCGACCGGGCGCAAGGCCCTTGCGGTGGCCACAGATATCACCGATGAGTCCAGTGTCGCCAACCTCGTCGAACGTGCCACCGAAACATTCGGAAGCATCGACGTCCTTGTCAACAACGCCTTTAGCATTCCCTCGATGAAGTCTTTGGAGAAGACGGACTATCAGCATATTCGCGATAGCGTCGAACTCACGGTGGTCGGTACGCTGAGACTGACGCAGGGCTTTGCGGGTGCGCTCGCCCGATCGAACGGGGCGGTGGTCAACATCAACTCGATGGTCATCCGGCACTCGCAGATCCGTTACGGCAGTTACAAAATCGCCAAGTCCGCGCTGCTGGCCATGTCACAGTCGTTGGCCACAGAATTGGGGCCACTGGGAGTTCGGGTGAACTCGGTGGTACCCGGATACATGTGGGGTGAGAACCTCAAGGGCTACTTCGAGCATCAGGCCAAGAAGTACGGCGGCACCGTCGAGCAGATCTACGAATACACGGCCGCGAACTCCGATCTCAAACGGCTTCCGACCACCGAGGAAGTGGCCAACGCCGTGCTGTTCCTTGCGTCCAACCTGGCGAGCGGAATCACCGGCCAGGCCCTCGATGTCAACTGCGGCGAGTTCCACGCTTAGCCACAAGGAGAATCCACATGAGTCTTGAATCAAACACAGAGCGCACCAGCGTCGGCACCGTCGACGATTTGCACGAGTCGGCCACCCGGCTGATCGGACTGAACGACTTCGGGGACGGGGCCGTCGACAACTACCGTGAAGCGCTTGGGGTGCTGCTCGACTCGTATCACAGTGAAGCCGGGCTGACCCCGTTGGGCTCCAAGATGTCTCGGGTATTCCTGCGTGGTGCGTTGGGCGCACGGTTGCTCAGCGAAGCGGCATTCAAGGCGCACCCCGACCATGCGCAGGTCGCCATCGATCGACCCATCTTTGTCACCGGACTACCGCGCACGGGCACCACCGCGCTGCACCGCCTGCTCAACGCTGATCCGATGCATCAGGGGCTGGAGATGTGGCTGGCCGACTTCCCGCAGCCTCGACCGGCGCGCGATACCTGGGATGCCAATCCGGTGTACCAACAGTTGGAGGAGCAGTTCTCCAAGCACCACGTGGAGAACCCGGAATTTATGGGGCTGCATTACATGTCGGCCACCGAGGTCGAGGAATGCTGGCAGCTTCTGCGGCAGTCGGTGCACTCGGTTTCGTATGAATGTCTTGCGCACGTGCCCTCCTACGCACAGTGGTTGTCGCAGCAGGACTGGACCCCGGCCTACCGCCGTTATCGGGCCAACTTGCAGCTGATCGGTCTCAATGACATCGAAAAGCGTTGGGTGCTCAAGAATCCGAGTCATCTTTTTGCCCTTGATGCGCTCATGGAGGTGTACCCGGATGCATTGGTCATCCAGACGCACCGCCCCGCCGAGACCATCATTGCCTCGGTCTGCTCGCTCAACGAGCATGCGACGGCAGGCTGGTCGGAGACCTTTGTCGGCGCCACTCTCGGCGCTGATCAGCTGGATACCTGGGCTCGTGGCCTGGAGTCGTTCAAGTCCGCGCGCACCAAGTACGACGAGGCGCAATTCTGCGATGTCGACTACTTCGACTTCATCTCCGATCCGATCGGCACCGTTGAATCCATTTACCGGCACTTTGGATTGGAGCTGTCGGCGTCCGCTCTGGTGGAGATGCAGAAGATGAACGATGAGAGTCAAAAGGGCCCGCGCGCACCCAAGCATGTCTACTCGCTTGCCGACTATGGGCTGAGTAAGGAAGCGGTGATGGAGCGGTTCGCGGGGCTGTGACCCGCATCGCCGTAGTAGGCGCCGGCGCGGCGGGAACGCTTGTCGCCCTGCATCTACTGCGGCGCGAGACCATCGGGACACTGCGTGCGCGCGGTGATCAATTGCACCGGGCCGCAATACGATCTCACCGCCGGTGCCGATCGGTTGTGGAACCAACTCCTTGCCGACGGACTGGCGCGACCCGGCCCACTGAACCTCGGGTTGGATACCGATACTGATGGAAGGCTGCTACCTGGCGTGGTGCCCATGTGGGCAATAGGGCCATTGCGGCGTGGAAACCTCTGGGAAACAACGTCATTCGTGGAGATTAGGGCACAGGCGGAAAAACTGGCAGCGCTGATAGGGTCGTAGCGTGCGTGTTCTGGTGCAGCGGGTCACTTCGGCAGCCGTGTCCGTCGACGGGCAGGTGGTTGGTGCGATCCGCCCCGAAGGTCAGGGACTGTTGGCTTTGGTGGGTGTCACCCACGACGACGATGCCGACAAGGCCGCTCAACTCGCAGAAAAACTGTGGCAGCTGCGCATTCTCGATGATGAGAAGTCTGCTGCCGACCTAGGTGCCCCGGTACTGGTGGTCAGTCAATTCACGTTGTATGCCAACACGAAGAAGGGGCGTCGTCCGGCGTGGAACGCGGCGGCACCCGCAAGCGTCGCCGAACCGATCGTGACGGCATTCGCCGACGCCCTGCGCAGCCTCGGCGCGCACGTGGAAGACGGCGTGTTCGGAGCACACATGAGCGTTGAACTGATCAATGACGGTCCGGTGACCGTGCTGCTGGAGCTTTAGGTCAGCCGTCTCCGGGAGGCGGAGCCGTGCAGATCGGGTCGAGGCAACCCTCGGCCACGGCATGCGCGATGCTGTCAGATAGACGCGGGCACCCGCGCACCCGCGCGGTGTTGGTGCCCTCCTCGCGCATCTGCGCGAAGAACGCGCATCGCCCTGCGGCCGCGGCATTCCATTGCACGGCAGTGTGATTGACGCCGAGTTTCTTCACCATCACCGAGCCATGGCAGAACCGGCAGTCGACCTCCTGTAAGCCGGAGGTCAGATACCGCTGTTTGTCGTCCTCGGTTGCCTCATGTAGGCGTGCGGCGCGTTCTGGATCGTGCTCGAAGGCCGGCGCCTTCGACCAGTGTCCGTTCGGTCGCCCCGTCGGCAGATGGTCGTGGTCGTCCCCATGGGCGCCGTGCAGTGCCAGCATTGACTGCGCCAGGTCCTCCACCGGTGGTGGGCTGGTGTTCTTCTCAGTCAAGGATGACCCTGCCGAAACTTCAGTCATGGCACTAGCTTTGCGTCGCCTCAGCAGGAGATTCGACCTCGGCTTGAGATTCTGCAGAAGCCTTCTCTTCGGCTTGGCGTTTGAGGTTTTCGTCGACCTCGCCGTGCCAGAATTCGTTGGCCTTGGTGGTGTCGATTTCGAGTTCGAATCGGTCGGTCATCTCCGGAGTGACGTCGGCCTTGTCGACATAGAACTGTGAGTACCAGCGGCGCATCTGGTAGACGGCGCCGTCTTCTTCGACGAGCAGCGGGTTGTCAATGCGGGTTTTGTTCTTCCAGATCACGACGTCTTGCAGGAAGCCTTGTCCGACACCCTTGGTCATCGCGCGTGAGAGCTTGCCGGTCATTTTCTCGTCCATGCCTTCGGGCTTTTGGACGATGACACCGTATTGCAGCACAAAGGAATTCTGATCGATCGGGTAGTGGCAGTTGATCAGGATTGACTCGGCTTTGTAGCCGCCGTAGTTGTTGTGCAGCCAGTTGATCATGAATGAGGGCCCGAAGTAGGAGGCTTCTGAGTCCAGGATCTGCTCGCCGGTGTACTGCGAGGAACCGCCCAGGGTGACATCCGGACGTCCGACGGTGCGCAGATATTGGGAGGCGATGTGTCCTTCGAAAACGTTCTTGAAGAAGGTCGGGAAGCCGAAGTGGATGTAGTAGAAGTGCGCCATATCGGTGACGTTGTCGACGATTTCGCGGCAGTTGGAGCCCTCGATGACGATGGTGTTCCAGTCCCAGGTGGTCCAGCCGTCGTCGTGGTACTCGGGAACCTCCGGGATTGCAACGTCCTCGGTGGGGCCGTTGCCCTCGGCGTCATGCCAGACGAACAGCAGACCGCTTTTGATGTCGGTGGTCCAAGCGCGGGTGCGGGCCAGCTTCGGGGTGCGCTTGGCGTAGGGGACGAGCTTGCATTTGCCGTCGCCGCCCCAGCGCCAGTCGTGGAACGGGCAGGCCACGTTGTCGCCCTTGATGCTGCCCTGGGACAGATCCCCGCCCATGTGACGGCAGTAGGCATCAAGGACTTTGAGCTCTCCCTGGGAGTCGGCGAAAACCACCAACTTGGTGCCGAACGCATCGATCGCATGGGGCTCACCGTCGCGGAAACTCTCGGCAACACCCAAGCAATGCCAACCACGGGCATAACGCGTCGGAAGCTCACCAGTGTCGATCTCGCGAACGCCGGTTCCTGCTGCGGTATCTGTGCTCATGGCGGGGCTGCCTCCAAGTGTTTCAATGCTGGCCGCTCGGGCGACCATCTTCAACTAGAACAGGTTACAGTTTTGACCCCCCGGGGCGCAAGAAATGTGCCTGCCACAAGCGGAAATAGTGGCCTTGGCTAGGGTCTGCGCATGCCTTTGTACTCACTCGACGGAAAAAGCCCGAGCGTCCACCCGGAGGCGTTCGTCGCGCCGACCGCCTGTCTTATCGGAGACGTCACGGTGGAAGCCGGTGCTTCGATCTGGTTCAACACGGTTCTTCGTGCCGATTACGCGCCGATTGTCATTCGTGCGGGCGCCAACATTCAGGACGGGTCGGTGCTGCACAGCGACCCGGGGATGCCGGTCGATATCGGCGAGGGTGCCACCGTGGCCCACATGTGCCTGGTGCACAGCTGCACCGTGGGCGATGGCGCCCTGATCGGAAATCACGCGACCGTGCTCGACGGCGCCTCCATCGGTTCGCGCAGCATGGTGGCGGCGGGTTCGTTGGTGCTCGGCGGCGCCCAGATTCCGGAGGACGTGCTGGTGATGGGATCGCCCGCCAAGGTCAAGGGCCCTGTTGCGGGTACTCCGGCGGAGTTCCTCACCAAGGGTGTTCCGGCCGCGTACCAGGCACTCGGGCAGCGCTACCTGGCCGGTTTGGACACCTAACCGCTACGGCCTGCTCAGCTGCAGGCAGTCGGGCACGTTGAACACCCGCTGCATCCGCAATTCCTTGGCGGGCAGCTGGGCACGCACCTGGGCGGTGTGGACCACGCGTGGGTCGGTAAGGCGCAGAGTTTCCCCGGCCCGGACCAATTCGGCGCCGCCCCGCGCGATGACATTGCGGACCCAGTCGGCGTTCGCGCCGTACGGCAAGAGGATGAGCACGGTGTTCTCGTGTGTGTCGAAGGCCTCGACCGGGGTCTCGTAGGCACGTCCGCTGTTCCTGCCGGTGTGGTGGATGACCGCTGTTGATGTGGATGCGGTACCGGCGGTTGTCATCACCCTCGGGTTGGTGACGGCGCGATTGAACCGGCGGATCGCGTTGAGTATCGCGGGGATCTGCATCCGGATACCGGCTACGAGCAGTGCGAATAGGGCGAGCGGAACCGCCACGACTACGCCGATGAGGATGAGCGCGATGAGCACGCGTTCAGGCTACTGAGATGCGATCGGGAGTGTGACCAGGATCTCTGGACGTGCGTCCCACTTTCTTCGGAATTCTTTTTAGGCTTGCCTTACCTAATCAATGTCCGAATCAAAGGGGATGGCATGAGGAAGATCCGAGTCGCGGTTATCGGCGCAGGTCCGGCCGGTATCTACGCCGCCGACATCCTCACCAAGGAGTACGAGCAGGCGCAGGTCGATGTGTTCGATCGGCTGCCTGCGCCCTATGGCTTGGTGCGTTACGGCGTGGCTCCCGATCATCCCCGCATCAAGGAGATCATCAAGGCGCTGCGCCGGGTGCTCTCGCGCGACGAGATTCGGTTCATCGGCAATGTCCACTACGGCACCGACATCAAGCTCTCGGATCTGCGGCGCTTCTATGACGCGGTGATCTTCTCGACTGGCGCGCGCGCCGACCGTGACCTCGACATCCCCGGTATCGACCTTCCGGAAAGCTATGGCGCCGCCGACTTCGTCTCCTGGTACGACGGTCATCCCGACGTGCCACGTGACTGGCCGCTGACGGCCAAGAGCGTTGCGGTGCTGGGAGCCGGAAATGTGGCCCTGGATATCGCGCGCATGCTGGCCAAGCCCGCCGACGAACAGCTCAGCACCGAGATCCCCGCCAACGTCTATCAGGGTCTGGCGCTCAACCAGGCCACCGACGTGCACGTCTTCGCACGGCGTGGTCCGGCGCAGATCAAGTTCAGCCCCATGGAGTTTCGCGAGCTGTCCCACTCGCCGAGTGTGGATGTCATCGTGCACCCAGAGGGATTTGAGATCGACGAGGGCAGCCAGCAGGCCATCAATTCCAGTAAGGCCACCAAGCTCGTCGTCGACACCATGATGAAGTACCTCGACACCGAGCCCACCGGCGCGCCGCACCGCATCCACATCCACCTGTGCCAGTCGCCCGCGGCCGTGCTGGGGATCGATCGGGTCGAAGCCCTGCGCACCGAGCGCACCGAACTCATCGGCAACGGAACTGTCAGGGGAACAGGCGAATACACCGACTGGCCGGTGCAGGCGGTCTACCGCGCGGTCGGCTACATCTCCTCGCACCTGGCGGATCTGCCGTTCGACCACCACGCCGGGGTTGTCCCGCACGACGCCGGGCGGGTGCTCGATATCGACGGAATCCCGGTCGAATCGACCTACGTCACGGGCTGGGTCAAGCGCGGGCCTGTGGGCTTGATCGGACACACCAAATCTGACGCCGCCGAGACGATTTCCAGCCTGCTGGCAGACCTCCCGGGTATTCAACCCGCCGAAATCTCCGACCCCGATGCGATTTTCGCGCATCTACGGGGAAGCGGGATTGACTACACCACGTGGGAGGAGTGGGAACGGCTCGATGCTCACGAGGTAGCCCTCGGCGAGGAACAGGGTCGCGAACGCATCAAAGTGGTACCGCGCGAGGAGATGATCAGCGCCGGTCGCCAGGCCTCTTAGCGCGAAGACATAAAGGCCCCCGTCGCTGCGAGCGCGGGGGTCTTTATGTGGTTCGGCGGAGTCAGACCTTCTTGGCGGTCCCCGCCACCTTCTCGAACTCCCAGTACGCGCGCAACACGACGAGCTTGCCCTCGTCATTGGCCTCGTAGGTGAACACACCCTCGGCCGTCATCTGGTAGCCGTTCATCGTGGTGACGATCCGGCCCACGTTGGCCTGATGTGTGCCGCAGTCATAGGTGGCGTCGAAGATGAAATCCAGGTTCTCGGTGGGGGCAATGATGTTGTCCCAGAAAGCCCCAATGGCCTCCTTGCCGCGATGCCCCTTGCCCTCGGGATCGAACGGCGACGGACCCACCGGATCCTGCACTACGCCGTCGTCGGCGAAGTTGTCGACCCAGGCCTGCTTGTCGCGGGCTTCGACGGCCGCACGGGAACGCTTGCCCGCTTCATCGGCGAGGCTCATGCCTTACTCCCATTCCCTGCGGGCTTTTCGCTTCCCACGACCCACATCGAGTAGTACTGCGAACCGCCGCCGTAGGCGTGGCCCAATGCCTTCTTGGCGCCCGGCACCTGATGGTCACCGGCCTTGCCCATCACCTGGATGGCAGCCTCCGCGAACCGGATGAGGCCCGAGGCCCCAATCGGATTCGAGGAGAGCACACCGCCGGAGGCGTTGACGGGGATCCGGCCACCAATGGCGGTCTCGCCGGCCTGGGTCAGCTTCCAGCCCTCACCCTCGGCCGCGAATCCCAGGTTCTCCAGCCACATCGGCTCGAACCACGAGAACGGGACGTAGATCTCTGCGGCGTCGATCTCGTCGATCGGGCTGGTGATTCCCGCGTCACGCCACAACGCCGCCGCGGCGTCGCGTCCTGCCTGCGGGTTCACCCGGTCGCGTCCGGTGTAGTCGAGCGGCTCGGTACGTAGCGCGGTGGCATGCACCCAAGCGACCGTATGGCCGTCGGCGATACGGTCGTCCGCGGTTTGTTCGTCTCCCACCACGATTGCGCATGCGCCGTCCGAGGACGGGCAGGTCTCGTCGAAGCGGATCGGGTCCCACAACATCGGAGAGGCCATCACCTTCTCGACGGTGATATCGGGCTGGTGAAGGTGCGCCAGCGGGTTCTTCGCCGCGTTGAGCCGGTCCTTGACCGCGACGATTGCTCCGGTGTCCAGCGGAGCCTTGGAACGTTCGATGTATGCGCGCACATGTGGGGCGAAGTAGCCGCCCGCGCCGGCGCCCACGGGCACCGAGAACGGCACCGGAATCGACAACGCCCACATGGCATTCGACTCGGACTGCTTCTCCCAGGCCAGCGCCAGCACGCGGCGGTACTTGCCCGACTGCACCAGGCTGGCCGCGACCACGCCGGTGGAGCCACCGACCGAACCGGCGGTGTGTACCCGGATCATGGGCTTTCCGGTCGCGCCGATCGCGTCCGCCATGAAGAGCTCGGGCATCATGACGCCCTCGAAGAAGTCGGGGGCCTTACCCACGACGACGGCGTCGATATCGTCCCAGCCGACACCCGCGTCGGTCATTGCCCGGTCGATCGCTTCGCGGACAAGACCATTCATGGATACGTCGTGGCGCTTGGCTACGTACTTGGTCTGCCCGGTGCCGATCACGGCAGCGAGGTTTTTTGATGCACCCACGATTACTTACCCTCCAGCACCGCGACGAGGTTCTGCTGAAGTACGGGCCCGCTGGTCGCGTGGGCCAGCACCCTTCCTGCCGAACCATTCCAGATATGTTGTGCGGCAAAGCCGATCCGCTCCAGTCCGGCCGAGAACATCGGGTTGGCCACCAGGGTGCCGCCCGAAGGGTTCACGGTCGTGGAGTCCTTGAGGCCAATGGCGTCGGCGAGGATCAGCTGCTGATGGCTGAACGGCGCGTACAACTCGGCCACCTCGATGGAACAGGTGTCGCCGCCGGTCGCGGCGGCCGCGGAGGCGGCTGTGGATGGCGAGGTGGTCAGATCTCGGGCACCGAGTATCGGTGTCTCGATCCGATGTTCGAATCCGGTAATCCACGCCGGGTTTTCGCGCAGCTCGCGGGCGCGGTCACCGGAGGCCAGCACCATGATCGAGGCGCCATCGGATATCGGTGCGATGTCGTGCTTGTGCAGTGGGTCGGCGAAGTATTCGCGCGCCAGCAGCTCGTCGACGCTCGAGGCCGGGGCCTCGGAGTCGACGCGCTGGGCGCGGCCGAGGGCGTCGAGGGCAACCTGCGCCATCTGCTCCTTCGTCCACTTTCCCGAGTCCAGACCGACCCGCGCCTGCAGCGCCGCCAACGACACCGAATCGGGCCATAGCGGGGCGACGGTGTACGGATCGGTCTGCAGGGCAAGGGCTCTGCGTAGGGTGCCGGCAGACGACTTCCCGAATCCGTAGACGAGTGCGGTCTCCACCTGCCCGGTGAGGATCTTGATGTAGGCCTCGTACAGCGCCCACGCCGCGTCCATCTCCACATGAGACTCGTTGATCGGCGGCACCGCACCGATCGAGTCGATCGCCGAGATGAACGAGAAGGCGCGCCCGGCCAGGTAATCAGATGATCCCGAGCACCAGAAGCCGATATCGGACTTGGTGATTCCGAGGTCGGCGTAGATCTCCCGGAAACAGGGCACCAGCATCTCGACACCGTTGGTGGTGCCCTCGGTGCTGCGTACGTGAGGGGAGTGGGCGAAGCCCACAACTGCTACTGCGGGGGCAGCGGAACTCATCAGATCCGGTCCTTGTAGGTCTCGTAGTCGGCGTCGGGTTCACCGGTGGGGCGGAAGTACTGGATGTTGTCTATCCCGTATCCCCACTCCTCCTTGGGCTTCCACACGGCCTCGACCCGCATGCCCATGCGGACGTCCGCCGGATCGATGTCGTAGACGAGGTGCAGGAACGGAATGTCGGCACCGTCGAGCAACACATATGCGGCCACATACGGCGGCTTGATGCGCTGCCCGGGGAACGGGATGTTGATGATCGCGAAGGTGGTGACGACGCCCTTGTCGGCCACTTCCACCAGGTCTGAGGTGGGCTCACCGGTCAGGGGATCGGCACCACGAGCCGGGAAGTACACGCGTCCACCCGCGCCGGTGCGGCCGCCGAGCAGCTTGCCCTCGGCCAGAGCGCGTAGATAGGCGCTCTCCTCCGGTGAAGTGATGTGCTGAACTTCCAGCCGGATGGGGGTGACCTGCATGGTCACCGGCTCCTGATCCGGCGCGGGCGCGGGCACGTCGATCGGACGGTCTCCGAGCGCGAAGTAGGCGATGTCGGTGATCGCGCCGACGGTCTCATCGGCCCATACCGCGTGCACGCGGGCACCGGTCTCGATACCGGCGGAGCCCGCAGCTCCTACGTCGACGGCGTGCAGCAGCGCGGTGTCGGCACCGTCGAGCTTGATGAGTGCCCAGGCGAACGGTGTGGCCAGCGGTTGGCCCTCGAGCGGCTCCGGCTGCCAGGACCACGACTGCACCGTGCCCACGCTCGACACCGGCACCACCTCGGTCAGGGGTGCGTAGGTCACCGGGTCGTACTCGGCCGCCGGTACGTGAACCCGGCCGTCGCTGCCGCGGGTGCCGACAATCTGCCGATCGCGCAGGGCGGTGAAGAACTTGGAGAGGGTCGGTCCCACCGAACGGGTGTAATCAAAAGACAGTTCGAGGGGTGCCGTCAGGAGGGGCAATTGCCCGGTTGTGCTGCTTTGGCTGACTGTCACACCTCCGAGTAGAACAAGTTCTAGTTTTTTTCGCAAGGGTGGTGGTCGCGGCATATCCCGCCGGTTACAGTCGGGCCATGAAATTCGGATTGCAGCTGGGGTACTGGTCGGCCTCCCCGCCGGAGAACGCGCCCGAACTGGTGGCCGCCGCCGAGGAGGGCGGGTTCGACGCCGTCTTCACGGCCGAGGCCTGGGGTTCCGACGCGTACACCCCGTTGGCCTGGTGGGGATCGGACACCAGCCGAATCAGGTTGGGTACCTCGGTGATTCAGCTCTCGGCGCGAACGCCCACGGCCTGTGCCATGGCGGCCCTGACGCTGGATCACCTCTCCGGTGGCCGCCACATCCTGGGGCTGGGCGTGTCCGGGCCCCAGGTGGTGGAAGGCTGGTACGGACAACCGTTCCCCAAACCCCTGGCCCGCACCCGCGAGTACATCGACATCATCAGGCAGGTATTGGCCCGCGAGGCGCCCGTACGCAGCGACGGCCCGCACTATCCGCTGCCGCTGACCGGGGACAAGGCCACCGGGCTCGGCAAACCGCTCAAGCCGATCGTGCACCCGCTGCGCGCCGATATCCCCATCTTCCTCGGCGCCGAGGGCCCGAAGAATGTGGCGTTGACCGCTGAGATCGCCGACGGCTGGCTGCCCATGTTCTACGCGCCGCGGCTCGCCGACATGTATAACGAATGGCTCGACGAGGGCTTCTCGCGTCCCGGCGCCCGGCGCAGCCGCAAGGACTTCGAGATCGCCGCCACCGCGCAGGTCATCGTCACCGACGATCGCCGCTCGGTGCTCGATCAGCTGAAGCCGTTCTCCGCCTTGTATATCGGGGGCATGGGTGCGGTTGAACTCAACTTCCACGCCGAGGTGTATCGGCGCATGGGCTACGGCGAGGTGGTTGATGAGGTCACCGAGCTGTTCCGCACCAACCGCAAGGACAAGGCGGCCGAAGTGATTCCGGATGAGTTGGTGCTCGACACCACCATCGTCGGAACCGAGGCCGAGGTACGCGAGCAGATCAAGACGTGGGAGGCCGCGGGGGTCACCATGCTGGTGGTCGGTTGCCGCAGTGTGGCGCACGTCAAACAGTTGGCGGCGCTGACTTAAGCCTCGCGGAAGTCGAGCATCGCGGTGACGGTGTCGACGGCCTCATTCAGTGCGTGAACCCGCGCCTCCAACGTCGGCGCTGCCAGCACGGCGTGCCGATCGGCCTGACCCATCGGCACTCGAGATGCCAACGCGTACAGCCGCTTTTCGGCGCCGCTGGGCAGCCCGGTGGCGATGGACCACCGGCGGGGGAGGCGCACCTGTTGTGCGGTCGCGACCCGGCGCAGCAGGTTCTCGATACGTGCCTGCACTTCGTTGAGGGCACTCAACGGCAGCACCCGCTCATCGAGTTCGTCGGGCCACGGTTCGGTCTCGGCGCGCGGATACGGATCATCGTCGAGCCACCGGGTGATGCGGATTCGATACGCACCCTCGCAACGCAACGCGAAGCGCTCCGCGCCGAGGGACTCGCAGTCCAGGACGCGGACCGCGGTGCCGACGTCGTGCCGGATATCTCCGCCGCCGACCTCTCGGCCGCGAGCGATCAGAACGGTGCCGAAGGTGCGATCGGCGGCCATCACGTCCCGGACCAGGGCGACGTAGCGTGGCTCGAAGATGCGCAGCGGTAAAGGCTCGCCCGGCAGTAATACCGACTGCAGCGGGAACATGGGCGTCACGCCGCCCACACTATGCGTGGTGGCTCAGGTGCCGGTGAAGTTGGGGGCGCGCTTCTCGGCGAAGGCGCGGGGGCCTTCCTTGGCGTCGTTACTGGTGAAGACCCCGATGCCGACCTTGGTGTCGGCCTTGAACGCCTCGTTCTCGTGCAGGCCTTCCGAATCGCGGATGGTCTTGAGGACTGCCTGGACCGCCAGGGGCCCGTTCGCGGCGATCATGTTCGCGAGCTCCAGGGCTTTGTCCAGGGCCTGGCCGTCGGGGACGACGTGGCCGATGAGCCCGATGTCCTTGGCCTCCGGGGCCTTGATGTGCCGTCCGGTAAGCAGGATGTCGCAGGCCACCGTGTACGGGATCTGACGGGGGAGGCGCACTGCCGACCCGCCCATCGGGTACAAGCTCCACTTCACCTCGGAGACACCGAATTTGGCGCTCTCACCCGCGACTCGGATATCGGTAGCCTGCAGGATTTCGGTGCCGCCGGCGATCGCGGGACCCTCGACGGCTGCGATCAGCGGCTTGGTCAGGCGCCGGCCCTTGAGCAGACCGGGGATGACGGACGGGTCGTAGCTGCCATCGGAGAACTGGTCGCCCGGGGCGCGCTTGTTCATCGCCTTGAGGTCCGCTCCGGCGCAGAAGTACCCGCCCGCGCCGGTGAGGATGCAGACGCGAACCTCGGGATCGTTGTCGACGCGGTCCCAGGCCTGCGTCATGATCTCCAGCATTTCCCCGGACAGGGCGTTGCGTGCGTGCGGACGATTCATCGTCACGACGAGGACATGATCGCGGAGTTCCACCAGGGCGTGCGGGGCGTCCTGCTCGGTCACGGTGTGCGATGAGCCGCTTGCGCGAAGAGCGTCAGCTTCGGTCATTGAGGTCCTCCAAGATGCCGGGGCTTGTCTAAAAATGTAACACGTTCTAATTTATGGACATGGCCCTTAACATTGCCGACCTCATTGAGCATGCAATCGACACTATGCCCGATCGTGTTGCCATCATTTCCGGTGACCGAAAGCTGACGTACGCAGAGCTTGAGGAGCAGTCCAACCGGTTAGGGCATTATCTGCAGAGCCGGGGCGTGGGCCCGGGCGACAAGGTGGGCCTGTACTGCCGCAACGGCATCGAGATCGTCGTGGCGCTGACGGCCATCGTCAAGATCCGCGCGATCTCGGTCAACGTGAATTACCGGTACGTCGAGGCCGAGCTGCACTACCTGTTCGAGAACTCCGATATGGCGGCCCTGGTGCATGAGCGTCGGTATGCGGACAAGGTCGCGAACGTCCTGCCGAGCACCCCGAACGTCAAGACCGCGATTGTCGTCGAGGATGGAACCGACCTCGACTACTCGCCGTACGGCGGCGTCGCGTTCGCAGACGCGCTAGCGCAGGGATCTCCGGAACGTGATTTCGCCGAGCGCAGTCCCGATGACATCTTCCTGATCTACACCGGTGGCACCACCGGCTTCCCCAAGGGGGTGATGTGGCGGCACGAGGACATCTACCGCTCGCTGTTCGGTGGCATCAACTACGTCACCGGCGAGTACATCGAGGGTGAGTGGGACCTGGCCAAGCAGGGAGCCGAGGCCGCTCCATTCATCGGTTTCCCGATCCCACCGATGATCCACGGCGCCACCCAGGCCGCGACCTTCATGGCCCTGTTCCAGGGGCGCACCACGGTGCTCGCGCCCGAGTTCAACCCCGAAGAGGTGTGGGAACTCATCGAGAAGCACAAGATCAACATGCTGTTCTTCGCCGGCGACGCGATCGGGCGACCGCTGATCGACGCGTTGGATACCGAGGTGGGCCGCGCCCGCGATCTGTCCTCGCTGTGGGTGTTGGCCAGCAGTGCCGCACTGTTCTCGCAGACGGTCAAGGAGCGGTACCTGGAGCTGCTGCCCAACCGGGTGATCACCGATGCGATCGGCGCCTCCGAGACCGGTACCGGAGGGTTGTCCACCGTTACCAAGGGGCAGATGCATCCGGGTGGCCCGACCGTGAAGATTAGTTCCACCACAACGGTTCTCGACGAGGAAGGCAATCCGATCCAGCCCGGTTCCGGGGTGCGGGGTCTTATCGCCAAGAGTGGCCACATCCCGGTCGGATACTTCAAGGACGAGAAGAAGACCGCCGAGACGTTCAAGACGTTCAACGGTGTGCGGTACGCGATCCCCGGTGACTGGGCGACCGTCGAAGCCGACGGCACCGTCACCATGCTGGGTCGCGGATCGGTGTCGATCAACACCGGCGGCGAGAAGGTGTTCCCCGAGGAAGTCGAGAGCGTCCTGAAGGGCCATCCCGCCGTGTTCGACGCGGTTGTCGTCGGTGTGCCCGACGAGAAGTGGGGCCAGCATGTGGGTGCCGTCGTCGCGGTGCGTCCCGGCGTGGAGCTCACCTTCGAAGACCTGGATACCCATGCGCGCAAGGAGATTGCCGGATACAAGGTGCCGCGCAGCGTCTGGATTGTGGACACCGTCAAGCGCAATCCTGCGGGCAAGGCCGACTACCGCTGGGCCAAGGAGGTCTCGGAAACCGAGAAGGTGGACCTCGTGAACACCAAGCACGTCAACACGGGAGCGTGAGCCATGCACACCGACCTTTGTGAGCGGTTCGGAATCCGTTATCCGATATTCGGTTTCACGCCGTCGGAGAAGGTCGCCGCGGCCATCACCCGCGCGGGCGGGATGGGTGTGCTGGGGTGTGTCCGCTTCAACGATCCCGACGAGTTGGACGCCATTCTGAACTGGATGGATGAGAACACCGACGGCAAGCCTTACGGTGTCGACATCGTGATGCCTGCCAAGGTGCCCACGGAGGGCACCGCGGTGGACATCGACAAACTGATTCCACAGGGGCACAAGGACTTCGTCGAGAAGACTCTTGCCGGCCTGGGCGTGCCCCCGCTGCCGGGTGAACGTGAGTCGGCGGGGGTGTTGGGCTGGCTGCATTCGGTGGCCCGCTCGCATGTGGAGGTCGCACTCAAGCATCCGATCAAGCTGATCGCCAATGCGCTCGGCTCCCCGCCCAAGGACGTCATCGACCAGGCGCACGAGCATGGCGTGCCGGTCGCCGCGCTGGCGGGTAAGGCCGAGCACGCCAAGCGGCATGTCGAGAACGGTGTCGATATCGTTGTGGCCCAAGGCTATGAGGCCGGTGGGCATACCGGAGATGTGGCATCCATGGTGCTCTGGCCCGAGATCGTGGATGCCCTCGACGGCAGCGCGCCGGTGCTGGCGGCCGGCGGTATCGGTAGCGGCAGGCAGGCCGCGGCAGCCCTGGCGCTTGGCGCCTCGGGTGTGTGGACCGGCTCCATCTGGCTGACCGCCGCCGAGTATGACCTTGGAACCGTCACCGCCGGTGGCGATTCCGTGGTGCAGCAGGCGCTACTGAAGGCGACCTCCAGCGACACCGTGCGCACCCGCATCTACACCGGAAAGCCCGCGCGACTGCTGAAGACCAAGTGGACTCAGGCCTGGGATGCCGAGGATGCGCCGACACCGCTGCCGATGCCGTTACAGAACATCCTGGTCAGCGGGGCGCACGAGCGGATGAATCGTGCGCATGACCCGGAGACTGTCTGCTTCCCTGCGGGGCAGATCGTCGGGCGGATGAACGAGATTCGGCCTACCGCCGAGATCGTGGCCGACTTGGTGGCAGGTTTCGAGAGCACTGTCGACAGGCTGAACCAGATCCGCGGCTAGCTCTGCCCGCCACCCTCCTAGCCGCCGAGTGTGCGGATAGTGTCGAATATCGGCGAGATTTCCACCGGATCCGCACACTCGACTACGCGGCCAGTGCAGTGAATGCTTCCGCGACCCTGGAGACGATCGTTCCCGCACGATGGCGCACCATGTCGGAGCTCACGCGAACGATGCGCCATCCTTCGTCCGCCAGTTCCTTGGCACGATCGATATCGCGGGACCGTTGACCCGCGTCCGTCCAATGCTGGGCGCCGTCGAACTCGATACCCACTTTATGGTCCTTCCACCCCATGTCGAGGCGCGCGACGAAGTCGCCGAAGCGGTTACGTACAACGAGTTGAGTCTGTGGAGCTGCGAAGCCTGCCCGCACCACGATGAGTCTGGTGCGTGTCTCCCAGGGTGACTCGGCGCCGCCGTCGACCAGATCGAGGACATGAGCGAGCCTTGTCAGACCTCTGGCACCTCGGTGATGTGCCACCACGGTTTCGATATCGGTGACGGAGGTTCCGGTGGCGTTCATCAAGGCGTCGAGACGTTCCACTGCCAGGTCAGTTGCGTTGCGCCGCCCAATGTCGAACGCGGTGCGTGCGGCTGTGGTTACGGGTAGTCCATCGATGACCGTCTGCTCGTCGCGAAGCAGACGGTCGCTCCATACCGAGATCCCCCGCGGAGCACGACGATTGGTATGGATGAGCTCGACGGGACCGCTATGTGGCAGCCACTTTGTGCCATGGACGGCTGCCGCTGATATGCCGGCGAGCACGCCATGGCGCCTCGACCATAGCCATGCCGCCTCGGCGCGCTTGAGCGGTGTGACGTCGGCATCCGTCGGCACATATACAGCGGGGTACAGCGCGGTGAATCCGCGGAGGGCGTACCCAGTGACCAGACGATTCGCGAGCGCCTCATCCCTGATGAATGGCCACGGTACGTCCCCCATGATGGCAGCCTTGCACCGACCACCGACAGTCTCTCGAGTGTGCGGATAGTGTCGAATATCGGCGAGATTTCGACCGGATCCGCACACTGGGCGTCAGGGTTGAACGTAGGTGCTCCCGGAGAGCCGCCACAGCGGGTCGCTGGTTTCCAACGCCTCGGCCGATAGCTGCCGCTTGATCACCTTGAATGTCGCGGTACGGGGGAGATCGGCGCTTATCCGGACGAATGACGGCCACTGCTTGGGCCCGAGATCTTCTTGTGCGGAGAGGAACTCGCCCAGCTTCGATGCCTCGAACCCGTTACTCACGATCAGTGCCGCCATGACACGATCTCCGACGGTGGGATCCGGAATGCCATAGATGGCAACCTCGGTGATATCCGGATGGCGCAGTAGCACTCGCTCGATGGGGGCGGTGCCCAGGTTCTCGCCGTCGACGCGCAGCCAATCGCCCAGGCGTCCGGCGAAGTACACGAACCCGTTTTCGTCGGCGTAGGCGAGATCGCCGCTGCGGTACTTACCCTCGACCATGCGCTCGGCATCGGCCGCTTCGTTCTTGTAGTAACCAGTGAATCGTCCGGGTCCGGTCACATTCACCAGCTCACCGGTGGCTTCCGCGGCATTGACCACCTTGCCGCTCTGATCGAAAACCGCAGGAGGGCAAGGCTGCCCGGTCCGGACATCCAGAATCTGAACGTCGGGAGTCAGGGGGCCTATCGCACCTGGCGGCGTCCCCGGCGCCCAACCCAGCGCCACCCCGCCCTCGGTCGACCCGAATCCGTCCACCACAAAGGCGCCGAATCGCTTGGCGAATCGGTCGGTATCGCCGGCTGCCGCCTCGTTGCCGTACATGAACTTCAAGGGGTTCTCGGCGTCATCGGGCTGTTCCGGTGTCGCCAGCACGTACGACATCGGCTTGCCGACGTAGTTGGCATACGTCGCCCCGTACGTGCGGATGTCGTCGAGGAAGCCCGAGGCGGAGAACCTGCGGCGCAACGCAATCGACGCGCCGGCGGCGACGGCCACCGACCAGCCCGCGAGCACCGCATTGGAATGGAACAGCGGCATCGAGAGATAACAGACATCCGCGGGACCGAGGCCAAAACGTGAGGACAGCATGACCCCCGCGGAGGCCACCTTGGCATGAGTGATCTGGACGGCCTTGGGGTCGCCGCTGGTGCCCGAGGTGAAGATGAGCATGAACAGTTCATCCGGTCGCACATCGGCGATCTCGATCAGCGGATGTTGTTGGTCAACAACGGTTTCGGACTCGTCCGTGATGATGAACTGGCAGTCGGCGAGCTCGACATCACGCTGCAATGCCGATCCGCGCCGGGTCGAATTCAAGCCCACCAGTACCAGACCGCCTAGTGCGGCCGCGGAGAGAAGGCGCGCGAACCCGGGGGTGTTTTCCAGGATCACACCGACGTGCGGTGGCTTTGACGGGTCCAAGCGGGCGCGCAACACCGATGCCAGGCGGCGGCTTTCGGCCACGTGTTCACGCCATGGCGTGAACGAACCCTCGAAGTGCAGCCCCCGGTCCTCAACATCGGCGAGGTTCGCCAGCAGCTGTGTGACCGTTGCGTTCTCCGGCGTGCTCACAACCAGATACTAGGCAGGTGTATCGGCGAGTTCGCGGCCGATGCGGCGCAGCTGCTCTGTCGCGCTGCCCGAGGCGAACTCGCCGTGCTTGGCGGCCAGGAAGTAGCGGTGCACCGGATGGTCCTCGTCGATACCCACGCCGCCGTGCACGTGGACCGCGGTGTGCGCGACGCGGTGGCCGGCATCGGAGGCCCAGAACTTCGCCGTGGCGACCTCGACATCGGCAGGGAGATCCTCCGAGACGCGCCATGCTGCCTGCCACAGGGTGAGGCGCAGACCCTTGACGTCGATGTACCCGTCGGCCAGTCGCTGAGCCACCGCCTGGAAGCCACCGATCGGCTTACCGAACTGCTCGCGGGTGCGCGCGTAGTCGGCGGTGAGCTCCAGCGCCCGCTCCAGCACGCCGAGTTGATAGGCACTGTGCCCCAAAGATTCCCGCAGCCGCAGCCACTCCACAACCTCGACGCCACCGACCTTGCGGTCGGCCGGAACGGGAACCTCGGAGAGAATCAGCTCAGCGGAGCTGTCTTTGCCGGTGGTGTGCAAGGTTTCTTGAGTGACGCCGGCATCGTCGGCAGCCACGAGAAAGACCGCGACACCGTTTTCGGTCTCGGCGGGTACCAGATACGCATCGGCCTCGACCCCGAAAGGCACCAGGACCCGATTGCCGGTCAGCACGTAACCGGCACCCTCAGCCCGGGCGGCGACGGGCCCCTCGCCCGGTTCGCCGTCGAGCGCGATGGTTAGCACCTTCTTACCGGCGACAGCCGGTGCGGCCCAATTATTCTGCAGTGCTTCGGAACCGAACGCGGCGAGCGCTCCGGCCGCCAGCACCACAGACTCCAGGTATGGAACCGCGGCGAGTTCGCGGCCCAGTTCAACGAGAATCGACGACTGCTCCAGCACGCCGAATCCGCCGCCGCTCAACGATTCGGGGGCCGCTGTCGAGAGGATGTCGGCCTCGACGAGCTTGGTCCACAGCTGCCAGTCGAATCGGCTGTCCTGTTTATCGAGCTCCTTCTGGCGCTCCGGGGTGCTGATCGCCGACGCGATGGTGCGGGTCAGGCCGGCAAGGTCGGTCTGTGCCTCGGTCAGGGAGAAATCCATTGCAGTGCAGTCCCTTCTAGCGTGTTGCCGCAGGCTGGCCGAGTGCGGTCATCGCGATGATGTCGCGCTGAACCTCGTTGGTGCCGCCGCCGAATGTGAGGATCAAGCAGGCCCGGTGCATCCGCTCGACGCGTCCGCGCAGCTGCGCACCGGGGGAGTCCTGACGCAGTGTCGCCGCCGTACCGAGTACCTCCATGAGAAGGCGGTAGGCCTCGGTGGCCAACTCGGTGCCGAAGACCTTCGTGGCGGAGGCATCTGCGGGGGAGGGAGCGGCATCGGTGGTGGAGGCCAGCTCCCAGTTGATCAGCTTGAGGTATTCGACCTTGGCATGCACGCGCGCCAGGTTCAGCTGAACCCATTCGGCGTCGATGATCCGGCCGCCTGGGCCCTTGGTGTTCTGCGCCCACTCGCGTACCTCGCGCAGTGCGGTGATGATCGGCGCCGAGGAAACCAGAGCGACCCGCTCGTGATTGAGCTGATTGGTCACCAGCTTCCAGCCCGCGTTCTCCTCACCGACTCGGCTCGTCACCGGGACACGCACGTCCTGGTAGTAGGTGGCGCTGGTGCCGGGCCCGGCCATGGTGCGGACCTTGGTGTAGGAGAAGCCCTCCGCAGTGGTGGGCACGATGAGCATGGAGATACCGCGATGCTTCTTTACTTCCGTGTTGGTGCGCACTGCCAGCCAGATGTAGTCGGCGTATTCGATGAGGCTGGTCCACATCTTCTGGCCGTTGACGATGTAGTCATCGCCGTCGCGAACTGCCGAGGTGCGCAGTGAGGCGAGGTCGGTACCGGCGCCCGGCTCGGAGTATCCGATCGAGAAGTGCAGCTTGCCCGCCGCGATCTTCGGCAGGAAGAACTTCTTCTGTTCGTCGGTGCCGAAGTGCATGATCGTCGGCGCGACGCTGTTGATGGTCAGGAACGGTACGGGGGCGCCGGCGATTGCGGCCTCGTCGGTGAAGATCAGCTGGTCCATCACCGAGCGGTCCTGGCCACCGAATTCCTTGGGCCAGCCCAGAGCGAGCCAGCCGTCGGCACCCATCTGTTCCACGGTCTCGCGGTAGACGTTGCCGCTGCCGTACTCACCCTGATTCGACGCCAAGGCCTCGCGCCGCTCCGGGGTCAGCAGTTTGTCGAAGTACGCGCGTAGCTCGCGGCGCAGCTCTTCCTGCTCGGGCGTGTAGGCGATATGCATGTGTGACCTCCGCTGCCGTGGCCCTCAGGTGTGACCCACGTTGACACAAGAGTTGTAACACGTTCTAGTCTAGGGAGTCCAGACGCGGCGCCACGACACAAACTCAGCCCAGAGATCCTGGAGTTACCAGGGTTGTGTCGTGGATCACGTGTCGTAGTCTGGCGATACAGCCCAGCTAGACGACGGAGTCGGCTCATGGAGCCGGAAAGAGGTTTCCAATGCGTGTCGGTGTAATTCCTGACCGTTGTGAAGGCAACTTGGTGTGTCTCGGGATCGCTCCAGAGGTGTTCGACGTCGATGACGACGACTATGTCGTCATCCTGCAGGAGGAAGTACCGGCCGATCAGGAAGATCTGGTCGAACAGGCGATCGCGGAGTGCCCGCGCGCCGCTTTGATTCGCAAAGACTAGAGGCATTCGTAAATCGCCCGGCCTGCTTCGCCTTCGACGAAGCGGTGCCGGCGTGATCGGGGTGCGTCGAATGCATGGGACTGAAGGGAAAACACTATGAGCGCGATTGCTGATGCCGACCTGAGTGGCCGCGTCGCCATTGTCACCGGAGCTGCGGCGGGACTCGGCCGCGCCGAGGCAATCGGCCTGGCCCGGTCCGGAGCGACCGTCATCGTCAACGACATCGCGCCGGCCCTGGAGGGCAGCGATGTGCTCGACGAGATCGCCGCGGTGGGTTCCAAGGGGGTGACCGTCGCCGGTGACATCGGTGAGCGCGCTACCGCCGACGAGTTGATCTCCACCGCCGAATCGCTCGGTGGGCTGCACGTCGTGGTCAACAACGCCGGCATCACCCGGGACCGGATGCTCTTCAACATGTCGGACGAGGAGTTCGACGCCGTCATCCACGTGCACCTGCGCGGCCACTTCCTGCTGACCCGCAACGCCGCCACCTACTGGCGCGGTGCGTCGAAGGCGGCCGGTGCCCCCGTCTACGGCCGCCTTATCAATACGTCGTCTGAGGCCGGTCTCCTCGGGCCGGAGGGGCAGGCCAACTACGGCGCCGCCAAGGCCGGTATCACGGCGCTGACGCTGTCGGCCGCACGCGCCCTCGGTCGCTACGGAGTGCGGGCCAACGCCATCGCCCCACGTGCCCGTACCGCGATGACTGCCGATGTCTTTGGCGACGCGCCCGAGGACTCGATCGATCCGCTGTCTCCCGAGCATGTCGTGACATTGGTGCGGTACCTGGCCTCGCCCGCCGCCGAGCAGGTGAGCGGTCAACTCTTCATCGTGTACGGACCCACCGTGACGTTGTTGGCAGCGCCTACAGTGGAGGCGAAGTTCACTGCGGAGTCGGATGCGTGGGATCCGTCAGCATTGAATTCGGCGCTGGCCGATTTCTTTGCTGGACATGACCCCAAGCGAACGTTCTCGGCGACCGCACTGATGTCTGAAGGTTAACGAGCGTTACGGTACGGGGCACGGCCAAGATTAGAACCGGTTCTAAATATCGCATCAAAATCCCAGCGCAAAGTGGACGCTGCGTGCGATTTGCCTGCCCAATGATGAATTGACACTAAGAATTTTTTCTCGTTAATATGATGCGCCTCACAGCGTGGTAGGTACACGTCGATCGTTAACCGGGTGGTCGGGTAGAGGCAACGATGTGTGAGACAGGAGCGAAGGTTGAAGCAGCAGCTCGCGGCGCCCGCACGCGCCGTCGGCGGCTTCGTCTCCATGTCGTTGGCCACGTTCCGCAACATCTTCCGCCGCCCCTTCCAGGGCCAGGAATTCCTGGATCAAACCTGGTTCATCGCACGGGTCTCGTTGCTGCCGACGCTCCTGGTTGCCATCCCCTTCACGGTGCTGGTGGCCTTTACGCTCAACATCCTGCTGCGTGAGATCGGCGCGGCCGATCTGTCGGGTGCTGCCACGGCCTTCGGCACCGTGACGCAGCTCGGCCCGGTCGTCACGGTGCTCGTCGTGGCGGGTGCCGGTGCCACGGCGATCTGCGCCGACCTGGGCGCGCGCACCATTCGCGAGGAAATCGACGCGATGCAGGTGCTGGGCATCGACCCGATCCAGCGACTGGTCGTGCCGCGGGTGCTCGCCTCGACCTTCGTCGCGCTGCTGCTGAACGGTCTGGTGTGCGCCATCGGCATGGTCGGCGGGTATGTGTTCTCGGTGTTCCTGCAGGGCGTCAACCCCGGTGCCTTCATCAACGGCCTCACGGTGCTCACCGGTCTGGGCGAGTTGATGATCTCCGAGGTCAAGGCCTTCCTATTCGGCATCTTCGCGGGCCTTGTCGGCTGTTATCGCGGACTCACCGTCAAAGGTGGACCCAAGGGCGTCGGCGATGCGGTCAATGAGACCGTCGTCTACGCCTTCATTTGTTTGTTCGTCATCAACGTGGTCATGACGGCAATCGGCGTGCGGGTCCTGGTGAAACACTAGTGACCGGACCGTATCTTTCGACGCACACCGTGACCTCCTATACCGTCCGGTATATGCGTGGTCTGGGACGCTCGTTCGACAAATTCGGCGAGCAGGCACTTTTCTACGCCCAGTCGCTGAGTTACATCCCCGCAGCGTTGACGAAGTACCGCAAGGAAACCATCCGGGTACTCGCCGAGATCACCATGGGTACCGGGGCCCTGGTGATGATCGGCGGAACCGTGGGCGTCGCGGTATTTCTGACCCTGGCCTCCGGCGGGGTCATCGCGGTGCAGGGCTATTCGTCGCTGGGCAACATCGGCATCGAAGCACTCACCGGCTTCTTGTCCGCCTTCCTCAATGTGCGCATCGTCGCTCCGGTGGTGGCGGGTATCGCGATGGCGGCCACCATCGGTGCCGGAACAACCGCCCAGCTCGGCGCGATGCGTGTGGCCGAGGAAATCGACGCGCTGGAAACCATGGCGGTCCATGCGGTTTCGTATCTGGTGTCCACTCGCTTGGTGGCCGGGCTGATCGCCATCATCCCGCTCTATTCGTTGTCGGTGCTGGCGGCGTTCTTCGCATCCCGCGCGACCACGGTCATGATCAACGGGCAGTCCCCGGGCGTGTACGACCACTACTTCAACACCTTCTTGGTGCCCACCGATTTGTTGTGGTCATTCCTGCAGGCGATCGTCATGTCCGTCGTGGTGATGCTGGTGCACACCAGCTATGGATTCAATGCCTCCGGCGGGCCAGTGGGCGTGGGCGTCGCGGTCGGCCAGGCGGTACGCACGTCCCTCATCGTGGTTGTGCTTGTCACCTTGTTCATCTCACTCGCCGTCTATGGCGGGTCCGGCAACTTCAATCTCTCGGGCTAGGGCCACATGTCAGGAGAATCGTCGCGCCGGTCCGTCCGGCTAGCCGGCACGGTGCTCGCTGCCGTGCTGGTGGCGCTGACTGTGCTGACCTACCTGGCGTACAACGACGCCTTCGCCGATACCAAGCCCATCACCGTCGTCTCGCCCCGTGCGGGTCTGGTGATGGAGGAGGGCGGCAAGGTCAAGTTCCACGGGCTGCAGATCGGCAAGGTCAAGTCGATCACCTATGCCAATGACCAGGCCAAGCTGCAGCTTGCGGTCAACGCCAAGGACCTGCGGCTGATTCCCTCGAACGCCACTGTCCGCATTGCGGGTACCACCATCTTCGGCGCGAAATCCGTGGAGTTTCTTGCCCCGCAACAGCCGTCGGACTCGTCGCTGAGGCCGGGCGCGACGGTGACCGCCGAGGCGGTGGCCCTTGAGGTCAACACCGTTTTCGAGAACCTGACCCGGCTGCTCGGCAAGATCGATCCTGTCAACCTCAATGCCACCCTGACCGCCGTTGGCGAAGGGCTGCGCGGCAACGGGGACAACTTCGGGCAGGGGCTCGTCGAGCTCGACCAGTACCTGGATCAGCTGAATCCCAAACTTCCCACGCTGCAACAGGATTTCCAGAAGGCCGGACAGGTGGGGCAGATCTATGGCGATGCCGCGCCGAACATCGTGCGCATCCTCGACAATCTGCCCACGCTGAGCCGCACTGTCGTGGATCAACAGCAGGACCTCAAGGCGGCGCTGCTTGCGGCAATTGGGCTGGGTAACAACGGATACGAAACCCTGGCCCCCGCGGAGAAGGACCTCACCGCGGCGCTGCAACGGCTGCGCGCTCCCACTACGCTGCTTGGCAGGTATTCACCGGAAATCCCGTGCACGCTGCAGGCCATCTCCAAGGCGCTGGTGACCTTCACCCCGCTCATCGGCGGTGTACGGCCGGGTTTGTTCCTGAGCAACAGCTTCCCGCTGGGTGCGCCGGTGTACACCTATCCGGACAGCCTGCCCATCGTGAACGGCTCCGGTGGCCCGAATTGCCGTGGCCTACCGAATATTCCGACGAAGGCGCAGAACGGGTCATGGTACCGATCGCCCTTCCTGGTGACCGATAACGCGTACATCCCGTACAAGCCACTGGAAGAGCTGCAAGTCAACGCTCCGGACACCCTGCAGTACCTCTACAACGGTGCCTTCGCGAAGCGAAGTGAGTTCTAGCGATGAACACAGGGACGCGACTCAAAGTTATCGTCTTCACCGTGGTGATGCTGTTGGTGGCGGCGGGGCTGATCATCACCTTCGGTGAGTTCCGATTCGGTTCCGGCAAGCGGTATCACGCGACGTTCACGACGGCGTCGGACCTGCGGTCCGGGCAGAAGGTACGCATCGCCGGTGTACCGGTCGGCCGCGTCAAGGACGTATCTCTCACGAAGGACAACAATGTCGAGGTCACTTTTGACGTCGACTCGAAATATCAGCTCTACAGCTCCAGTCGGGCGATCATCAGATACGAGAATCTGGTCGGAGACCGGTACCTGGAGATCACGTCGGGCCCCGGAGAATTACGCAAGCTGCCCGACGGCGGAACGTTGGACAAAGAGCACACTCAGCCCGCTCTTGATCTGGATGCGCTGCTCGGTGGACTTCGGCCCGTGCTCAAGGGATTCGACGCCGCGAAGGTCAACGAGATCAGCAACGCGTTCATCCAGATCCTGCAGGGACAGGGCGGGACGCTCTCCCAATTGTTGGGCGATACGTCTTCGTTCACTTCGGGCTTGGCAGAACGCGATCAGCTGATCGGCGATGTGATCAATCACCTCAACGAAGTGCTTGGCACCATCGACTCGAAGAGCAGCCAGTTCTCATCGAGTGTCGATCAGCTGCAGCAGCTCGTCTCCGGCCTGGCGCAACAGCGTGACGTGGTCGCCGGAGCGCTACCGCCGCTTGCGTCGACGGCCTCGTCGCTGGAATCGGTGCTCAAGGACACCCGCCCGTACATCAAGGGCACCATCGAACAGACTCGCCAGCTGGCTACGCGGATGGACGAGCGTAAGGCCGATATCAACGTCGTTGTGGAGAACCTCGCCGAAAACTATCTACGGCTCAACGCTCTTGGTGCCTACGGATCGTTTTTCAACATCTACTACTGCTCCATCCGGATCAAGGTCAACGGACCCGTCGGAACCGACTGGCTGATCCCGTTCGGTGGACCGCCCGACCCGTCGAAGGGCAGGTGTTCCTTCAAAAATGAGTGACATCCAAGAGAAAGATCCGGTACGCACCGGAATCTTCGGTATCGCTGTGGTGGCGATGCTGGTACTCGTCGCGTTCGGCTACACGGGTCTGCCGTTTTGGCCGCAGGGCAAGCAGTACACCGGATTCTTCGCGGACTCTGGGGGCCTGGAGCCTGGCGGCAATGTCTTCGTCTCGGGTATCAAGGTGGGCCAGGTCAAGGATGTATCCCTGGCGGGCAACCAAGTTCGCGTGGACTTCACTGTCGATCGTTCCATCCGCCTGGGCGACCAGTCGCTGGCGGCGATCAGAACCACCACTGTGTTGGGTGAGAAGTCGCTGTCGGTGACGCCGGCTGGGGCAGGTCGTATCACCGAGATTCCGTTGGGCCGCACCAGAACTCCATACACACTGAACAGTGCGCTGAGTGACTTGGGCGCATCGGCGGGCGGAATAGACAAGGCGCAGCTCGACCAGTCGTTACAGGTCATTACCGACGCGATGCGTGATGCCACCCCGCAGCTGCGCGGTGCCCTGGACGGTGTCGCTTCGCTCTCGCGCACGCTCAACGCCCGCGACGCCGCCCTCGAACAGCTGTTGAGCCGTGCCAAGTCTGTCAGCGGGATTCTTTCCGAGCGTGCCGGGCAGGTGAACAAGCTTGTCACCGATGGCAATCAACTGTTCGCGGCGCTCGACGAACGGCGTTTGGCGATCGCCGAGCTGATCAATCGTGTGCAGGGACTGTCCCAGCAGATCAGTGGATTCGTGGCCGACAATCGCCAGGAATTCCGGCCCACCATGGAGAAGCTGAACCTCGTGCTCGATGATCTGCTGGACCGCAAGGCGCATATCAGTGAGGCGCTCAAGCGTCTGCCGGGATACGGCACGGCGCTCGGCGAGGTCGTCTCCTCCGGGCCCGGCTTCCACGTCAACGTCTATGGCTTCCCGCCCGCCACGCTGACGGCCGTCATGTTCGACACCTACTTCCAGCCCGGCAAGCTGCCTGCCAGTCTCTCGGACTACCTGAATGGTCTGATCGGCGAACGCCAAGTCATGAGGCCGAAATCGCCATGACAACACCGGAGAACCGTCTCAGACCCTGGATCCAGAAGGGCGTCTTCGCGATGCTCGCGGTGGCCCTCGTGGGCGGCCTGCTGTACTGGGTGTGGCCCAGCCGCGGAACCCACAAGATCATCGGCCATTTCGCCTCAGCCGTGGGGCTGTACCCGGGTGATGACGTTCGCATCCTCGGTGTGAAGGCAGGGCGTATCACCGCCGTCGAGCCGCGCGAGGGTGACGTGAAGGTCACCATGGAACTCCCGGACAAGTTCAAGGTGCCCGAAGGTGCACAGGCGATCATCATGGCGCCAAACCTGGTGACCGCCAGGTTTGTTCAGCTGACCCCGGCGTATACGGAGGGGCAGGCTCTCGCCGACGGCGCGTCGTTGGGGCTGGACAAGACCGCCGTCCCGATCGAATGGGACGAGGTCAAGACCGAGCTGGCCAAGCTCAGTGACAGCCTGGGGCCGCAGGGTGAATCCAAGGGGCCGGTCAGTGATTTCATCAACCAGGCGGCGAGCACCTTCGACGGCAACGGCGACTCGTTCCGCAATGCGGTGCGCGAACTTTCGCAGGCGGCCGGACGGCTCGGTGATTCCCGCACGGACCTGTTCGGCACCATCAAGAACCTGCAGGTGCTGGTGGATGCGTTGGCGAACTCCAACGAACAGATAGTGCAGTTCAGCACCCATCTGGCATCGGTGTCGAAGGTGCTGGCTGCCAGCACCGAGAACCTCGGTGCCACCTTGGGCGCACTCAACCAGGCCCTCACCGATGTGCGAGGTTTCTTGGGAGACACCAACTCTGCGCTCGTCGACTCGGTGAACAAGCTGAGCGATTTCGTGAAGATCTTCTCGGACCAGAGCGATGACGTCGAGCAGATCCTGCACGTTGCGCCGAACGGTCTGGCCAACTTCTACAACATCTACAACCCCGCGGCGGGCACGTTGAACGGCATGCTCTCGATTCCGAACCTGGCCAACCCGGTGCAGTTCATTTGTGGTGGTGTTTTCGAGACCGGCACCAAGACCGAGTATTTGAAGCGAGCCGAGATCTGCCGTGAACGGATGGGTCCCGTGTTGCGCCGCGCGACATTCAACTACGCCCCGATCCTGCTGCACCCGATCAACCAGATCTCGGCGTACAAGGGGCAGATCATCTACGACACCCCCGAGACGGAGGCGAAGTCCGAGGCGCCCCGCGAGGATCTGGTGTGGGTTCGGCCCAACGGCGCACCGCCGCCACCGAAGCCGTCACCACAGGACCTCAGTGCGTTGATGCTCGGGCCCGAGGAAGTCAATGCGCCGCCACCTCCGGGCACGGAGCTGCGTCCCGCCGAGCCGGGGCCGGTGCCGCCGGGATTCCCCGCGGCTGCGGATGAGCCGGCACCACCTGCTGTTCCTGGAGGGCCGCGATGAGCCGTCTGAGTTCAACGCTCTTCGCGCGAGGCTCTCATCGCACCCTGCGCGGCGTGGCGATCGGTGTCGGTGTCGCCGTGGTGGCGAGCGGGTGCCAGTTCAACGGGCTCAACTCGCTGAACCTGCCCGGGACCGCGGGACACGGATCGCGGTCCTACACCATCACCGTTGAGCTGCCCGATGTCACCACGCTGCCGCAGAACTCCCCGGTCATGGTGGATGACGTGACGGTGGGCAGCGTGTCGGGCATCGATGCATACCAAAAGCCCGACGGCTCTTGGTATGCCGGAGTCAAGGTGTCCCTGGGGCCCGAGGTGCAACTGCCGGCCAACGCGGTCGCCAAGGTCGCGCAGACCAGCCTGCTGGGCTCGCAGCACATCGAGCTGGCCGCCCCCACCGGAGAGCCGGCAGTGGGCAGGCTGACCGGTGGCGCCACGATTCCGCTGAGCCGTACCGGCAAATACCCCAGCACCGAAGAGGTGCTCTCCGCACTTTCTGTCGTGGTCAACAAGGGCAATCTCGGTGCGATACAAGACATCACCGACGAGACCTACAACCTGTTCAAGGGACGTACCGGCAACCTGACCCAGGTGCTGCCCAAACTCGCCACGCTGATCTCCTCGCTGAACGCTCAGCGGGACGACATCATCTCGGCCATGCAGGGCATCGACAAGTTTTCCCGAGTTCTAGCCGAACACAAGGAAAGCCTTGGGCGTGCGATCGATTCAATCGAACCCGCGCTGAAGGTGCTCAACGAGAATCGTGCCAACATCATCGAGGCGTTCCGCTCGGTGGGCAACCTCGCGAAGATCACCGACCGGGTGCTCCGAACCACCAAGGAAGACCTCGTCGCCGACCTCAAGGGGTTGTACCCGGTGGTGCGGGCACTGGCCGAGAACCGCGATGTGTTGATCGACAGCCTGGACCTACTGCCCACGTTCCCGTTCAGCACCAAGTACCTGCGGAACGCGGTGCGCGGCGACTACCTGAATGTCTTCGTGACGTTCGACCTGACGGCGCGGCGTCTGGGTGAAACGCTTTTCACCACATCGTTCTTCGACCCGAACATGCAGCATTTCAACGATGTGGTGAATCCACCGGAATGGCTCATCGGATCCATGGCGAACCTGAACGGCAAGGAGACCAGCCCGTTCGATTTGCCTGCGCCCGCAGCCCCGGCCGCCCCACAGGGAGGTGGTCGCTGATGGAACGGCTGATCAAGATTCAGCTGATGATTTTCGCGGCCGTCACAGTGATCAGTGTTGCGCTGATGGCGATCTTCTACCTGAGGGTGCCGACCGCGCTCGGCATCGGAAAACATGATGTGAAGGCGCAGTTCGTTGCTTCGGGCGGCCTGTATCAGAACGCGAACGTCACCTACCGTGGCGTGCAGATCGGGCGGGTCACCGATGTCGCGCTGACTCCCGAGGGCGTCACCGCCAGCATGCGGCTCAACAACGACGTCAAGGTGCCCGGCAATGTGCGGGCCGTGGTCAAGAGCGTCTCCGCCATCGGCGAGCAGTACGTAGATCTAGTGCCGCCCCCCACGGGTGCTGCCGGAAGCCTCCGGCAGGGCGACGTGATCGGTATCGATCGCACCGCCATCCCCACCGATGTGTCCACCCTGCTGCGCCAGGCAGACGGGCTGGTCAACACCGTCGCGGACACCCGGCTCCGGGAGGTGCTGTCCGAGGCGTTCAAGGCCTTCAACGGATCCGGTCAGGAACTTTCCCGGCTGATCGACTCGTCGCGTCTGCTGATCCAGGAGGCCAACGCCGACTACGGCAGCACCACCAAGCTGATCGATCAGGTGGGGCCACTGCTGGATGCCCAGATTCGTAGCGGTGACAACATCCGCGGATCTGTCTCCAGCCTGGCGGCATTGACCGAACATTTCGCCAAGGCCGACCCGCAGCTGCGGCAGTTCCTCAAGGTGGCACCGGGTGCCGCCGAGGAAGCCTCCGAGCTGTTCGCGGGTATTCGCCCGTCGTTCCCCGTGCTCGCGGCGAGCCTGGCCAATCTGGGGCGTGTTGGCGTCATCTACAACAAGTCCATCGAGCAGTCGTTGGTGATCCTGCCCGCGTTGTTCTCTGCGCTGTTGACCGTCGCCGGTGGTGCCCCGATGGACGAGGGCGCGAAGCTGGACTTCCGGCTGAACCTGGGTGACCCGCCGCCATGCCTGACCGGTTTCGTCCCGGCACCGCTGATGCGTACGCCGGCCGATGAGACCCTGCGTGAGCTGCCCAGGGACATGTACTGCAAGACCGCCCAGAACGATCCCAGCGCGGTACGCGGCGCGCGCAACTACCCATGCCAGGAGTTCCCCGGAAAGCGGGCACCGACCATTCAGCTGTGCCGCGACCCACGCGGATATGTGCCGGTTGGCAGTAACCCGTGGCGTGGCCCGCCCGCACCCTACGGAACCCCGGTGGAAGATCCGCGGAACATCCTGCCGCCCAACAAATTTCCGAACATACCGCCGGGTGCCGAGCCTGATCCGGGTACTCCGACGCTGCCGCCGCCACCTCCACCGGCTCCAGAGGCCCCGCCGGCCGGTGGTGACGTGATGCCGGTAGCAGCGAAATCGGAGCCGATGGCGGCACGTGCCTATGATCCGAAGAATGGTGTGTTCCTCGATGCCAACAATCAGCCGAGTGTGTACGCGCCCGCGCTCGATCGCGGTAGTGAGGCGGAGACGTGGGCGGATTTGATGCTGGGGCCGAAGCCGGCATGACCCAAGACGAGTCGAAAGCCACGTCGCAGACAACGCGGCGGCGGGCAGCCCGGCCGGCGGGCCCCACGAGTGAGACAAGTGCCGAGCCCATCAGTGTGTCCTTGGGCCGCACCGAGATCCGGTCGAAACCCGAACCGTCCGTTTCCGATTCCCGTCGACAGGGAAACGCGCGCGCTGTGGCGTGGGTGGCATCGGTGCTGGCAGTGGTGCTGATTGGCGCATTGGGAGTGGCACTGGCGCTCATGGGTCGTGCCCAGCACCGCGATGACGTGCGGGCCGCGCGCGACCAGCATTTCGTCGACACTGCCGTGCAGACGGTGACGAACATGATGACCTACAGCCCGGACAGCATCGACAAGAACGTCGACCAGTTCGTCAACAGCACCAGCGGACCGCTGCGGGGCACCTTCAACCCCGACAACACCGCCAATCTCAAAGCGCTGTACCACCAAACCGGCACCAGTTCGGAGGTGGTGATCAAGAAGGCGAGCCTGGAGAGCGTCGACGAGGTGAGTAAGAAGGCCTCGATACTCATCTCCGCGCGTGTAACCCTCACCAACGCCGACTCGGGGGTCAACGAGCCCTCCAAGTCGTATCGCATGCGGATGATCGTCGCCGAGGATCAGCAGGGCAACATGACCGCATATGACCTGCGATGGCCGGACGGACAGAGCTGATGCGCTGGTTGACAAGAACTTTCGTCGCGGTGGTGGTGCTGGCCGTGATCGGGTTGTCTGCCATCGCCGGCGGCATGTACTGGCACCGGGTCGACACCATCGCCAGTCGGGCTGCGGGACAGACGCTGATCAAGCAGGCCGGCAAGCAGGTGGGAAGCATCTTCGGATACGACTATCAGACCGTCGAGCGCAGCCTCGACGAACAGTACGCGGGGCTGACTCCCGAGTACCGGCGTGAGTTCGAAGACAAGGCCAACCGCGAGATCATCCCGCAGGCCAAGCAGCGCAAGATCGTCAGCCAGACCAGTATCGTGGGCACCGGAATCATTGCCGCGCATAGGGACTCGGCGCAGGTGGTGGTGTACATGAATCGCACCATCACGGACCAGTCGCGCACTCCGGTGTACGACTCGTCGTCGATTCAGGTGGATTACACGCGCGCAGGAGACAAGTGGTTGATCTCCTACATCACGCCGCTTTAAAGGGGCTCGCCGCCCAGCACGGCCGGCTGTTCCGGCGCGATCGAATCGCCGGTGGCCGGTGTGGCCAGCGCCTCCAGGAATGCGCGCGCCCATCGATCCACGTCATGCGCCAGTACCTGGCGGCGCAGCGCCCGCATACGGCGGCGCCCTTCCTCAGGGGTCTGGTTGAGCGCCGACTCGATTCCGTCCTTCACGCCGTCGATATCGTGCGGATTGACCAGATAAGACTGGCGTAGTTCCGCTGCGGCACCGGTGAATTCGGAAAGTACGAGCGAACCGCCCAAATCGCTGCGGCAGGCCACGTACTCCTTTGCCACCAGGTTCATGCCGTCGCGCAGGGGAGTCACCAACATGACATCCGCGGCGACGAAGAAGGCGATGAGATCTTCGCGCGGTACCGGCCGATGCAAGTAATGCACCACCGGATGGCCGACCTCGCCGAACTCGCCGTTGATGTGACCGACCTGCTGCTCCACATCGCCGCGCATCTTCTTGTAGCTCTCGACGCGTTCGCGGCTGGGGGTGGCGAGCTGGACGAACACCGTATCGCGGCTGCTGGCTCTACCTTCGGCGAGTAGTTCTTCATAGGCGCGTAGCCGGATGTCGATGCCCTTGGTGTAGTCGAGTCTGTCGACGCCCAGCAGTATTTTGCGCGGACCGCCGAGCTCGGCGCGAATCTCCTTGGCGCGCTGGCGAATCTGCTTGCTACGAGACACGCTATCGAGCTCCGCCGAGTCGATTGAGATGGGGAAGGCGCCCACCTTCACGGTGCGGAAGCCCACCCGAATTTCACCGAACCGCGAGCGCACGCCGATCGATGCTCGAGACGTGCTGGCGCCCACCAATCTTCGCGCCAAGTACATGAAGTTCTGGGCGCCGCCCGCCAAGTGGAACCCGATGAGATCGGCGCCCAGCAGGCCATCGACGATCTCGGTGCGCCAGGGCATCTGCATGAACAGCTCGACGGGCGGGAACGGTATGTGCAGGAAGAAGCCGATAGTTAGGTCGGGGCGCAGCATGCGGAGCATTTTGGGCACCAGCTGCAGCTGATAGTCCTGCACCCAGATGGTGGCGCCCTCCGCGGCGACTGCCGCCGTCGCCTCCGCGAACTTGCGGTTCACATCGACGTACGCCTGCCACCATTCTCGGTGGTACTCAGGCTTGACGATCACATCGTGATAGAGCGGCCACAGGGTGGCGTTGGAGAAGCCCTCGTAGTACTCGGCGACCTCCTCGGTGGAGAGGCGCACAGAGTAGAGGACCATTCCGTCCTCGGAGACCGGCTCGACGTCGGTGTCTGGGACACCCGGCCAGCCCACCCAGGCGCCGCGACGCTTACGCAGCAGCGGCTCCATCGCGGTAACCAGCCCACCCGGGCTGCGCTTCCATGTGGTGGAGCCGTCAGGCAGCTTCACCAGGTCAATGGGGAGCCGATTGGCGACGACGACAAAGTCGGAGGTGCCGGTGACAGCCTCTACCGGCGATCGCTCATCCGATCGAGGTGTCATGAGTTACGGACTACGCGTCGACCTTGGTTGGCCCGATGCCGAGCATCGCGAGGAGCATGCGGCACTCGTCGGCATCGTTGGCGTAGGCGGCGACGACGCGCTGCGCCTGGTGGGCGGTTTCATCGGCCAGCGGCTCGAAGTCGTCGTCCGTGGCCGGTTCGGTCTTGGCTGGCATTCACCCAGTCTAGGCGACGCAGTGCCAGGCGCCCACATGAGGAATCCGCACACCACCCTGAGGGGTTGCTGCTGACGTGCCGTCGATGCAGGGTGATCCCGCACTTTTGGGCCCCAATGCTCCGGCATGCGCCGCCCAGTCCTGGCACGTTGACTTCGTTCCGGGCGAGAACGCGGAGGTTTTGATCTGGCTGATTTCGTGGTGCGGCGGTCGGGTCAGGCCGCGTTGCTCCCGGAATGGCTGTCCCCGGATTTGGCGTGATCGCCCGAGTTCACGTGGTCACTTGGGCCGGTGTGGGCACCGGGTTCGGCGGCCCTGTTTCCGGTACCTCCGGTTTCCTTGCTGGGGGCACCACCGGTGCCGGTGACGCTGGGTGCCTTGCTGGCGCCCAGGCCCGGTATCGACTTGAGGCTTTCTCTGATCGACGGAAGTTTCGGATTCTTTGGTGTCGTTCCGGGTCGTGACGCGGGAAGCCGTGGAAGGCGCAGGGTTGGCTTCGTTGTGTCTTTCGACATGTCGATGTCCTTGACGGAAGTGACGGCGGGCTTACCCTGGTCCGGCTTCTC
Source organism: Mycobacteroides chelonae CCUG 47445 (assembly GCF_001632805.1). Classification (NCBI taxonomy): domain Bacteria; kingdom Bacillati; phylum Actinomycetota; class Actinomycetes; order Mycobacteriales; family Mycobacteriaceae; genus Mycobacteroides; species Mycobacteroides chelonae. The sequence goes on along the minus strand of NZ_CP007220.1, from coordinate 4,270,172 downwards.
ACCGGGCGTGGCCTCGGGTTTGGTTTCCGCTTTTGTCTCGGTCTGCACGGTAGGCACTGTGCTTGCGCTGACCGCTATTGCGGTGGGGTCGGGGAGCTTGGCCGGCGCGGAGGGAGCGGTCGGCCCGGAAGTGGTCAGGGTGAGGACTGGTTCCTTGGGTGTTTCGGGTGCGGGCGGCTGGGCCACGGGCGGCGTGGCCCTTGTGGAATCGGCCTGGGGAGCAGGGGCACTGGCGGGTTTGTCGACCGGTGCGGGTGGCTTGGGCGCCGCCGCCCCGGGCAGTCCGTTCTGGAAGTTCTCGGTGCCTTCCTCGATGGCCCCAGGCAGCTTCTTGAGTGCATCGACGATGTTTTTCGTTGGGGTGAAGAGGCTGAACGGTTTTATGGTGCCCGGGCCGGTCTCGCGGTCGTAGGCCATGTCGATGAACACCCGCAGGGTGGGCTCGATGGCATCGAGCACGAAGGAAGCGCCTATCGGGTTGGTGAGATCGCGCAGCGGTTGCAGCAGCGGGAGATGTTCGGTGTGCACGACGTAGTAGGTGGATGTGGAGCCGTTCACGTTGGTGACCACCGTCTTGGTCGTGCCGTCTTCGTAGTGGTACGTGGTTGTGTTGCCGTCGAGCTGGGTCTGGTCGGCAACGGCGTTCGCGTTGTCGTACTTGTCCAGATCGGTGCCGTCATAGAACTGGTCGGGATGTGTGTACGGAAATGCCACAAGGGCGTTGGCGATGGCCAGCGGGTTGAAGTACGCCGGGAAGTCGCCGATCGTGTCGTATTCGTTGGTGATGTCCGTGGTGGTGAAGATGTCCGGCTTCGCGGGCTGGGTCGAGTAGATATCCATGAACGGAATCCAGATACCGGGGAAGCGAGCCAGAACGCCCCCATTGGGCTTGTAGGCGTTGGAGATCAAGACGAATTGGATATCCGGGTTTCCGTTGGGGCCGTACTGCTCTTCGAGGTCTTTGCGTGACTCGTTGACGACTACCGCGCCGAGCGAGTAGCCGATGATGACCTTCTGCCCCGGATGGGTCGCGATCTCCTGGGCCAGTACCGTGTGCCCCGCAGTCACAGACTGTCGAAAGGTCTTGTCCCGCAGGCCATCGACGGGCCACATCGTCCCCGGATAGGAAACGGGGACGTACGTGTCGGAAGAGGAGTCGTAGAAGCCGTCGAGGCCGCCGAGCTTGGCGGGAATGTTCGCACCCGCGCCGTCGCCGCGGCCGCCGACTCCGATGACATAGGACGCGAGCGTCGAGGCGATGGTTCGCGACTCTATGGCGACCGGTGTCAGCACGGTGCATGTCGCCGCCACCGCGGCGGCGGTGGCCACCGAGCGCTTGAGCGAGCGACGTTTCCCCAAAACCGAATGCTGCGCAGCCATCAGGACCCCTCCTGTGCTTTCGGCGCCATTGCCGAATGCGGTGGCATGAGAGTAAATAGGGCAAAGCTTTTACGCCATACCTGGAAGGGGGTGGACCGGCCGAGTCGAGCATATTCCCCACTGCACTTGTAGTGCCTGGTCAACGTTTAATTTGGACGCGGGATCGTATTCAAATTAGCTGGCTTGCCCGTGCTGTGGTGGAGGAGATTCAGCAAATTCTGTGAACGCTCAGCCGAGTATCGTCGCGTACCCGTCATTGAGGTTTTGCCAGTTGTGAGTCATGGCATCGAGGCCAACCACGCGGCCGCGTGGTGTCCCGTCGACGGCGAGGGTGAGAGTGTCCAAGCAGATATGCCAACCGCCGGCATTTCCCGACGCGTTACCCCGATCGGACATCGAGTGCTCGAGGGTCAGTCGACATCCCTTCTCTGTGGGCTCGATTCGCCAGCGCAGGGTGTCGTCCGGGCCCCAGCGGTGGATCAGTTCGTGTGGCGGGTTCGCGGTGAGTACCTCACCGTCGAGTACCGGATCTGCGGAGGTCTCCTGGACCCGTGCCGCTCCCACCGAGTCCAGTGGGCGATCGGGTACCGCGGGTGACCACTGACGTAACTTGTCGGGGTCGACGAGCCACTGCCACACCTTCTCCGGTGAGTGGTTCAACTCTCTGGACATGGTCAGGACCCACCTGCCATCGTGGTCGTCGCATGGCGTGAGGGTGGCATCCAGGGGATTAGTCACGGTTGTCGTCCTTCGTGTTGTCATGACCGCCGACCTCGCTGTCGATGAGATGGGTGAGGCGATCGAACGCGTTGGCCCACTTGCGGTGATAGGGCGTTACCCAGGCCAGTACGGCGGGCAGGGGATCGTCGGCCAGGTGGTAGACGCGGCGTTTCCCGGCGACCTCCACTCGAACCGTGCCGGCCTCACGCAGGACACCGAGGTGCTTGGACACCAGCGACTGTGAAACGTCGAGTCGTTCGATCAGCGTGGAGACATCGGCCGCTCCTTGGCGCAGGGTGTCGATGATCCTGCGCCGAGTCGGGTCGGCGATCACCATGAAGGCGTCCATGAGTTCATATCACCACAGCATCATATGAATTTCAAGAGATATATTAGACGGAGGCGATGTGGCGCTGTTGCGGCCCGCCGTGGTCATGATCAGTAGTGTGGTCAACAGGTACCGGTGAGTGCTGCTCGCCGAGGTCGCGGTGGGGGCGTGATCGCCGGCTCAACGCCGAGGTGAGGACTATTTCTTGACGAAACCGCTGCGTATGCGGATTGCCGTTATCGGTGTATTCGCATCGTTCGGGCTCGTGGTGGCCACCTGGGCTGTGCACCTGCCGACCATGAAGCAGGCCACGGGGATGTCCTCGACGGCGCTGGGCCTGGTGGTGCTGGTCCTGGGTGGCGGCGCGCTGGTGGGCATGCTGATCAGCGGTGTGCTCGTCGACCGATTCGGCAGCGGGCCCATTGCCGTTGCCGGTGGCGCCGCGATGGCTCTCGGCGTCAATATCCCGCTATCGGCCACGAATGCGTGGATCGCCGGAGCTGGCGCCTTCCTGTGTGGCGTCGCCGTCGGCGTCACCGATGTCGCGATGAACGCTGCCGCGGTCGACGTGGAGCGTTTCTATGGGCGGCCGATCATGGCCTCATTCCACGGGGTGTTCTCCGTCGGCAATGTGGTGGGTGCCGGCATCGGAACCGTCGCGTTTGCCGTGCACGTACCGGTGTTCGTCACCGTCCTCGGTGTCACCGTGCTGTGCCTGGCGGTGCTGGGATCGTCGGCCAGTGTGCTGTTGAAGGACAAGCTGCGCGCCGGCGAGGCCGAAGCGCCGGACACCGTGCCGTACACGCTGCCGCCCGCGGTCACCTGCCGCCGGGGCCAGGTCTTTCTCCTCGGCGTATTGGCCATGCTGCTGATGCTCTCGGAAGGGTCGGCGACGGACTGGAGCAGTCTGCACGCACAGGAGCACCTGGGCGCCTCCCATTCATGGGGTGCGTTCACCTTCGGCGTGTTCATGGCGGCGATGACGGTGGGCCGGTTCACCGTCGACAAGCTCGTCGAACGAGTTGGCCGGGTACTGGTCCTGCGCTGGGGCTGTGCGCTGGCCGCGGTCGGTCTGCTGACCGTCATCGCGTCTCCGGCGCTGCCTCTCACCATGGCGGGCTGGGCGGCCGTGGGCCTCGGGCTTGCCGGTGGCGTCCCGCAGGTATTCACCGTGGCGGGCAACATCGACGAACAACACGAGGGCCGGGTGCTGTCGTGGGTGGTCGGGACCGGCTATGTCGCGGTGCTGGGTGGGCCGGCCCTTATCGGTTGGCTTGCCGATGCGTTGTCCCTCAACACCGCCTTGCTGCTGCCCATCTTCGCGGTGCTGGTCTGTGGCTGTGCGGCAGGTGCGCTGACGATGAGCGCGCCTGCGACCAAGACGGCGCCCAAGTCCGGGCGTACCGTCAAACCGTGACGGACTTCGAGGCAGCCGCGTCTGCGCGGGAACTGTTGCGTGACAGCTTTACCCGGATCATCGAACACGTCGGCGAGGTGACCGGTGGTCTTGCGGATACGGCGGTGACCTATCGGCCCACGCCTGACGCGAACAGCATCGCCTGGCTCATTTGGCATTCGGCGCGCTGTCAGGACGTGCAGATCTGTGCCATCACGGGTGCCGAGCCGGTGTGGACGGCCCGCGGCTGGGAGCCGAGATTCGGCCTCGACCTGCCCGCCGACTCCAACGGATACGGGCACACGCCCGAGGATGTGGCCAAGGTGATCGCGACGGTCGACCTGCTCAGTGGCTACTACCGGGACGTGCACGAAATGACACTGCGGTATGTCGACACCCTGACCGATACCGAACTTGCGCGTGTCGTCGATCAGCACTGGGATCCGCCGGTCACCGCGAGTGTCCGGTTGGTCAGCATCGTCGACGACTGTGCCCAGCATCTGGGTCAAGCCGCCTACCTGCGCGGGATGATTCCAACCAACTAGTGGGGATGGCGACGTGGGTCCCCGCGTGCCAGACTCCTCTAATGACAACGACGTCTGAAAACCTCGCCACCGCCCACAGCGCCGCCCGCGACGTGCGCAATCCCGCGAACGGGCAGGTCGTCGGGCAGGTGAACTGGACCGATCCGGCGGATATCCCCGTGATCACCGCACAACTGGCGAAGGCGCAGCCGTCGTGGGAGCGACTCGGGCCTGAGGGGCGCGGCAAGGTACTGGCCCGCTTCGCGCAGTGGCTGACCGACAACACGCCGCGTATCGAGGCCCAGTTGATCGCGGAGACCGGTAAGTCAAAAATCGACGCGGGCATCGAGATTCCGTCGATTCTCGCGATCATCGCGTACTACGCGCCTCGTGCGGCGGAATTCTTAGCACCCGAGACGAGGCCAGCCTCGTCCATCGCCATGAACACCAAGAAGATCACCCTGCATCAGCGGCCCCGTAAGGTCGTAGGGGTCATCTCGCCATGGAATTATCCTGTGGCACTTGGATACTGGGATGTGATCCCGGCCTTGTTGGCGGGCTGTTCGGTGCTGCTCAAGCCTTCCGAACGCACGCCGCTGTCCGATGAACTCATCGCACGCGGCTGGGAGGCAATCGGAGCGCCGCCCGTGTTCGAGATCGTCCACGGCGCCCGCGAGGTCGGCGAGGCACTGATCGACAACGTCGACTTCATCCAGTTCACCGGATCGACGGCCACCGGCAAGAAGATCATGGAGCGCGCCGCACGCCGCCTCACCCCGGTCAGCCTGGAACTCGGCGGCAAGGACCCGATGCTGGTGCTCTCGGATGCCGACGTCAAACGTGCCGCACACGCAGCGGTGTGGGGCAGCATGTTCAACGCCGGTCAGACCTGCGTATCCGTCGAGCGGGTGTACGTCCATGACTCGATCTATGAGCAGTTTGTGGACCTGGTGGTCGATGAGGTGCGCGGCCTGGAGATCGGCGCCGGGATGGATCACAGCGTCGGCGCCATGATCGACGAGAATCAGCTCGAGGTCGTGGATCAGCATGTGCGCCAAGCGGTTGCATCGGGTGCTCGGGCACTCACCGGCGGCGCGCGGGTCCCGGGCGGCGGTACCTTCTACGCTCCGACCGTGCTGGTCGACGTGGACCACTCCATGGACTGCATGCGGGAGGAGACCTTTGGTCCCACGCTGCCGATCATGCGGTTCTCCGAGGAATCCACAGCCATCGCGCTGGCGAACGACAGCGAGTACGGGCTGTCTGCCAGCGTCTGGACCAAGGACCGAAGGCGCGCCGAACGCATTGCGCTGCAACTTGATTGCGGCACCGTCAACATCAACGACGTGATCATGAACCTGTCCTGTCTCACCGCGCCGCACGGTGGATGGAAGGGTTCGGGGATGGGCTCGCGCTTCGGTGGCGCCAGCGGTCTGCTCAAGTACTGCCGTACGGAGGCCATCGTCGACACCCGGGTGACGCTGCCCAGTGAGCCGCTGTGGTACAGCGGACCGAGCTGGCTGGCCCCGGTGGCGCTCAAGAGCCTGACCAAGCTCTCGAACAAGGCGCTGCGCCCCTTCCGTCGCTGACACCTCACGTTCACTCGTCGGCCACCCTGGCGACGGTTGCCGGGGTTAGTTTCCGCTGGTGACCGAGACCATTACCGCCGCTGCGCAGGGCTACACCGTCGACGACGAAGACGATGACGATCCGGTACTCATCGCGCCCGACGGCGTCGCGGTGGACACCTGGCGAGAGAACTACCCGTACGACGAGCGGATGAGCCGCCATCAGTACGAGCTGGAGAAGCGGCTGCTGCAGATCGAGCTGCTCAAGCTGCAGAACTGGAGCAAGCGCACCGGCGCCCGGCACGTCATCCTCTTCGAGGGGCGCGATGCGGCCGGGAAGGGCGGCACCATCAAGCGGTTCATGGAGCACCTCAACCCGCGTGGTGCTCGCGTGGTCGCGCTGGAGAAGCCGACCGAACGGGAACGCACCCAGTGGTACTTCCAGCGGTATGTTCCGCATCTGCCGGCTGCCGGCGAGATGGTGTTCTTCGACCGCTCCTGGTACAACCGTGCCGGTGTCGAGCGCGTCATGGGATTTTGTTCCGACGAGCAGCATTCCGAATTCATCCACCAGGCACCGCTTTTCGAGCAGATGTTGGTCAACGACGGCATCAGCCTGACCAAACTGTGGTTCTCGGTGTCCTCCGCCGAGCAGCGCACCCGCTTTGCCATCCGGCAGGTTGATCCGGTGCGCCAGTGGAAACTCTCGCCCATGGATCTGGCCTCCCTGGACAAGTGGGATGCCTACACCAGGGCCAAGGAAGAGATGTTCTCGCTCACCGACACCGATCACGCGCCGTGGATCGTGGTGAAGAGCAACGACAAGAAGCGGGCCCGAGTCAGCGCGATGCGGCACGTTCTGGGCAAGTTCGACTACGACGACAAGGATGTCGACGTTGTTGGTCAGGCCGATCCACTGATCCTGGGGCGCGCGCTCACGGACTAGATTTCCGCCGCCGGCCGCCGGTTCCAGATCCCGAAGTCGCCTCGTTTCGGACGGCCGGACTAACCTGGGCTCGATGCGATTCCTGTTCGCGGTCCTGCTGTGGCTGCTGACCACTGCCGCGCTGGCTCTGACGGTGACGGCGGCCTGGACACAGTCCCGGATTGTCGACGAGAACGGCTATGTGGCGTTGACCGCGCCGGCGGCTGACGACCCGAGGGTGCAGCGGGCGATTGCCGGGGAACTCACCACCCAGATCGTGTCGCTGGGAAAGAAGCAGGGCTCGCGCGTCAACGAGACCCAGGTCGCGGAGTTGACTGCCGCGTACACCGGTGGCCCGCAGTTCGCTGCGGACTTCGCTTCGGTGAATCGGATGGCGCACCAGTGGTTGTTCACGAACTCGAACTCGGCGCAACGGGATTCGCAGGGCAGCTGGCAGATTGATGTGGCGCCCATGATCAAGAGCCTGGTTCCGCAGGGGCTTTCCATCAAGGCGCCGGAGACACTGAAGGTCTCGGTCACCGACGACAACCTGGCAGGTCTGACGCCGGGTCGTTTGGTGCCGGTGGCGCGCTTCGGTCAGCTCGCCGTGTGGATATCTTTCGGTTTGACCCTTGTTCTCGCGGGCCTGACTCAGCTGGCGGTCCGTAGCCGCGCCAAGGGCCTTGTCGGACTTGGAATTTCGGCACTACTCGTGGGCGCGGCCGGGTGGGCGGGACTGGAGATCGGCCGGCGCTACCTGGATCGGCCATTGAACCGGGTCAACGACAACCTTCGCGATGTTGCCGACAGCCTGGTCACCCAGGCGGTCGGCAATGCCCACCACTGGCTGAGCCTCACGATGGCAGCCGGTGGCCTGGTAATCGTGGTGGGTGTGGTGTCGGGGCTAGTGGGCGGTCTGTTGCGGCGCTGACGTGAACGTCAGGCAGCGTGTGCGTCGCGGATGCGCTGCACGTCATGCTCCACGCAGCCGACACGTTCGGCGGCGTCACTGACGGACAGCCGACGATCCAGCAGGATGTCTAGCTCGGTGGGCGAAAACTCTGGCTCGGTATCCCACGGAGCACGGTCCCACCCGTTCTCACTCAAGCCGATGAACAAGTCGTTTCTCATCGTGCACCTCACGGCAATCTGGCTCCAACTACCGACCATCAGGAAGCGCTGCAATGCGCCCACGTCGTGTCGGTCAATAACTATGGCCCGCCAGGCAACTTTGCCAAGGCCAATAAATCAGCTAGCTACCAAGCTAGCCGAGCACACCTAACGGCAACAACCCGCGACGGTCACGGATCGGTCTCGATTTCGGTAACGGCACCCGATGGCACGGTTCTATCCCTCAATTTTCCACTGCCTCTGAACTGGGAAATTAAGAATCGAATCGCATAGTGCTTGCAGTAGTTAGCACCTGTGAGCTGCAGTTTTGTGATCGGTTCGGGTGGCGGCCGACGAGGCGGAAAACCTATCGAGCAAACTGCATACGTATCGATGTGTGATTCGCTGATGCTCGTGTGGCCGGGTGGCGTGATTTGCGAGACTGTCGCCATCGTTAAGTGACGTGGGTCATGACAGGCGCACGGTCACCATGCTTTCGGTGGCGGCGGCCCGGTCGATATCGGACTGGTTGAGGCTGCCGTCCGCGTTGCGTCGCACGTTGTGGTACTTGGCATCGCGCGGCACTCTCTGCAGCAGGTCGGCCAGTGGTCCGGCGATCTGGGGGCCGGTGGACAACTCGGCAGTGCCATCGAGCCGCTTGCCGCGCACCAATGCGGTGACGGGACGCCCGTCGCGCAGGTTCTTGGCCCACGCCCTGTCGGTGAAGACCGTCAGCACATCGCCGTCGCGAATGTAAGTGGCGGCCACGTTGTATTCCTTGCCGCTCTTGCGTCCGGTGAAGGTGAACAACGCGATGTTGCCGCTGAGCACGGGGTGCAGCGGACTGCGGAGCAGGCCCCTGACCATCTTGTTGACCCATGGTGGAACGGTGTTGGATTCGCTCATGCAGCCATTGTCTGCTCCGCCCACCGCGGCCACATCGGGGATCGCCCTGAGATTTCGGGTCAGGGTGCGAGCTGGCGCCAGAGGAACTCGATGGCCAACGCCGTCTTGAAGGCCGACTGGTCGTTATTGGCCGCACCGCCGTGGCCACCCTCGATGTTCTCGTAATACCAGACCGGTTGCCCGGCCTCGTGGAGGGCGGCGGTCATCTTGCGTGCATGCCCCGGGTGGACGCGGTCGTCGCGGGTCGAGGTGGTCACCAGAACGGGCGGATAGTGCTTCTCAGGCGAAATATTCTGGTATGGAGAGTATTTGGAGATAAACTCCCAATCATCGGGATTGTCCGGATCGCCGTACTCGGCCACCCAGGAGGCGCCGGCCAGTAGTAGGTGGTAACGCCGCATGTCCAGCAGTGGCACCTGGCACACCAGCGCGCCGAACAACTCCGGGTATGCGGTGAGCATCACACCCATCAAGAGGCCGCCGTTGCTGCCTCCCTGTGCACCCAACTGCGCCGCGGTGGTGATGCCCCGCGCCACCAAATCCCTTGCGACACAGGCGAAGTCTTCATACGCCAGATGACGTCCTTCTCGCATTGCCTGGGTGTGCCATACCGGGCCGTACTCTCCGCCTCCGCGAATGTTGGCCAGCACGTAGGTGCCGCCGCGAGACAGCCACAGCTTGCCCAGCACGCCGTCATAGCCGGGAGTCCTGGAGACCTCGAAACCGCCGTATCCGCCGAGCAGGGTGGGTCCCGCTCCGGTGGATCCGCTGGGGCGCACGACGAAGTAAGGAATTGCGGTCCCGTCGTCGGACCGTGCGAAGTGCTGGGCCACGTCAAAGGAGCTGCCGTCGAAGAAGGGCGGTGCCGATTTGATGGGGGATACCGAGGCCCCCGCGGTGCCTGCTGTGCCGTGTAGCAGTGTGGACGGCTGGGTGAAACCCGATGTGTCAAGGAATATCTCATCGCCGAGGTCGTCGATCGCGACGATCTGGGTGGTGGCGTTGGACGGCACACCGCTTAGTGGTTCGGAGTCCCAGCTGCCCGGGGTGAACACCATGATCTCGCTAACCACGTCGCGCAGGATCACGACGGTAAGCCGTTCCCGGGTCCACGCGTAGTGGTGCAGGCTCGCATGCTCATCGGGAATGAATACCGGGGTGACGGTGCGGTCCCCGGCGAGGAAGTCGGCATACCGAGCGGCCAGCAGGGTCCCGGCGGAATGTTCGGCGCCGTCCAACTGCCACGGCGACTTGAGTTCGATCAGGAGCCATTCGCGGTGCACCGACACCGAGGCATCGGTGGGGACGTCGATATGCAGCAGCTCGCCGTCGACACTCAGCTCGTGTACTTCGGAATTGAAGAAGTCGGTGGCCCGGCTGATCAGGGTGCGTTCGAAGCCGGGGGTGTCGTCAAAGCTCGCGCCTACCATCACGTCCGAGGATTCGCCGCTGAAAACCAGTTCCGCGTCATCGAGGGACTGTCCGCGCTTCCAGCGCTTGACCAGACGGGGATATCCCGAATCCGTGAGACTGTCGGGCCCGAAATCGGTGCCTACGAACACGGTGTCGGCGTCGATCCAACCGATCTGAGTCTTGGCCTCGGGCAACACGAAACCGTCCGTCACGAACTGTCGTGTTTGCAGATCGAATTCGCGTACCACCACGGCATCGGATCCGCCGCGCGACAAACTCACCAGCGCCCGGTTGAACTCGGGGCGTAGTGCCGTGGCACCCGCCCAGACCCAGTTCTCATCCTCGCTGACCGCCAGGGCGTCGAGATCGATGATGACGTCCCATTCGGGTTCATCGAGACGGTATTGATCCAAAGTGGTTCGCCGCCAAAGGCCACGAGCGTTGTTGGCATCGCGTCGGAAGTTATAGAGGAATTCGCCTCGCCGACGCACATACGGGATTTGTGCGTCGGTATTGAGAATGGCCAGCGCCTCGGCCCGCATTTCGTCAAAACGTGCACCGGAAAACTCGCCGGTTGTTATCGCGTTGTGTTCGCGTACCCAGTTCAGCGGCTCGTCGCCGCCGATGTCTTCGAGCCAGAGATGTGGGTCCAGGGAGCGGCGCGCCGACGTCATTTGAGCCAGTGTGCCAGTGATCGCAGTATGGTCGAAGGTGGCCCGGGGGCGGACAGAACACCGAGCAGGAGTTTTCTCGTGATACCACTGCCACGCGCGCAGGTTGTAGCCAGCGCGATGCTGCTGGGGATAGCAGTTGGACTTGTCGCTGGGATGTCTAGCGTGTTCATCGCGCACGAACCAGTGCGGCCCGACCTCTTCATCGGCGTTGTTGTCGCGGTACCGAGCCTGATCGGTTTCTTCATCTTGATCGCATCCACGCGTAAATGGATGACGGCCGCGGCGGCATTCGTGCTGGCGATTTCTCCCGGGTGGTTCGGGATTCTTGCGGCGATACAGGTGATTCACAGTGTCTGACAAAAATGCAGAAAACACCGTCGAAAAGACGAGCGCTGAAGCCGAGTTTGTGGACGACACGGAGAAGCCGAGCATCGTCGAGGGCGACCTGGCCGATCCGCTGGCCGTGCCGATCGATGGCGGTAGGACCAGAGACGGATTGGATACCGCGACCTTCACCGCGTTCTCGGCGTTCAAGGATGACGAAGACCTGGTGACCACCGGCCGCATCGACACCGATGCGTTGCCGCTGACCGCAGCATTCGACGTCGCTGGCGACCGCACCGGCGCGATGCCGGTCACGTCGGCCGAATCGATGACGCCCGATCCCTACACCGGCGCGGTTCCGGTGCCCGCCGACGAACCGGCGAAGCCGGTACGGGTGCCCGCCGAGCGGGAACCCGCCTTCCTGAAGCGCTGGGTATTGCTGTTGCTGTTGCTGGCGGTGTGGATTCCCGCCGGCGCGGTCGGACTGCTGCTGTACCAGCACTGGTTCGAGACGCTGTTGCCGAACGACCGGACGGTCGCGGTCACCTACGTGCTGATCTGGGTGTTTGTCTGCGTGGTGGTCGCGCTGCTGTTGGCCATGGTCGAACCGCTCCCCATAGTGGTCGCCCTCGCTTTTGCCGTGTTGACGGCGCCCGCGATCTCGGTGGCGGCTGCCGGTGTGAAGTACGGCTATGTGGCGTGCACCGCACCTTCAGTGCCCGGAGTTCAGTCACTGTGTCCGGAACCGCTGCGCAGTTGGGGCATTCAGTATCGAGACCGGGCTTGACGCTCCCCGCCTGACATCGTCCTACTAGGGTGGAGTTCGTGACTGCACACTATGACGTCGTCGTTCTCGGAGCCGGTCCCGGTGGCTATGTCGCGGCTATTCGCGCAGCCCAGTTGGGCCTGACCACAGCCATCGTTGAGGAGAAGTATTGGGGCGGAGTCTGCCTCAATGTCGGGTGTATCCCGTCCAAGGCGCTGCTGCGTAATGCGGAGCTGGCCCACATTTTCACCAAGGAAGCCAAGACATTCGGCATCAGCGGTGAGGCCACGTTCGATTTCGGTGCCGCGTTCGACCGCAGCCGTAAGGTCGCCGAGGGGCGTGTGGCCGGTGTGCACTTCCTGATGAAGAAGAACAAGATCACCGAATATGAAGGCGTGGGTACCTTCACCGACGCCAACACCTTGGCGGTCAAGAAGGCTGACGGTGCCACCGAGACGCTGACCTTCTCCAATGTGATCATCGCCACCGGTAGCAGTGTGCGGCTCGTGCCCGGGACCTCGCTCTCGGAGAACGTGGTCACCTACGAGAAGCAGATCATGACCCGCGAGCTGCCCGGATCGATCATCATCGCGGGCGCCGGGGCCATCGGTATGGAGTTCGCATACGTCCTCAAGAACTACGGCGTGGACGTCACCATCGTCGAATTCCTGCCGCGCGCGCTGCCCAACGAGGACGCCGAGGTGTCCAAGGAGATCGAGAAGCAGTACAAGAAGCTGGGCGTGAAGATCCTGACGGGCACCAAGGTCGAGTCGATCACCGACAATGGCTCGCAGGTCACGGTCAAGGTCAGCAAGGACGGGCAGGAGAGCGAGCTCGTCGCCGACAAGGTGTTGCAAGCCATCGGATTTGCGCCGAACGTCGAGGGCTTTGGCCTGGACACGACGGGTGTCGCGCTGACCGACCGCGGCGCGATCGCCATTGACGAGCGGATGCGCACCAACGTGCCGCACATCTACGCGATCGGTGACGTCACCTCCAAGCTGCAGCTGGCTCACGTCGCCGAGGCGCAGGCTGTTGTCGCCGCCGAAACAATCGCCGGTGCAGAAACATTGGAGCTGGGCGACTACCGGATGATGCCGCGGGCGACCTTCTGCCAGCCCCAGGTTGCCAGCTTCGGGCTCACCGAGGAGCAGGCCCGCGCCGAGGGATACGATGTCAAGGTCGCGAAGTTCCCCTTCACCGCGAATGGCAAGGCGCATGGCCTCGCCGATCCGACCGGATTCGTGAAGCTGATCGCCGATGCCAAGTACGGCGAATTGATCGGCGGGCACCTGATCGGTCCTGACGTTTCCGAGCTTCTGCCCGAGCTGACGCTCGCGCAGAAATGGGATCTGACCGTCAACGAGCTGACTCGTAACGTGCACACCCACCCGACGCTGTCCGAGGCGCTGCAGGAGGCGTTCCATGGACTTGCCGGGCACATGATCAACTTCTGATCCGGCACGGGCCGGGGGGCCCGTCGTAATCTGCTGGCTGGTAGAGGGGGAAACGTGGCGGAACCAGTTGGAATGCACGCTTGGCGTCAACTACTCGACGCAATGATCGACAATAAGCGGCGGCATGCCTCGGTGGACGACGGACTGTATCCGGTGACCCACCCAAATCCTGGTGCCACTGAGGAACAACTTCACGCTACCGAGGAACGGCTCGGCCATCCGTTAGATCCGCAGTACCGTGAGTTCCTCGGTGTGGCTGATGGCTGGGAGAGCTATCACTTCAGTACGAACTTGTTGGGCACCAGCGATATTGGTGTCGGCGATCGTTGGGATGAGACCGCTCGCACCATCGCGCAATGGTTTGATGAGACAGATACCGCCGATGACCTGGGTGTCGGCAACGATTCGACCCAGTTCGTGCCGATCGCCGACACCGGCAACGGCTATGCGGGCTGCCTCTATCTGTACACCGGGCAGTCCGACGAAGCACGAGCGGGAAGTGTGTTCCGGCTCGACATCGATTCGCGGACGATGTGGCCGGACCTGTACTCGTATCTGCATCACGAGAATCTTGAGCAGGGCATGTACCTGGCCGAGCAGGAGATGGGCCCCCATGCCCGAACCTGGGGGCGCGATATCCGCTCGTCACCACCGACGATGGCCGAGATCGTCGCGAAGCTCGCTGAACTGACGGCGCTTGTCGAGTCCGTGACTCCAGCGCAGCGCCGTCCCGGCGCCAGTCAGTCCGAATTGAACTTGCTGACAGCGCATCTCGGTGCTGCGTTGGATTCCGAACACCAGGAACTCTTGGCAGTCACTAACGGATTGACCAGCAGCTACATCGGCGAGGTGTTGTCCATCGGACAGATTCTTGACGGGAGTCGTTGGCGGGAAGGAATTCTCAGCGCGCAGGAATTCCATGACGAACTCGAACGTCAAAGTGTGGCCATGTTCGGACCTCGAACGCGCGAGCGACTGTCGGTGCTCCAGATCGTGGGTTCGAGCTCTGCCGTGCCCTTCGCTGTTGCGCCCGGCGAGCTACTTGCTGTCGGCTTGGACGGCGAGGTCCGCGGGTTGGTTCGCGATGCGATGTCTGAGTTGAACGGAGGTTGGCATCCGCCGTACGGCTGCGTCCGTGAGTACTTGTTGAGGGTGTGCGATCACATCTGGGATCAGACCGCTCGTAACCGTTGACCATGTAATTGCTCGAGCGTAGCTTCACGCCATGTCGACCACTGACGAGCTGCTGAACAATGCGCGGGCCTACGCGGCGCACTTCGACAAGGGTGATCTGCCCCTGCCGCCGGGCCGCAAGGTCGCGGTTGTGGCGTGCATGGATGCACGCCTGAATCCGTATGGTCTGCTCGGCCTTCACGAAGGTGACGCACACGTCATCCGCAATGCGGGCGGGGTGATCACCGAGGATGAGATCCGGTCATTGGCCATCTCGCAGCGGCTGCTGGGAACCGAAGAGATCATTCTCATCCACCACACCGATTGCGGCATGCTGACCTTCACCGACGACGCCTTCAAACGTTCGATTCAGGACGAGACCGGTATCAAACCGCCGTGGTCGGCCGAGGCGTTCACCGATCTGGACGAAGACGTCCGCCAGTCCGTGGCACGGATCAAGGCCAACCCGTTTGTCCCGCGCAAGGGCAGCGTGCGCGGATTCATCTACGACGTCAAGGACGGAACGCTGCGAGAGGTCGCCGCTGAGAATTAGCGCTCAGGCAAGCAGAGCGGGTGTACGCACCGGGGCGGGCCAGGGCAAGGCCAGGTGGTCGCGCAGTGTGGCTCCGGTGTATTCGGCGCGGAAGAGGCCCCGGCGCACCAAGATTGGCACCACCTGTTCGGTGAACAGTTCAAACTGGCCGGGCAGCCCCGAAGTGCTCAGAATGAATCCATCGGCCGCACCTTCGGTGAACCACAGTTCGATCTGATCGGCCACCTGTTCCGCGGAACCGACAAAGCGAGTGCCAAACGCGTTCAGGGTACGGTAGAGGAACTCGCGAACTGTTGGATTGCCCACGGTGGCAAGGTGTTTGTATCCGGCGAGTGCGGTTTGATGAGTCTCGGTGCTGTCCGGGAACGCGGACGCGGGCACGGGACCGTCCAGGTCGGCGCCGATGACGTTGACATCCACTTCGAGGAGCCATCCCGCCTGATATTCGGGGATGAAGTGTTCATAGACAGTGCTTTCCGTGGCATGCGCTTCGGCCTCGGTGGAACCGACAACGACGCCGAGTGACGGAGTGACCAAGGGCAGCGAGGACCGTCCGGAGGCGCGGGCTTCGTCGTGGAGCTGTCGATAGAAGCTCTTCGCTCGGTCGATATCAGTCTGCCCGGTGAAGACAACTTCAGCATTTTTGGCGGCGAACGCTCTACCTGTAGTGGAAGATCCGGCCTGAAAGATCACCGGCTGCCCCTGCCGGGAGGGTGTGACGCCCAGTGGGCCCTTGACCTTGTGGAACTCACCGTCGTGATTGGTCACGTGAATTTTGTTGACATCGTTGTAGATTCCGGTCGCGCGGTCCTCGATGACGGTGTCCGCCTCCAGGGAATGCCAGAGTGCCCTCACGACCTGGAGAGTTTCCTCCGCCAAACGGTAGCGCTCATCGTGCGGGAGGAAGCCACGATCACCGAAGTTGGCGGCTGCCGCCTGCGCGAAGCTCGTCACCAGGTTCCACCCGGCGCGTCCCGCGCTGAGGTGGTCCAGCGATAGTAGTTGGCGCGCTAGGTGATACGGCGGTTGAAAGGTCGATGATCCGGTGACGACCAGGCCGAGGCGTTCGGTGACGGCGGCCAGGTATGAGGTGGCAGTGAGTGGTTCGAAGTCCTCGGTGGACTTGTGCGCCCAGGTGGCTTCCGGGCCGAAGTTGAGGCCGTCGGCGAAGAAGATGGCATCGAACTTGGCCGCCTCGGCTGCTTTCGCGGTGGCGACCAGGGTATCGAGCTGATTCGCGGGACCGTTCCGCACGCCGGGAAGTCGCCACGCGCCGCCCGAGCGCACATTGCCGAAGGCAAGGAGGTGAAGTTGGCGAAGACCATCAGTCACAGTGCGCTCCTAGAAGTTGGTGCCGGCGAAAGGCTTTGCACCGGTAGAGAACAGGGCATCAGCCGAGGTGATCGCCCCCGTTGACTGCGCGGACACCAGTCCGGCGCGAGCCAGTTGCGTCCACGAATTTCCACCGAGATACACCGAACCGAGGACAGCGATATCGAGTGACACATCGGGGGTGTGTTGGGTACGCCGAACCTTGTCCGCCCCCACCGCGAACCGCGCCGAGTTGTGTGGCAACAGGTCGTCGTGTACCTCGATCACCACCGGTGCCTTGTCCGCATAGGTGCGCGCTGCCAATGCCGCCTCGACATCGACAAGCCGTAGCCAGGTCTCGTCGCGGACGCCGGTGAGCGTCACCGAGCGGGGATCGGTCACCAGGTGGGGGAGCGGGTCATCGACGGGGCGCGGGCCGAGCTCGATGACATCGACAAGGTCCAGATCCAACAGGTGACCGACCAGCGCGCGGTAGGCGTCATCGCTATGCACGACAAGATCGTCGACGGATATGGTGCGTGCATTACTGGCGAACCACTCGGCGGTGTCATGCGGGCGGTATCTCACGTAGCCGTCCGGATGAGTGACCACGTATGGCTTGCCCGGGGCCGACGCATCGATCAGCTCGTGTAGTCGCCACCATTGCGGTGGGCGTGCCACGGCCCCGGTCCATGCCGCACGATCGTAGATCGCGGCGAGCACCTCAGGTGACGCTGCCGCGTCGAGCAGCGTGATCGGACCGGAATCGATGGGGCTGTGTGGCCGGGCCCGTCGCCGCTGAATGCGATAGGTTGCGCTGCTGGTCGCCACCCCGTAGCCGAAGCGTCGGTATATCACCGCTTCGGAGGCGCGCAGGCTGGCGACTACCGCGCCTCGTCCCGCGATATCGGTGAGCTGTCGCGAGACCAACGTAGTGAGGATTCCGCGCCGGGTGTGGGTGGGTAGTACGCCGATATGTGTGACGGCCGCGTGTGGAACCCGCGAACCGCCGGGGACAGTCAGCCAGCTGGTGTAGGAATCGGCCCCGCCGACAAGCTCGGTGCCGTCGAACGCTCCCAAATACCGCCCGGGTTCTAGCAATCCGTCGATCGCGAGATCACCCAGGGGTGGCAGCCCAACCATGGCCCGCCAGAACACCGTGAAGGCACGCTCACGCTCCTCGGAGGTCTGGAGGAAGCGGATATCCGTCACGATCGCTTGCCCTGTGTCGTCTCGGCGAGGCCTCCCAGCCCGTTGAGGCTGCGCGGTGACGGCCACTCACCGGTCAACAGATATCGGCCGATCTCGCGTTGCCGGTAGGGCAGCGGATCGTGAGTGGTGTGCGTGCGGGCGTTGCGCCAATAGATATCCAGTCCAACGGAATTCGCCGTCGAGCGGGCCCCTGTGGCCTGGAAGATGTTGTGCGTCACATCCAAGGCTACCTCGGTGGCGATGGACTTGGCCTGGTCGACGCGAATCGCCAGCGCACCCCACCGGTCCGCTGACAGTTCGTGTCCGGACGCCAGGGTCTGTTCGAACTCTCGTGTCACCGCATCGGCCAGGGCGATCCCGGCGGCCACCCCTGCGGACAGACGCCCCAGCAGCTGCTGGTGGTACGGGTCCTCGGTGACCTCCGTGGAATGCGCTTCGGGCCATGGACGGCCCTTGTCCCTGATGTAGGTGACGCCGGCGGAGAGTGCGCCCTCGGCGATCCCGAGATAGAGGTGGACGAAGATCAACTGGCTGAACAATGCCCGCAGTCCGTCGCGGAGCTCGCGGCGGTCACCGTACTCCTCGAGACCGGTGAGCACCTCGTCGTGGCGTAGCAGCACATTGTCGAATTCGACGCTGCCGCTTGCGGTGAGCCGCTGCCCGAGGTTGTCCCAATCGTCGTTGAACCGCAGGCCTTCCCGGTCGCGGGGGATGATCGCGTTGATCGGCTCCTGTTCGTAGAACAGCACGGTGATCAGGTCGGCCACCGCGACCCCGGTCGCAAAGGTGCGCTTGCCGTTGACCAGGTATCCCTGCGCTGTCGGGGTTACCGTGATGCCCGGATCTCGTGGATTGCTGACACTGCCCTGGAACCAGCCGTGCTCGCCGACTCCGCGCGCGATGTGTTCACGTTGGGCCGCAGACCCGAGGATATGGGTCCACACGCCGTTGGAGTAGTGGTAGACCAGCAGCTGGCCGATGGACCCGTCGGCTGCCGCGATGATCCGGCTGAGTTGCAGCGCCTGCGTCAGACTTCCTCCGGCACCACCGAATTCGTGGGCCGTGGCGAAGGACAGTAGCCCGTGCTCGCGCAACAGTCCGATCTCGGCGATGGGGTTCTGGTTGGCACGATCTCTTTCCAGCGCGGTAGCTGCCAGTTCCTCGGCGACGCGTCGGGCGACCCGCGTCCACGCGGCGAATTCAGTGTCGCCAACTCCCAGGTAGGCGCGGGTGGGCGAGGAGGCGACGGTGGTCATTTGACGAGAACTCCTGAATCGGCGGTTTTGGGTTCGACGGCCGGTTCCTCATGCAGCACTTCGAGGATGCCGAGCTCGGTCAGCCGTTCCTTCTCGGAATCGGAAAGTGTTTGGATGGAACCGATCCGGGCTGCGACTTCGGGTCGCCGGGCTCGCAAGAACCAGTAGCGCAGCAGCCCGGCCAGCAGTATGGCGCCGAAGATGAGCGGCAGGATGTTGAACGGAAAAGCGGGGACCGGGTAGAAATTGCTGAAGATCACATACCCGATGGCCAGGGTGGCCGCTATCGACACCGCCAGCCGCGCGGGCGTGAGTGCTCTGATGCGGTACAGCCAGATCGGGGTGGCCACCACCACCAGCAGATAGCTGGTGAGAAAGCCCCAGTTGGCCACGTAGTTTCCGTACACGTCGAACACCAAGCGGCCTACCGAGCTGAGGGTGGCGGTGATGGAGAAGGCTGCCGCGATGATGCCGATGAGGAAGATGCCGGCGACGGGGGTCTTGTAGACCGGGTGGACCCTGGCGAGTGTCGCTGGAAGCGCTCCCTCGTGGGCCAGGGTGAACAGCCCGCGCGCCGCTGAGTTGATGACGGCGGTGACGAACACGATGAACGCGATGGTCACCGCCAGGCTAATCGGGTAGATCGACCATGCCACACCGGAATTCGTAGCGACCTGGGGGAGTATCGCGCTGTCGCCGTCGATGTTCCGGAATTGCAGGATCTGCGGGTATGTGGCCAGGATGTAGAGGACGCCGATGATCAGCACCACGCGCAGCAGGGAGCGGGCAATGGTGCGGTGCGCGTCGCGTGATTCGGCGCCGAGGGACGCGACGCTCTCGAATCCCGCGTACGCACCGACCGCGGTGACCGCCGCGATGAAGGTGGTGCTATTACCCAAGTTGGACAGCGACCACTGCTCGGTGTCGATGCGCCAGCCGTAGCTGACATACGAGGCCACAATGATGATCAAGATCAGTGCGGTGGCGATGATTTCGAAGACGAGCTCATATTTCGCGGAGATGGAGACACCGCGGTAGGGCAGATAGACGGCGACCGCGACGACGACGGCGACCAGCGTGAGTTTGAAGAGTGTTGCCTCCGAGCGGATTCCGATTGCGTCAAGGAAGTATTCGAAGTACAGCACGCCGCCGAGAGTGCCGGTGGTCGCGAAGGTGATGTATCCGATGAGCAGGCTGAATCCGGCGGCATACGCGGCACCGGGGCCCAATCCATTGCCGGCATACGTGCCGAGCGACCCCGAGGACACGGTCCGTTTGGCTTGAAAGCTGATGGTGGTGGCGATCAGAATCACCGCCACCAGGCCGATCACCGCGGCCCAGGCGGCACCCTTGCCGGCCGCTACGAACAGGGAAAACGGTACCGTTGCGACCGCGACACTGGGGGCTGCCGCTGCCAATCCCTGTGCGAAGACGCCCCAGGACCCGACGGCGTCGCGCTCGAGGCCGTGAGATTCGGCGTTCTGAAGGGATCTGCCGTTGACGGTGAGCTGATGGGCGGAAGCGGACATGCGGAGAAACCTTCGTTTGGCGGGAGGTGAGCTGAAACAGGCAGCGCGCAAACGAAATCGCGCGCCTACCTACAGTCCTCGGCCAAGCGCATGCTCCGATGGTGAGGCGGCATCCGGGACGTGTCAACGGCCCCCGTGGCGCCGTCGCCGGTACCAGCGCGGACTTTCGTGGCGCGCTGCGCAGAATCTTCACTTGACCTGGAGTTGACTCCAGGTTCTACCGTGGCTTTTGTGACCACAAGTGAGCCGCAGAACGAGGGGTTCCCCATCTCGTACGTCGCCGAACGAACCGGCCTGTCGATCGATGCGCTGCGCTGGTTCGAACGGGAGGGGCTGTTTCCCCGGGTAGCCAGGGACGCCGGGGGCCGCCGTCGCTTCCGCAACGATGACATCGAACGTGTCGAGCTGATGCTGCGGCTGCGCCGCACGGGTATGCCGGTGCGGGATATGCGGCGGTTCATCGAGTTGTTGTCGGGCGGCGCGGAGACACACGCCGAGCGTCTGGAACTGCTGTTCGCGCAGCGTGTCCGAATCCTGGCCACGATGGAGCGGCTCACCGAGGACCTCGCGGTCGTCGATTTCAAGGTTGCGCACTACACGGAGTCGGTCAATGACGCCTCGGCTCAACCCGCCGGAGGAAAGAAGAACTGACATGAAGTACACGCAGCTCGGTGAGCTATCGGTGTCAAGGATCGGCCTGGGCGCCATGTCGATGTCGTCGGGGTATCAACCTTTGGCCGCGGAAAGTGGTCCGGATGCCACTCGGTCCATCCAGGCCATCCATCGCGCGCTCGATCTGGGCGTCAGCCTGATCGACACCGCCGAAATCTACGGCCCTTACACCAACGAGGAACTGGTGGGTAAGGCCATCGCAGACCGTCGCGACGAGGTAGTGCTGGCGACGAAGTTCGGACTGATTTCGCATGCCACCGGTGCGACGTTCCAGCCCGACAGCTCGCCTGCGAATATCGCTGTCGCGGTGGAAGGATCGTTGCGTCGACTGGGAATCGATCACATCGACCTCTATTACCAACATCGAGTCGATCCCACGGTGCCGATCGAAGAGGTGGTCGGCGCGGTGGCCGAATTGGTGGCGCAGGGCAAGATTCGCCACATAGGGTTGTCGGAAGCTTCGGCGGCCACCATCCGCCGCGCGCATGCGGTACATCCGATCGCGGCGGTCCAGTCGGAATACTCGTTGTGGACGCGGGATGTGGAGTCCGCGGTGCTGCCGACTCTGCGGGAGTTGGGAATCGGTCTGGTGCCCTACTCGCCATTGGGCCGTGGATTCCTGACGGGATCAATACAATCCGCGGATCAGTTGGCAGAGGGCGATTTCCGAAAGAACCTGCCGAGATTCAGCCAGCAGAACCTCGAACGAAACCGCGCGATCGTCGGCGCCGTCGAAGCCGTCGCGGCCGAGACGGGGGAGACGGCGGCTCAGATCGCGCTGGCCTGGCTGTTGTCTCGCGGCGAGGGCATTGTGCCGATCCCCGGGACCACGAAGGCCGCACGCGTCGAAGAGAACACGGCAGCCGTGGATGTGGTCCTCTCCGATGCGCAGTTATCGCAGTTGGAGACGGTCGCGCCCGCGGAGGGCGAGCGCTACCACGAGGATCTGATGGCCTTGCTCGATGACTAGAGGTCCAGCGGGATGCGCAACGACGACATGGTCGCGGCCAGGCCGTCGTACTGCGTGACGAGTAGGCAAAAGCCGATGAGCTGGCGGCGATCCAGGTACTTGGAGAGCCCTTCCCATGCTTCATCGGAAAGTGTTCTGGTGGTGAGTATTTCGTCGACGCCGGTGATGAGGGCGCGCTCCTTGTCGGAGAGTCCCTCGGCCTCGGCCCCCGCGAAGATGCGCTCTTGATATGCGGGATCGATCCCGGCGGACTTGGCGATGCGCGTGTGGTGCTGCAGCTCGTACGCGCATTCGCGCACGTGCGCCACGCGCAGGATCACCACCTCGGTGTCACGGGTGGACAGCTTGGTGCCGCGCAGGATGGCGCCGGAATACGCCAGCCACGGCCAGAACCGGGTGCCCGTCTGTCCGAGTGTGGTCGCCAGGTGCATCTGCGGTGCGCTGATCGCGCGTGCCATCCCCTTGGCAATCACCCAGTTGATCGGTCCGAGTTCGCGTAGACCACCTGGTGGGATGCGACCATCGCTCATTGTCGGGCTCCTTCTTGCTGGACAAGGTATGGCGACACCGTACTGCGATGCTCGTCGAGGTCCAGAGCCCGCCCGAGTGCGGGGAAGGCGCGCTGGGGGCAGTTGTCACGTTCGCAGACCCGACAACCCACGCCGATGGGTGTCGTCGCGCCCTCGGAGGACAGATCCAGGCCCTGCGAATAGACCAGCCGATGCGCGTGCCGTAACTCGCATCCGAGCCCGATCGCGAATGTCTTACCCGGCTGTCCATACCGTGACGCACGCCGTTCGACGGTGCGTGCCACCCAGAGGTAGTTGCGCCCGTCGGGCATCTGCGCCACCTGCACCAGGATCTTGCCCGGGTTGCCGAAGGTCTCGTATACGTTCCACAGCGGACAGGTACCGCCGCTGGAGGAGAAGTGAAATCCGGTGGCTGACTGACGTTTCGACATGTTTCCGGCACGATCAACCCGGACGAATGAGAACGGGACCCCGCGCATCGACGGACGCTGCAGGGTCGACAGCCGGTGGCAGATGGTCTCGTAGCTCACCGAGTAGAACGCCGACAGCCGCTCGATGTCGTACTGGAAGTCCTCGGCCACCCCGTGGAACTGTCGGTAGGGCAGCACCGTGGCGGCGGCGAAGTAGTTGGCCAGCCCCAGCCGTGCCAGTTTGCGCGATTCCTCGGAGGTGAACTTGCCGTCGTCGACCATGGTGTCGATGAGATCGCCGTACTCCAGGTACGCCAGCTCGGCGGCCAGTTTGAAAACCTGCTGACCCCCGGAGAGGTGGTTGCTGATCTCCAGCGTCTTGGACACCGGGTCGTACTTGTGCAGGACGCTGTCGCCGAGATCGATGCGCCGGGCGATCTGCACGCCATGCACCTCGGTGATGCGGTCGGCGATCTCTCTGGCTAGGTCCGCTCGGTGCATGCGCATCCGAACCGTCAGGTCCTCGGCCGCGGTGTCGAGCTCGTGGAGATAGTTGTGCCGCTGATAGAAGTAGTCGCGCACCTCCTCGTGCGGCATGGTGATCGAACCGCTGCCGCTGCCGTCGGTGTACCGGTCCTCGGTGGCCGCGGCCAACTGTGTGGTGGTAATCCGGTAGCGCCGATGCAGATTGACCATGGCGCGTGCCAAGGCGGGGTGTCCGGCGACTACGTCGGCGATCTCGGCGGGATCGACGTCGATGTCCAGGTCCTTGTCCTGCACCACCTCGCGCAGCTCGGCGATGAGGCGGCTGTCGTCCTGGGAGGAGAAGAACGTCGCGTCGACGCCGAACACTTCGGTGATACGCAGGAGCACCGCGACGGTCAGGGGGCGGACGTCATGCTCGATCTGGTTGAGGTAGCTCGGGGAGATCTCCAGCATCTGGGCAAGTGCAGCTTGGCTGAACCCGCGTTCGCTGCGGAGTTGACGAAGGCGCCCTCCAACGTACGTCTTGGACACGCTGACCAGCGTACGCGCCTTGCGAACTTCTCCTTCGCAGTCTTGGCAAGGTGTGGATAGGCCCAGGATGCGCCCGGGATCGCGATGTGCGAGCCGGATGCTGACGAGCAATCAAGCTGGTTTGCTTTCTGGGCCCAACCGGGAGGGGGTCACCGGCGAACATGGCCGGCTGAGCTGTCTCTCGCTATGACCGGCGCCACTGTGGCCGCTGGTTCGGCCGCGAGGTCACAAAGGGGGGTCTCAGCTGCTGATTAGCCATCCGTTCACCCATTCGTAGGAATTGGAGAATCGGGCGATCGTGGTTGCCCATGGCGGTATGCAGTAAATCTGTACACGTCCGTATCCAAAATAGCGTGCTACTCATTGCATATCGGGTGTGCAACGGGTACATACGCGACTCTCATGCATGGTCTAATCTTTAACGGCCGGGGAGCGCCGCTGAGGTGTTCCGCGTTTTGCAATTGGGATGTGCATGTCCGAGCATGGTGCCGGATGCGGAGATAGACGAGGAGGGTTACGATTCTTCGGCTTTTGATGCGTCTGTGGATTCCGCTACTGGTGCTCGCGGTAATTGGCGCCGGCGGTTTTACGGTGTCGCGGCTTCACGGTGTATTCGGTTCCGAGAACCGTCCGTCATATGCCGATACGAATGTCAGTGACGCCAAATCGTTTGATCCCAAGAAGATGTCGTATGAGGTTTTCGGATCGCCGGGGAATGTGGCCGATATCAGCTATTTCGATGTCAATGGCGATCCGCTGTTCATTCAGAAAATCCCATTGCCATGGTCGGTGAAATTTGAGATCGGTAAGACGACAGCGGTGGGAAGCATCATGGCGCAGGGGGATGGTCGCAGTATCGGGTGCCGCATCATCGTGGACGATGAGGTTAAGTCCGAGAAGGTGACAAATCAGACCAATGCCTTTACCTCATGCCTGCTGAAGGCCGCATGAGCGAGAGCGACGGCAAAGGTCAATCACACCGACCGATAATGGCGACCATTATCCGCAAGGGTGCGGTATTCATTATCCTGGGCTGGCTCGCGATCACTGTCCTGCTGACCGTCAAGGTGCCGCCGCTGGAGATCGTCGAAAGGGAGCATTCGGTCTCCCTCAGCCCGCCGGACGCACCCTCCGTCAAAGCAATGACGCAGATGGGGAAGGTTTTCCAGGAATCTAATTCCGAGAGCGTCGCGGTGATCGTGCTCGAGGGAGAGAACCCTCTCGGCGACGATGCGCACAAGTATTACGACGCCGTCGTCCGTCAATTGAAGGACGATCCGAAACATGTTCAGCATATCCAGGACTTCTGGGGTGACCCGCTAACCGCCGGCGCGGCCCAGAGTGCCGATGGCAAAGCCGCCTACGTGCAATTGAATCTCACCGGGCGTTTTGGCCAGGCTGATGCGAACGAATCAGTGGAAGCCGTTCAGAAGATCGTCAAAGACACTCCGGGGCTGCCGCCGGGGGTCAAGACCTATGTCACGGGTCCCGCCGCCGTCGTCTCCGATATGTCGGAGAGCGGAAACCGGACGGTCATCCTCATCACCTTGGTGAGTGTTGGCGTGATTTTCCTGATGCTGCTCCTGCTCTACCGGTCATTCATCACGGTCATCATCTTGCTGTTCACCGTCGGCATCGAGCTGCAGGTTGCGCGAGGACTGGTCGCGTTCCTCGGTATGCACGGGATCGTGGGTCTTACCACCTTCGTGGTCAACCTGCTGGTGTCTGTGGGCATCGCCGCAGGTACGGACTATGGAATCTTCTTCACCGGGCGTTATCAGGAGGCGCGTCAGGCGGGCGAGGATCGCCAGACCGCCTACTACACCGCCTACCGCGGAGTGGCCAAGGTTGTGCTGGCATCCGGCCTGACCATCGCCGGTGCGATCGCGTGTCTGCATTTCACCCGGCTGCCGTACTTCAAGCCGCTGGGTATCCCGGGCGCGGTCGGAATCCTGGTCGCGGTGGCGGTTGCGCTCACCCTGGTTCCGGCGTGCATCGCCGCGGGTAGCCGCTTCGGGCTGTTCGATCCCAAGCGGCAGGTGACCACGCGCCGCTGGCGGCGGCTGGGTACCGCGATCGTGCGTTGGCCCGGACCGATCCTCGCCGGGACGGTGGCGATCTCACTCATCGGTCTTTTGACACTGCCGGGATACAACCCCAGCTACACCGACGCGAAGTACATACCCAAGGACATCCCCGCGGTCCAGGGACTCGTTGCCGCCTCACGGCACTTCCCGGAATCGAAGATGTCTACGCCCGACATTCTGTTGGTCGAGGCCAATCACGACATGCGTAACTCGGCTGATCTGCTGGTGCTGAACAGGTTGGCCAAGGCCGTCTTCGCGGTCCCCGGCATCGCCAACGTGCAGTCCATCACGCGCCCCGAGGGAACCCAGATCGAGCACTCCTCAGTGCCGTTCATGCTCAGCATGTCGAATGCGAGCCAGCGGTTGAGCCTGCCGTTCCAGCGTGCGCGCATGGACGACATGCTCAAGCAGGCCGATGACATGGGAACGACGATCGCGCTCATGCAGCGCATGTTCGACCTGATGAAACAGATGGTGGCGACGACTCACCGGATGGTCAGCACCACGCATGATCTTCAGAAAGATATGTCGACGCTGCGCGACCACATCGAGAACTTCGAAGACTTCTGGCGACCGATCCGTAACTACTTCTATTGGGAGAAGCACTGCTTCGACATTCCCATCTGCTGGTCGATCAGGTCGATCTTCGATGCGCTCGACGGCGTCGATCAGGTGACCGACAAGATGCAGACTCTGGTGGGCGACCTCGACGAGCTGGACAGGCTGATGCCGCAGCTGCTCGAGCAGTTCCCCATCATGATCGACACCATGAAGAGCACCCGCGAATCGATGCTGACGATGCACAGCACGATGTCCGGCATCTTCGCCCAGATGGATGAATCCACCGAGAACTCGACGGCCATGGGCAAGGCGTTCGACGCCTCAAAGAACGATGACTCCTTCTATCTGCCGCCGGATGTGCTGAACAACAAGGACTTCAAGCGGGTCATGAAGATCTTCATGTCGCCCGATGGCAAGTCGACGCGCATGCTCATCTCTCAGCGTGGAGATCCCGCGACACCCGAAGGCATTGCGCGGGTGGATCCGATCAAGACCGCCGCGGAGGAAGCACTCAAGGGAACTCCGCTGGAACACGCGAAGATCTCTCTGGCGGGTACGGCGGCGGGTGTCAGTGAGCTGGTCGACGGATCAAAATACGACCTCTTGATCGCAGGGGTCGCTGCCCTGTGCCTCATTTTCATCATCATGTTGTTGATGACGCGAAGCTTGGTGGCCGCGCTGGTGATCGTCGGGACCGTGGCGTTGTCGCTGGGTGCGTCATTCGGTTTGTCTGTGCTTGTCTGGCAACACATTTGCGGCATCCAGATCAACTGGGTGGTGTTGGCCATGTCGGTCATCGTGCTGCTGGCGGTGGGCTCTGACTACAACCTGCTGCTCGTCTCGCGCATGAAAGAGGAGTTGGGCGCCGGCCTCAATACGGGCATCATCCGGGCGATGGGCGGTACCGGCAAGGTGGTGACCGCTGCCGGGCTGGTCTTCGCCGCGACGATGGGCTCCATGATCGTCAGCGACCTGCTCACCCTGGGGCAGGTGGGCACCACGATCGGTTTGGGTCTGTTGTTCGACACCTTGATCGTGCGAGCGTTCATGACCCCGGCCATTGCCGCGCTCCTGGGCCGGTGGTTCTGGTGGCCACTGCAGGTGTCGCCCCGGCCGGTCGGTGCGGTGCACGGGTGGAAGGGACCGCGCCTCGTCCGTTCCGTGCTGCAGAGGAACTAGCGGCGGCGCATGAGTACCGAGCAGTCGCGCCCGTTCATCGCGCGAACCATACGAAACCTGTCGCCCCTGATCATCCTGGGCTGGCTGGCGCTAATTCTGTATACGACGCTGGCATCGGTCAATTGGGACTTGACCAAGGCGATTCCGGCATTGGAGAACGTTGCAGAAGAGCGGTCGGTATCGCTGATGCCGCAGGATGCGCCGGCCGTCAAGGCCATCATGCGCATGGGCAAGGACTTCAACGAATCGAACTCTGACAGCTCCGCGATGATCGTGCTCGAGGGGAAGGACCCGCTCGGCGAGGACGCGCACACGTACTACGCCGGACTGATCCGCGAGCTGCGGAACGATCCCAAACACGTAGAGCACGTGCAGGATCTGTGGGGCGATCGGCTGACATCCTCGAGTGTGCAGAGTCCCGATGAAAAGGCTGCATACGTGCAGCTGAATCTCGTCGGCAATCAGGGCACCGCGATGGGTGACGAATCAGTGGCCGCGATCCGCGAAATCGTCAATCGGACACTGCCTTCGGCGCCCACCGATGTGAAGGTCTACGTGGCCGGTGCGGCGCCGCTCGCTTCGGACATGCAGCATGCCGGCAACAAATCGATTTTGAAGATCACCGCGGTCACCGTGGTCATCATCTTCACGCTGCTGTTGATCCTCTATCGCTCTGTTGTCACCGTGATCCTGCTGCTGATCATGGTGGGTGTCGAATTGGCCGCGGCCAGAGGCATTGTGGCGTTCCTCGGCTACCACGATGTTTTTGTGTTGTCGACATTCGCCGTCAACATGCTGGTCTTCTTGAGCATCGCCGCAGGCACCGATTACGGGATCTTCTTCTTCGGTCGCTATCAAGAGGCACGCCAGGCCGGTGAGGACCGGGAAACGGCCTACTACACCACATATCGCAGTGTTGCTCCCGTCGTCCTGGCTTCCGGACTGACCATCGCCGGGGCCATTCTGTGCCTACATTTCACGCGGCTGCCCTATTTCCAGACCATGGGAATCCCCTGTGCCATCGGAATGCTGACGGCCGTCGCGGTCGCGGTCACCCTGGTACCCGCGGGGATTGCGGTGGCCAGCCGATTCGGACTGCTTGAACCCAAGCGCAAGCTGCGGGTTCAGCGGTGGCGTGGGCTGGGTACGGCCATTGTCCGCTGGCCCGCACCCATCCTGGTCGCCTCACTGGCAGTGGCACTGGTCGGGTTGTCCACGCTGCCGGGATACAAGACGAGCTACAACGACCGGCTGTACATCTCCGGGGATATCCCGGCCAATCAGGGATTCGCTGCCGCGCAACGTCACTTCTCCGAGTCGCGACTGACGCCCGATGTGTTGTTGATCGAAACCGACCGGGATCTTCGGAACCCGGCCGACTTCCTGGTGTTGAACAAGGTGGCGAAGGCCATTTTCAAGGTGCGCGGAGTCTCACGGGTACAGGGGATCACCCGGCCCGAGGGAACTCCGATCGCCAACACATCGGTGCCCTTCCTGCTCAGCTTGCAAAGCGCCGGCCAGGTGCAGGCGACCCGCTTCCAGAAGAAGCGCATCGCCGACATGCAAAAGCAGGCCGACGACATGTCGAAGATGATCGCGACGATGCAGCACACATACCTCGTGATGAAGCAGATGTCCGAGACCACGCACCGCATGACGGGCCACACCCATGAGGTGCAGCAGCTCACCGACGACTTGCGGGGCAGTATCGCGCTGTTCGATGACTTCCTTCGACCGATACGCAACTATTTCTATTGGGAGAAGCACTGTTTCGACATCCCAATCTGCTTCTCGCTTCGATCGATCTTCGATGCGTTGGACGCGGTCGACGCGCTCGATGACGGGCTGATGGTTCTGGTCAGGGACATGGATCAGCTGGACGCCATCATGCCGCAGCTGCTTGTCCAGTTCCCTCAGATGATCTCGGTCATGCAGAGCATGCGCACCTCGGTGCTCACCATGTACGCCACCATGTCCGGGCAGTTCGCTTCGATGGACGAATCCACCAATGACGTGATGGCCATGGGGCAGGCATTCGATGCCTCCAAGAACGACGACTCGTTCTTCCTGCCTCCAGAGGTGTTCAAGAACCCGGACTTCCAGCGTGCGATGAGTTCGTTCCTGTCGCCGGATGGAAAGACGGTGCGGTTCATCATCTCCCATAACGGTGATCCGATGTCGCCGGAGGGCATCACGCGGATCGAGCAGATTCGGAATGCGGCGGAAGAGGCACTCAAGGGAACGCCACTGGTGGGAGGCAAGATCTATCTGGCCGGCGCCGCATCGACGGCAAAGGACTGGAAAGACGGCTCCACGTACGACCTGCTGATCGCGGGCATCGCGGCGATCTGCCTGGTTTTCATCATCATGCTCATCACCACCCGAAGCTTCATCGCGGCCTTGGTGATCGTCGGTACGGTGGCCCTCTCCTTGGGCGCGTCCTTTGGCATGTCCGTGCTGCTGTGGCAGTACATCCTTGGCATCAATCTGCACTGGATGGTGCTGGCGATGTCCGTGATCATCCTTTTGGCGGTCGGATCCGATTACAACCTGCTGCTGGTGTCTCGTATGAAAGAGGAGCTGGGTGCGGGGCTGAACACGGGCATCATCCGGGCGATGGGCGGCACCGGAAAGGTCGTCACCTCAGCCGGATTGGTGTTCGCGGCCACTATGGCCTCGATGGTGGTCAGTGATCTGCAGATCATCGGTCAGATCGGAACCACGATCGGGCTGGGCCTGTTGTTCGACACGTTGATCGTCCGCTCGTTTATGACGCCGGCGATCGCGGCCCTCCTGGGCCGATGGTTCTGGTGGCCGCAGCGAGTGCGTCCGCGTCCGCCGAGTGCGCTGCTCGCGCCGGTGGGCGCGCGCCCGGCGGCGCCTGCCCCGGGCCGCCTCGACGATGACGAGCCGACCACGGAACTACCGAAATTCAACGACTAATCACGTTGTCGTTCAACTAATTCTGTGCCTGATGCGGCGCATACGCAAAAGGCCGGGTGCGAGTTCACCTCGGCCCGGCCCTTGCGTATGAAGACTCAGTACTTGTGGCAGCTGCGCACCATCTGCTGGAAGACGGGGATAACGTACTCGATCCCCTGATTGCCCCTCACCTGGTTGATCATGGTGATCCGCTTGTCTTTCGGCGCACCGAGGAACTCTCGCATGAACTGCTGGTTGGGTGGCGACGCGTCGAAGTACTCCGCGGCCATCGGGTTCTCCGCGTGTAGTGCCGCGTTCGCCTGATCGTACGTACAGGTGCTATTCACCATCTCGTCTGTAACGGGGTCGGCAGATGCGAGCCCTGCGCCGGCGCTCAACGCCAGCGTGGCACCGCCTACCACCGCCGCAATCTTCGTCAATGACTTTTTGTTCATGTTCTCAATTGCCTCCTCGTACCGACCACATCAACTTTACGTATTCACGGGAACTCAAGGCCCAGGGTGTTCTCAGACCCATGACTATTTATACGTCTCACCGTCCATTGCGTTACCGACGACCAGAAGATCGGGTTATTTCCGCTGCAAGAGCTCAAGTAGGTAACTTCCGTATCCAGACTTGAGCAGCTCCTGAGCACGCGCAGCGAGCTGGTCGTCATTGATGAAACCTGCGCGCCACGCAATTTCTTCCGGTACGCCTATCTTCAGGCCCTGTCGGCGTTCGATGGTGCGCACGTAGTCGCTCGCGTCCAGCAGTGAATCGAAGGTGCCCGTATCCAGCCACGCGGTTCCACGCGGTAGCACTTCGACAGAAAGACGTCCCTGGTCCAGATAGGTCTGGTTGACCTCGGTGATCTCGTACTCACCCCGAGCCGACTTCTTCAGCGAGCGCGCGATCTCGATGACGTCGTTGTCATAGAAGTACAGACCGGGCACCGCATAGTGGGATTTGGGCGTCGCGGGCTTTTCTTCCAGGGACAATGGGACGCCCGCGGCGTCGAACTCCACCACGCCGTATGCCGACGGGTTGGCCACCCAGTACGCGAAAATGGCTCCACCGCTGATGTTCTCGAACCGGCGCAGACTCGTGCCCAACCCGGGCCCGTAGAAGACGTTGTCACCCAGGGCGAGCATCGCCGTGTCGGTGCCGATATGCGAGGCTCCGATCACGAACGCCTGCGCGAGGCCCTCGGGCTTGGGCTGGACCGCGTAGGTGAGGTTGATGCCGAATGCCGAGCCGTCTCCGAGGAGTCGCTCGAATGCCGGGGCGTCCGAGGGGGTGGTGATCACCAGAATGTCCCGAACCCCGGCCATGATCAGCGTGGAGAGCGGGTAGTAGACCAGCGGTTTGTCGTACACCGGTAGCAGCTGCTTGCTGACACCCGTCGTTATCGGATGCAGGCGCGTGCCCGAACCGCCCGCGAGAATGATGCCGCGCATGTGTGCTCCTACTCGACGACAATGCGAGTTCGGTTGCGGCGGGGACAATTTGTACGTTGTCGTGGCGCAACCCGTAGGTCACCCTATCGCGTATCTAGGTGGAATGCCGACGGAATCAAACGCCGGCAGTGGGCATGCAGGTCGCTTTGGTGAACGGTGTGTAGCGACAAAGTATGTCAAGGTGGATCCGGCGCGCCCGCAGTCGCATATGGATATCGTGCGATCTGCCGAACCTGGGCCGGCCGGTATTGCATTGCCGCATTCCCGCGCGACAGCGATTTCACGTGTGGCAGCCCGGGAAGCGGAATTCTTTCGGCTGTAGCTGAATTGATGTTCTGAAATTTGGAGACGGATGTATGCCCATCCTTGTGAGGCTATCCGGGAAGCACAAGATCGGTAATAATGACCGGCAACACCGACGGCCATTCTGCGAGTACCTAACATATCGGGGAGGTCGACACCGTCATGAAATTTGCCATGGCAAGTTATGGCACGCGCGGCGATATCGAACCTGCCGTTGCTGTCGGACGAGAACTGCAGCGCAGAGGCCATGAAGTGCGCATGGCGGTGCCGCCAGACTTGATCGGCTTCGCCGAGTCTGTCGGGCTCTCGGCAGTTCCCTACGGCGTCCAGGTGGGGCCCCAGCTTGATGAGTATCGCGACTTGTGGATGTCGTGGACCCGTCATTTTTGGAGGGTTCAGGATTTGGTCGCGTTGTGTCAGCAGGCACTGAAACTGGTCACCGAACAGTGGTCGGAAATGAGTAAGGCCCTTGTGTCGGTGGCCGAGGGGGCGGATCTTCTGTCGACCAGTGTGGGCTATGAGGAGCCGGCCGCCAATGTTGCCGAGTTCTACGGAATCCCACTGGTTGCCTTACACACCATGCCGTGGCGCCCCAATGGTCAGCTCTTTCCCGTCCTACCGCCGCCGGTGACCCGCACAGCGATGACCGCCTACGACTGGTTGACCTGGCGTGTGACCAAGAGGGCGGAGGATGCGCAACGGCGCGAGCTGGGATTGCCGAAGGCGACAAGCCCGTCGCCGCGTCGGATCGGGCAGCGTGGGTCGCTGGAAATCCAGGCCTACGACCGCATTTGCTTCCGCGGGCTGGCAGATGAGTGGGCGAAGTACGGCGAGCGCAGGCCTTTCGTGGGGGCGCTGACCATGGAGTTGACCACCGCGGCCGATGACGAGGTCATGTCCTGGATTGCCGCCGGTCCGCCGCCTATCTGTTTCGCTTCGGGAAGCATTCCGGTTGAATCTCCGGCGGAGACCGTCGAGATGATCGGTTCAGCATGCGCGGAATTGGGGGAGCGCGCGTTGGTATGCGCCGGCGCCACCGACTTCGGCGACGTACGGCCACCCGAGCACGTCAAGGTGGTCGGCGTGGTGAACTATGCGGCAGTCTTTCCGGTGAGTCGGGCGATTGTTCACCACGGTGGGTCGGGCACCACGGCTGCGAGCCTACGCGCCGGAGTGCCTACCTTGATCCTGTGGACCGTTGGTGATCAGCCATTCTGGGGAAATCAGCTCAAGCGCATGAAAGTGGGCGCCTCTCGGCGCTTTTCGACCACTTCCTGGGACACCTTGGTCTCAGACCTGCGGGAGATCCTCAGCCCGGACTATGCGGTTCGGGCTCGGGAGATCGCTCCGCACATGTCCAAGCCGTACGAGAGTGTCGGCAAGGCAGCCGACCTGTTGGAGGAGCGGGCTGCTCGTGTTTAGGTCAGTTGTCATCGTGGGTCAGTCCATGCGGGAAGAACCCCGCGCGATGTCATCTGGACCATCGATATCATTGACCTGGAACGCATTACCGGTGCGTGCCGGTTACCTGGCTGGTCCGTAAAGAACGGGAGGAATCGGCTTTGTCGACATCTGTACTCATCTCTGGTGGAGCGGGATTCATTGGATCCGCACTATCCAACCGCCTCGTGCAGGCGGGATACGACGTCGCGGTGATGGACGTCTTACATCCTCAGGTGCATGCCAGGGGCCGGGACATCGACCTCCCGCCATCGGTGCGGCTGTTCACGGGCGACGTGACCCATGCCCCTGACTGGGATGCCGTGCTGCGGTTGTTCGAACCCTCGCAGGTTGTCCATTTAGCTGCGGAGACGGGTACCGCGCAGTCGCTTTCGGAAGCGACGCGTCACGGCTCGGTCAATGTGGTGGGTACCACCCAACTCCTTGATGCCCTGAGCCGTGCGGCATTTGTGCCCGACCAGCTGGTACTTGCATCATCGCGCGCGGTGTATGGCGAAGGTGCCTGGCAGTCCGGTACGGAAGTCTTCTACCCGCGCCCGCGCAGCCATGCCCAGCTACTTGCCGGCCGGTGGGATCCGAAGGGTCCCACCGGTGAGTCTTCGGAGCCGCTCGCCAGCTGCGCCAGTAGGACCGAGCCCCGGCCCACCAATATCTATGCGGGCACAAAACTCGCCCAGGAACATCTGTTGGCTTCCTGGGCTGCCGCCCATGACACCAACCTCAGCGTTCTGCGTCTGCAGAATGTGTATGGGCCCGGCCAGTCACTGACAAACTCGTACACCGGAATCGTCACGCTCTTCGCGCGTCTGGCGCGCGAGAAGCAGTCCTTGGAGGTGTACGAGGATGGACGGATAGTTCGCGATTTCGTTTTTATCGACGATGTTGTCGATGCGCTCTTTGCCGCGGTACACACACCCGCAGTCGAGCGACGCACTCTCGACATCGGTTCTGGCACTGCGACAACCATTCATGAGTTGGCCCGTAAGGTCGCCGAAATCTGTGCGGCACCCGAACCCACCGTTGTCGGAAAGTTTCGGGATGGCGATGTGCGCGCCGCGAGTTGTGACGTCGAGCCGGCAATCGAGCAGCTCGCGTGGAGCCCGAAGTGGACGCTCGAGGACGGCCTGCACGCACTTCTGGAATGGATCGACAAGGACTGCCCGAATCGCTTTTGAGCAAATCGCCGCCCCGCTGTGATCTGGTGACGAGAAACCCTGTCGTGAACATGAATCATCAGTTGTGACAATGTTTTCCAACTACATGTGGAAACACCGGAAAGCCTGATCTCGAACTGAGATGACGATACGATGACGCTTCCGGCGAAGAGTGGTGGAGGCGCATGAAGCTCGGTTCTGTATTCGATCCGCGAAACAACGCGCTGAACGCATGTCGGCTCGCCCTGGCGACAGAGGTAATCCTTTTTCACTCGTTTCCGCTTACTGGTCACGTAGTGGAATCCAAGGCGATACTTCAACTGCTGTTTTCGGTAGGAGTTGACGGATTCTTTGCTCTTTCGGGATTTCTGATCACTGCTAGTTGGCTCCGTAATCCCAGCTCGCGCGACTACTTCATCGCGCGAGCCCTGCGCATCCTGCCCGGGTACTACGTGGTACTGGCGGTAACGGCGTTTGTCATCGCTCCGCTCAGCGTTGCGATCCAGGGCGGATCGGCCGCGAGGCTGCTGTTCTCCAGTGCGCCGATCGAATACATGTTGAAGAACAGCGCGCTGATTCAGCTCCAGTTCGACGTGGGTGGGACGCCGCGCGATATCCCGTATCCGGGAATCTGGAACGCGTCCCTGTGGTCGCTCGTATTCGAAGTGATGTGCTACATCGCCGTAGCGGGGCTGGGGCTACTGGGGCTCGCCAGCCGTCGCTGGACCGCACCGGTGATACTGATATTGGCAACGATTGCGGCCATTCTCCTGCCGCCGCTGACCTTCCCGGGGCTATGGACAATTCCGCAGCTCGCGGTGCGCAGTGCCATCATGTTTTCCGCCGGTGCACTGCTGTATCAGTGGCGAGATGTGATTCCGGCCCGGTGGTCGCTTGTGTCGGTGAGCGTGGTGATTGTGCTGGCATCGGGCATGCTGCCCGACTACCGCGTCATCGGTGCTCTTCCGCTTGCCTACGCCGTCGTCGTTTCGGGTGTCCTGATCAAGAACAAGCGCATGAACATCCAGACGGACCTGTCATACGGTGTCTATATCTATGCCTCGCCGACGCAGCAGTTCTTAGCTGTCGCGGGCCTTGCCAGCCTGAATCCGTTTGTTTTCTTTGTTGTTTCGGCGGGTGCAACGCTGGTGCCCGCCGCGTTCAGTTGGTTCCTGGTCGAGAAGCGTGCCCTCGCGCTCAAGTCGCGCCTTAAACGCAAGCATGCCGATCAGGCGGCGACGCGCGCGGGGCCTGCGGGTTCGGATAGCCCCGCGCCGCGAGAACGGGCACTATCGCCGCGCGAGGACAGTTAGCGCACAGGTGTCGCCATGGATATGTCGGTAGGCTGATTCGCATGGCATTTCGGGATTCTGAGAATGGGCGATGTTTTTCGAACATCAAAGGACAGCAAAGGATCTCGTGACCATGCCGCTCTTCCGTCTGGCACTGCAGGGCAAACCTCCGTTTGTTGCGCGACGTTATCCGTACGGGTCCCGCCGTCGAATGCTCGGTGCGCTGGGTCCGGACCTGGCCAGGACGGTCTCGATGCGCGCCGACGACTCGGCACCGGCGGATACCCCCATCGGGAGAATCTTCGAGAACACCGACAACGTCCACAAGCTGCGTCATTACCTGCCCATCTACCAGCGCGCTCTCACGGGGATCGAGCGAATGCTCGAGATCGGGGTGGACCGGGGCGGATCCCTACAGATGTGGCG
Source organism: Mycobacteroides chelonae CCUG 47445 (assembly GCF_001632805.1). NCBI lineage: Bacteria > Bacillati > Actinomycetota > Actinomycetes > Mycobacteriales > Mycobacteriaceae > Mycobacteroides > Mycobacteroides chelonae. Next base: position 4,233,206 of record NZ_CP007220.1, on the reverse strand, counting down.
GGAACACCTGCCACGGGCCACCATTGTGGGTCTGGACATCAGCCCCAAGTCTGCGCAGCACGACGACCCGGGGCGTGATATCCACGTGCGGATCGGTGACCAGACCGATCCGCACTTCCTCGGGACGGTGGTCGAGGAGTTCGGCCCGTTCGACGCCGTCCTCGATGATGGTGGCCACACCCCGAAGCAGATGATCGGGTCATTCAGGTATCTGTTTCCGCGCCTGCGGCCCGGCGGTGTCTATATCGTCGAGGATGTCTGTGCGAACTACTGGACGATCTATCGTGACCAGCGTCAATCGTTCATCGATTTCACCAAATGGCTGATGGACGCGATGCATGCTCATTATATGGAGATGAGCTCGGTCTACCAGATCATGGAGGACCATCCCAAGCGGCTTGAGACAGTCGAGGTGCCGTTCGCGGCCACCATCATCGACCGGATCGAGGTGTTCGACTCCGTAGTCGTGATTCACCGCGCAGAAGAGTCGAAGCGGCTACCCCGTGCCGTGTTCCGATGAGGCTGAATATTAATGAAGGGTGGCAGGATCTGCGATCGCCAGCGTGCCGCAGATATTTGGCGACATTCGTTCATAAGAATTCTTGACAGATTCTGCTGAAAATGCAGCCCCTACAAGGGGAGTAGCCCGGTCCGAAACGTGTCGACGGAGTCGCGCAGACGGCTATTGTTAGCGCTGGGACGGGACACCAGCATTTCGAGATAGGGGCAGTTCTTGACCGTGACCGATTACGACACTCGATCCGCTTATCTGGGTCTGCTTCGGCAGGACCTCACCAGATACGGAGTTGATGAACTTGTGCCAGTGGGTTGGAACTGGCTGCACCGCCCCTTTTTCAAATTTGGCGACTACGTGCTTGTGCGCAAGCGTCCGTTCGACGCGCACAAGCGCGACTTGGGCCTGGATTGGCCGGCGGATGCGCTGACGATGATCGGTATGCAGCGACTCACCAGCTTGCAGCAGTGCGTCGAGACGGTGCTTGCCGATGACGTGCCAGGCGACCTGGTCGAATGCGGTGTATGGCGCGGTGGTGCGTCCATCCTGATGCGCGGGGTTCTGGCCGCGTACGGGGATACCACGCGGAACGTGTGGCTTTGCGATTCGTTCGAGGGCGTACCTCCGCCGGACACCGCGCATTACAAGGCGGACAAGGGCGACAGGCTGCACCTTGCGGCACCCATCCTGGCGGTAACCGAAAAGAATGTCAGGGCCAATTTCCAGCGCTATGGATTGTTGGACGATCAGGTTCGATTTGTTCCAGGCTGGTTCAAAGACACGCTGCATGATGCCCCGATTCAACAAATCGCTGTATTGCGGCTTGATGGTGACCTCTATGAATCCACAATCCAGGCGCTCGACGGGCTTTACGAACGTTTGTCTCCCGGAGGCTTTTGCATCATCGACGACTACCATGCGCTCGACTCGTGCAAACAGGCCGTCACCGATTACCGCACGAAGCACGGGATAACCGCCGAGATCAAGGAAATTGACGGAACCGGCGTGTTCTGGCGTAAGGAATGACGGCGGCCCGACTCCGCTGAACCGCGATACCCGAAAGGCGTTAGAGGCGATGAAGTTTGTGCTGGCGAGCTACGGAACCCGGGGTGATATCGAGCCCTCCGTTGTCGTGGCTCGTGAGTTACAGCGCAGGGGACACGATGTGGTCATGGCTGTGCCGCCCGACCTGATCGGCTTCACGGAGTCGGCTGGTCTGGAGACTGTTTCCTACGGGTTGGATACGAAGACCTGGCTGGACGTTTATCGCAATTTCTGGACGTTCTTCTTCCACACCTTCTGGAAGGTGGGGGAGATTCGCACGATGTGGCGTCAGATGTGGGAGCTCAGCGACGAATGCTGGGCGCAGATGAACACCACGCTGATGTCCGCGGCCCAGGACGCCGATGTGTTGTTCGCGGGACAGAGTTACCAGGAGCCCGCTGCGAATGTCGCTGAATACCATGACATCCCATTGGTCACGCTTCATCACATCCCGATGCGGCCCAATGGTCAGCTTGTCACCATCCTGCCGTCCCGGTTGGGGCGTACGGCAATGACGGCGTTCGATTGGGTGGCCTGGCGTCTGAATAAGAAGGTGGAGGACACGCAGCGGCGTGAGCTCCGCTTACCGAAGGCCTCACGGCCGTCGCCTCAGCGAATCGCCGAGCGCGGCTCCCTGGAGATCCAGGGCTATGACGAGGTCTGTTTCCCCGGCCTGGCCGAAGAGTGGAAGGAATGGGATGGTTTGCGGCCGTTCGTCGGATCGCTGACCATGGCGTTGACCGCCGAGGCCGATAGCGACGTCGCCTCATGGATCGCTGCCGGGACGCCGCCAATTTTCTTCGGATTTGGCAGTATGCCGGTCGAATCCCCCACTGCCGCACTCGAAATGATCGGCTCGGCGTGTGCGGAGCTGGGAGAGCGGGCCTTGATAGGCGCGGGATGGACCGACTTCAGCGATGCGCAGCTTCCCGACCACGTGAAGGTCGTGGGAGCAGTCAACTATGCGACGGTCTTTCCGGCCTGCCGGGCGGTCGTGCATCACGGGGGTTCCGGCACAACCGCGGCAAGCCTGCGCGCCGGGGTCCCCACATTGATCTTGTCGATGGATGCCAATCAGACGCTTTGGGGTGGACAGATAAAGAAGCTGAAAGTGGGTACCACGCGGCGTTTTTCGACCACCACGCGAGAATCTCTGATTGCGGATCTGCGCCAGATTCTGGCACCGGACTACGTTGACCGGGCTCGCGAGCTCGCCAACGGAATGACCACACCGGGTGAGAGCGCGGAGGCCGCCGCTGATGCCATGGAGCAGTTCGCTCGCTCAAGGTGTTCCGCGTGAGTGGGCCGGAGGGGCCGAGGCCAGCGAGAAACTCGACGCTCGGCCAGGTATTCGACCCGAGAAACAATGCGCTCAACGCATGGCGGTTGATCCTGGCGGTCAGCGTCATCTTCTGGCACTCCTGGCCGCTGACCGGTCGAACGATCACCTATCGCCCATTCGAGCAACTCATCGAGCAGGTCGGCGTCGACGGCTTCTTTGCGATATCGGGCTTTCTCATCACCGCGAGTTGGCTGCGCAAACCCAAGCTTCGTGATTTCGCGATTGCCCGTGGCCTTCGCATCTTCCCGGGGCTGTGGGTGTGTCTACTGATCATCGCGTTCGTCATCGCCCCCATCAGTGTCCTCATCCAGGGCGGCTCGGTCTCGGCGTTGTTCTCGTCGCACAAGCCGGTCGAGTACGTCATCAATAATGGTCTGCTGAACGTGTACTACGCCGGTGTCGATGGCACCCCGCGCGGTGTCCCATGGCCGGGCGTATGGAACGGGTCAATCTGGACGCTTGTCTTCGAGATGATCTGCTACATCGCGGTGGCGGTGCTGGGCGTCGTCGGACTCCTGAAGCGGCGATGGGTTGTTCCCGCAGCCTTCGTGCTATTCCTTTGTGCCACGGCGTATCTCTCGTACCCGGTCTTCGCGGCGACTTCTATCGCGCAGATGGTGGCACGGTTCGCTGTCATGTTCGCGGCAGGAGCCCTGCTGAACCAGTACAAAGACGTCATTCCTGCGCGCTGGTCGCTCGTTGCGGTGAGCGTCGTGATCGTGCTGGCTTCCGGACTGTTGGAGAACTATCGGGATATCGCGGCTTTGCCGTTGGCGTATGCGGTCATCGTTTCGGGATCGCTCATTCACAATCCACGACTGAACCTGCGCAACGACCTGTCCTACGGTACGTACATCTATGCCTATCCCGTGCAACAGCTACTGGTCGTCATGGGACTGGGTAGTCTGAATCTGTTGCTGTTCTTCGCTATTGCCACTGCGGCCACCGTGCCGCTAGCGGCCTTCAGTTGGTTTGTGGTGGAAAAGCAAGCGATCTCGCTGAAGTCTCGACTGAACCGAAAACGTCCCGCAGAGGTAGACACCGCGCCAGCGGCGCCGGTGGAGCGCGATGCGGTGTGAGGGTCGGATACGGCATCGATCAGCTTGTGAGCCATAGCTATTCGACTTGATTGAATCGATTCGCCACGCGCTTTTCTCATCTCCAACCTGACGGCGGATGCTATCGTTTCCGCTGTGGCAGATGAGCTAACGCTCCGTACCCGTATTTGGCTGTGGGCGGTTCGCAAGGAATATTGGCTTGCGCGCACGCTCCTGCCCAACGTCTATTCGAACGATGCGCTGATTTGTTTCAACAATCACGCATTCCTCGATGATCCGGCGTTCCAGCGCGCATATCAGCGCGGTGTCCGCGCGCTCGGTGGCACCGACTGGTATCAGTGGCATTGGCGCGTTCACGTCGGGCTGTGGGCGGCTGCCAGCGCGAGCAAGGTGAAGGGCGACTTCGTCGAATGTGGCGTCAGCTACGGCTTTTTAAGCAGCGCCATCATGGAGTACCTCGATTGGGATCGACTGGGGAAGACCTTTTATCTCCTCGACACCTTCGCCGGACTCGACCCGCGCTTCGTCAGCGCGGGTGAACGCGACTCGGGGGCGCTCGAGAAGAGCGAGGAACTCGTACGGAACGGCATGTACGTGAGTTCCGTGGACAGCGTCAAGGCGAACTTTGCGCAGTGGAAGAACCAGCGCGTCATCGCTGGTGCAGTTCCTGAAACGCTTGAGGAAGTTCACGCCGATGCGGTGGCGTTCCTGCATATCGACATGAACTGCGCACCACCCGAAGTCGCGACACTGCGATACTTCTGGCCGCGACTTTCACCGGGAGCATTTGTGCTCCTGGACGACTACGCGAACCGCGGTCGCGACGAGCAGCGTATTGCCATGGATGAGGTGGCGCGCGAGTTGGGCGTATACATCGTGGCCTTGCCCACCGGCCAGGGTCTGATTATCAAACCACCGCAGTAGGGGTCATTTCTTACTTGCCTTACCGCGGGCGGCGGCCTCGAAGAGATCTGCGGCCTTGGAGACGCTATCCTCAGGGCTTGTCATTCGCGTGGCCAACTCGCGGGCGGCTGCCGCGTACTCGGGCGCCAGGATACGACGCAGATCAGCCACCAGTGTTTTTCGATTGGTCGCCGAGAACCGGCGAGCAGCACCGACTTTCAGCCTGCCGAGCTGGTTTCCCCAGTACGGCTGATCGGCTGTGCTCCACAGAATCAGGGTCGGGGTGCCGGCTCGCAGGCTGGCGGCCGTGGTGCCCGAACCTCCGTGATGAACAACAGCTCGGCTGGCGGCGAAGACGGCAGAGTAGTTGACGGCGCCCACGACCTTGACATGGTCGGGCTGGAGGATGTCACCGAAATTGGTACCGCCAGCGCAGACCAGCGCCCGCTCACCCAGTTCCGCACATGCAGAACCGATCATCTCGATGGTGTCGGCCGGTGATTCGAGCGGAATGCTGCCGGTGGCGAAGCAGATCGGCGGTTTCCCCGCGGCGATCCAGGATGCCACCTCATGGTCGGCCGCGGTAGATAACCCCATCGTGAGGGCTCCGACGAAAGGCCGCTTGCCATTCCATTTCGCCCACTCATTGGCCAGCCCGGGAACAGAGACCGCGTCATAGGCTTGTATTTCGATGGCTGCGCTGCGGGCGATCCGGCGTGGCGAGGGGCCGGTGGCCCTGGGTAAGCCGAGCTCGCGTCGCTGCGTGTCCTCGGCGTTCTTCGTGGCGCGCCACAGCAGCCATTCGGAGAGCATGCCGCCCGATCGTACGAGCGGTGCCGGAAGCATCGGAAGCAGTTGACCGTTGGGACGCATCGGGAAGTGGTGCAGCATCATCAGGGGGATGCCGAAATACTCGGCCACGTTGGCGGCCGATTGCTCGAAGTTGAGTCCCGTCGACAACAGATCAGCTCCGTCTGTCACCGCGGCGAGCGTCGCGCTGGTGTCGCTCCAGTATCGGGCAATAGGCGCCCACAGCTCACGCAGCGTACCGACGGGGTTGCGTACCAACTGAGTCCAGAAATTCCGGAGGAACTCGTCCTGTAGGAAATCCTGTAGTTCCGGGCCGTAGGGAACCGCGGCCAGTCCAGCCGACTCCGCGAAGGTAACGAGGTCGGGGGGAACTGCCACGCAGACGTCGTGTCCTCTGCGGGTCAGCTCGCATCCGACGCTGACGGAGGGCTCGACGTCGCCGCGAGTGCCGTAGCACGCCAGCGCAAACTTCATTCCGTTCCTGGCCCTTCAGTCGTTGTCGCGTTGGTGGACCGAATAACTGGGTCATTATCTCTGGTTCTCCAACTGTCGCAAGGCAGTTCGGAGTTCGATAAGCCAGCCTGAAACTCAGAACTCTGCCATAATTCGCCTATGGTGCGCAGTCATCCGGTTCGGAAGTCGCGAGATTGGGTCATCTTCAAGCTGAACGCTCAGTTCACTCAGGCGGTGCAGAAGTTCATCTACCGGCATGCCACCCGTAAGCTCGAAACAGAGAACGTCGTGTTCCTCAATTACGGCTACGAAGAGGATCCGGCGATGGATGTCCCGTTGTCGGCGTCCGATGAGCCCGATCGGTATTCCATCCAGCTCTACCACAGCACCGCTACCCAGACCGAGCTCGACGGTAGGCGGGTGCTGGAGGTCGGTTGTGGCCACGGCGGCGGAGCTTCCTACCTCGTACGCACATTGCATCCGACGTCCTATACGGGACTGGATCTCAATCCAGACGGGATCGAGTTCTGTCGCAAACGGCACAATCTTCCGGGCCTGGAGTTCACGCACGGAGATGCGCAGAACCTGCCATTTACCGATCAGTCCTTCGATGCGGTGATCAATATCGAGTCGTCGCATCTATATCCCCAATTTCCGGTGTTTCTCGCCGAGGTGGCGCGTGTGCTCCGCCCGGGCGGACATTTTCTTTACGCAGACGCGCGCAGTGCTCAGGATGTCGCTGGGTGGAAGGTGGCACTCGCGAACGCGCCGCTACGGATGGTGTCCGAGCGGGGGATCAATGTCGAGGTCCGGCGCGGGATGGAGAAGAACTTGGAGCGCTGGCGGTACGTGATCGATCGCGCCACGCCCAGACTCTTGCGCGGGATGGTTCGCAGGTTTGCGCCGGCCCAGCGTGCCTACGAGGACCTACGGAGCGGGGGAGCTGTGGAGTATCGGATGTACAGCTTCACCAAGGCATAGGCAGTACGGCAGATTCGTCTTCCGACAAGGATTTTCATCGTCGAGTGGGTATAGTCGAAGCATGAACGTCGTCGAGTCGATAGAGCGCGGTCTGGACTGGCTCGCGACGCCCAGGCAGTTACCCGGGCGCCTGGAGATGGAGACTCGGCGGGGGAAGCGCCTGGAGCTGGAGGTCGTTTCCGTCGCGATCCGGCTGCCGATCCTCAACGGTGCCGTTGTGCGGCTACCGGTGTTCGTCATGCTGATGCCGGCCGGATCCTCGCCCATCGAGGGAACGCAAGCCCGTCCCGAGCACCTTGACGACTGAACTATTTCGGTAGCAGGCCCACCATGGGCCGGGCCTTCACGGTCCGCATGAAAATATCGCCTTCGCGGGCGCTCTCATCGTTGGTCAAAGCGGTCTCACGGGCCGCTTCCGCACACTTTTGACGATGTGCGACGAGGAACGCTGTGAGGATGCTGTGCTCGGTGTAATCGGTGCGGGTATGGATGATCTTTGCGGCCACAGGATATTTCTGGAGGTGCGCGCATAACAATGTTTTTCGTGGAATTTGTTGTGGCGCCGACAGGAGCCGCTGAGGTGGCCAAACCGCCATGGATATCTTCGGTATTTCTTATAGACGAGAACTTAATTCGTAGTGGTTTGTCACCACATTTACTTCCAGGTACCCGATACTCCGTCACATTCTGTTGCTAGGACGGCTTCTGTCCCATCAGTTCTCGGCTGAATCAGAATTCAGGTCGCGGCGAGTTCATTCGATACGCACCCGGTTGTAACACTCTTGGTGCAGCGCGCAATGTAACGGAATGGCCCGACCTGTTACCTGAACTCGAAAAACATCCAAATATTGAGCTGTGGGCTACTTCTTCAAGTTACTTGATTAAGACACGCAGCAAGCCTCAATATTAGGTAACGTGTGTCTCCAGTTCTAGTATCATACTTTGCTGGACGATGGGCCAACCGATGGTGACTTGATTGCTCTCGCCGACGGCCTCACGCTCGCCTCACGTGGCGTGCTCAGACTTGGTATACTCATATGCGCGTTCATCGCAACAACTAGAGACCTATCTAACCATACTTGACCTGGATAAATACATTCATACCGATATTGTGGCTAATTAGTTGCGGTAGTAAGCAACGATGTGTCAAAGTTGCGAAGATTAGAACTTTGTGAAACCCGCTACGCCGCTATAAATTCAGCCGTATGTTTGCGATGTCCACCGAAGCAACCTGGAGAAAGCGTGAGCATCAATCCATTCGATGATGACAAGGGAAGCTTTTTCGTCTTGGTCAACGACGAGGAGCAGCACAGCCTATGGCCGGCTTTCGCTGACGTGCCTGATGGCTGGCGGGTTGTATTCGGTGAAGCGGACCGTGCCGCCTGCCTGGAGTACATCGAACAAAACTGGACCGATATCCGGCCGAAGAGCCTGCGCGAGAGATTGGCGCAGGGTGGGGGTCTTGGGCGCTGAACCTTCGGAGAGGGGGTAGGCGAATGTTGGAGTCTGAAGACGGGGCATTACCGCTTTCGCGCGGACAATTGGATATCTGGCTTTCCCAGGAAAGCGGTCTCGTCGGTGCGGAGTGGCAGCTCGGCCTTTTGGTTCGAATCGAAGGAAAAGTAGAACGAGTTCTACTTGAGCAAGCCGTCCGTCAGGCAATCAATGAAGCTGAGCCTGCGCGGGCCGCCTTCCTTGAGGTCAATGGTCAGATCGTTCAGAGGGCGATTGACCATTCGGAACTCGTATTGGACTTCCATGACGTGCGTGATTCAGAAGATCCTGTCGAGCACGCTCGCCAGATCGCCTCATCGATCCAACGCACATTGATGCCTTTGACCGACCAACTGCTGAAATTCGCGTTGATCCGAACGGCGGACGATCAGTACTACATGTTCGGGCTGTGCCATCACATCAACCTGGACGGCTTGGGCATGGCGATCGTGAGTCGCCGAATCGCATCGATCTACTCCGCACTGGTCGCGGGGGATCCGGTTCCCGACGCCTACTTCGGCACCCTGCAGGATCTGGTCGATCTGGAGGCGGAGTACGAAGCCTCCACCGACTACACAGAGGATCGGGAGTACTGGAGCCGTAACCTTCCGCCGGACAGCGGCCTCGATCCCCGCCCGCCGCATGCTCATGAGGGCCATGAGGGCTACACACCGACAGCGTCGGTTCAGATCGATGACACCGTAGTCGGCGAAATCAAAGACTTGACAAAGGCTTTGCGTGTTCGCCGGTACTCGGTTATCACAGCGGCCTGTGCGTTGTTGGTCCGCGGATGGTCCACGAGCGGGTCGGAAGTGGCGCTGGACTTCCCGGTCAGCCGCCGTGTTCGTCCCGAGTCGAAGACGCTTCCGGGCATGCTGGCCGGCGTGGTGCCGCTGGTACTCAGTGCCCCGCCGGAGTCCACGGTCGCCGAATTCTGCCAGCACGTTGATGTGCGCATTCGCGAACTGCTCAAGCATCAACGATTCCCGGCACATGTTCTGGACGGCGGCGAATTCGGTCTCCGGGGCCCCCGGCAGGCGGGAAACCGCGTCGCCATCAACTTCATCCCCATGAGACTCACGTTGGACCTCGCCGGTGTGCCCGCCACGGCGACGTACACCAACCACGGCCCCATGGGGCACTTCGGACTCTTCTTTATCGGAGCCAGTGACCAACTGCTCCTGAGCACCTCGGGCGACGGACTGCCGTTCTCGAAATTCGGAGTGCCGAATCTCACGGAGCGGTTGCAGCGGCTCTTATCGGAGATGGCGGCCGACCCTGATCGGCGGCTCTCCTCGCTGAATTCCCTGGTCAACGACGAGCTCACGAGCTTGGCTGAGGTTGGTAACCGTGCGGTTCTCGCGGGACCGGTTGCCTCGCGTGTATCGATTCCCGAACTGTTCTTCTCTCAGGTGGCCGCCGATCCCGAGGCCCCGGCGCTGACCTTCGGTGAGCGCACTCTGACGTACCGTGAGCTGGACGAGGCCGCCAATGCGCTGTCGGGTCAGCTTGTATCGCAAGGCGTGGGTCCCGGCGACCGTGTGGTCCTGCTGTCGGACCGCTCTGCTCAGGCGGTCATCGGCATACTCGCCGTATTGAAGGCCGGGGCGGCATATCTGCCTATCGACCCCGCGGTACCGGCGTCGCGGCTCGAGTTCATCGTCGGAGATGCGGCGCCGGCCGCGGCGATCACCACAGCCGGACTCCGGGCGCGACTGGACGGTTTCGATCTGCCGATCATCGACCTCGACGCCTCCGCTGCCGGAACGGAGCCCACGGCTCCCGCGTCTGGTGCTCGACCAGATGACATCGCGTACATCATCTACACCTCGGGAACCACGGGAGCGCCCAAAGGCGTGGCCGTCACCCATCACAACGTCACCCAGCTGATGTCGTCGCTGGATGCCGGCCTACCAAACCCTGGCGTATGGCCGCTGTGCCATTCTCTGGCATTCGACGTTTCGGTATGGGAGATCTGGGGCCCGCTGCTGCGCGGTGGCCGGCTCGTGGTCGTCCCCGAATCGATCACGGGCTCACCGGCGGAATTCCACGACGTGCTGGTCGCCGAACAGGTCACCGTACTTACGCAGACTCCGTCGGCTGTGGCCATGCTTTCCCCGGAGGGCCTGGAGTCCACGGCGCTCGCGGTGGTCGGGGAGGCGTGCCCGGCCTCGGTCGTCGAGCGGTGGGCTCCCGGGCGGGTGATGATCAACGCGTACGGTCCGACCGAGACCACGATGTGTGTGGCGATCAGCGCGCCGCTGGTGGCAGGGGCGCCGGACTCCGCCGTTCCCATTGGCGCGCCGGTACCCGGCGCGGCGCTCTTCGTATTGGACACCTGGATGCAACCGGTGCCTGCCGGCGTCGTCGGAGAACTGTATGTGGCCGGTGAAGGTGTCGCCTGCGGATACATCGGTCGCTCCGACCTGACGGCCTCCCGATTTGTGGCCTGCCCCTTCGGGCAGCCCGGTACCCGCATGTATCGCACCGGGGACCTGGTCTCGTGGGGAGACGACGGACAACTGCAGTATCTGGGCCGGGCGGATGAGCAGGTCAAGATTCGCGGATACCGTATTGAACTCGGTGAAGTTCAAGCGGCGTTGAGCGCACTCGACGGAGTGGACCATGCCGCCGCGATCGTCCGTGAGGACCGGCCCGGGGACAAACGTCTCGTTGGCTATGTCACCGGGACCGTCGACCCTGCCGAAGTGCGTAGCACCTTGGCCAAACGCCTTCCGCCCTACATGGTTCCCGCCGCGGTGGTGGTGCTTGAGGCATTGCCGTTGACGTCCAACAACAAATTGGACACCCGCGCATTGCCGACTCCCGAATATGGCGGACTGGGGGCCGACTACCGCGCCCCCGGCACCGCCGTCGAGGAAATTCTGGTCGGCGTCTACGCCCAGGTGCTCGGTGTCGATCGTGTCGGCGTTGATGACTCGTTCTTCGATCTGGGCGGTGACAGCATCCTCTCGATGCAGGTGGTCGCGCGCGCCCGGGCGGCGGGTGTGCTGTGCCGGCCGCGCGATGTGTTCATCGAACAGACGGTGTCGCGGCTGGCCGCCGTCGTCGAAATCTCCGGTGGCGAAGCCGATGTGGTGGACGAGGGACTAGGTCCCGTAGAAGTCACGCCGATCATGCATTGGCTGCGCGGCGCGCAGGATTCGGCGGGCGCGATCGACGAGTTCAACCAGACACTTGTGGTTCAGGCACCCGCGGCCGTGTCCGAGGACGACGTGGTTGTGGTGTTGCAGGCATTGCTGGATCGCCACCCCACCCTGCGGCTGCGTGCCACGGACAACGCTGGTGAATGGTCGCTGCTTGTCCCGGAGGTGGGGGCGATAGACGCCCGCGACTGCCTACGTGTCATCGACGCGTTATCGGGTGAAACGTTGGTGGCGGCACGTTCTCGACTGAACCCGGCCACCGGAGCGATGCTCAGCGCGGCGTGGGTTCCCGACACCAAGCAGCTGGTGCTGGTGATTCACCACCTGGCCATCGACGGTGTTTCATGGCGAATTCTGTTGGAAGACTTGAATATCGCGTGGGCGCAGCACCACAGTGGAGCCGATGTGGTGCTGCCGGTCGGTGGAACATCGTTTGCCCGCTGGTCTTCACTGCTCTCCGAACACGCGCGGTCCACGGAAGTGGTGGCGCAGGCCGATGCGTGGAAGGAGGTGCTGACCGCACCCGCACACGTGCCCGCGGTTCAGCCAACTACCGACACGTACGCCAACGCCGGACGTCTGTCCTTGTCATTGGATGCCGAGACCACTCGGCATCTGCTGGGTGAGGTGCCCGCGGCGTTTCATGCTGGGGTGCAAGACATTCTGCTCATCGCCTTCGGGCTGGCCTGGAACGAGTTCCTGGGCGCCGGGGGCGCGCCGATCGCGTTCGACATCGAGGGGCACGGGCGTCAGGAAGAAATCGGTGAAGCCGTGCACCGCCGCATCGACCTGTCGCGCACCGTCGGCTGGTTCACCACCAAATACCCGGCGTCATTGGCGGTAGGGGAGCTGTCGTGGGCGCAGGTGACAGCGGGCGAGTCGGCCCTCAGTCACGTGATCAAGGCGGCCAAGGAGCAGTTGCGCGCGCTGCCGGATGGGCTGACCTATGGTTTGCTGCGTTACCTGAACACCGACATCGGGCTGGACGGGTCGGAGCCGACAATCGGGTTCAACTATCTCGGGCGTCTGGGTGCGGGAGCGGCCGAGCTCTCCGAGGACTTCTGGCGGATAGACCACGAGAGCCTATCGCTGACCGATGTGGCTGCGGCCATCTCGATGCCATTGGCCCACTCGGTGGAGCTCAACGCGGGGATTGTCGAGACAAATTCGGACGCCGAGTCCGGACCCGAGCTTCGGGCCAATTGGACTTGGGCGCCTTCGGCTTTGGATGATGCACAGGCCGCGCGTCTCAGTAGGTTGTGGTTCGAGGCTCTCAGCGGGATCTGCGCTCATGTGCGTTCCGGCGGAGGCGGCCTGACCCCGTCTGATCTGGCGCCTGCGCGCCTGACTCAGCAGCAGATTGACGCGTTGGTGCAGCAGTATGAAGTCACCGACGTGCTGCCGCTTACCCCGCTGCAACAAGGACTGCTGTTCCAGGCGGGATTTGCTGAAGCCACCGGAGATTCCGCCGAGGACGACGTCTACTCGGTGCAGTTGGGTCTCACGGTCACCGGTCCCCTGAACGCGAGCCGCTTGCGTGATGCGGTGTACGCGGTGGTGAAACGCCACCCGAATCTGGCCGCCCGCTTCAGCGAGGAGTATGGGGAGCCGGTACAGATCATCCCCGCGGAGCCTGTGATCGCTTGGCAGCATGCCGAATTGGTTGGCGATGTGGATCAGCAAGTCGAGCAGCTGTGTGCGGCCGAACGTGCGGCGGTCTGCCAGATTTTCACCGAGCCGGTCTTTCGGGCGACGCTCATCTCCGGGCTCGGTGGCCCCGCGGAAAGCAGGCATCGGCTGGTGCTGACCGCTCACCACATCGTGATCGATGGCTGGTCGCTGCCGATCCTGCTGCAGGAGATATTCGGTGCCTACTACGGGCAGCGTCTACCGTCGCCTGCGCCGTACCGAAACTTCGTCACTTGGTTGGCAGCACAGGATCGCGTTGCTGCGCAACGAGCATGGGGCGTGGCACTCGACGGTTTCGAAACCCCGACGCTGGTTGGTTCGCTCGCCTCATCAGGTCGCAGGGGCTCGGAGTCGTATCGGTTGTCGGAGCAGATATCCCGCGCACTGTCCGAGTTGGCGCGTGCGCAGCGCACCACCGTGAACACGGTGCTGCAGGCCGCGTGGGCTCAGGTGCTGACCTGGTTGACCGGGCAGCACGACGTCGCATTCGGCACTGCGGTGTCCGGCAGGCCCAGCGACCTCGTCGGTGCCGAATCGATGGTCGGATTGTTGATCAACACGGTGCCGGTGCGTGCAAACATCAACGCGGCCACCACCGTTGCAGATCTACTGGACCAGTTGCAACGTGCCCACAACGACACCGTCGAGCACGAGCACCTGGCGCTCAACGAGATTCACCATGCGGTCGGCCTCGACAGGCTCTTCGACACGCTGTTCGTGTACGAGAATTACCCGATCGACGTCGGCGCGCAGCTGGGCGTGCAGGAGTTGGCCATCACCGACTTCAGTAGCCGCGAATACAACCATTATCCGTTGTCGGTTGTGGCCATGCCGGGCCATGAGCTGGGCTTGCGGGTCGAATTCGATACCGATGTATTCGAATTGGCGGCGATCGAGATCATCGTTGACAGGTTCCGTCAGGTACTGACGGCCATGATCGCGGACCCGGCCACCCGGTTGTCTTCGATCGACCTGCTCGACGCCGGTGAGCATGACCGGTTGGATACGTGGGGTAACCGCGCGGTGTTGACCCGCCCGGAACTGGCATTGACGTCGATCCCGGAACTCTTTGCCGCACAGGTGATGCGGGCACCGGAAGCAATCGCGATCACCTGTGGTGAACGTTCCTGGAGCTATGGCGAATTGGACGCGACCGCCAACAGGCTGGCGAATCATCTGGTCAGCCGTGGCGCCGGCCCGGGTGAGCGGGTGGCACTGTTGCTCCCTCGTACCGGAGAGGCGATCGCGGCGATCTTGGCCGTACTGAAGACCGGGGCGGCATATCTACCGATCGATCCCGCACATCCGGATTCCCGGGTCGAATTCGTACTGGGCGATGCGGCGCCGATCGCCGCGGTCACGACGGCGGACCTGCTGCCGCGTCTAGGCGCGTCCGGGATACCTGCCGTCGATATCAACGATCCCGCCGTGGATCGACAGTCGGACGTGGCATTGCCCGTTCCCGCTGTCGACGACATCGCGTACATCATCTACACCTCGGGAACCACCGGAGCACCCAAGGGCGTGGCGGTTACCCATCGCAACGTCGCACAGCTGTTGGAATCGCTTGACGCAGAACTGGATCTGGGTCAGGTCTGGACGCAATGCCACTCCCTGGCCTTCGACTACTCGGTATGGGAAATCTGGGGCGCGCTGCTGTACGGGGGCCGGCTGCTCATCGTGCCCGACGCGGTTGTCCGTTCCCCAGAAGATCTGCACGCCATGCTTGTCAGTGAACAAGTCAGCGTCCTGAGTCAAACTCCTTCGGCCTTCTACGCGTTGCAGACCGCCGATGCGATGCAACCCGAGGTGGGACAGCAGCTCAAGCTGCAGACGGTGGTCTTCGGCGGCGAGGCACTTGAACCGCAGCGTCTTTCACCCTGGTTTGACAGTCATCCGGGGCTTCCGCGGATGATCAACATGTACGGCATCACCGAGACGACGGTGCACGCATCGTTCCGCGAGATCGGGAGCGGAGACGTCGATAGCACCAGCAGCCCGATCGGCGTGCCGCTGGAGCATCTGGCCTTCTTCGTGCTGGATGGCTGGCTCCGGCAGGTACCGGTGGGCGTGGTCGGTGAGCTGTACGTGGCAGGGTCCGGCCAGGCGAGTGGATACCTGGGGCGTTCGGACCTGACGACAACACGTTTCGTCGCATGCCCGTTCGGGGCGCCCGGCTCGCGGATGTACCGCACCGGCGACCTGGTGCAGTGGGGCGAAGACGGTCAGCTGCGGTATGTGGGACGCGCCGACAAGCAGGTGAAGATCCGTGGGTACCGCATCGAACTGGGTGAGGTACACGCGGCACTGGCCCGTGTGGAAGGCGTAGATCAGGCAGCGGTGATCGCGCGCGAGGACCGCCCTGGCGATAAGCGGCTGGTGGGTTACATCACCGAATCAACCAAGGGGACCCTGGATCCCGCTGCGGTGCGCGCGGTGCTGGCCGAGCGACTGCCCGCCTACATGGTTCCGGCGGCCGTCGTGGTCCTGGGCGCCATGCCGTTGACAGTCAACGGCAAGCTCGACACTCGGGCGCTACCGGCGCCGGAGTATCAGGACGCCGACCACTATCGGGCTCCCGAGGATGCTGTCGAGGAGATCCTGGCCGGCATCTATGCGCAAGTGCTCGGTGTCGAACAGATCGGCGTCGACGATTCATTCTTCGACCTTGGCGGAGACAGCATTTCGTCGATGCAGGTGGTTGCCCGTGCGCGCGCCGCCGGTCTGCTGCTGCGGCCGCGTGACATCTTCGTCGAGCAGACCGTATCGCGGCTGGCTCAGGTCGCAGTGTTCGCCGATGGCGAGACGGCTGTTGTCGACGCGGGCACAGGTCCGGTCGTGGCCACGCCGATCATCCGCTGGCTGCATGGGCTCGGCGGCAAGGTCGACGAGTTCAACCAGACCGTGGTGCTGCAGGCCCCCGAAGGAGTGGCCGACGACGACGTGGTCACCGTGCTGCAAGCCCTGTTGGATCGACACGCCACCTTGAGGCTTCGCGCCGAAGACAGCGATGGCGAATGGTCGCTCCTGGTTCCGGAGACAGGGACGGTAGACGCACGCGAGTGCCTGCTCGCCGTGGACGTTCTTACCGACGAGGCGCTGCGTCAGGCGCGGTCGCGGCTGAACCCTGCCAGCGGTTCGATGCTGAGTGCACTGTGGGAGCGCGGCAGCAGTCGGCTGGTCCTCATCGTTCACCACCTGGCGGTGGATGCGGTGTCATGGCGCATCTTGTTGGAAGACCTCAACATTGGTTGGGCACAGCATCACGGCGGACAGCCGGTGGAACTGCCGCCGGGAGGAACATCATTTGCCCGGTGGGCGACACTGCTCGACCAGCACGCACGCGCCGCCGACGTGGTGGCGTTGGCCGACGCCTGGCGCCAGGTAGAGGCGATTCCGGCCGCGTTGCCGGCGGCGCATCCCACGATGGATACCTATGCCAGCGCGGGACAGTTGTCGGTATCGCTGGACGCCGATCTCACCAGGGAACTGCTGGGAGAGGTGCCCGCGGCGTACCACGCCGGGGTCCAGGACATCCTGTTGATCGCTTTCGCCCTGGCATGGAACGAGTTCCTCGGCTCGAACGGAGCCCCGATCGGCATCGACGTCGAGGGCCACGGTCGGCAGGAAGAGTTCGCAGGCGATGCGGATCTGTCCCGCACCGTCGGCTGGTTCACCAGTAAGTACCCGGTCTCGTTGGCAGTGGGTGAGCTGTCCTGGGCACACGTGGTGGCCGGTAACTCGGCACTGGCCCCAATCATCAAGGACGCCAAGGAACAACTGCGTGCGTTGCCCGACGGACTGACCTACGGACTCTTGCGGTATCTGAACCCCGACGCCGGTGTCGGGGGACCGGACCCGGCTATCGGGTTCAACTACCTGGGCCGCCTTGGCGCCGGTGGTGCGGATCTCTCCGAGGACCTCTGGCGGATAGACCCGGATGGGGTGTCGATCACGGCTGCGGCGACGTCCGTCCCGACTCCGTTGGGGCACACCGTCGAACTCAATGCCGGCGTGATGGAAGGTGCTGGGCCCGACTCGGGTCGCCTGCACGCGACGTGGACGTGGGCGCTTTCGGCGTTGAGTCACGACCAGGTTGACCGGATCAGCCGGCTCTGGTTCGACGCGTTGGCCGGGATCTGCTCGCATGTGCGTTCCGGTGGTGGCGGACTGACTCCGTCCGATGTCGCTCCGGCGCGACTGAGTCAGTCACAGATCGACCAGCTGCACGAGCAGTATCAGATCGCCGATGTGCTGCCACTGACGCCGCTGCAGCAGGGACTGTTGTTCCACTCCAATCTGGCACCGGAAGCGATGGACGGCAGTGACGATCTGTACGCGGTGCAGCTCGATGTCGCCCTGAGCGGCCCGCTCGATCCGAAGCGGCTCCAGGAGGCCGTGCACACCGCTATCACGCGGCGCCCGAACGTTGTTGCCACCTTCTACGAGGAATTCGGCGAACCGATACAGCTCATTCCCGCTGCTCCCGAACTCGCGTGGCAATACATCGAGTTCGACGCGGACGGTGGCCTGGACGTCGAGCAACAGGTCGACCGGCTCTCCGCCGCAGAGCGGGCAGCGGTCTGCGACCTCGCCGGACAACCGGCCTTCCGGGCCGCACTGGCCCGAACCGGGGAGGACCAGTACCGGTTTGTGCTGACCAATCACCACATCGTGCTCGATGGGTGGTCCAAGCCGATCCTGCTGCAAGAGATCTTCGCCAGTTACTTCGGCGAGCGGCTTCCGGCGCCGGTGTCGTACCGCCGGTTCGTCACCTGGCTGGCCGCACAAGACAACAGCAGCGCGCGGTCGGCCTGGCGTGACGTGTTCGAAGGTTTCGAGACCCCGACACTTGTCGGTCCGCCCGGCCGAATAGTGCTGGGTCGGCGTGGGGTGGAGTCCTTCGAGGTGTCCGCCGAGACCACGCAGGCACTCGGTGAGCTCGCACGCTCCTGCCGCACCACGGTCAGTACGGTGTTGCAGGCCGCATGGGCTCAGCTGCTGATGTGGCTCACGGGCCAAAACGATGTCGCGTTCGGTACTGCGGTGTCCGGCAGGCCCAGCGACCTCGTCGGCGCCGAATCGATGGTCGGATTGTTGATCAACACCGTGCCGGTCCGCGCGACCATCACGCCGACCACCACCATCGCCGACCTGTTGAACCAACTGCAGGGCGCCTACGGAGACACGCTGGAACATCAGCATCTGGCGCTCAACGAGATTCACCATGCCGTCGGACACGATCAGCTGTTCGACACCATGTTCGTTTACGAGAACTACCCGATCGACACGGCTGCACTATCGCGTGTGCACGAGTTGTCCATCACCGGGTTCAGTAATCGTGAGTACAACCACTACCCGCTCGCGGTGCAAGCCACACCGGGCCACGAGCTGGGACTCCGCGTCGAATTTGACACTGACGTCTTCAACGCCGTCCGAATTGGAAAGTTGGTCAAGAGGTTCCAGCGTGTGCTGGAGGCCATGACATCCGATGTCAAAGGGAACAAGAAGGAGCCCGCATGAGCGCCGATCCCACCCGGACTTTGTTGTCGATGGATCTTCTCGACGACGACGATCACGACCGACTCGACGAATGGGGTAACCGCGCGGTGCTCACCGAGCCCACCGCCGAACCCGTCGCGATCCCGGTGCTGTTCGCTGTCCAGGTGGAGCGCGCGCCGGAGACCGTCGCGCTGGTGTGCGGGGACAGGTCCTGGACCTATCGCGATCTGGATCAGGTCACCAACCGCATTGCCCATCTGTTGGCGGGCAATGGAGCCGGCCCGGGAGAGGTTGTGGGGCTACTGGTTCCGCGCTCGGGCGAGGCGATCATCGGGCTGTTGGCGGTGCTGAAGACGGGTGCTGCCTATCTGCCCATCGACCCTGCCCATCCCGACGAGCGCATCAAGTTCATGGTGTCGGATGCCGAACCGGTTGCGGTTCTCACCACGGCCGACTTGAACTCGCGATTCGATGGACTCGATGTACGGGTCACTGAGATCGACGATCCCTTGATCGACGGTCAGCCGAGTTCCGCGCTCCCCGCCCCGGAGCCCGATGACCTCGCGTACATGACCTATACCTCGGGCACGACTGGGGTTCCCAAAGCGGTTGCGGTCACCCACCACAACGTCACCCAGTTGGTAGACGCGGTGCGCGCCGATCTACCGGCCGGACCCGGCCAGGTGTGGTCGCAATGGCATTCATTGGTCTTCGACGTTTCGGTGTGGGAGATCTGGGGTGCGCTACTGCACGGCGGCCGCCTGGTGGTAGTCCCGGAATCGATCGCGTCCTCACCGGATGAGCTGCACGAGCTGTTGATCAGCGAGAAGGTCAGCGTCCTGTGCCAGACACCTTCGGCCGCAGGGATGTTGTCGCCTGAGCGGTTGGAGTCGACGACGCTCATCGTCGCCGGTGAAGCCTGCCCGACCGAACTGGTGGATCGATGGGCCACCAGCGGACGAACGATGATCAACGCCTATGGCCCGACCGAGGCCACGATCTACGCGGCGATGAGTGGACCGCTGAGGCCGGGTTCGGATGTGGCACCGATCGGTTCGCCGGTGCCCGGGGCGGCGCTGTTCGTGTTGGACAAGTGGCTGCGGCCCGCGCCGGAGGGGGTGGTCGGTGAACTTTACGTCGCAGGCAACGGCGTCGCGCCCGGCTACGCGCATCGCTCCGGACTGACCGCATCGCGGTTCCTCGCCTGCCCATTCGGTGGGCCGGGCTCGCGGATGTATCGCACCGGAGATTTGGTGCAGTGGGGTGAGGACGGCCAGCTGCAGTATCTGGGCCGCGCCGATGAGCAGGTGAAGATCCGCGGGTATCGCATCGAGCTTGGTGAGATTCAGGCGGCACTGGCCCGCCTGGATGGAGTCGAGCAGGCGGTGGTGATCGCCCGCGAGGACCGTCCCGGCGACAAGCGCCTTGTCGGCTACATCATGGGGAGCGCCGACCCGGTCGAGGCTCGCACCGCACTGGCCGAAAGGCTCCCGGCGTACATGGTTCCGGCCGCAGTGGTGGTGCTGGAGACGCTGCCCCTGACGGTGAACGGCAAGCTGGACAAGCGTGCTCTTCCCGCACCCGAATACCGCAGTGTCGGTACGGATTACCGTGCACCGACCGGACCTGTCGAGAAGATCTTGGCCGATATCTACGCCCAGGTTCTCGGAGTCGATCGCGTGGGCGTCGACGAGTCGTTCTTCGATCTCGGTGGCGACAGCATCCTGTCGATGCAGGTGGTGTCGCGGGCGCGGGCGGCCGGGGTGGTGTGCCGGCCCCGCGACATCTTCGTCGAACAGACCGTCAGTGGGGTAGCGGCGGTGGCCGTGCTCTCGGACGGCCAGTCCGGAGTCGTCGACGAGGGCATCGGCCCGGTGTCGGCTACGCCGATCATGCACTGGTTGCACGGCGTACAAGGTCCCACCGACCAGTTCAATCAGACGATCGTGCTGCAGGCCCCGGCCGGGGTGACCGAGGACGATGTCGTCGTCGTGCTGCAGGCGCTGCTGGACCGGCATGCCACTCTGCGGTTGCGTGCCGAGGACAGCGATGCCCCCGATACCGACGTGTGGTCGCTGACCGTCCCGGAGAAGGGGGCGGTGAACGCGCGTGATTGCCTGCGTGTCGCCGAGACCTTGTCGGATGCGGAGTTGGTGGCGGCCCGCGCGCAGCTGAATCCGGCCACGGGCGCTGAGCTGAGTGCGGTCTGGGTCCCCGAGACCCGGCAGCTGGCCCTGATGATTCACCACCTGGCCGTTGACGGTGTGTCGTGGCGAATTCTCTTGGAAGACTTGAACATCGCCTGGGCGCAGCACCATGGCGGGCAACCGGTGGAGTTGCCGACCGGCGGGACCTCGTTCGCCCGCTGGTCGTCGCTGCTCAACGAGCACGCGCATTCCGCCGAGGTGCTCGCAACGGCCGACACCTGGCGAGAGGTGACCGCGGTTCCCGCGCCATTACCTGCCGTGCTGCCCGAGCTGGACACCTACGCCACTGCCAAGACGTTGTCGGTATCGCTGGACGCGGAGACCACCCGCGAGTTGCTCAGTGAGGTCCCGGCGGCGTTTCACGCTGGGGTGCAAGACATTCTGCTGATCGCATTCGGGCTGGCGTGGAACGAATTCCTGGATTCGAATGTGGCTTCGGTCGGCATCGGCGTCGAGGGTCATGGGCGTCACGAAGAGCTGGCAGACGATGTCGATCTGTCGCGTACCGTCGGCTGGTTCACCACCAAGTACCCGGTGGCGTTGAGCGTACGGGGTCTGTCCTGGCAGGAAGTTGCCGGTGGAGCTGCCGAATTGGGGCCAATCGTCAAGGGCGCCAAGGAACAACTGCGCGCACTTCCCGATCCGTTGACCTATGGACTGCTGCGCTACCTGAACCGCGATGTGGATCTGGCCGCGCCGGAGCCGGTCATCGGGTTCAACTACCTCGGGCGCCTCGGTGCCGGGGCAGCGGATCTCGGGGACGACCTGTGGCGGATCAACGAGGACAGCTTGACCTCGACCAGCGTGGCGTCCTCGGTGTCGATGCCGCTGATGTACACGGTGGATCTCAATGCCGGAATCGTGGAGGGTGGACTCGGTGACGAATCCGGCGCGCATCTGCGGGCCGGGTGGACATGGGCGCCCTCGTCGGTCACCGAGCCTCAGGTGCAGCGGCTGAGTCAGCTGTGGTTCGAGGCACTCGCCGGAATCTGCGCGTATGTCCGCAACGGCGGCGGCGGATTGACCCCGTCCGATATCGCGCCCGCACAGTTGAGCCAACAGCAGATCGATGAGCTGCACGAGCAGCACAACATCGTTGACGTGCTCCCGCTGACACCGATCCAGCAGGGTCTGCTCTTCCACACCACGTTCGCCCGTGCGGCCGGCGTACTGGAAGACGAGGCAGCCGGAGTCGACTTCTATGCGGTACAGCTCGACATCACGGTGACCGGTCTGGTCGACCAGCTCAGGCTCCGCGACGCGGTGCACTCAGTGGTGCGCCGTCACCCCAACCTGGCGGCCCGGTTCTGCACTCAGTTCGGAGATCCGGTACAGGTGATTCTTGCGGATCCGGTCATCGCATGGCGATACCTGGACCTTCGCGGGGACGATCTGACTCCCGACGAAGAGATTCAGCGGCTCTGCGCCGCTGAGCGTGCCGCGGTCTGCGACCTTGCCGATCGACCGACGTTGCGCGCGGCGCTGATTCGCACTCAGGGGAACAAGCACCGGTTCGTGCTGACGTTCCACCACGTCGTCATCGACGGCTGGTCGTTGCCAATCCTGTTGCAGGAGATCTTCGCGAGCTACTTCGGGCATCGGCTCCCGGCGCCGTCCTCGTACCGCAATTTCGTGAGCTGGCTGGCAGAACAGGATCGTGACGCAGCACGCTCGGCGTGGGGCACGGTGCTGGAGGGCTTCGACACTCCCACGCTCGTCGCTCCGCCCGCGCCTCCGGGTGCCAGAGGCATCGAGTCCTATCGGGTGTCGGCCGAGACCACGCAGGCCCTCGCCGATCTCGCGCGGTCGCAGCACACCACGATCAGCACGGTGTTGCAGGCCGCCTGGGCACAACTACTCATGGTGGTGACCGGACAGCACGACGTCGCATTCGGTACGGCGGTTTCGGGCCGGCCCGCAGAGCTGGCCGGATCCGACTCGATCGTGGGTCTGCTCATCAACACGGTGCCGGTGCGGGCGCGCGCCACCGCGACCACCACAGTCTCAGAGCTGTTGGCGCAGTTGCAGAGTGCTCACAACGACACCATCGAGCATGAGCATCTGGCCCTCAACGAGATTCACCACATCGCGGGCCACGAGCAATTGTTCGACACCCTCTTCCTGTACGAGAGCTATCCGATCGACACCAGCGCGTTCACGGGTGTGCAGGAGTTGGCGATCACCGAGTTCGTCACGCGCGAGTACAACCACTACCCGCTGTCGGTGATGGCGTTACCCGGTCACGAGTTGGGAATTCGCGTCGAATTCGACACCGACAAGTTCGACGCGACCCAAATCGAGGCCGTATTCGAGCGGTTCGAGCGGGTGCTGACGTCGATGGTTGCCGATGCCTCGCAACGGCTCTCGTCGCTGGATGTGCTGAAGACCAGTGAGCACCAACAGCTTGACGGCTGGGGCAATCGCAAGGTGCTGGCGCGGGGGCCGGAGCCGGTGCTGTCCATCCCGGAGTCGTTCGCCGAGCAGGTCAATAGTGCCCCGGAGGCGGTGGCGCTGACGTTCGAGGGCCGCTCCACCACCTACGGCGAGCTGGACGAGGCCGCAACGAGATTGGCGAATCTGCTGGCGATCTACGGCGCCGGTCCGGGTGAGTCGGTGGCGCTCCTGATGCCCCGCTCCGACGACGCGATCGTGGCGATCCTCGCGATTCTCAAGACCGGAGCGTCCTATCTGCCGATCGATCCCTCGGTGCCGGATACGCGATTGGAGTTCATGCTGTCCGACGCCGTGCCGGTCGCGGCTGTCACGACTGCCGAGCTACGCGCACGGTTCGATGGATCCGGAGTCTCCGTCGTCCAGTTCGATGATGCCGAGGACGACCCCACCGGCGCCATTTACGGCCATACGCCTCTGCTCACCCCGGCACCCGATGACATCGCGTACACGATTTACACGTCGGGAACGACCGGTGTCCCCAAGGGTGTGGCCATCGCGCACTCCAATGTGACCCAAGCACTTAAGTTCCCGCTCACTCACATGCCCACCGGGCCCGGTGAGGTGTGGACGCAGGCCGGGTCGCTTGTCTTCGACATCACCGTGTGGGAGATCTTTGGCGCACTGCTGCACGGTGGCCGGTTGGTGATCGTTCCGGATTCGGTGGTTCGGTCCCCGGACGATTTCCGCGATCTGCTGATCCGGGAGAAGGTCACCGTCCTGTTCCAAACCCCCTCGGCGGTCGGAATGTTGTCCCCGGAGGGTCTGGACAACATGACATTGGTTGTCGCGGGCGAAGCCTGCCCCACCGAAGTGGTGGACAAGTGGGCACCCGGCCGGGTGATGATCAACGGCTACGGCCCGACCGAGACCACCATCTATGCCACGTTCGGCGAGTTGATCGCCGGATCGGGCGTGGTGCCGATCGGTGTTCCGGTGCCCGACGCCGCGCTGTTTGTCCTGGACCGGTGGATGCGTCCGGTGCCGCCGGGTGTGGTCGGCGAATTGTATGTGGCCGGACTTGGCGTTGGTATCGGTTATGTCGGCCGCGCGGCGCTGACCGCATCGCGGTTCACGGCATGCCCGTTCGGGGAGCCAGGGGCGCGCATGTATCGCACCGGGGACCTGGTCTCGTGGGGAGACGACGGACAACTGCAGTATCTGGGCCGCGCCGATGAGCAGGTCAAGATTCGCGGTTTCCGCATCGAGCTCGGTGAGATCCAGGCCGCCCTGGCCGACCTGGACGGGGTGGAGCAGGCGGCAGTGATCGCCCGCGAGGACCGCCCCGGAGACAAGCGCCTGGTCGGGTACTTCATCGGGGCCGGCGAGCCCGCCCAACTACGCAGCTCCTTGGCCAAGCGACTGCCGCCCTACATGGTCCCGGCCGCGGTGGTACGGCTGGAGGCGTTGCCACTCACCGTCAACGGCAAGCTCGACAAGCGTGCCCTTCCGATACCTGAGTACGACGACAGGGCCCGTTACCGCGCGCCCGCCAATGCGACTGAGGAGGCGGTCGCCGGCATCTACGCCCAGGTGCTGGGTGTCGAGCGGGTGGGGACCGACGATTCGTTCTTTGATCTGGGTGGCGACTCGATCTCCGCGATGCGCGTGGTTGCCGCGATCAACACGTCGCTCGATGCGCAGCTTGCGGTGCGGACTCTGTTCGAGTCACCGTCGGTGCGCAGCCTCAGTGTGTATCTGGACGGCGCCGCAAGCTCCGGAGTCAGTGGGCCGACCTATGCATCCGTACACGGACCCGGCGCCTTGGAGGTGCGGGCCAGCGACCTCACGTTGGACAAGTTCATCGACGAGGCGACGCTGCAGGCGGCTCCGGCACTGCCCCGTGCCAACGCGCGTCCGCGGACGGTGCTGCTGACCGGGGCCACCGGTTTCCTGGGGCGCTACCTCGTGCTGCAATGGCTCAAGGAGCTGGAAGATGTTGATGGCACGCTGATTTGCCTCGTGCGTGCCAAGTCTGACGAAGATGCTCGACGTCGTCTCGACAAGACCTTCGACAGCGGAGACGCCGAACTCATCCGGGTTTACGAAGCGCTCGCCGCCGACCGTCTCCAGGTAATTGCCGGTGACAAGGCCGAGCCTGGCCTCGGTCTGGATGACGAGACCTGGCAACGGCTGTCCGGGACCGTCGACCTGATCGTCGATTCCGCGGCGCTGGTCAATAGCGTTCTGCCTTACAGCGAGTTGTTCGGACCCAACGTGGTTGGCACGGCGGAGCTGATCCGGTTCGCGTTGACCTCGAAGCTCAAGCCGTACACGTTTGTGTCGACGGCAGACGTCGGGCGCGAGATCGAGAAGTCGACCTTTGTCGAGGACGCCGATATCCGGCTCATCAGCGCCATTCGTCCTTCCGACGGGAGCTACGCCAACGGGTATGGCAACAGCAAGTGGGCGGGCGAGGTGCTGCTCCGCGAGGCCCACGAGCAGGTTGGCTTGCCGGTCACGGTGTTCCGCTCGGGCATGATCATGGTCGGCACCAGTTACGCGGGCCAGGTGAATGCCTCCGATACGGTCGCCCGAATGGTGCTGAGCGTTGTCGCCACCGGTGTTGCGCCACATTCCGTCTACCGGCTGACCGACGAAGGCGATCGTCAACGGGCGCACTTCGACGGACTTCCTGTGGAATTCGTTGCCGAGGCGATCACGACGCTGGGAGGACAGCCGGCGGGCTCGTCTACCGGAGCGGTCACCGGATTCGAGACGTATCACGTGATGAATCCACATGACGACGGCATCGGAATCGACGAGTACGTCGATTGGTTGATCGAGGCCGGCCACCCGATTGAACGCATCAGCGATTTCAGTGAATGGGTGGCGCGCTTCGAGGCCGGCCTGCACGCTTTGCCGGATCATCAACGCCAAGGCTCTGTGTTGCAGATGCTGAAAATCTTGCAGGATCACGGCTGGGATGGTCAGCCGCCGGATCCCTCGCGGGGGTCCATGGCACCGGCCGACCGATTCCAGGCCGCGGTGCGAGATGCCAAGATCGGTTCCGGTCACGACATTCCGCAAGTCTCGGCGCCAATCATCGCCAAATATGCGACCGACTTGCGATTGCATGGATTGCTTTAGCGTGCGAGAAATGGTCGGGGTCGTAACGCGCGTTGATTCATGATGGCTAAGTTATTTGGACTGTGTACTGCCGGAATGATTAGCGGTCTCATAAGTGTATCCAGCATGATTCATCGCATTTCGGCTGGCACTGCCATTCGCGAGCAAACAGAGTAGGGTTACCGATATGTGGCGCGAACTGTTGGGGTTGGCATTTTTGATGTCACTCAATCCGGTGCTGCTCGGCCTGATTTTGGTGGTCATATCGCGACCTCGACCGGTGCAGAACCTTCTGGCCTTCTGGGTTGGCGCACTGATCGTGAATGTGCCGTCCTTCCTTGTCGCGCTTTTCGCACTGCATCTCGTCCCGAGTTTTGCGTCCTTCGCGAAGAACCTTGCGACGGCGGACCCGGGCTCGTCGGTCAAGCCTTTGCAGCTGGGCACCGGTGTGCTGTGCATTGTGCTGGCCGTAGTGATCGCGGTGCGGCTTCGGTCGCGCAAGCGAGAGAATCAGCCTGTGGCCGCCGGCGGGGGCGGAGATTCGTCGGTTTTGGTCCTCGATCCAGAGACGCCGACCGCCGAACCCCAGTCTGTCGGCCGCATCAGAAGTGCCATCGCCGTTGTGGTGTCGAAGTTCCGGCGTCTTTTTCACCATGGCAAGGGCGCCTGGGAGAACGGGGCGCTGTGGGTCGCCCTGGTCCTCGGTATCGGATACATGCCGCCGCCTCCGCTGGTGCTGCTCGTCGACACCATCATCGTCGGCTCGGGAACCTCAATGGGTACGCAGATTCTGGCTGCCATCGTTTTCGTCTTCGCGATGCTCGCCGTTTTCGAGGTGGCACTCATCAGTTACGTGATCGCTCCGGCGAGGACTCAAGCCGTTCTGGAACCGGTTCACAATTGGGCGCTTGCCCACCGACAACTGGTGCTGCTCATCCTTTTCGCGGTGGTCGGGGTCTGGCAGGTACTTACCGGCGTAGGCATCGTCTAGCTGCGCGGTCAGCAGGGCAACTACGACAACGCTTTTCGAGTCGCCGCCGGACTCTGCGTCATTGCGGCGGTGATGTGTCTTTGCGTGCGGGAACGATCATCAGCTGATGAGCATGTCGAGGTAGATCAGGTTGACGGCGATGTGAATGGCTATCGGAGCCCAGATGTTTCGATATCGGCTCCATAGATAGCCCTGCATCACGCCGAATGTTCCCTGGACCGCCACGATGGTCGCAAGGTCCACGGCCAAGGTGGTGGCGTGGACGTGTGAGGCGAGGTGCATGCCGGCAAAGAGCACCGACGCGGTGGCGATGGCCGGCCAGCGGCCCACCAATGACTCCAAGCGGGTCTGTACAAAGCCCCGGTAGAACACCTCCTCGAGCACGCCCGCGGTCAGCAATGTGATGAGCGATGCCACCGCCACGGTGACGGGATCAGGCAGGCTGGACAGGGAGCTGGCGGGCGGTGCGAGGGGGCCCAGTCGGGCGAGTGTGATCCACGCGACGACCGGAACGATCGGCGTCAGCATGCGAGTGCGGTCCAGGCGGGGGCTCCACCGAGCCCGGGGGCCGTCCCCGCGCAGCATCCGAAAGGCCAACAGGGGGATCACCAGAAGCATCAGCACCTTGACGGAGCTGTACACGGCATCGCGCGGTATCCCGGCGGACGTCGCCGTGATGACCAGGGCGGGAAACGCGAGGGCCGCTCCCACCAATACCCATACCTCACGGATGAGGCGCCGCCGATCGATGTCGGCAAGCGGGTCGATCGCCGGCAGATGCTGCGGTACCAGGCGCGTGAGCAGCAGCACGATCAGTGTTGAGGCCAGCGGCATCCAGAGCGGATAGGAGCCGGCCGCTTCATCCGAGGAGAATCGGACCAGGGTGTGGCCGGTGATGGCGAGTCCACCGATGGCGATGACGAACAGCAGGCCCGCGGCTGCGAGAAGACCTCGGCCGACCCGGTTGTTACGTTCCGGCCGCGTGGCTACCACCAGGTGATCGTATGGCCCAGCGGAGAGCTTGCCGCGTGAGCGAGCCTTGAAGCATGCGAGATCGTTTGGCCCTCAACCGAATACGCTGTGACACGCCGTCGATGTTTGACCGGTTTCGACTGTGGGACGATGGATTGCGAAGAATGCGCGGTTGACGCAGTCTCCGTCGTGCCGGGAGTCGGCGTGACCTCGCGAAAGGACCGAACCGTGAGCGTGGAAGCCAGCACCGGCCTCGACAAGGACATGATGCCGGTTCCGCACGCGCATCCGCACGTCTACGAGGGGCGTTGGCCCGTTCGCATCGCCGACGTCGACTCCGGCGGGCGTCTACGGCTTGATGGAGCCGCTCGGCATATCCAGGACATCGGCCAAGATCACCTTCGCGGCGTGGAGGCGGAGGACAGCCACCCGCACTGGATAGTCCGCCGCACCATGATCGACGTGATCAGGCCGATTGAGTTCAAGGAGGCGCTGTGGCTGCGCCGCTGGTGTTCGGCCACCTCCAATCGGTGGTGCCAAATGCGGGTGCGGCTGGATGGCAGAGCGGGCGGCCTTATCGAGTCCGAGGCGTTCTGGATTCACGTCAGCCGCGAGACCCAGGGGCCGGCCCGTATCGAAGACGACTTCCTGGCCACCGTCGCGTCCACCACGGAGGTGGACCGATTGCGGTGGAAGCCCTACAACAAACCCGGTAACCGTGAGACCGCGACCGATGTCCGGGATTTCCCGGTGCGTTTCACCGACATGGACCTGTTCGACCACATGAATAACTCCGTTTACTGGAGCATCGTGGAGGATCACCTCTCGCGGAATCCGGAGCTGCTGTCGGGTCCCTATCGGGTCAGCCTCGAGCATGACTCCGCGGTTTCGCTGGGAGACAAGCTCGAAATCATCACCAACGTCTACGAGGACGGAACCGAGCTCGGCGTCCCCGGTCGCAGTGTTACAACGCTCACATATGTCGTTGGCGACGAAGTGAAGGCTCTCGCATCGATATTCGCTCGATAACTAGACGCGGCGTCGATGGTTAAACAGTACGAGCGTTCTGAACAGGGGATTGTTGGTTACCGATCGGTAGCAACAGTACGGGCGTACGATTAGCCGCTTCGCAAGGTTAGCAAAAGCCCGTTAATACCTAGCGAAAATTGGCATTGGGAACGGGTGGACCTGCGCATATGGTCTGTGACATCGTCGTAACAGTCAACGCAGTGAACATGCCTGGGCGTTAACAATCTGTCTGCGACAGCCAAACGCCAGGGCAAGTAACAGAGGAGCACCAATGTCGAATGTCGGCAAGCCGCGCACCGCGGCCGAAATCCAGCAGGACTGGGACACCAACCCCCGCTGGAAGGGCATCACCCGCGACTACACCGCCGCCCAGGTCGAAGAGCTGCAGGGCAGCGTCGTCGAGGAGAACACCCTGGCCCGCCGTGGCGCAGAAATCCTGTGGGAAGGCGTCACCAAGGGTGACGACTCGTACATCAACGCGCTGGGTGCGCTGACCGGCAATATGGCCGTGCAGCAGGTCCGTGCCGGCCTCAAGGCCATCTACCTGTCCGGCTGGCAGGTCGCCGGCGACGCCAACCTCTCGGGCCACACCTACCCGGACCAGAGCCTGTACCCGGCCAACTCGGTGCCGGCCGTCGTGCGCCGCATCAACAACGCACTGCTGCGTGCCGACGAGATCGCCCGCGTCGAGGGTGACACCAGCGTCGACAACTGGCTGGTGCCGATCGTCGCCGACGGTGAGGCCGGTTTCGGTGGCGCGCTGAACGTCTACGAGCTGCAGAAGGCCATGATCGCCGCGGGTGCCGCCGGTACCCACTGGGAGGACCAGCTGGCCTCGGAGAAGAAGTGCGGCCACCTCGGTGGCAAGGTGCTGATCCCCACCCAGCAGCACATCCGCACCCTGACCTCGGCGCGCCTTGCGGCCGACGTGTCCAACACCCCGACCGTCGTCATCGCCCGTACCGATGCCGAGGCCGCCACCCTGATCACCTCGGATGTCGACGACCGCGACAAGCCGTTCGTCACCGGTGAGCGCACCTCCGAGGGCTTCTACAACGTGCAGAAGGGCATCGAGCCCTGTATCGCGCGTGCCAAGGCCTATGCCCCGTACGCCGACCTGATCTGGATGGAAACCGGTGTGCCGGACCTGGCGGTCGCCCGCAAGTTCGCCGAGGCCGTCAAGGCCGAGTTCCCGGATCAGCTGCTGTCCTACAACTGCAGCCCGTCCTTCAACTGGAAGCAGGCTCTGGACGACGCCACCATCGCCAAGTTCCAGAAGGAGCTGGGGGCCATGGGCTTCAAGTTCCAGTTCATCACCCTGGCCGGCTTCCACGCCCTGAACTACTCGATGTTCGACCTGGCGCACGGCTACGCCCGCGAGGGCATGACCGCCTACGTCGATCTGCAGGAGCGCGAGTTCGCGGCCGAGGCCCGTGGCTACACCGCCACCAAGCACCAGCGTGAGGTCGGCGCCGGTTACTTCGACCGGATCGCCACCACCGTGGACCCGAACACCTCGACCGCGGCGCTGAAGGGCTCGACCGAAGAGGGTCAGTTCCACTAAGCAGAGCCGAGCTCTAGCCGGGCAAATGCGCCCACGTCAAGACTCTCGGTGTGACCCACTGAGTTGACAGCACAGGCCCCGCCCACGTATCCCGTTGGGCGGGGCCTGTGTGCTGGAAAGTCAAAACTAACAACGATGTTCAGGGAGTAGCACGAAGATGACGGATGGAATCACGCGCGTAGGAGTTATCGGCGCCGGGCAGATGGGCGCGGGTATCGCCGAGGTGTCGGCACGTGCCGGTGTCGACGTCCTGGTGTTCGAGACCACCGAGGCGCTGACGACTGCCGGTCGCGACCGCATCACCAAGTCGCTGGACCGCGGCGTCTCTGCGGGGAAGATCACCGAGCGCGAGCGCGATGCCGCCGTCGCCAACCTGAAGTTCACCACCGACCTGGCCGATTTCTCCGATCGTCAGCTGGTCATCGAGGCGGTCATCGAGGACGAGTCCATCAAATCCTCGATCTTCGCCAAGCTCGACGAGGTGATCACCGATCCCGATGCGGTTCTCGCGTCGAACACCTCCAGCATCCCGATCATGAAGATCGCTGCGGCGACCAAGAACCCGGGCCGCGTGCTGGGTCTTCACTTCTTCAACCCGGTGCCGGTGCTGCCACTCGTCGAGCTCATCTCGACGCTGGTGACCACGCCCGAGGCGGCTGCGCGCACCGAGGCCTTCGCCAGCGAGGTGCTGGGTAAGCAGGTTGTCCGTGCTGCCGACCGCTCCGGTTTCGTGGTCAACTTCCTGCTGGTTCCCTACCTGTTGGCGGCCATCCGGATGGCCGAATCTGGTTTTGCCACAGTCGAAGACATCGACAAGGCTGTCGTGGCGGGTCTCTCGCACCCGATGGGACCGCTGCGCCTCTCGGACCTGGTGGGCCTGGATACCCTCAAACTCATCGCCGATTCGATGTACGACGAGTACAAGGAGCCGCTGTATGCGGCCCCGCCGCTGTTGCTCCGGATGGTCGAGGCCGGGCGCCTTGGCAAGAAGAGCGGCATCGGGTTCTACGAGTACAAGGCCAAGTAAGCCACCCCACTGCGCGAGGGCGCACCGTACGCACAGATCTCAGCCCGATCGTGTGCGAACGGTGCGCCCTCGCCGTGTGTGGCGAAAGCCGCTACTTTCGGCCCCTGGAAATGTCGGTGTGCCCATTTCTCTTGACCAAGATCGCCCGGGGTGGTTAATTCAGACAGCAAAGTGACACGCCCCGGTATTCGCGAGCGAGGGGTTCGGGGCGCTCACTTGCTAGACCCGGGCGAATTCGCCCGCAGTGCTCCATGCTTCGCGCTCGGCCGCGTATGCCGAGCGCTGGTGATCGCGGAACTCGCCTATTGACGTCGCGTTTTGGGCAAGGAACGTTGAGTATTCCGCCATGGAAAACAAACCGTCGGTGATCGTGACGCCGCCGGTGCCGCGCCCGGTGGCAAGCTCATCACGCAGTTCGAGCAGCTCCTCGGAGCTCACCGGGTACCAGCTGATCTGGTCGAAGAACCGCAGCAGCCACGGAGTCCCCGGTTCGAACGCGCCGGCATTGTCCGGGTGCCGATGGTTCCAGATCTGCACGGTCCGCCCCACCAGCTGATATCCACCGGGTCCCTCCATGCCGTAGATGCACAGATACGCCCCGCCGATGCCGACGGCGTTCTCGGGGGTCCAGGTACGCGCCGGGTTGTACTTGGTGGTCACCAGGCGATGCCGGGGATCGACGGGGGTAGCCACGGGTGCCCCCAGGTAAACATCGCCGAGGCCCAGTACTAGATATGAGGCGTCGTACACCGTGCGATACACGTCATCGACGCTGTCCAGGCCATTGATGCGCCTGATGAATTCGATGTTCCATGGCATCCACGGGGCATCCGCGCGCACGCCCAGGCGATAGCGCTCCATGGCATCGCGGGCCGAGGGGTCGTCCCACGACAGAGGCATGGCGACCCGGCGGCTGGGCACTACTAGCTCGTCAGAGGCGGGCAGATGCTCGTCGATATCGTCCAGCAGCCCCAGCACTTTGCCCATGGGCAGCTTGTCGGGATCGAAGTGCACCTGCAGCGAACGGATGCCCGGTGTCAGATCGACGATGCCGTTGGTGTGGGTGTCCTCGAGTCGCTGATGCAATGCGTGGACACGCGCGCGTAAGGCCAAATCCAGTGTGATGTCGCCATATTCGACCAAAATGTTGTCATCGCCGCTGCGCCGGTACGTCATATCGGGTGCGTCCTCACGCGCCGGACGGTAGGCCAGTACGCCGTCGTCGCCGTCGCCACGAGTGGAGAACACCGAGGGCCAGTGCCCACGCCGATCGATACCGATCGAGCGCAGCGACGCGCTACGGGAGGCTTCGATTCTGACGAATCGAAGGGTATCGCCCGCGCGCAGCTGACCTAGCTTCCACCGGTCGGCCGAAACCACCGTGACCGGGCAGACAAACCCGCCGAGGCTGGGGCCATCGGGGCCGAGCAAGATGGGGGTGTCGCCGGTGAAGTCCAGGGCGCCAATGGAATACGCATTGTCATGGATGTTTGACGGATGCAGGCCTGCCTCGCCGCCGTCGGTGCGCGCCCATTGGGGTTTGGGGCCGATGAGGCGCACCCCGGTGCGGTCGGAGTTGAAGTGGACCTCGTAGTCGGTCGACAGCAGCTCGTCGATATCGCTGCGGGTGAAGAAGTCGGGTGCGCCGTGCGGCCCCTCGGTGACCGCGAGCTCCCAGTGATGGCCGATGGCCGGTTGCGCGTCACCGGGAATGCACTGCGGTTCGGTGCCGTCGGAGTGCCCCAGCGGGAGGGCGTCTCCGGCAGCCAGGGCACGTCCCGCCGGACCGCCGAACCCACCGAGGGTGAAGGTGGCTGCGCTGCCCAGGAAGTGCGGAACCTGGATGCCTCCGGCAATCAGCACGTAGATCCGCATCCCGGTGTCGGAGGCGGCACCCACGGCGAGCGTGCCGCCAGCGGGAACGGTGACGGCACGCCACTGGGGCACCGGCTTGCCGTTCACGGTGACCAGTGCCGGTGCCCCGGTTACGCAGACGAGTGTGTCCTCGGTGAAATGCAGGGTGGGACCGGCGAGTGTCGCCTCCAGCCCCGGGGCGCCCTCGGAGTTGCCGACGGCCTTGTTGCCGAGCCGGAACGACAGATCGTCCATCGGGCCGGATGGTGGCACACCCACCTGCCAGTACCCGGTGCGTCCGGGCCAGTCCTGCACCGTCGTGAGCATGCCCGGTGCGGTGACCGTCATGATGCTCATACGGTCTCCACCACCATTCGGACCGGGGTGGGATCGAATCCGTTGCACGGGTTGTTGATCTGCGGGCAGTTCGATACCAGCACCAGGGTGTCCACCTCGGCCCGGAGCTTGATCTTCTTTCCGGGTGCTGAAAGGCCGTCGACAATCCCGAGTGTCCCGTCCTCATCCACCGGGACGTTCATATAGAAGTTGATGTTGGACACCAGGTCTCGTTTACCCAGACCCCACTTGGCGCCTTCCAGCAGAAAATTCTCCACGCACGCGTGCTGGTGTTTGGTGTGGTGGCCGTAACGCAGGGTGTTCGATTCCTGCGAGCATGCCCCACCAATGGTGTCGTGGCTGCCGACTTCGTCTTCCACGATGGTCATCAGCGGGCTACCGTCTTCTGCGCGCAACACTGTTCCACTGCGCAGGAACAGGTTTGACTGTGCTGCGATGGTCGTCTGTGCCGAGTAACGCACGGCGGTGTCAGCCGCCGAGTACAAGAGTGTGTCGACGGCCTGGTTGCCCTTCAGGTCGATGATCGTGAGTACATCCCCGGCGGCGACGACAGCGCTCCACGGGGCACGGGCAGGGACGACTTCGTCGAGAACCGGGTTTGTCACAGCATTTCTCCGTTCTGGGCGGCGGCCCAGGCGTCTTCGGTGTTGAGCACCGCACGTTGGTATTCCGGATCGTTGTTGGGCAGGTCGACCAACTCATCGAGCGCGGGCCAGGCCAAAACCTGGGCGGGCCCGGTGTCGAAGGTCTGCGACGGATCGAGCGGGTGGGCGGTGTTCGCCAGCAGGACGATCACCGGCAGGTGGATCAGCAGATCCACCGCAGCCCCCGGGCCGGCGGTGCCGACGCTGTGTAGTGCGCCATCGGCGCCCGCACGTACTCCGTGGAAGAACGACACCGACGGACCGATGTCACGCGGAGCCAGCCCATGCTTTGCGGCGGCCAATGTGAACAGCTCACGCCCCGCGGGGCTCTTCGAATAGAGATCGCCCGCACCATATTTGGCGGCATTCGCGGTCAGCGTGCTGGTTCCGCAGAAGGTGTCGTGATGTCCGGAGCTGTCGGCGACGATGGTGGCCAGCACCCGGCCCTGATCCGAGAGCAGGGGATGCCCGGTGCCGAGATAAGCCTGCCACGGCACCTTGACGGTGTCGGCGACGTTGAGCCGCTCCCAGGGGGCATCGGCGCGCAGCAGCACCACGCTCACGCACGCCGAGCCGGTGACGTCGGTGAGCCGGAGCCGAGTGCCGCGCCCGAGCACCTTGCCGGCGTACCGGCCGCCGGGGATGGTCTCAGCCCAGGTGAGCGTGAGCGGGTCGACATCCTCGGGTGTCCAGGGCCAGTTCGAGGCGGGCAGTACCGGCATCGCGTCGGTGATCTGGCCTGCCTGTGCGCGGGCGTGGTCCCGTGCTCCCTTGGTGGTAGCGGTCGTCATCAGGAGAGCTCCTCGGTGGTGGAATCGGCACGTCGCGGATAGGCCGCGATCCCGGCGATGAGCACCGCGGCGATACAGATCGGAGCTATCCACACCAGATAGGGGTGTGTGCCGGTCGGGTCGAAAACGGCCGCGCGCGGCCAGGACAGGTTGAGCACCATGAAGGCGCCGTAGCAGACGGCAAGGATGTTGATCGGGAGCCCGAATCGTCCGAGAGAGAAGAGCTTTCGTCCGTCGGCATCGGTCTGCCCCACATTCGCGTCCCACTTGCTGCCGCCGATGCCCAAGCGGCGCAACAATAACGGAGTGGTGACCATCAGGTAGGCCAGGTAGATCAGTGCGATACAGACGCTGCAGAGGCTCGTGAACAGCGCGGCATTGCCGAAATTGACCACCAGGATCAACACACAGCACACCCCGACCACCACCGCTGGCGCGATGGGTGTGCCGGTTCGTGGGTTCACGTGCGAGAGCACGGAGGAGAACGGCAGCTTGCCGTCGCGGGCCATCGAGAACATCAAGCGTGAGGCCGCGGTCTGGATGGCCAGGGTGCAGACAAACACCGCGATGGCCACGTCGACGAGCAGCAGGGTGCCGAACGGGGAGGCCAGCTTGCTGTCCAATACATAAGGTAGGCCGCCGGTGGCGAGTTGGCCGTCGGTCAGGCTGGGGGCGGCCATCAGGGCGCCCAGAATCATCAGCGCCCCGCCGATCGCCGACACCACGATCGCGGACAGGATGGTGCGCGGGGCGACCCGGCGCGGGTTCCGGGTTTCCTCGGCGAGCTCACTGGCCGAGCCGAATCCGACAAGCACATAGGCGGCCATGAGCCCTGCTGCCAGGAATGCCCACGGATATCCGCTGCCCGCCTCGCCGGTGTGTAGCACCACGCTCGGACCGCGTTCGGCGCTGGCGAAGAGCATGCCCACCACGGCGACCACACCGACGATCTCGCAGGTGACGCCGATGGAGTTGATGCGGGACATCCAGTTGACCCCGACGGCGTTGATCGCCGTGGTCGCGACCAGAAGCAGCGATCCCAACAACACGGCGTTCGAGGCGCCGCTGACACTGGTCAACGAGGAGTCCGTGCCGATGAGCTGAAAACCGCTCCAGATCGTCGGTAGGACCACCTGCAGTGCGATGGCCGCCGCCGATGCGGTCACGATCTGGGCGATGATCATGAACCAGCCCGCGAACCAGCCCACCACGGCACCGCCGAGCCGACGGGCCCATTGATAGATGGCCCCGGAGATGGGGTAGCGCGCCGCGAGCTCGGCGAAATTGAGCGCCACCATGTACTGCCCGGCGAAGACGATCGGCCAGGTCCAGAAGAAGGCCGGGCCGCCGAAGCTGAACCCGAATGCGAACAGCTGGAAGATCGTCGTCAAGATCGAGACGAACGAGAATCCGGCTGCGAAGGATGCGAATTTGCCAAGGCTCCGGTGTAGCTGAGGTTTGTAGCCGAATGCGGCAAGGTCGTCGGAGTCGGAGCCGGCGATGCTCGCCGCGGACCGGGCCGCGGATTCGGTGGCCGTCGGGGCGTTCATGGGCACTCCCAAGTCGGTCCTCGGGCACCGTTTTGTGCGCCCTGTGTGGTTGGAAAACCCACATCTATGTGGGAAGAAATATCTGTCATGCGATAGGTAAGTAAGTCTGACGGGCGCCCGGTACGCATGGGTGACAGCGCCGTTTCGGAACATGGGCGCGGTGTAACATTGTCGTTTCACAGATGTCGCAGCGATGACGAAACGCTCACCACCCGATGGAATGAGGGCGTTGCCGAGCGGTACATGGAAGGGTCGGCACAATGTCAGGACGACCGCGGCGCATCAGTCCTATTCGCGAAGGAAAAACCACCCGCGACGAGATTCTCGATGCCTCGGCCGAGTTGTTCACCACCGATGGGTTCGCGGCAACCACCACCCGGCGCATCGCCGAGTCGGTGGGTGTGCAGCAGGCCTCGCTGTATTACCACTTCAAGACCAAGGACGACATCCTCGATGCGCTGCTGGCGATGACGATCGACCAGCCCCTGCACTACGCGGGGCTGATCGCCGATCGCCCGGAGCCGCCGGTCGTGCGTCTGTACGCACTGGCGTTGGCCGATGCCGCCCAGCTGGCGGCGAGCCGATGGAACCTGGGTGCGCTCTATCTACTGCCCGATCTGCGTGCCGATCGATTCGCGGTGTTCCGGCGCAAGCGAGACCAGCTCCGCACGCACTATCAGGATCTGGCGGCGGCGGCCGGCCGCGCGGACATGATCCGTGACGGGGTGGAGCGGCTACCTTTCAGGCTCGTCGAGTCGGTAATCATGCTTCGTGCCGACGGTGATTCGATCTCTCCGGAGGCATTGGCGGACGCGACCTTGCGCGTTCTGGGGGTCACAGAGGATGCTCAAGAGGTAGAGGGGGCGGCCAGGGCGCTGTTGGGGCAGTTGGACTGGCCGGTGGCCGTTCCTAAGAGGTAGGCACAGTTGACCGTGCTAGGGTGCCGTCCAGTACAGAGTAGCCAAAATGTGATGGGAATTAGGTGCTGTAGTAAATGTCCGATCTGAAGCCGTACTACGAGGAATCTCAGTCCATATACGACATTTCGGACGAATTTTATGGCCTTTTCCTTGACGAAGAAACCATGGGCTACACCTGTGCGTACTTCGAGCGCGACGACCTGACTCTCGCCGAGGCGCAGCTGGCCAAGTTCGACCTGGCGCTGGGCAAGCTCAACCTTGAGCCCGGGATGACGCTGCTGGACATCGGCTGTGGCTGGGGTGCCTGCCTAGAGCGCGCCATGCGTAAGTTCGACGTCAA
This sequence comes from Mycobacteroides chelonae CCUG 47445, assembly GCF_001632805.1. Lineage (NCBI taxonomy): Bacteria > Bacillati > Actinomycetota > Actinomycetes > Mycobacteriales > Mycobacteriaceae > Mycobacteroides > Mycobacteroides chelonae. The sequence continues at coordinate 4,194,483 of NZ_CP007220.1, read as the reverse complement.
CGTCGTCGGTATCACGCTGAGCAAGAACCAGAGCGAGTACAGCCGTACGCGCCTGGCGAAGGTGGCGGCGGAAACCGGACGTACCGCCGAGATTCGCATGCAGGGTTGGGAAGAATTCAACGATAAAGTCGATCGAATTGTGACGATCGGCGCATTCGAGGCATTCAAGCAGGAGCGCTACCCGATCTTCTTCGAACGCGCATATGACATTCTTCCCAATGACGGTCGAATGCTTCTGCATACCATTCTGGCGCACACCCAGAAATTCTTCCGGGAAAATGGAATTCCGCTCACCATTAGTGACCTGAAATTCATGAAATTCATCGGCGAGGAGATCTTCCCCGGCGGGCAGTTGCCGGCCGTTGAGGACATCGAGAAGCTAGCTGCTGACTCCGGGTTCAACTTGGAGCGCGTGCATTTGCTGCAGCCGCATTATGCGAAGACCTTGGATATCTGGGCACAGAATCTTGAACAGCGCCGCGAGGAAGCCATCAGGATTCAGTCTCAAGAGGTTTACGACCGCTTCATGCGGTACCTGACCGGTTGCGCGGACTTCTTCCGTCGCGGTATCACCAACGTCGGTCAGTTCACCCTCGTCAAATAGCGAGACTTAACAGGGCAACGCCGTCTCACGCTTGCGTGAGGCGGCGTTTCTGTTCCTCAATGTCGAAATCAGCGGGCGGCCACGAGAGATTGAGGCTATCCAGTGTTTCGTCGAGCAGTGCGGTCACCGCGAGCCTGCTGAACCACTTGCGGTCGCAGGGAATGATGTGCCAGGGCGCGTACTCGGTGCTGGTCTGTTCCAGCACCGCTTGATAGGCCTCCTGGTAGGCGGGCCAGAACGCGCGTTCGTCGATGTCGTTGGGATTGAACTTCCAGTACTTGTCCGGACGGTCCAGGCGCTCGGCTAGGCGTTTCTTCTGTTCGTCGAGCGATACGACCAGTGCGACCTTGAGGATCGTCGTGCCGGCCTCCGTCAGTTCCTTCTCGAAGGCGTTGATCTCGTCGTAGCGGGCGCCCCAGACCGTCGGAGGCACCAGGTCGTGGACCCGCACCACCAGGACGTCTTCATAGTGCGAACGGTCGAAGACACCAAGCTGCCCACCCGCGGGCAGTGCGTTGCGAATCCGCCACAGGTAGTGGTGCTTACGCTCTTCCTCGGTGGGCACCCCGAAGCTCGCATGTTCAATTCCCTGTGGATCAACTTGCCCGACAACATGTTTGACGATGCCCCCCTTGCCGGAGGTGTCCATGCCCTGCAGGACCAGCAGCACCGACCGATGGTCTCCGCTGCGCCCGTTGGCGTACAGCATCTCTTGCAGCAGCCCCAGGCGTTCGGACAGTTCCGCCTGCAGCGCCTCGCCGTCCTCTCGCGCGCCGTCGAACCCCGGTGTGGAACGGGTATCGACGTCGGCGAAGTTCAGGCCGGACCGGTAACGCAGAGCGGACGTGTCGATCTTGAGGGTCATGCCCTGTGACCCTAGTGAGGTCGGCTTACGCCGGGTGGGTTTGACGCGTTTGTAGCGCGGGAGGGACCGGTGACGGATGGGGCATGTCGACGAACGTCTCGCGAGATCCCCCTACACCCACGATGCCCAGCACCGCGTTCCAGGAGATCATCGTCAGGTAGTCGATGAGCTCATCGGAGCTCATCCGCGGGTGCGACATCCACGAGTGAGTGGCCAATTGGACGCCGCCCACGATCATGTACGCCCACGGCTCCACACCATGAGTGTCCATCGACGCTTCAGACATCTGGCGACGCAGCGATAGGGCGAGCATGCGCGCGATGATGCGCTCGGAGTCGGCGATGGCCTTGCTGCGGCTGGTGGAGCTGTTGGCCATGACGAACGGATAGATCTCCGGCTCGGCGGCCACGGTCTCGACATATACCTTGATCACGGTCCGGGTCAGGTCGTAGCCGTCGAGGCGGGCAGTCAGTGCCGTAGCCATCTTGGGGATGAGCGTGGTCTGCGCGAACCGGGTCATCACGGCGGTCGTCAGATCGTTCTTGTCCACGAAGTACCGGTAGAGCACCGTCTTGGAGACACCGATGTCGGAGGCGATCTCATCCATGCTGATATCGCGTCCCCGGTGCCTGATGGCATCGAGAGTGCCGTCCACGAGCTCGGTACGTCGTTCGACCTTGTGCTTATGCCAGCGGCGCTTGCGACCATCAGTCTTGATAGCCGCAGGCTGCGTTTTACTTGCCACGGTTATCGCCACATTCCCATAGTTATCTGTAACCGATACTACTTGACGGCCCCCTCGGGGATGCGTAACGCGCTCGATACCGGATGATGGAGGCGTGGCAGGCAAGCACAGCGATCAGCCGCGCACGCGGAAAGCATCCGGCGGTGTCTTCGCGATGGGCAATTCGGCCGTCGACGAGCAGCGCCGGAAACAGCTTCGCCGAATGAAAGCCGTGGCCACGGGATTCCTGGTGGGAGCCACCGTGTTGTTTCTGGCGTGCCGTTGGTGGCAGTCGGTGGGCGCGCCGGGCTGGGTGGGTTATGTCGGAGCGGCCGCAGAGGCGGGTATGGTCGGCGCGCTTGCCGACTGGTTTGCTGTAACCGCATTGTTCCGGCATCCGCTTGGGCTAAAAATCCCGCACACCGCGATCATCAAACGCAAGAAGGATCAGCTGGGCGAGGGGCTCGGAAACTTCGTCCGGGAAAACTTCATGTCGCCGGCTGTCATCACCGCAAAGGTGCGCGATGCGCAGATCGCGGGACGGCTGGGTAAATGGATGAGCGACCGGTCGCATGCCGAGCGTGTCGCGGCCGAGGCCTCTACCGTGCTTCGGGTCGGCGCGCAGATGCTGCGCGACGAGGATGTGCAGCAGACCATCGACAGCGTGATCGTGCGCCGGATCGCCGAACCCAAATGGGGGCCGCCGGTGGGACGCGTGCTCTCGACGGTGCTCAAGGAGGACCGCCACGCGCCGGTCATCCAGCTGCTGTGCGATCGGGCCTTCGAGTGGGCATTGGGTGCCAGCGACACCATTGATCGAGTGGTGGTGCGTGACTCGCCCAGCTGGACCCCCAAATTCGTCGACCACTTCGTGGGTGACCGCATTTACCGGGAGCTGGTCGACTTCACGGATAAGGTGCGTCGCAATCCCGACCACGACCTGCGCCAATCCGTGAACAGGCTGTTGTACGACTTCGCCGACGACCTGCAGCACGATGACCTGACCATCGCCAAGGCCGAGGCGATCAAGGCCCGGTTGATGGCACGCGCCGAAGTCCAGAACGCGGCGGCCACCGCCTGGTCCGCCGCCAAGAAGATGATCACCGAGTCGGTGGATGATCCGTCCAGCGAGCTACGTACCCGGATCGCTGACACCGTGGTGCGGATCGGGGAGACGCTGCGCGACGACGAGTCCGTACGCGACAAGGTGGACGGTTGGGTCGAGCGTGCGGCCCGGCATCTGGTGGATCAGTACGGCGCGGAGATAACGGCCGTCATCACCGAGACGATCGAGCGATGGGATGCCGAGGAGGCCAGTCGCCGGATTGAATTGCATGTCGGCCGTGACCTGCAGTTCATTCGTATCAACGGCACAGTGGTGGGTTCGCTGGCAGGTTTGGTGATCTACACCGTCGCGCAGGTGCTCTTCTAAAAAGGCCCTGACCCGGCTATTCCCGTCCGGGAGTGACTTGGCCCACATTGCTAACAGAAGTGCTTGCAATAGCTAGCACTGCAGCTTACCGTGGTTCTTATGTCGCAGGAATCAGACCTCGCCACCGCTGTGAGCAACGCCGCTTCCGATATCGGAGGCTTCATCCGCGCACAGCGTGAGGCCGCGCAGGTCTCCGTGCGTCAGCTGGCCGAGAAGGCTGGCGTGAGTAACCCGTACCTCAGTCAGATCGAACGCGGACTGCGCCGTCCGTCGGCCGAGGTGCTCAATCAAATCGCAAAGGCGCTAAGGGTTTCGGCGGAGGTGTTATACGTGCGTGCGGGCATTTTGGATCGTAGTGATGCCAGCCCGGTACGGGACGCCATCATTGCCGATACCTTCATCACCGAGCGGCAGAAGCAGGTGTTGTTGGACGTCTACAGCTCTTTCGTTCAGCAAAACGCTGAAGCAAATTCGGATCTGGCTCAGTCCGACCCCGAGTCCCCTGGCGACAACTGAATAACTTTCCCCATCCCCGAAAGGAATCTGGCATGACCAAGAAGAACACCTCGTTCGACGACCTGAAAACCCCGTTCTACGTAGCCGTCGGCGCTGGTGACCTTGCCCTGGCCGCCGTCGCCGATGTGGTCGTCAAGCTGCGCGAGCGTGCCGAGGAAGCTGCTTCTGAGGCCGGTGCCCGCGTGGACGAGACCCGTGACCGGCTGCGTGAGCTGTCGGCCGAGCTGCCCACCGACGTCAACGAACTGCGCGACCGGTTCACCCCCGAAGAGCTGCGCAAGGTCGCCGAGGCCTACTTGCAGGTGGCGACCGATATCTACAACAACCTCGCCGAGCGTGGCGAAGAGGCCATCGAGCGTCTCCGCAGCACCCCCGGTATCGAGGAGAACGTGACTCGCGCTGAGGGTCTGGTCGGAAACTACGCCGAGCTGACCGAGCAGGCGCTGGGCACCGTGGCCAGCCAGACCCGCGCTGTCGGTGAGCGTGCCGCCAAGCTGGTCGGCATCGACCTGTCGAGCAAGTCCGCTCCGGCCACCAAGGCCGCGCCCGCCAAGAAGGCTCCGGCCAAGAAGGCGGCGCCCGCCAAGAAGGCCGCCCCCGCCAAGGCTGCTGCCAAGAAGGCCGCGCCCGCCAAGAAGGCTCCGGCCAAGAAGGCTGCGACCCGCACCATCACCCAGAAGTAGGCACTTCCAGCTCCGACAGCCACCCGATCAGCCACGTAGGCTGATCGGGTGGCTTTCACTTTTCATGTCTTCGCGCTGATTTCCCTCGTCGCTCTTGTCGCGGCGATCGTCGCGCTGGTTCATGCCGCGATTCAGCCGGCGGATGCGTTCGTGGCCGCGGAAAAGCAGACCAAGACCACCTGGATAGTCATTCTTGCCGGAGCGGCCGTGCTCACCCTGATTCCGGGGTTGGAGCTGTTGACCGCTGGGATCGCCGCGGTGGGCGCCGGGGTGTACTTCGTGGATGTTCGGCCCCGTGTGCTTGAGGTGCAGGGCAAGTCGCGGTAATGCGTGCGGTCGCGGCCCTGGTTGTGATGGCCGTGCTGCTGGCCGTGAATGTGGTACCCGTGGCTGCTGCCGAGCCCGCGCTTATTGACCACGTGTCCTGGGGTGCAACATCTTTGGGTCGCACACTGCGTGTCTATCCAACGCCGCTCGGGCGCACGTACGAGGCGCCCGATGGTGCCGATATCGCCTGGGCCGAGGTCCTCGCGCTGGCCCCCGACGCGCAATCGCCGGGTATGCGGATGCAGTTCGACTGCCATTGGTATGGACGGGTGTTCATTCTGAACAAGCCGAGCTGGAACCTGGAACCCTGGCGGCCGCAGGTGGACGAGGCATTGATGACGGTGTCGCAGTGCAACCCCGGCGGACCTGAGATCTAGGTCCTGTCTGCGCCGGCTCCCGGCACCATGATTCGCCGCTCCGGCGGGGGCTTCGTGGCGCGCCGCGTGAAGCTAGGCAAATTGCAGTGTGACGTGAATCAATTGTGTCCGTGAATTACATATGTGTAATTCACGCGAGACCGGTGGTTTATCTCGGTGTTATTGGTGGAAGTAAGAATTCACTAAAGCCTCAGGCAGCCCAATGGCAACTTTTCTTACCATTCTCCGCTTGCGTAACGCACACCTCGTGAGTAACGATTACAACAGTGATCACAATCTGATCACGACCGGAGTGGCAGGTGGTACATCACGCATCACGTGATCTCTCCGGGGACAGAGGATCGGGGTGCAGTGACATGAAGGTCGTCATGGACCGCGCACGATGGGTGCGCGACAGGCGTGCGGTATGTCTGATCATGAATGTGCTTTTTGCGATGTCGCTGTCCATGACCGCGAGTGTCGCGTCGGCCGACTCTGTGAATTGGGACGCGATTGCCGAATGCGAATCCGGCGGAAACTGGTCGGCAAATACCGGCAATGGTTTCTATGGTGGCCTGCAATTCAAGCCGTCCACGTGGGCATCTCATGGTGGTGTGGGCAATCCCGCCGATGCTTCCCGTGAACAGCAGATTGCCGTGGCCGAGAGTGTTTTGCAATCGCAAGGCCTTGGCGCGTGGCCGGAATGTGGCGGTGGCGGCAGCGGCCCGATGACCGGTGGGCGAGCGGGATGCCAATTGGTCCCCGGCGGCAGCATCTTCGGGATCGTCAATTTCCGGCAGATGTGCAGTGGTGTCGTAGGGCTGATTCCCGCGGGCTAGGCGCGTATCTGGCTGAGCACGTGCACCGAGAGGTTTACGGAAACAGGGCGTTGGCTTGCAGATAGGGGATGGCTCGGTTCGCAAATCCGAAGGTGCCATGCTGGGCGATTTCCCGTGCTCCGTCGACAAACGCCCCGAGTGCCGCGCGTGCCATCGCGGACCCGAGGCTGATCCGGCGCACCCCCCACTGGGCGATCTCGTCAACCGAATGGTTGAGCACGAATCCCGCGGCCAACAGATTGACCGGGCGATCCACCTCCGCGCATGCCGCGCGGACCGCATCTGCGTCCGGCAGGCCCGGTGCGTACACCACGTCGGCACCGGCATCGGCGTACGCCTGCAGTCGTGTGATGGTGTCAGCCAGGTCTGCCCGGCCATACAGAAAGTTCTCGGCACGGGCGGTGAGCGTGAACGGAAAGGGCAGATCGCGCACCGTGTGCGCTGCCGCCGTGATGCGATCCACCGCCTCGGCGAGCGGGAAGATCGGGGCGTCCGGAATCCCGGTGGCATCCTCGATGGACCCGCCGACCAACCCCGAGGCCGCCGCTTCGCGGATCGTCATAGCGATGTCCCCGATGGTGGGGCCGCCGTTCTCCAGGTCTGCCGAAACCGGCAGATGCGTGGCCGCCGCGATGTGGGACGCGTTGGCCAGCGTCTCGGCCTGGCTGACCAGGTTGGCGCCGTCCTGCCGTCCGAGGGAGAAGGCCAACCCGGCACTGGTGGTGGCCAGCGCGGGGAAGCCGTAACCGGTGAGGATCCGGGCCGACCCGGCATCCCACGGGTTGGGGACCACGAATATCCCGGACTGGTGAAGGGCAGCGAACACGACCGCACGCTCATGCTGGGAGGTCATGTATGGGACGCTACGCCCATGACGGATTCGGTAGGCACACCGGCGGTTTGGCCCACGCGCGGGGAGGTGGCCGCACGCATCGACCACACCCTGCTCAAACCCGAAGCGACACCCGAGAACGTGCGAGCCCTCATCGCCGAGGCCGCCGATCTCGGAGTGCTCGCCGTATGCGTTTCGCCTTCGATGCTGCCGGTGGAGGCTCCCGGGCTGATTGTTGCGGCGGTCGCGGGATTTCCGTCGGGAAAACATCTTTCGTCCGTCAAGGCGCATGAGGCGGCCCTTGCCGTGGCCGCGGGTGCAACGGAGATCGACATGGTGATCGACGTCGGCGCCGCGGTCGCAGGCGATTTCGCCGCGGTACAGGCCGATATCGAGGCAGTCCGGCGTGCGATCCCGTCGGCGACTCTCAAGGTCATCATCGAATCCGCGGCCCTGCTGGAACATGGCGGTGCCGAGGCCGTCCGCCAGGCAAGCCGGGTGAGTGAGGCCGCCGGCGCCGATTTCGTGAAGACCTCCACCGGATTTCACCCGGCGGGCGGAGCCTCGGTGGAGGCCGTGCGAATCATGGCCGAGACGGTCGGCGGCCGGCTCGAGGTCAAGGCGAGTGGCGGTATCCGCACGGCGCAGGATGCCGCGGCCATGCTCCAGGCCGGCGCGACCCGGCTCGGTCTATCGGGTAGCCGCGCCGTCTTGGACGGCTTTCTGCACTAGAACGACAGGTTCTGCAGGCAGGGGTTCTCGACCGGCTTCATCGGCTGATTGGTGCTCGACAGTTTCACCGTGATGCCGTCGTTGGTGACCTTGACCTCTTGGGCCTTGAGCCCCATCGGGTATTGGCCGCCGACGAGTCCCTTCGAGAAGGTGTCGAGCGCCGGCTGGATGATCTCGCGCGGCAGCCCGATAAACGCGGAGACGTTCTCGGACTGCAGCGTCACCATGCCGTCCTTGATGACCGGCTTGGTGGTGATCTGGGCCAGCCCTCCGGCAGCGCTCAGCGTCACCTCACCGGTGGATTCGTTGGTGGTCGCATCGCCCACCAACGAGCCGAGCATTCCCGGCACGAGGTCACGGGCGCTCTCGGTGATGCCGGCGGTCGGCCAGGACACTTCCACGTCGAGGCGACCGATCGTGCCGAGCGAGTCCGCCGTCTTCTTCAGCGAAATATCACGCACCGTGATGGCGACGGACATCTTCTTGGCCTGTGCGATCTGGTTGCCCGCGGTCTTGATCGTGAGTTTGTCGATGTGATTGCCGAGGTATTGCACAACGAGCGGCATCGGGCCGAACGACGCGGTCGCGCCGTCCTGCACCAGGCACGAGGTGGCGGCGTTCACCTCACTGCTGGTCCGCTGGCGTGCGTAGAGCTCGATACCGAGGACGGCAGCCACGAACACGGCGACGACGATGACCGCGATGAGTACCAGCGACCTGTAGTCGCGACCCTTCTCGGGTTCGGCGGGCTGCGGCGGCGCCTCTGCGGATGGCGGTTCGACCGGCGGCGGTGCCACTGGGCTCTGCTGGGTTGGCAGCTGCTCCGGCGGCGGGGTCGGTGCGTGCTCCTGCTGCGCGGGCGGAACCTGCTGGGACGGCGGTTGCCACGGCGAAGGCTCGGGAGGTGTCGATCCAGGTGGTCCGAGCGGCGGCTGAGGCGGTGTCGTCACCCGCGCGATTGTGCCCTATTCGACTGAGGACGGGTTAAGGACGGGCAAGATCTTGCGGGTCTCGGCAACCGCGTCCAGGTTCAAATCCGCGACGATGAGCTCAGGTTCCGGACCCGCCTGTGCGATGAGTTCGCCGGTGGGTGAGGCCAGCAGACTGCCGCCGATCCCTGTCGGTGAACCGCTGGCCGGTGCCTCCAGAGCGGGCAGGGCTTGGTCGGATGCGGCGATGAAGCATGTCGAATCGGCCGCCCGCGCCCGTGCCAGCAGCGTCCATTGATCCCATTTTCCGGTCCCGGCAGCCCAGGACGCGCTGACCGTGATCACTTGCGCGCCGCGTCGTGCCAGGTCGGTGTAGAGGGCGGGGAAGCGGATGTCGTAGCACGTGGTCAGTCCGACGGTGACGCCGTCGACCGTGATGAGCACAGGGTTGTCCCCGGGCGCGACGGTCGCCGACTCACGGAAGCCGAACGCGTCGTAGAGATGGATCTTGTCGTAGTGGGTGTCCACGCCGGGGCCGGTGGCCAGCAGCGTGTTGTGGACGCGTCCGTCCGAGGCGGGGGTGAACATCCCGACGACGACGGTCAGTCCCGCCTCCTGCGCGATCGTGCGGACTCCGTCTGCCCAGGGGCCGTTCACTGGCTGCGCGACGGGGCGCAGGGGTACACCGAATCGGCACATGGTGGCTTCCGGGAAGACGACCAGTGTGGCGCCCTGTTCGGCGGCGTCACGCACCCTGGCCGCGACGGTGGCCAGGTTCTCGGTGGGATCGGCGCTGCTGGTGATCTGCGCCAACACTATCCGCATAATTCCAGCCTAGCTGGACGGGCCAGCCAGTGGCGCGACGGCTGCCCACGGTGTCGTCAAGATGCAATCACGAACCTGTCGGCGTTGTGGCTCGACAGGAAAACCGTTGTCGCGCAGTGATTTCAGCATCATTCGCCAACGGACTCGGGGGCCGAACACGCCGTGCGGTGCTGCCGACGCCCAACAGCGGTCGGCCGCGGCGAGTAGATCGTGGATGGGCTGGCCCGGAACGTTTTGGTGAATAAGGGCTTTCGGTAGTCGCTCGGCCAGATCGGATGGCTTGTCGATATCGAAGGGATCGCAGGCCAGCGTGAGTGTTCGCGGTCCGGACGCGTCGAGCAGTAGCCAGGCGCAGCGGCGGCCGAGCTCGTCGCAGGTGCCCTCGATGATGAGCCCGCCGGGAGCCAGCCGCGCCGCCATCGTGGTCCAGGCCTGCGCCACCTCCGATTCCGGGTACTGGCGCAACACGTTGAAAGCACGCACCAGAACCGGTGTGTGGCCTGCCAACTCGAATCCGCCGAGACCGAAATGGACCCCGTCACGCGGGGGAACCACCCGTGCCGGATCGATCTCCAGCCCCACCACCCGGACATCCTTGCGAACCGTCCGCAGCCGTGAGGCCAGCTCCAGGGTGGTGGTGGGCATGGCGCCGTATCCCAGATCGACCACCAGGGGGTCGGCGGCACCGGCCAGCACCGCCTGCACCTCGGGGTGATGGACCAGCCAGCGGTCACTGCGGCGCAGCCGGTTGATCCCGGTGGTGCCACGGGTGATGGCCCCCTGTGGGCGGGTGGTGGGAGAAGACCCAGGGCGGGTGGGCGAGGACCCAGGTCGGGGGGTGGGGGAGGGTGCCACGTCTCCATGGTGCCTGGACGGCTGCTGCCTGCGGTAATCGGGATTTCTTGGGATCGGTAGCGGATGGGCCCGCCTTCACTTGAGCCATGACGGAGCCATCGGGGCGACGGACGATGAAGGGACAGATGATGAATCGAGTGATCGTGGGTGCCATGGGACTTCTCGCCGCCGGTGCGGTGGTGGTGGGCTGCTCGACCGACAAGCCGGGTGGATCGCAGGTCAGCTCGGGCAGCAACGCCGAGGTCAAGGTAGACGGCAAGGACCTGGCCGGCCTCGACCTCAAGTCGGTGACATGCGTCAAGCAGGGCGGCAAGATCAACGTGGCCAGTGGCGCCGTCAACGGCCAGCAGGGTCTGGGTGTGGTGATGACCGACGAGGCGCCGCCCAAGGTGCAGTCGCTGGGATTGGTGTACGACGGTGCCGCGCTCGCGGTGAGCAGCGGGATGGGCGCCAGCGTCGGCTCGGCCGATGTCAAGGTCGACGGAAAGACGTACACCATCACGGGCGAAGCGTCGGGTGCCGACGTCAAGAACCCGATGGCCGGGATGATCACCAAGCCGTTCACCATCAAGGTGAGCTGCGGCTGACATCTCGACTGCGGCGGGCGTGCACAGCACGCCCGCCGCTTTTTACTATTCGGAGGTGACGATCATCGGTGACCTGGAGCGGGCCCGTCACCTGGCGCTGGCGGCCAAGGAAGAGGCCGCCAAGGAGATCTTGTTGTCACTGCTGGCCCAGGCCGAGGAGGCCGGCCGCGACGATCTGGCATGCGAGGTGTTGGCCCAGCTTGCCGAGGTCTATCTGGTGCGTACCGCCTACGACGGCGTGACGGAAGGTATACGGCGGATTCGTGAGTGTCTGTCCTCCTACGCGGAAATTCGATCGGGGCGGCGCCCCGATCTGGCCGCGCGGGTCACCATGTCCGAGGCAGAGATCGACCACCTGATCTGTCGCTACACCCGGCGTGCCGCGTTCCTCGCCGCCGGATTGGCGGCGGCCAACGGTGATCACGACGGTGCCGCGGCGAGCCTGGACACTCTGATCGAGACGCCCGGGGACTTCGAGGATTTGGCGCTCGAACAGCGCGGCCTGATCTGCTACGCCAGAATCTTGATGGCCAGGGGTTTGTGCGACGACGATATGTATGCGGACTCGGTGCCGATATGGGCCGTACTCCTCGACCAGCTCGAGGAATACGCGGGTGCGGGTGACCCCGAGTCCGATCATCTGTTTGTCAACGGAGCGTTGTCGTATGGCCGGTTCTGCGTCGAGACCGGCCGGCTTGATGAGGCGCAGCCGTGGCTGCGGCGCGCCGAGGCGCGCGCTAGCGCGCGGGATTGGCAGTTGGCCGCTGCCCGTGCGCAGTTGGAGCGTGCCGCGGCGCGGTGGGCGGATGGCGATATCGCCGAAACCCAGACGTTGGTTCACCAGGCATACCCGGCGATTGCCGAGCATGTACGGGCGCATGATGTGTCCCGTAGTTGGCTGTATTTCGGCTTGATCAGATTCCGGATGGGAGCGCTGGACGAGGCCGACGAATGCTGGGGGCATGCCGAGCGGCATTGGCGCGAGATCGAAAAGCCACTGCACATTCACCGAATCCTGCTGCAGCGCAGCTGGATCTCCATTCTTCGCGGTGACTTCGCCGTGGCGGTCGAGAAGGTGGCGCAGGCCAGGGAACTGCTGGACTCGCATCCACGGCACAGCTGGCTGCAATATGCCCGGCTCGACGATCAGCTGGGCAATATCTGGCGCGCCGACGCGCTTGCCGATCTTGGTCTCGACCCCGCTACCGGAGCGGTGTCCGGTGATGTGGAGGATCCCGGCTACCGGCGCGCGATGTCCAAGCTGCAACAGGCCGCAGACCTGAAGGTACCTGCGGCGCTGGCTGTCGACGCGGTGCGCTACGCCATCCCCGATGCGGGCGCGCGGATGCGCTGGGCCAGGTGTGTGTCCGCGCCGCTACTGGCGGGCGCCTTCGCTGTGGCGAAGGAATGGGACAATGCCGTTCTGCTCACCGAGTTGATTGAATATCACAGTGCCCGAGGGGCCTTCACTGCTGAGCTGAGTGAGAAGCGGGCAGGTTCGGCGGCCGGTGCCTGGGCCGCGACGGCCACTGCGGCGGTTCCCGTCGAGGGTGATCTGGCGCTGGTGGCCGCGGCTGCGCCGGTGCAGGCGGATGGTGGGCTCACCCGCCTCGGGCCGCTGCCACCGATGCGGATGGATCCCGCCGGTGATCAGATCATGAGCAGCTATCGGGAACTGGCCTGGCAGCGGTATGGCCGCGAGGTCACCGCCGCCGATGACGAATGGTCGACCTGGCCGTGACCGACACCTTGGTTCTGCGATTCGCCGATCTCGGCATCGCCACCTACGCGAGCCTGCGCGTGGTGGGAGATCCGTCCCGGACGGTCACCTGGGTCATCGAGCAGCAGACCCTGGAAATTGCCTGTGGGGCGCTCTTTTCGGCGCTCCCGGATCCGTCTGAGTCCGAGAGTGCGCTCCTGGCCATCGAGCGGGCCCTGACTGCGGGAGCTTTTGCAAGGCCTGATGCCGAACTCGACCTGGCCCGCGCGTTGGGGTCCCAGCTGGTGGCCGCCGACGGCTGGAAGCTGTTGTCCGAGTATGTGTCATCTCCGCGTGCGGTGCTGTTTGTGACACCCAGCCCACGGTTGTCTCGGGTGCCCTGGGGGCAGTTAGCTATGCCGGGCGCAGACGGTTTCCGGCTGATGGAGCTGGTCGACGTGCTGATGGCGGTGCCGCCCAATATCGTGCATGCGCCACGGCAGCCGGCGCGGTGGCGCGATCGCCACAACGGTCCGGTGGTGCTCCTGCTTGACCCGCGAGTTCCCGGGCAGCGCCCGGATTCAACGTTGGGTTCGGTGCTGGGCCGTCCCTCGCCGGAGGCGGCACTGACCCGCCATTTCGGCGAGTTGATGGACGCCTACCAGGTGCTGCCCGCGGTCGGTGCACCCGTGGAACTGTTCCGCCGGAACGATATCGACCGCCACCGGCTTGCGGAGATGTGTGCGCAGCACCCGGCCAGAATGCTGTACGTCGGTCATGCCAGCGCGGCGGAGGGCGCCGTCGGCCACGCCGAGCGGGCGGCCCTGCATTTGGCCGAGGAGCACCCGCTGACCGCAGCCGACATGATGGCCGCGCGGCTTTCGATTCCGCCGCGAGTGGCGCTGTTGGCTTGTTCGTCGGGCAGCGATTACCGCTTCGATGAGGCGACGGGGCTTGCCGCCGCGATGATCCTGGGTGGGGCGGAGTTGGTGACCGCGACCCTGTGGTCACTGCCGACAGCAGCTGCCTACAGCCAGTTCTCCACGCACACAACAGATCCCATGGCCGAAACGGTCGCAGAGGTGGACCGTGCGCATTGCGAAGAGGACGCCGGCCGCGCGGTGAATCGTTGGCAGCGAGTTCAGCTGCGGCGCTGGCGCGACGGCGACCATGCGGCGAGCCCGCTGCATTGGGCGGCGGTGGTCAGTTTCGCCGTGGACGGTGCCCGCTGAAATCAGCCGGCGTGCACCCGGACCGCGATGATGCTGTGGTCACCCGGCCGGTAGTACGCGTCGACGATGCTGCCGGGCGCCATCTTCGGCAGCGTGGCGGCAGGTATCACCGCCGTCTCACGTGCCGGGAACTGGCCACCGTCCGGCCGCGTCACCATGAGGTCCAGTTGCACCTCACGGCCCGCGCCGGTGGCATTCATCCCGGTGACGACTCCGCGGGAGCGGGTGCCCTGGGCGATCACCGCGCGCTGCGCCCCGGTCAACAGCCGCTTGCGGATCAGCAAGTGGTCGAATTCGGCGGCGAATTCCTCGATCGTGACGAGTCGTTCGTCGGCCTCTTCGTCCGGATGCGCCGACGTGTTCCGGTGACCGGACAGCAACGCCGCGCATCCACCGAAGACTCTGGCAATGGTGGGAAACAGTCCTGTGTTCATGTCGATAGCGTCGGCCCGCCCGGCTGCTACCGAACCCAACTTTTGGTCGGCAGACAACGATTACCCTTGTGACGGTGAGCATCGGGTCGGCAACATCCGAGGCCGCCGTCGCGGTGCAGTCGGCGGTGCCGCGGCGTGCCGTCATCGACCGGGCCTGGCGTGCGATCGGCTCCGGCGTCGAGGTGCTCAGCACCGACGATGGCGGGCCGCTGCGCCGGACCGTGAAACGAATCCTGGACCCGCTGGTCCTGCGGTTGCGTAGCAATGCGGCCTTTTCCGCGCCGGTGCTAGGGGCGGAGGTGGCCGCGGCCATGCATGCCTTGATCGTGGGGCATGGCCCGCAGTTGCGGGCCACCGCAGACTGGTTCGTGATGCTCAAGGCCGAGCGGCGCCGGCAGCGCATCACGACAGGCAACGCTCAAGAGCTGTACTTCCCGGTGTGTTTCGAATTGGCCGTCACCAAAGGTGTTCCGCAGGTTGCGGATCGGCACACGGTGACGGAGATTCTGCACGACCTGCATCGCGACCGGGACCGGACGGCGATCGAGGTACTCAACCGTCACGTCGAGGACCCGGATGTGGTGGCCCGGCTCGCCAGGTTGCGGGACCGGAGCTGGCGCGATGTGCGGCCGGACGACAGCATCACGGGACCGTTCTTCACGGGCCTCACCACGGTGCTCGGCGCGGCCGACAGTCATGGCGAGATGTCGGCGCGCCAGCGGGTGTGGGCGGCCCTGATTGCCGATGCCACCCCATACAACCTGGGCGCCAGCGCGCATGGCGACGCTTCCGCCCTGCCGTGGTCCATTGTCGACATCGGGTTGAGTTCCGCTGAGCCGCAACGGCCCCCGGTCATCGACGGAGAAACCGAGGGCGCCCGTCCGATGGATCGCAGCGTTGTTGACCGGGTACGGGCCACGCTGCGCCGGGCGCTGGATCGCGACGAGCTGCCCGATGTTCCCTTGCTGTGTGCCGAGGAGGTCGACCGAGCCTGCGCCCCATGGGGTCTGCTGAGCGAGGATAAGCAGGCCGCCCTGCTGGCCGGCGTCGAGGTGGCCACGGACCTTCGGCCACTGGGCGATTCGGTGGCGACGCGCTACGAGTTGTCCGGACGCGTCCAGGCTCGGCTCGCGAAAGAGGCCTACGTCATGCATGCCCGGCGCTACCTTGCCGCCGGTGACGCCATCCACCCCCGACAGCGCCAGGTCATCGACGACCTGACCGCATTCGCACGGCCCTACCTGAGCAGGTTGTGGGCCCGGTTGCATGGTCGCGATGTCTGGCAGGAATCCTGCGGTGACGTCGATGATCTCCGGTCGCTGCTGGAAGGGGTGGCACGCTCGGTGAGCCTGGACCACCGGCAGCGGATAAAAGCCATGCTGGAATTGCAGGTCGCCGGATGAAACTGATCAATGAATCAGGTTTGTGGACAACAGGTCCTGTGCCTGCATCGGTTCCGGCGGTCGCCGTTCTCGAGGTCAGTGGTGCGGTGTTGTCGTGGCCGATCGAAGCCCCCTCGGATCCGCCCGTGATCAGCTTCACGGATGCGGAGCGGGCCGACTGGATGTGGAGGGTCCTCGGCGAGGCCGGGCATGTCGCGGTCGTCGAGGCTCTGCGCGATCGTGATCCCACCGAGGTGATCGAGCTGTCGTCGGTGTCGATGCTGCCGGGGTCTACGGATGCCTTGCGGCGGTTGGCCTTGGGACATTGGCTCCGGAGATGGTGGCCAGCCAGTCGCCGTGACGGCATCGCCGTACTGGACCGGTCGGTGCTCGACGCCGAGCTCGCGGTGCTGACTGTGGCGGCCGAGGATTACTTCACCGACGACACCTTGGACGCCGATGTCGCTGGGCTGTTGGCACCGCATGGCGCGGCACTGGGTTCTTATCCTGACCCACGAGTGGATGTCCTCGCGGCACGGTGTCGCGAACTGGCCGATGAGATTGGGCTCCAGTGGGATTCACCGGACATCGGGGCCGCGCGGCGCGAGGACTATGCGTTGGCCGCCGGCTCTGGTGACGAGCCCAGGCCCCCCGGCACGGTCGCCTTCGGCAGCGTGACGATCGCCTGGTCGGACGTGCCGCCGGGGATTTTCGATGCGGCCGAGCAGAATCTCGATTGGGCAGTCGTCACCGGGGATGCGGCGGTGACTGCCCGGGTGCGGGCGGCGATATCCGGCCCGGAATCGTCCGAAGGTATTCCGGTCTCGTTGCACTGCGGCGTGTTTCATGCGGCCGGTGTGCTGGATGCCGATGGCTGCGCGGTGCTGCCGGTCTTCGACGCCCAGGGGCGGCCCGCCGGAGAGGTGCCGGCCTGGAATGCCGACTGGTCGGCGATGCGAGTGAGCGTGGGCGCCGGTGGCGCGGGTGAGCCCAGCCGGTTACGCGAACGGGTGCGGGCCTTCGCCCGCTCCCGACTGGCCAGGCCTGCCGATGATGCGTTCCTCGCCGAGCTGCTGGCCGCCGAGTCGGACTACTGAGACCCACATCGCGATCTAGTGGTGCTTGGAGATCCAGTCGGTGATGAAACCTTCTTCCACCCGGAACAGGTCGTTCACGTGGTACAGGATCAAGTCTTCGAGCCTGCCCCCGATGAACGGGATGTACACCTTGCACGTGCTGGAGAGCCTCAGCTCAGAACCGTGATCGGTATCGGAGAGCCTGCACACTCCGGTGAAGGAGCCCGGTCCGGCGGGAACCGAGGCACCGTAGCTGCCCAGCGAGAATCCCTTGTTTTGATCAAACGGCTCGAAATGCTGCACCCGGGTGATCACCATGTCGGTGAGCATCACCTTCTGTGCGATCGGTGGCAGATAGATGCGGGGCAGATTCTGCTTGAGCACCACGTCGATACCGCGATCGGTCACGGTGAGGGTGTGAATCTCGGAGACGGGGGTGAGCCATCCGTACGCCGACATCAAGGTTTCCCAGTAGTCCCGGCTGGCAAAGTCCTGATAGATCTTCTCGGCCGGAGCCGGAAAATTCACCGTGAAGACCGAACGCCTGGACATCGGACCCAGGTTAGCCGTGGCTGGCGATCCATTCGGAGGTGAATCGCTGTTCGGCAGTGAGCAGGTCCATGAGCTTTCCGCCGACGAAGCCCTCGATTTTGCCGCCTACCAGGGGGATCTTGACTTCGACGCCGACCTTCAGATCAAGTCGTGAGCCCTTGGCTCCCGGCTGTAACCGCGCGGTGCCCGACAGGGTGACGGGTGCACCCGGGATCGAGCCCACCACGGTGCCCTCGGATGTGCCGTCTGCGATGGCACCCCACTTCTCGGTGCGGACGATGTGCAGGTCACCTCGGTGAAACTGCGAGACGATGCCGGGCAGCCGGTCGCTGCGCAACACCTGGGTGGTGACGATCTCGAGGGCGCCGTTCTCAGATTTCAGGGAATCCAGGGTTGCCGTATCTGCGCCGGAACCGGCCAGACGCTCATTCCAGTAGGCCTCGTCGGCGAAGGCCGCGTGAACTTGCTCGACGGTTGCCGCGTACTCCACTGACAGGTCAAATGAGCGGGCCATGGGTGGCAAGGCTACCGTTACGGCCCGTGAGGTTGGCACGAGCAACGCGCGCGCAGATCGAGGATCTTGGTGCCGTTGTCGCCGAGGATGCCCCGCTCGCCTCGCTGACGACGTTGCGGCTGGGGCCGGTGGCCGCCGCGCTCATTCGATGCGAGAGCGCAGCACAGTTGACCGGCACACTCGCCGCGCTCGATGGCCTTCCCACTCTGCTGCTGGCGGGCGGCTCGAACCTGGTTTTGGCCGACGATCTTCCGGACCTGACCGTGGTGCACATCGCCGCGGCTGGTGTTGAGGTGGATGGGCCGCTACTGCGCGCGGATGCGGGGACCAACTGGGACGAGTTGGTGGCGCTGTCGCTGCAGGCCGGTCTGGGGGGACTGGAATGTCTCTCGGGAATCCCGGGAACCGCCGGTGCCACGCCGGTACAGAATGTCGGCGCCTATGGCGTCGAGGTGGCCTCGCTGCTGCGCAGGGTTCGGGTGCTGGACCGGGCGACCGGCCAGGTGCGCTGGTACGAGCCCGGCGAGCTGGGGTTCGGCTATCGCACCAGCATTCTCAAGGGCACCGATGCGCGCGTGGTGCTGGAGGTCGAATTCGGGTTGTCCACCGATGGACTGAGCTCGCCGATCCGTTACCCGGAGCTGGCCAAGGAGCTCGGGGCAGAGCCGGGGGAGCGCATCGATGCGATAGCGGTACGCGAGGCGGTACTGGGCCTGCGTCGCCGTAAGGGCATGGTGCTCGACGACTCCGATCAAGACACCTGGAGTGTCGGGTCATTCTTCACCAACCCTGTTGTGGCTGAGGGAGATCTGGACGAAATTGGGGCACGCGTGCGTGAACGGCTGGGGCCCGATATCGCATTTCCGCAGTATCCGGCCCCTGACGGAGTGAAGCTCTCGGCGGGTTGGCTGGTGGAGCGGGCCGGGTTCGTGAAGGGCTATCCGGATGAACGGTCGACGGTGCGGGTGTCGACGAAACATGCACTGGCACTGACGCATCGCGGAGGTGGGAGCACCGCTGACTTGCTGGGGCTGGCCCGGACCGTCCGCGACGGAGTCCTGGATGCCTTCGGGGTGAGGCTGGTTCCCGAGCCGGTGCTGGTGGGCTGCAAGCTGTAACTTCCGATCCAATAGGCAAGTGCGCCAACGTTGATGATGGCACCGAGCAGGCAGACTCCGGACCATCCGTGGGCGGAGTACATCCAGGTCGACGTGATGGCGCCGATAGCGCTGCCGATGGAATAGAACGTCATGTAGGCGGCGGTGAGACGACCATGAAGTTCGGTCTCCAGCCGATAGATGAGGCTTTGGTTCGCCACGTGCACCGACTGCAGGCCGAAGTCGATGATCACGACCGCTATGGCGAGCCCGAGCAGCGTCCAGCGCAGGGTCGCCGCGAATGCCCATGCCGCCAGCATCAATGACAGGCCCGCGCCTGTCACCCGGTTTGCCCAGCCCCTGTCGCACCATGACCCGGCCTTGAAGGCACCCAGTGCGCCCGCGGCGCCGGCCAGCCCGAACAACCCGACTTCGCTATGCGACAAGTGATACGGCGCAGTGATGAGTGGTAACACCATGGGCGTCAAGAGCACGGTGATGGCGGCGAAAATGAGCATCGCGAGGATGGCCCGAGAGCGCAGCACCGGCTCGCTGTGCAGCAGCCGCATGGTGGAGAGCAGCAGTCGGCGGTAGGGCAGCCCGTGGTGTGGGCGCGTGGATCGCGGCAGGGTGCGTTGCAACAGTGCGGCCGTGGCGACCGCAGCGAGGGCGGCTGCCACATAAACCGAGCGCCAGCCGAAGAGATCGGATAGCACGCCGGATACTGTGCGTGCCAAGAGAATTCCGCTGATTATCCCGCCGGTTACCACCCCGACCGCCCATCCCTGGCGTTCCGGGGCGGCATGCACGGCGGTATAGGTGACCATCACCTGCGTCACCACGGCGAGTGCGCCCAGCGCGGTGACACTGGCCAGGAATGTCCACGCGTTCGGCGATATTGCGGTGGCGCACAGCGATGCGCTCAGCAGGACGGTTTGCCCGATGATGAGTCGGCGTTGGTCGACGATATCCCCGAGGGGTACGACCAGCAGCAGGCCGATGGCATACCCGATCTGGGTGAGTGTCAGCACGATACCGACGTGCGCTGTGGGCATGGAGAATTGCGCGCCGATGGTGTCGAGGAGCGGTTGTGAGAAGTAGATAGTGGCCACTGCGAGGCCACTGGCAAGCGAGAACAACACGATGACGGGTCTGGTCAGCACATGCGCCCCTGGGTAGAGTTGGTTTCACTTCGCAACCGTTGAAGCGTGGCATGAATGGTTGCATATTGCAACCAAAGGAGGGCCTCGATGGTGGGACGCGCCAGTCACGCGGATTCGAGCTGCACCTTGGCCAGGCCGTTGGGTGAGGTCGGGGACGGCTGGTCGCTGCTGATCGTTCGTGACGCGTTCGACGGCTTGCGCAGATTCGGTGAGTTTCAGAAGAGTCTTGGGCTCGCGAAGAACATCCTGGCGTCTCGGCTGGCGACATTGGTGGACAACGGCATCCTCGAGGTCGTTCCGGCCGGGGCGCGCCATGAGTACCAACTGACCGATAAGGGCCGCGGGCTTTTCCCCGTCTTGGTGGCACTGCGACAGTGGAGCGACGAGTTCTGTTTCGCCCCTGGAGAACCACGTGCCTGTCTGGTGGATCGCGAGGCATCGCGGCCGGTGCAACGCTTTGAGCTGCGTGCGGCGGACGGCCGGGCACTGACTCCGGAAGATACGGCCGTGCTCGAGGTTTAGTTCTGACTCGGCCAGAATCGTTTACCGTTCGAATGTCCCGTAACGAAGGAGCGGCCATGCGAAACGGATTCCTGGTGCTATTGGTGTGGGCCGGTCTGCTGATGGCTCCCCTGGCGGCGGCCGACCCCGGCGCCATTGCGGTGGATCCGGGATCCCCGGAAGCAGCGACGATCCTGGCGCCGGCGCTCGCGGACGTGACGGCCCAGCTCGGCAAGCCGGTACGCCTCGACGTGCGCAGCCTCAAGGCTGCCGACGGCTGGGCCTTTCTGTGGTCTGCCATGCAGGAACCCGACGGCAACCCCATCGACTACACCGGCACCCCCTTTGCCGAAGCGGCGGCCAACGGCGGTAAGTCCAAGAAATACGTAGCGCTGCTGCATCGCGACGAGCAGGGCTGGACGCTCGTCGACAAGCGGGTCGGCCCGAGCGATGTCGCCTGGGCCGGGTGGAGTGCGCAGTACGGCGCGCCCGCGGCGATCTTCGATATCCCGGTCTACTAGCCGCGGCGCGGGCCAAAACCGCATGTCCCGCCCGATCCAACGTGTGATCCTGGTCGGGCTGGGCGAAGCTGTCCGCAGCGGCCCGTATCGTGGGGTGTCGTGAAGTACCCCAGGCCGGATATCCGTGATGCGTTGACGCGGCGGCGCGCGCTCACGATGTTGGGTCTGACGGTGCCCGCTGTTGCTGCGGCCTGCACGACCGTCGGCCCGAATGCGCCGCAAGATGCCCCGTCACCGGGAGCGGTCCTGACCTTCTTGCCGGATGACAAGGCCAAGGAGGTCAACCCGACTGCGCCGGTCAGCGTGACCGTGGCCAACGGGTGGTTCCAGGACGTGAAGTTGGTCAACGCCGACGGCAAGGTCGTCGCCGGGGCCCTCAGCCGCGACCAGACGAGGTTCCGGACCACCGAGCCCCTGGGGTTCGACGTCACGTACACCTGGAAGGGTTCGGCGGTAGGCCTGGACGGTAAGGCCGTCGCCGTGTCCGGCTCGTTCACCACCTTGGTGCCGACGGCGAAGGTCAACGGTCAGTTCCAACTCGCCGATGGGCAGACGGTGGGGATCGCGGCTCCGGTGATCATCCAGTTCGACGCACACATCGCAGACAAGGCCGCGGCGGAGAAGTCGCTGAGCATCACGTGCGATCCGCCCACCGAAGGTGGTTGGGCCTGGCTGCCCGATGAGCAGCAAGGCTCACGGGTGCATTGGCGATCACGTGAGTACTTCAAGGCCGGCACCAAGGTGGCGGTTAAGGCCAATCTCTATGGAATTCCCCTGGGGGACGGGGCATTTGGCAATGAGGACATGTCCCTGGACTTCAGCGTGGGGCGCCGCCAGATTGTCTACGCCGATGCGCCGAGTCACCGCATCCGGGTGACCACCGACGCGGGCACTATCTTGGACCTGCCGTGCAGCTATGGCGAGGCGGACCTGCCGCGTAACGTCACCCGCAGCGGGATTCACGTCGTCACCGAGAAGTACGAGGATTTCTGGATGTCCAACCCGGCCGCCGGGTACACCAACGTTCACGAGCGTTTCGCGGTCCGGATTTCCAACAATGGCGAGTTCATTCACGCCAACCCCAACACCGTTGGCCAGCAGGGCAGCACCAATGTCACGAACGGTTGCATCAACTTGTCGCTGGGGGATGCCGAGTCGTACTTCCGCACCGCCATCTATGGCGATCCCGTTGAGGTGACCGGTACTTCGATCGAGCTGTCGTACGCCGACGGCGATCTGTGGGACTGGGTAGTGGACTGGCCGACCTGGCAATCGATGTCGGCGCTGCCCCCGAACCCCAAGGAACGGACGATCACCACCACGCCGTCTACCTCGTCCATCCCGACCACCGTTCCGCTCACGCCGTCGGGCGCGCCGACACTCTCCGGGACGCCCACCTCAGCCCCGTTGACCCCGTCCGGAGCGCCGTCGCTGTCCGGTACGCCGACGACCACGCCCCGCTAGTCGCTCGGATCTGTTTGTCGAAGAAGAGGATTGGCGCTCTTCTGCATGTTCAGTCGCGTGTCGCCCTGCGGGTCGAGGAGGCCTGATCCCGCGGTTTGACGACGATCTGGTCCAGGTTGACGTGCGAGGGCCGCGACGCCACGAACGCGATGATCTCGGCAACGTCCTCGGCAATCAGCGGAGTGATGCCCCGGTAGACGGCATCGGCCCGGTCCTGGTCGCCGTCGAAACGCACCACCGAGAATTCGGTTTCCACCGCACCCGGAGCGACCTCGGTGAGCCGCACCGGCTTTCCCAGGAGTTCACCGCGCAGTGTGCGGTGCAGCGCGGCCTGCGCGTGCTTGGCCGAGGTGTATCCGCTGCCGCCGTCGTACACATCCAGCGCGGCGATGGAGGTGACGGTGACGATCAGTCCGTCGCCGGAAGCGATCAGTTTGGGCAGCAGGGCGCGAGTCACCTGCAGGGTGCCCACCACATTGGTCTCCCACATCCAGCGCCAGTGCTCCAGATCCGCGTCCAGCACCGATTCCAGGCCCCACGCACCGCCGGCGTTATTGACCAGCACATCCACCCGATCCAGGCTCTGTGCAAGGGCGGCAACCGAATCGGCGTCGGTGACATCGAGCACAACCGCGGTGCCCCCGATTTCCCCGGCCAGTGCGCTGACGCGGTCTTCGCGCCGAGCCGCAACGACGACATGAAAGCCAAGGGCTGCAAGTGATTTCGCGGTTGCTGCACCGATTCCGGAGCTGGCGCCGGTAACGACCGCGACCCGGCCGTCGAACGTGGGATTGGTCATGGACGCCACTGTAGTCAGGGAGCGGCAATGGGCCGCTAGTAGGACATTGCCTCGTAGGGATGCTAAATTGCGCCTGTGTCCATCAAGCGCGCCGCCGAACCCCGGGTCACTTTCGTGATCGCGGGTATTGGTTCTCGGCTGCCGCTGGCTCGCGAGCTGTGTTGTCGCTGCGTCTGTCGCTGCGCCTAGTTTCTGCACGTCTTTCTTGACGTCCCGGGTGCGGTATCGCCCCAGTTCACAACACCATTAGCCATCAGTAGCCCGCGTTTCAGTCTTCGTCTGAACCCGGCCCCCCGCCAAAGGACCCTTCTCATGACTTCTCCGGTTCGCCGACCAGTTTCCCGCCACCAGATTCACCCGCCCGCCCTGTACATCGGCGATAGCGCCGCGTCCTCTGTGTTCCGTGCCGCACGTGTGCGCGGACCCGTGGCTCGCGATGCGATTGCGCAGGTCACAGGCCTTTCCATTGCTACCGTCAACCGGCAGGTGACGGCCCTGCTAGACGCCGGGCTGCTGCGTGAACGTGCCGATCTGGCGGTCTCCGGCGCCATCGGCCGTCCCCGGGTGCCGGTGGAGCTCAACCATGAACCCTTCTTGACGCTCGGTATTCACATCGGTGCCCGCGCCACCAGCATCGTGGCCACCGACCTGTTCGGACGGACCCTGGATGTGGTGGAAACCCCCACGCCAAACGGTCCGCAGGGTGCCGCGCTGGCTTCGCTGGCCGGAAGTGCGCAGCGGTACCTGGCCCGCTGGCACCGGCGTCGCCCGCTGTGGATCGGGGTAGCCACCGGTGGTGTGGTCGACGGACCGGCCGGGACGGTTGATCACCCCCGTCTGGGCTGGACCGAGGCTCCCGTCGGTCGGGTCTTCGCCGACACGCTGGGTCTGCCGGTATCGGTGGCCTCGCACGTGGATGCGATGGCGGGCGCAGAGCTGCTGCTGGGGCTGCGGCGTTTCGCGGCGCGTTCCCTGACGAGCCTGTACGTATATGCCCGTGAGACAGTCGGTTTCGCGCTGGCCATCGACGGGCGGGTGCACAGCCCGTCCAGCGGTCCGGGCACTATTGCGGCGCTGCCGGTTGATTCCGAGTTACTCGGCGGCACCGGCAAGTTGGAGACCACCGTGAGTGACGAGGCAGTGTTGGCCGCCGCACGCAGGCTGCGCATCGTGCCCGCAGGTGACGGTGTGTCGGTGAGCGCGGTATACAAGGCCGCGCGTGGCGGCAATGACTCTGCGCGGCAACTGCTTTCCGAACGTGGTCGGGTGCTGGGGCAGTCGGTGGCGTTGCTGCGCGACATCCTGAACCCCGACGAGGTGATCGTCGGTGGGCAGGCCTTCACCGAATACCCCGAGGTGATGAACGACGTCGAAACCGCCTTCCTGGATCGATCGACGTTGTCCAAGCGCGATATTCGTGTGACGGCGTTCGGTAACCGGGTCCAGGAGGCCGGTGCCGGTGTGGTGTCCCTGGGAGGATTGTTCGCCGATCCGCTGGGTGCCATGCGACGGGCATCGGCCCGGCGCTCGGAGACCTCGGCACTGGCCTAGGGCTCGTCATGCGCCGGGAGTGACGCTATGGCGGGAATTCCCGTGGTTTTCCGCCATAGCCTCACAGATGCGATGTGGTTGCTGGGATTTTGGCCGCGAAGCCACGACTCGGGGCCAAAAGGTGATAGGCATGTGCGCATGACGCATATCCACCACGTGTCCTCCGCGAAGGTGCCGATGGCATACGCCTTCGACTACATCAGTGATGCGCACCATCTGGCGGAGTGGATGTTCGGGATCGAGCACGTTCGTTTTGTGAATGACGTGCCACGGGGGCTCGGAGCGAAATACGACATCGCCATCAACCTCGGTGCCACGCTCCGGTCGACGATCGAGGTGACGGGGTGGGACCCCGACACCCTGTTCACCACCGAGTCGCGCTCCGGGATCGACAACCAGATCGAATGCCGGTTCCGGCCGATATCCGATGACGAAACCGAGCTAGAGATCAACATCGACTACCGGCTGCCGGGCGGGCTCGCCGGGCGTGCGCTGGGCAAGGTCATCTCGCCGTTCATTTCGCTGGCCATCACGCATTCGGATGAGAAGCTGCGCAAGATCCTGGAAGAGGGATACCGCCAGAAGATCGCTACGCGTTGAGGCTCAAGTCGCTGGTAGGAGTGCTGCGCGCCGATAGCTTGTGCGCAAGTGACAAGATGGCAGTGTGCTTAGTGGCGATGAGTTCGCGCGCCGGGCGGTTTCGGCGCTGAAGCCGCGCCGCATCGCCGTCCTATCCGTACATACCTCGCCACTGGCCCAGCCGGGCACGGGCGATGCCGGCGGCATGAACGTCTACGTGCTGCAAACGGCCCTGCAACTGGCGCGCCGGGGTGTCGCCGTCGACATCTTCACCCGGGCCACCGCCTCCTCCGATGAGCCGGTGGTATCCGTCGCCGACGGGGTGACGGTGCGCAATATCGTCGCGGGCCCGTTCGAGGGCCTGGACAAGTACGACCTGCCCACCCAGCTGTGCGCGTTCACCGCTGGGGTGTTGCGCGCCGAGGCGGTCCACGAGCCCGGCTACTACAACCTGGTTCACTCGCACTACTGGCTTTCCGGCCAGGCGGGCTGGCTGGCCCGGGACCGGTGGGGCGTTCCATTGGTTCACACCGCGCATACGCTCGCCGCGGTGAAGAATCGGACGCTCGCCGAGGGAGACCGTCCGGAGCCCGCGTTGCGTGCGGTGGGGGAGCAGCAGGTGGTGGATGAGGCCGACCGGCTCATCGTCAACACCAAAGATGAAGCCGAGCAGCTGGTTTCGATACATGCTGCAGACCCCGGCCGCATCGATATCGTGCATCCCGGTGTTGACTTGGACGTGTTCACGCCCGGAGACAAGGCGGCGGCACGCGCCGAGCTCGGCCTGCGAGCCGATGAACAGATCGTCGCCTTTGTCGGAAGAATTCAGCCGCTCAAGGCTCCCGACCTGCTAGTACGTGCGGCCCAGCAGCTGCCAGGGGTACGAGTTCTCATCGTCGGTGGGCCCTCCGGCAGCGGCCTGGACGAGCCCACGGCGTTGCAGGATCTCGCCGCGGATCTCGGCATCGCGGACCGTGTCACCTTCCTGCCGCCGCAGTCGAGAGAGCGGCTTGCCCAGGTGTATCGGGCGGCCGATATCGTTGCGGTGCCCAGCTATTCGGAATCATTTGGCCTAGTGGCGATCGAGGCTCAAGCGTGTGGCACCCCGGTGGTGGCGGCCGACGTGGGAGGCCTTCCGGTAGCCGTCGCGGATCAACGCACCGGTCTGCTGGTTCCGACGCATCGCACCAAGGACTGGGCGGATGCCATCGGGAACTTGTTGGCGCGTAATGGTTCCGAGCTCAGCCAGGCGGCCGCTGCGCACGCCGCGGGCTTCTCCTGGTCCAGCACCGCCGACGCCCTGCTGGCCAGCTATAGCCGCGCCATCGCTGATTACCGCGCACCACAAAGGCCCGCAACGCAGCGTGCGCCGCGTGCGCGATTCCGGTCGCGCCGGTTGTCCGGGTTGCGGCGATGACCACTGCGGGCGAGGCCTACGCCACCATCGTGCGGACGCTGGTAGACCGGGAGGTCGCCTTTACCGAGCACCACGGGCCGGACGGCAAACCGGCGTTGATCGTGGAGCTGCCGGGCGAACGCAAGCAGAAGATCACCACGATGCTCAGCCCGGGTGAGCATGCCGTGCGCGTCGAGGTGTTCGTTTGTCGCCGACCCGACGAGAACACCGAGGGCGTTTACCGCTACCTGCTCAAACGCAACCGCCGCTTGTACGCCGTCGCGTACACGATCGACAACATGGGCGACATCTACCTGGTGGGTCGGCTGCCGCTGCCTGCGGTTACCCCGGATGAGATCGACAGGTTGCTCGGACAGGTGCTGGAAGCCGTGGACAACGACTTCAATATCTTGCTGGAGTTGGGATTCAAGACGTCCATTCAGAAGGAATGGGCGTGGCGTACTTCGCGGGGCGAGTCGTTGAAGAACCTCGAGGCCTTCGAGCATCTCATCGAGGATTGACCGTCGTCGGACAGAAGTGGCCCGAAGACGCAAGGACCATCAGCACGGACTAGACGCGGCGTGCAAGACTGTCCGGCGTGACGTTTCGTAGCCCTCTGCCCGACGTTTCCATTCCCGACTGCTCGGTCTACGAGTACGTATTCGGGGACACAGGCGTAGACGACAGTCGTGTCGCGCTTATCGACGGGCTTTCCGGTGCGCAGACCACCTTTGGCGAGTTGCGGTCGCAGGTCGACGCCACCGCGGCGGGTTTAGCCGCCCGCGGGTTCGGCCTCGGCGATGTCGCAGCGGTCTTCCTGCCGAACTGCTCGACGTTCGCGGTGGTGTTGCACGGCATCTTGCGTGCGGGTGGTACCGCCAGCACCGTCAACGTGTTGTATACCGCCGAGGAACTGGCCAAGCAGCTCATCGATTCCAAGGCGCAGCTTGTCTTCACGGTGTCGCCACTGCTGTCGCGCGCGTTGGAGGCCGCGGAGATCGCGGGCATTGATGCTGCCAACGTGATCACCATCGACCCCGTCGAGGGGCGTCTCTCGCTGGCCGACATCGTGCGGCCCGATCTGGCGCCGCCGGAGGTTTCGTTTGACCCGGCAACGCATTTGGCAGTGCTGCCGTATTCCTCGGGAACCACCGGCAAGGCCAAGGGCGTCATGCTCACCCACTACAATCTGGTCGCCAACATCGCGCAGGCCAAACACCTGTACGGAGTGGAGCAAGGCGACCGGGTGCTGGCCGTCCTTCCGTTCTTCCACATCTACGGCCTGGTCGTACTGCTCAACGTGCAGCTCAAGCTGGGCGCCGAGCTGGTGATTCTGCCGCGCTTCGAGCTCGATACCTTCCTGGGTTCTATCGCCAACTACCGCGTGGACCACGTCTTCGTGGCGCCGCCGGTGGCGGTGGTGCTGGCCAAGCATCCGGATGTCGATAAGCACGACGTTTCCTGCTTGCGGTCGGTGTTCTCCGGCGCCGCTCCGTTGGACGAACAGCTGGGCAATGCCGTTGCCGCACGACTCAATTGCCGCGTCAGCCAGGGTTATGGCATGACCGAGTTGAGCCCTGTCAGCCATCTCATCCCGCCGGGCCGGCCCGATATTCCGCTGAACTCGGTGGGTATTCCGGTGCCGAACACCGAGAACAAGCTCATCGACACCGAGACCGGTGCGGAGATCGATGTACCGGCCGAAGGCGAGAGTGCCCCCGGCGAGCTGCTGGTACGGGGCCCCAATGTGATGGCCGGTTACCTCGGCAACGAGGAGGCCACCGCGGCGACAATCGAGCCCGACGGCTTCCTGCACACCGGAGATATCGCTGTCGTGCGCGCCGACGGAGTGGTGACGATCGTCGACCGGCTCAAGGAGCTCATCAAGTACAAGGGCTACCAGGTGCCGCCCGCGGAATTGGAGGCGCTGCTGCTGTCCCACCCGGGCATCGGCGACGCCGCCGTGATCGGCGTTCCCGACCCTTCCAGTGGTGAGATTCCCAAGGCGTTTGTCGTGCGCACCGATTCCGACCTCACCGATGAGGCGGTCATGGCCTTCGTCGAGCAGAAAGTCGCTCCGCACAAGCGGATTCGGCAGGTGGAGTTCATCGACGCTATCCCCAAGAGCGCGGCGGGCAAGATCCTGCGCAAGGACCTGCGCGCGCGTATCTGACCTGCGAAATCCGCTGGCGGATTCTCAGACTCGAGTGGCACCCTGGACCGCATGGGTCATGTGTACGACGAGATCGACGACAAGCTCGCTCGGTGGCTGACCGAGCAGCCGGTGTTCTTCGTGGGCACCGCGCCCTCCGGCCCGGACGGGCATGTCAACGTCTCCCCCAAGGGCATGGCCGGGACCTTCGCGGTGCTCGGTCCGCACCGGGTGGGCTACCTGGACTACTTCGGTAGCGGTGCGGAGACCATCGCGCACGTGCGGGACAACGGGCGCATCGTGCTCATGTTCTGCTCGTTCGACAAGCGCTGCCGCATCATCAGGCTCCATGGCACCGCGCGTGTGGTGCAGTTCAACGAGCCTGAGTACCCGGAACTTCGCAGCCACTTCACCCAGGAACTCGAAAAGGGTGCGCGTTCAATCATTTTGGTTGATGTCGCCCGGGTGGCCGATTCGTGCGGCTATTCGGTTCCGCTGATGGACTTCGTGGGGCATCGCGACGTGTACGAGAAGCACATCGAGAAGGTGCCCGAGGAGAAGATGACTCTGGAGAGCGCGCTGGAGAAAAACGGCAGCTCGATCGATGGCCTGACTGCTCTGCGATAGTCTGCGCGCGGTACGACTAACCCGACATTAATCTCGCCGGACCCTTGACAAGCAGTCGGGTGTGACAGACGCTTGGTTTACGTTTACCAGTGATGCGTAAGCGACAAGCGAAGGGTGATGCCAATGACGGCACCCGACGCGGGAGCCTACCCGCGCCGACGTCCAAAGGTCAGCTACGGGGCCAGCGCAGTGGTGACGGGCGCGGGCAGCGGTATCGGCAGAGGGTTCGCAGAGGCCATCGTGGCCCGTGGAGGCCGGGTGGTGTGCGCCGACATCAACCTGGCCCGCGCGCAGGAGACCGCCGACCAGCTCGGGCGGATCAGCGCGCACCCGGTCGCCTGTGATGTCAGCTCGTACGACGAGATTGTCAGGCTGGCCGATGTCGCGACCGACTGGCTGGGGTGCGCCCCGGATCTGGTGATCAACAATGCGGGGATTGGAACCGGCGGTAAACCCATCGGTGAGGTGTCGATGGACGACTGGAACGCCACCATCGGCATCAACATGTGGGGAATGATCTACGGCTGCCAGGTCTTCACGCCCCTGCTGCGTGAACAGGGATTCGGCGGCATCATCAACGTGTCGTCGGCCGCCAGCTTCGCGGCCGCGCCACTGATGGGTCCCTATAACGTCAGCAAGGCCGCCGTGCTCTCGCTGTCGGAGACGCTGCGTGCCGAGCTGGCCGGTAGCGGAGTGCGCGTGACCGTGCTGTGCCCCACGGCGGTCAAAACCAACATCCTGGACAGCGCGCGCATCCCCGGGTCACTGAGCAACCTCGCGAGCACCGCATTCAAATGGGTTGGGGTATCGCCGGAATGGATCGCTAAGACCACCCTCAACGCGCACGACCGGGGGCGGCTCTATGTGGTGCCGCAGCCCGATGCCAAACTCATCTGGGCTATGAAACGACATGCGCCCGTGCCCTATTCGTGGGGTGCGGGAATCATCTCGCGACTGGGCCGATTGCTTCCCGATGACACCGAGCCGCGCGAGTTATGGGATAGCGCCTACGAACAGGAGTCCTCGGTCAAGGTGGTGCGGTGATGTCCGGCCCGGTACTGCCGGTCGTCATCGTGGGCGCCGGATACACCGGTTTGGGCACCGCGGTGGGCCTGCAGGAGGCAGGGATCACCGGCTTCACCGTGCTCGACCGCGCCCGCCCGGAACCGGGGAGCTGGCGTGACGACACCATTGCCCTGTTCGGGCTCGGTTCCCAGGTGACGTTTGGCAGCGAGGTCACCCGGATCGCGCTTGACGATGACGTATGGATCGTGGATTTAGAAGGCGGACAACGTGTCACCGCACATACGGTGGTGCTGGCCACCGGGTCGGTGGGGGGTAGTCCGGACATCCCGGGACTCGACGGGTACACCGGAAAGGTCCTCGATGCCGCCAAGGTCGGTGACGGTGCGGGGCTCGCTGGGCTGCGGGTCGCGGTGGTGGGCAACAGTGCCGCCGCCGCGTCGATTCTGCCGGTAGTGGTGCGAAATGCTGCCAGTGTCAAACTTTTTCAGAGCTCACCCGATTGGATACTGCCCCGGCCGAGTGGCCGGATCGGGCAACTTCTGGACCGCACGCTACGCGACGAGACACGCCAGGCCTGGTTCTCGGGTAGACGGCCCAAATCGCGCGGGCTGCTCGAAGTGGTGGCCCAGCGCAACCTACGCCGGCGCGTGCCGGACCCCTGGATTCGGCGTCAGCTGACGCCGTTAAGGCTCACCGGTCGCCCCAACGTCGTGGTGACCGATGAGTTCCTTACCGCATTGCAGGCGCGCAACTGCAAGCTGGTTACCTGGCCGATTGCGCGGTTCAGCAGCGGGGGTATCCGCACCGCCGAAGGCATCGACCACCAATGCGATGCGGTTGTTTTCGCGTCCAGCCCGGATGCGGGCTCGAGCACCGAGAGGGTGTCGGTGCTGGGGACGCGGCGTCGGAAGCTGAAGCAGGCGGGCAGCATCCCGACCACGGTGGCCGGTTTCCCGAACTTGTTCATCGCCGATCCGCCGACGACCGAACCGAGTCGCGACAGTGCGCGCAAGACGCAGGCACGGATCAACGCGGTAGTCGGCGGAGTGTCGCTCGCATTGCGCTCGCTGGACGCCACCGGAGCCGTGGTTGCCGAGGCCTCACGGCGCACCAAGGCCACCGCAGCGCTCACCGCCATAGGATTGCGGCCAGTGCTGTCCCGAGCCCGCCTGGACAAAACGGGTAAGCCGGGCGTGCTGCTGGCCCGGCAGATCGTCTCGACCATCATGGCGATCGGTGGATCGATGCCCCGCGGTACCGAGGTGGCTCGATTGAGGGATCCGCTACGGGGAGAATGGGTTCGGGCAGGCGCGGCACTCAGCGCCGATGATCCCGGTCCGGTCATCTTGTACGTCCACGGCAGCGGCTACGTTATCTGCTCGGCGAAAACTCACCGTTCGATGGTCGCGCGCCTCTCGGAGGCGACGGGGCTGCCGGCCTTCACCGTCGACTACCGGCTGGCACCCGAACATGTCTTCCCGGCTGCTGCCGACGATGTCCGGGCCGCCTATGACTGGTTACTGGAACGTGGCCACGCTGCCCAGGACATTGTGGTCGCCGGTGATTCGGCGGGTGGCCATCTCGCGGTGGACCTGCTCATCGAGAATCACCGGCTGGGTGTGCCCCAGCCGGGCGCGATGGCATTGTTCTCGCCCCTGCTGGACCTGACGCTCGGGCTGGCCGCCGAACGCGAAAAGACGCAGCCCGACCCTGTCATCACCGCGGCTGCCGCCAAACACCTGGTGGACAAATACACCCATGCTGAGCCCGCGGATTCGCCACGCTTACGCCTGAGCTTTCCGCCCGGTATCTCGTTGCCGCCCACTCTTATTCAGGCAGGTGGAGTCGAGTTTCTGGCCGCCGACGCACAGCAGCTGGCACACATGATCGAGCAGGCCGGCGGGCAGTGCGATCTGCAGGTCTGGCCCGGCCAGATCCATGTTTTCCAGGCGTTGCCCCGGTTGATTCCGGAGGCCAACCCGGCGTTGAGCGAGGCGGCCCGATTCATCACCGGGGTGCTGACCCATCAGCCGTCACGCACGGCCCGGACCGCATAGGAAGGACGAGAGATGGCCATTGTTCTGGAAGACATGCTGCAGACCATCAAGGACAAACAGTGGGCCCTGGCCGATGTGGACTGGGATGCACCCGGTGCCGAGCAGATCACCG
The DNA here is from genome assembly GCF_001632805.1 of Mycobacteroides chelonae CCUG 47445. Taxonomy (NCBI): domain Bacteria; kingdom Bacillati; phylum Actinomycetota; class Actinomycetes; order Mycobacteriales; family Mycobacteriaceae; genus Mycobacteroides; species Mycobacteroides chelonae. The sequence goes on along the minus strand of NZ_CP007220.1, from coordinate 4,161,443 downwards.
ATGAGCAGCGTCCCAAGCTGAAGGCCTTCATGGCCGATCTGGTGTGGATCGAGAACATCGGTGCGCGCGGCTTTTCGGCGTTGGCCAAAAAAGCCCCCAACGAGACGCTCGCGGAGATCTATCGATACTTCCATGCCGAAGAGCAAAAGCACGCGAATGCCGAGCTGGCATTGATGCGGCGCTGGGGCATGCTCGAGCAGGATGAAGTGCCCGTCCCCAATGTGAACGTGCGCTTGGCCATTGAATGGCTGGACCGCTACTCGGACGGGCTGTCGCTGACCGTGTTGGGCACCATCATCCCGTTACTGGAAGTGGCCCTGGATGGCGCGCTGCTGAAATTCCTGCTGGAGGAGGTCAACGACCCGATCTGCCACCAGGCCTTCCGGCATATCAATTCCGACGAATCACGCCATTTGGCAGTCGATTTCCATGTGTTGGACATGATGGGTCAGGGCAATCTGCGCCGCGTCATCATCGAGAATGTCGCTACCGTGCTCAACCCGTCGCTGCTCATGGGTCTGCTCCTGGGGCTCGGCACCGGGATCCCGCTGATCAACCGGATCAAGGGCAATCTGATTGGCATGGGCCTGCGTGAGCAGCGCCTGTACGACGCGATGGAGCGGTTCGTCAACGTCGGCAGCCGTGGCAAGGGCACGCGATTGCTGGTGTACCAGGTACTGCGGCTTGGTGCGGCGATGATCACCAATGCGCAGAACCCTCTGCACGGCCCGTATCACGCGGTGGCCAACACCATGGTCAAGCTGTCCGACTATTACCCCAAGCGCTGGCTTGCCGAACAGCCGAGCTGGTCCAAGGAACTTACCTACGAGGTCAGCGCATGAGCGACCAACCTGATCACTATGTCGCCGTCATCGGTGCCGGGCTGGCCGGATTCGGTATCGGGTTGGAGCTGCGCCGGCGCGGTATCGACGACTTCGTCATCTACGAGCGTATGGACGGCGTCGGCGGTACCTGGCGCCAGAACGTCTACCCGGGTATCGGAGTAGACATTCCGGCACAGGCCTACCAGTTTCGTCATGCTCTGAACCCGGATTGGACCAGGTTCTACGCCAAGGGCGGAGAGGTGCTCAGCTACATCGAGCGGCTGTACCGGGAAAACGACGTGCAGCGTTTCGTCAGATTTGGCAGCGATGTCGGTGCGCGCACCTGGGACGAGGCCGCGAAGTTGTGGCGGCTTCGGGTCAATGGGCAGGAGGTGACGGCCAGATTCGTCGTCGTCGCGGCGGGCCCATTTCCCGAGCCCAAACCGGCAGAACTGAAGGGGCTTGACGACTTCCGCGGCACCGTCCTGCGTTCGGCGGCCTGGGACCACAGCGTGGACCTGAAGGGCAAGCGTGTCGCCATCATCGGCACCGGGGCCAGTGCTGTGCAGATCATTCCGGAGATCGCACGTGAAGTCGGCCATCTCGACGTCTATCAGCGGACCCCGATCTGGGTCTTCCCCAAGATCGACCCGAGCATGCCGGCGCCGGTGCGGGCACTGTTCCGCCGGATACCGAGGACTCAGCGGTTGCTTCAGGAGGGCCTGGAATTCATCGTGGGCGGTGCGCTTGTCTACGGGGTGCTCAATGCCGGTCGCCTGGGCAACACCCCAGGGGCGCTGCGTTGGCTGCTCGGTAATGTCTCGTACCGGCTGCAGGTGCCCGATAAGGAGTTACGGGCCAGGCTGACCCCCGACTACGACTTCGGGTGTAAGCGCCCCGCCACCTCCAACACCTATCTGCCGACCTTCAACCGGGCGAACGTGGAGCTGGTTACCGATCCGATCGACACCATCACCGCCGACGGCGTTCGTACTGCCGCGGGCGTGGAACGAGAGATCGACGCCTTGATCCTCGCCACCGGATTCCGGTTGTTCTTCGACCCGCAGGTGTATCGGGATCGGCCGGTGATCGGTCGGGGCGGCTTCGATCTCGCCGAGTTCTATCAGAATCACCCGCCGCAGAGTTATCACGGCTTCTCCATACCGGGATTGCCCAACAGTTTCAACGTCTTTGGGCAATACGGCTGGACCGGTGGCACGTACCACAGCGTGGTCGACACCGCCGCAATCCATATCGGGCGGGTCATCGGCGAGGCCCAACGGCTCGGGGCCACCGACGTCGAGGTGCGTGCCGACGCGGCCGACGCGTGGACCAGGGATGCGCGGTCGCGCTACACGTACTCGCTGTTCCAGACCGGTAATTGCACCACTGCCAACAGCTACTACTTCGACCACAACGGCGAATCCGCGTACATCAGGCCTCAGACGACGCAGGCCGCACGCCGGTCGTCGCAGGCGTTCCCGCTCGATGACTATGCCTTCGCGGGTCAGGTAGGACCCGCCCGGACGGTCGCGGCGGCGGCAATCGCCGAGTAGCGGACATCGCGGGCATGGGGTTGACGCCCTGACCTGCGTTGATGCCGCGGTACGTGGCAAGATGATAAGTATCGGGTACTTTCAGTATCGATAACTTTGTGTATCGAGTACCTGGCTTGTCAAAGGAGCTTCATGCCCGAGCTGTTGCCCCCGCGTGTTCTCGCGCCTTCGGAGTCGTTATTCGTCGTCTCGGGTGCCACGGTTGCTCAACATTGCTACGGCACGGGTGTGCTGGAGGATGCCGCGCTCGAGGGGGCTCTCGGCGACCTCGTGGACATGTACCCAGTGTTGGGTGGTCGAATCCATGTGTCGCGCAGAGGTTTTGAACTCCGATTTACGGGTGGTGAACGTCCGGTCGCCGTGTTCGGCGATGTCAGTGATGCCGCTGTCGAAGACTATGTCCTGACCGGTAAGTCGGCGTTACCTGTTGGGCAGGTCTGCGCGCTGCGCGTGTACCGGTCGGGCGAGAAGTTCCGCATGACGTTGCTCTTGCATCACGCCATCGCCGATGCCGACGCGGCTCTGGCATACCTGCATGACCTGTGGAGTCTCTACACGGGGCGAACGCGCGCAGTCAACGGCATCAGCGGGTTGGTCGGTGCGCCGCCGCATCCCATTCCGGCGAGCTCGGAGACTCTGCTGCGAGCGCGCGGCTACACCGAATCGCCGTCCCGGCAGATGATGGACCTTCGTCCCGCGTACCGCGGGCCCGAATGGGTCTGGACCGCGTTCCGGCCACGCCGTGCCCAACGGGCGCGTGTTCACCTGTCGGTGGAGCAGACCGATCGACTCCTTGAGGTAGGGCGTGCGCACGGGGTCACGCTCAACGGACTCATCAGCGCTGCGCTGGTGCTCGCCGAGCGCGAGATATCAGGGAAAAGTCAACTACCCGTGGCAGTTTCCTCATTTGTGAATCTGCGCTCCCGGATCGACCCGCCGGTCGCTGCTACGGAGGGCACCAATGTGCTGGGCATTGCCGAGACGATCCTCGAGGTGGACCGAGGCAGCGACGCGCTCGAGCTTGCCCGTCACGTCACCACGGATATCCGCGAGGGGTTGCGAACCACCCGCATTCACCAAACGGCATTTGTCCGTGGCGATTTCCGGCGGGCGCTGTCGCTGGCCAGACGGTACTTCCTTCTGGTGCCCATGGGAGGTTTGGTCCCCACCTTCACCGCCATCCAGATCACCAACTGGGGGCGCGTGGCGGACTTCACAACACCAGACGGGGTGGATATCAACGATTTCCGTTGCGGTGTCGAGCTTCATGCCGTGAGCGCGTTCATCGCGACACGGGGCATCGCGATGGTTGAGGGACGCATCTACTTCATCACCAGCTACAACGGGCGTCTGAGTATCGACTTCACCAAGCTCGTGGCCGGCAAGAACACCGCGCGGCGAATTGAGCAGATACTGCAGTCCGAGATCGAGAAGTTAATTCCGGTAAAGGTTTTCGACTGAATCGTCAAACACGCATCCCGTGGCCAGTGGTCTCGATGATTGCAGGAGGTGCCGAAGTGAAGTCGCTCTTCGACTCGTCTGGCTGGGGCCGCGAGCAGATGGGATTCACCGATGACGCCGAACTCTTCGAGATCGCGGCGGCAGCGGTGGGCACCGCCGCGTCCGCGGGCCTCTCGCCCCGGGCTGTCACCGCGGTGTTTTTCGCCTGCGATACCGGAATGGACGGCGGCGACCCCGTCTACATCCAGCACGTCCAGTTCTTTGAAGCGACCATCGCCGAGGAGGTCCTCCTGGACATGGTCGTTCAGGAACTCGGCGCTGCACCGCCCGCACATCTCGATGACCCCGCCGCGCGGACGGTGAACATGTTGTCCGCGGCAATGAGGGTCCCGGAGCCGCCGTCGGCCAGGTGGTCGGGCGCGGTGGTGGCACTTCATGTCGCAAACGCGCTCAACGTGCTGCGCGTCCGCGTAGGGGTGGTGCGCGACCCCGTCGCATGCCGATACTCCGCGCGCGAACTCGTGACCAACGCGTCCGCGGTGGTTCGAGACATGCGCTGCGCCGATCTGAACAGGGGACTGGGTTGATACGTCGGGAGCAGCTGGGCAGCCACATGAGAGACTGGCGCTCATGAGCGGCGAGACCTCCAATCAGGCAAGCGGAGCCACCCTTATCCTGCTGCGCCACGGTGAGAGCCAGTGGAATGCGAAGAACCTGTTCACCGGCTGGGTCGACGTCGACCTGACCGAAAAGGGCAGATCAGAGGCCCAGCGCGGTGGCGAGCTGTTGGCTCAGCAGGGGCTGCTGCCGGACATCCTGTTCACCTCGCTGCTGCGCCGCGCGATCAACACCGCGCATTTGGCCCTCGACACCGCTGATCGGCTCTGGATCCCGGTAGTACGGGACTGGCGCCTCAACGAGCGGCACTACGGTGCGCTGCAGGGTCTGGACAAGGCCGAAACCAAGGCCAAGTACGGCGAGGACCAGTTCATGGCCTGGCGCCGCAGCTACGACACCCCGCCGCCACCCATCGAGCGGGGCAGCCACTACAGCCAGGATCAGGACCCTCGCTACGCCGATATCGGCGGCGGACCGCTCACCGAATGCCTGGCCGATGTGGTGGCGCGATTCGTGCCGTACTACGAGGAGGCCATTGTGCCGGAACTTCGTGCGGGTAAGACGGTTCTGGTTGCCGCCCACGGTAATTCGCTACGGGCCCTGGTGAAGTACCTCGACGGGATCTCCGATGAGGAGATCGTGGGACTGAACATCCCCACGGGTATTCCGTTGCGGTACGACCTTGACGAGAACCTCAAACCGATCACGGCAGGTGGGGTTTACCTGGATCCGGAGGCAGCTGCCGCCGGAGCCGCAGCGGTAGCCAATCAGGGCGCTAAATAGCCTTCCTGGTGAGCCTGACCCACCAAAACTTCGCCAATCGGCGAATATTCGGTGAACTCACGCCTAACACCTGTGCGGGAATGTGTGACTTGCTCGGCATTTAGCCGCACGCTGCTGGGGTGACGTTCACCGAATGCGTACGCTTTTCGCGTGACCGCCTCATCGGGCTCTCTGGTTGTGATCGTGACGATCGCAGCCGTCGTGGCGCTTGCTGCGGGTGCGGTGCTGGGCGCGTGGTACTCGCGCCGCTCTTCGACCCACCGCGCGGTCCGGAAAGGTTCGCAGGTAGCCCAGAGCGGTTTGACCGTTTCCCAGATGCTCGAGCGCATTGTCGCCATCTCACCGACCGGAATTGTCGTCGTCGACAAACACCAGGACGTCGTCCTGGTCAATGCCCGTGCGCGGGAGCTGGGCCTGGTACGCGACCGCCAGCTCGACGAGCAGGCATGGACCGCCGCCCAACGGACGCTGGCCACCGGTGAGGCCGTCGAAGTGGATCTGACCACCAAGCCGAAGGCGCCGGGTCGCGCGGGGTTCTCGCTGCGCGGGCATGTGCGCAGGCTCTCCGATGCCGATCCGCGCTGGGCCGTCATCTATGTCGACGACGACTCCGAGCATGTCCGCATGGAGGCCACCCGCCGCGATTTCGTGGCCAATGTCAGTCATGAGCTCAAGACGCCTGTCGGCGCGATGGGCGTGCTCGCCGAGGCACTACTGGAATCCTCGGACGAACCCGAGACCGTGCAGCATTTCGGCGAGCAGGTTCTCGCGGAGTCTCGCCGCCTGGGCAACATGGTTACCGAACTCATCGCGCTCTCCCGGCTGCAGGGTGCCGAGAAACTTCCCGATCTGGAGGTCGTCGACGTCGACTTCGTGGTGTCCGAAGCGTTGAGCCGGTCCAAGGTGGCCGCCGAGAATGCCGATATCGCGGTCACCACGGACGCGCCCAGCGGTTTCGAGGTGCGCGGTGACCCCACGCTGCTCATCACCGCGATCAGCAATCTGGTGGCCAACGCCATTGCCTACTCGCCGCACGGATCGCCGGTGTCGATCAGCCGCCGGCGCCGGGGCGACAAGATCGAGATTGCCGTCACCGACCGTGGCATCGGGATCGCCAAGGAACATCAGGAACGCGTCTTTGAACGGTTCTTCCGGGTCGACAAGGCGCGCTCCCGCGACACCGGCGGCACCGGGTTGGGTCTGGCGATCGTCAAGCATGTGGCTGCCAATCACAACGGCGCCATCAAGCTATGGAGCCAGCCCGGCACCGGGTCGACCTTCACGCTGTCCCTCCCGGTGTATGAGGAAGAGGATGACGTGATCGAGGAATCCGCAGACGGCCCGCAAGCAGATCAACCCACCCCCCGCAAAGACGCGACCAACCAAGCCCCGCCGCACGCACCAACCAGCCGCTTACGCGAGGAGCGTCAAGCGACTACACGAGAGGAACATGTACGTCGATGACCAGTGTCTTGATTGTTGAGGACGAAGACTCGCTGGCCGATCCACTGGCCTTCCTACTGCGCAAGGAGGGCTTCGAGGCGACCATCGTCAACGACGGGCCCTCAGCGCTCGCCGAATTCGAACGTGCCGGTGCCGACATCGTGCTGCTGGACCTGATGCTGCCCGGAATGAGCGGTACCGATGTGTGCAAGCAGCTGCGCGCCAAGTCCAGCGTTCCGGTGATCATGGTGACCGCACGCGACAGTGAGATCGACAAGGTCGTCGGGCTGGAGCTTGGGGCCGACGACTACGTGACCAAGCCGTACTCAGCGCGCGAGCTCATCGCCCGCATTCGCGCCGTGTTGCGCCGCGGATCGGATTCCGAAGAGACCACCGCGGGCGATGGCGTCTTGGAGGCCGGCCCGGTCCGCATGGATGTCGATCGGCACACGGTGTCGGTGAACGGGGAAGCGATCACCCTGCCGCTCAAGGAGTTCGACCTGCTCGAATACCTGATCCGGAACAGCGGGCGGGTACTTACCCGCGGTCAGTTGATCGACCGTGTGTGGGGTGCCGACTATGTCGGCGACACCAAGACACTTGACGTACACGTCAAGCGGCTGCGCTCCAAGATCGAGTCGGATCCGGCCAATCCGGTGCACCTGGTGACGGTGCGCGGCCTGGGCTACAAGCTGGAGGGCTGACCGCTCACCGCAGGGGCCATCACGTACGTGTTTAGACTTTGACGGCATCGAGGCGTTCGTAATTGTGGGACGCTCCGGTTTCGGTTCGGTCAGACACGTCGATGGAGCAGCGAGTGGCGCAGGATCCGCCTCGCCGAGGACGCCCCCCGGTGTCCGGGCTTGCCGACAAACGCCGTCAGCAGATAGTCGACGCGGCCTTTTCGGCCTTCACCGAAAACGGCTATGAGCAGACCAGCATGTCCGATATAGCGGGCCGTGCCGGCATGGGACAAGGCACTGTCTACCGATACGTTGACAGCAAGCGCGAGGTTCTCGACCTGGTCTTCGACTATGCCGTAGAACGCCTCGTCGACACCCTGGCGCTCGACGACTTTCTCGAGGTAGTCGGCGGAACCGGCGGCATCGAAGAACGAAACGACATCATCATGGAGGGCGGGCGCCGCCTCTACGCGCTGGTGGATCAGGAGCCTGCGCTGCTCAAACTTCTGACCGTCCAGTCGGCCGCCGCCGACAAGGAGCTCAAGCAGCGAGTCCTCGGTATCCAGTCGATGCTCGACTCCTACGTGCAGCGGGGCCTGGACGGCGGCCGCCGTGCCGGATGGCTGGCCGAGGACGCACAGAACCACGCCGTGCTCGCACGGCTCTTGCCGGCCCTGGTGCTGCCCGGTTTTCTGCTCGCCCAAAGCCGGCACGATAACCCCGGTACCCGAGAACGTTTCGTGAGTACCGCTTCGCAGATCGCCGAAAGCGGCATTTTGCGTGAGGGCGTGATCCTGGAGTCGAGCGCGGGGCACAGCGCGTCGGAAACCGTTGATTCCGTGCATGTTCCGGTGCCTGTCGCGGCCGATCGCCGCAATGAGCTGCTCGATGCGGCGCTCGGCTGCTTTCTGTCCGATGGATATCACGCTGTCGGGGTGAACGAGATTGTCGAGCGACTCGGGGTCAGCCACGGCACGTTCTACAACTACTACCAGAACAAACGCGACCTGCTCGATGCGCTGATGGTTCGTGAGTTCTCGGCCATGGAGCCCGTCCTGTCGCGGCCGGTTGGCCGTCTGGATGCCCGTCAGGACATCGAAAACGCTCTCGCGCAAGGATTTACAAACGCGTTGGAGGCGGTGGCCGAAAGGCTGCCCGCATTGATCTTCGTGTGCACGGAAGCGGCCGGAGTGGATCCGGAGGCACTGCAGTCGATCATTCAGTTCTTCCGCTTCGCCTCGGTGCGTAGTGAGCAGTCCGTGTATTCGATGATCGGTGCCGACCGGATAAACCCGTCGATCGATACCGAGTTCCTCGGCCAGGCCTTTGTGTCCTTGCTGGTCGGCGCCGTCACCCTCGTCGTCGATGACGACGGCCGGACCGACCGTATCGATGAGTACGCGCGGGCCATCACGCACTTTTTGCTTTATGGTCTGAATCCAGCGCCCTAGGTCGGTGCGGCAATGAAGGAGCATCCCATCGGCGAACCAGTTGACAACGAGGCCAACGCAACTCGAGCTGGCGTGCCGCTGCGTGCGAAGAGGGCGGCGGCGCTGGGCAAGGTTGTCGCCGGTCACGCCGTCCGCTCGGCGATAACGACGGCGATGAAACCGGTCTCGGCGGACGTTGCGGCCCGGCGGGACGCCGATATTCTGCGGTTCGCCGACGACTTGGTGGCCGTCGCGGGCTCGATGAAGGGCGCCGCGCAAAAACTTGGCCAGCTGCTTTCTGTGGTGGACGTGGGTATCACATCCAAATCGGCCAGAGACGAGTTCACCGCCCGGCTTGCACCCCTGTTCGACAATGCCCCAAGGATTCCCGACGAGACGATGCACGGGGCGCTGGAACGTGAGCTGGGTGAGCTGCGTGCCCGGATCGTGAGCCTCGACCCGGGTGCCATCGCCTCGGCCTCGATCGGCCAGGTGTACCGCGGCCAACTTGACGACGGACGGATGGTCGCGGTCAAGATCCAGTACCCGGATATCGCGTCCAAGGTCCGCGCGGATCTGAAGAATCTGCAGCTGGTCACCAAGCTGGCGGCGAAGAAGATGCCCGCGAGCAACACCCAGGCCATCGTCGCGGAGGTACAGCGGCAGATGATCAAGGAAGTGGATTACCGGGCCGAGCTAGCCCACCACCAGCGGATTTTCGATACGTTCCAGGGGCATCCGGCATGGCGCATCCCCGAACCGATCGCGCAATTGTGCACCGAGCACGTCCTGGTGACCGAGTACCTCGACGGTATGGCCTTCGACGGCCTCGCCGAACAGGATCAGCCGGTGCGGAACCTGGTGGGGGAGGCGATCTATCGCTTCTACTGCGGTGAGATGTACCGAACCGGATTCTTCTGCGCGGATCCACATCCCGGCAACATCATGCTGCTTCCCGATGGGCGGGTCGGTTTCGTGGACTTCGGACTGTGCATGGATATGGATTACGAGGACGCCGAGGTGCAGCGCAGGGTGTTTCGGGCGCTGCTCTCCGGGGATGATGACCAGGCGTTCGAGCTTGCGGTGGCCGCGGGATTCCTGGCAGACCCGGAGGCCATGGAGCGAAGCGCCGCCACCGAGTACATCCGCGCGGTCAGTAGCTGGCATCTCGGAGACGGGATCTTGCGGATGACGCCGGATATCGCGCGGCGTTCGGTTGCCGATGCCGTATTGCCCTCGTCCAGGTTCTACGACGGCATCCGCAACCAGCGTCTCGTGGAGACGCATGCGATGGCGCGGCGCACCGAAATGTGTGTGGCCGCACTCCTCGGCAGGCTCGGCGCAGAGGCGCCCTGGTCGGCGATTGCGCGCGAGTATCTCGGCATGGCCGACACCGCCACCCCCATGGGGCAGGCCATAGAAAGCTGGGCTCAGCAGCGATAACAGTCATCTCGGGGTAGGTGGGAATGCCGTCTTGTATTTTTGTGAATGGCATGTCAGTCTATAAAACACCTACCCGTGTTCGAGATCACCGAGGAGCGCCGATGACGGCCAATGTGGTGCCGCTACATCCGGAGCGTCTGGAGCTCACTCGCTCCGAGCGAGGCTCTCTGACGGTTCTGTTGCGATTAGGACGGTTGGCCATCCGCCTCTTCGCGTATCCGGTGATTGCACTGTGGGCGCGCTTTCCGCATTTGCCGTGGCCGTACCGAGTCATCGACCTCGCGGCGATCGTGCTGCGGCCCGTTCGGGGAGTGCGTCGTGTCCGGGTGCGACTCACGCACTGCGAAGCCGAGCTCATGTCTGCCGGAGGCGGTTCGTCACACGGTGCCATGCTCTTTCTGCATGGCGGGGCATTTGTCGTCGGCGGACTGAACACGCACCGCAGGCTGGTCTCGCGCATTGTCACGAGCGCGGGCGTCACGTCGCTTGCCGTCAACTACCGCAAGCTGCCCGGGCACTCGGTCTCCTCGGCGGTCGAGGACGCACTCGACGGGTACCGGTACCTCATCGACATGGGCTACCAGCCCTCGGAGATCGTCATCGCCGGCGATTCCGCGGGTGGATTCCTTGCTCTGGCCGCCAGTCTGATCGCGCAGCGTCGCGGACTGGAATCACCCGGCGCTCTCGTGTGCATTTCACCTCTGGTGCAACGTGACCCGGCAGGAAAGCTGGTGCTGGCCGCGCAATCTAACGACCCGTTGTTCCCGCGGGCGGCGTTGATAGCCATGGAGCGCCTCATGATGTCGGGGGAGACGGCTACCGCTGGGCTCAGGGTCCTCGACAGTTTTGTCGAGGGCGCCGCGGCCACGCTGGCTTGCCTACCGCCAACACTTCTTCAGGTGGGCAGTGACGAGATCCTGCGCCCTGACGCCGAATTCGCGGCTGCTCGGCTCGCCGAGGCCGGAGTGCCTGTCGAACTGCAGATATGGAGGAATCAAGTGCACGATTTCCAGATCGCCGCGGATGTGCTCCCCGATGCGAGGGCGGCCGTGGGGGAGATCTCGGCATTCGTCAGGGCTCATGTTGGACGGCGGGACGCATGAAATTCACCGAGATTCAGATCGACGGCGCCGTCGCGTTGGTCACCGGCGGCGCGCGCGGTATCGGGCTGTCTATCGCACAGCGGCTGGCGCGTGCGGGCGCTCGGGTGGTCATCGCGGACCTCGACGGTGACGCCGCTGTTTTGGCGGCGCGGGAGATTGGTTCGGATGCAAGAGGTTTCGCGCTGGACGTAGGCGAGTCCGATGACTATCGGCGTGTTGTCGCCGAGGTTGAGGACACCGTCGGGCCCATCGATATCGTGGTGAACAACGCGGGCATCATGCCAGTGGGGCCGCTGCTGGAAGAGTCCCGGGGAGTGGCCGAGGCGACGATGCGCGTCAACTTCTGGAGCCACTACATCTCCTATCAGGTGCTCGCCCCGCGGATGATCGCGAGGGGCAGAGGACATTTCATCAACGTGACATCGGCGGCGGGAGCCATTCACTCACCGGGCCTGGCCAGTTACGTCGCCTCGAAGCATGCCGCCACCGGGTTCGCGCGCAGCGCCCGCGAGGAGCTGGTCGGTACCGGCGTGACTATCTCGACGGTCATGCCGGCGGCGGTCCGTACCCAGCTCGTCGACGGTATTCCGTTCAAGTGGTGGGAGAAACTGGGCATCATTCCTCCCGGCTGGGTGGCCCGCGATGCGGTCGGGACCGTGCGCAATCGGCCGGCGGTGGTCGGATCCCCGAGGGGTACGGTCCTCGCGCTGCGGTTACAGCATCTGATTCCCGAGTGGCTGTGGCTGTTGGGCCGCCGGGTCGTGAATGCGGACAGGACGGTCGGACCCGTGGACCGGAGCGCCCGTAGCGAGTATGACGGCCGAATCGACCGACAGGTCGAGGCGACGATATGAGTACCCCCGAGCACGAGACCGTCATCATCGGCGCCGGGATCGGTGGGCTGGGTGCCGCCATCGGATTGAAGCGTGCCGGCCTCACCGATTTCGTCATCCTGGAGCGGTCCGCGGGCATCGGTGGCACCTGGTACAACAACCACTATCCCGATGTGGCAGTGGATGTCCCGGGAATCGTGTACCAGTTCTCCTTCGCGAAAAACCCCAACTGGTCCCGTACTTTTCCCAAAGGCCGGGAAGTGCAGCAATACATCGCCGGGCTGGTCGACCAGTACCGCCTCAACGACCACCTGCGGTTGGGGCACGAGGTCATGAAACGGGTATGGGACGAGGACAACCACCTGTGGCACCTCACCCTCGCCGATGGCCGGGTCATCACGTCCAGGTTCGTCATCACCGCGGTCGGCGCATTTGTCGAGCCGAAGGTGCCTGATATCCCGGGCCTAGATTCCTTCGCGGGCAAGGTGATCCAGACACAGAACTGGGACCACGACTTCGATCTGCAGGGTAAACGGGTGGCGGTGATCGGCACCGGCGCAACCTCGGTTCAGCTCATTCCGCAGATGGCGCGGGTGGCCTCCCATGTGGACGTCTACCAGCGCCGGGCGATCTGGGTTTTCGCCAAGCCCGACTTCCCGATACCGCGTATCGCACGCTGGGCGTTGAAGTACGTACCGGGCCTGCAATCCCTGATCCGGGGGATCGCCGCCGCCGCGGTGGAAGTCGGCCTGGTAGCGATCACGGTATACGGCAAGCAGATTGCGCCGATAACCCTCATCCCGAACTGGGCCTGCCGGGCATTTCTGTTCAGCCAGGTCCGCGATCGCGAGTTGCGCAAGAAGCTGACACCTCAGTATGGATTCGGGTGCAAGCGCCCGAGTGTCTCGAACATCTACTACCGCACCTTCACCCAGTCCCATGTCGACCTGGTGACCGATCCGATCGCCAAGATCACCCCGGCGGGGATCGTCACGGCGGACGGCGCGCACCGCGATATCGACGTCCTGGTTCTGGCCACCGGGTTCGAGATGTCGCAGAGCCCCGAGGTCTACCGCGCCCGCCCCGTCAAGGGGCGCAATGGCTTTGATCTGGCCGAATACTACGAGAACAATCGTGCCAGGGCGTATGAGGGTGTCACCATGCCCCAACTGCCCAACACCTTCATGGTTTTCGGGCCGTTCGCGTGGAGCGGCAGCTCGTGGCATGTGATGGTGGAAAACGCGACGCGCATCGCCGTGCGGGTTATCACCGAAGCACGCAAGCGTGGCGCCACCGCCTTCGCGGTAACCGAAGACGCCAACAACCGGTTCTTCGATTTCATCGCGCCCAAGGCGGAATCGACGCTCATGCACGGGCGGGCGTGTGTCAACGCCAACTCCTATTACATCGACCGACATGGCGACTTCTCGTTCCTGCGCCCCACCACGGCGTACCAGTCGACGCGTGCGAGTAAACGCTTTCCGCTCGATGACTTTCGCTTCGACCGATTGCCGGTGGCGGGTGATCGCGCCCCTGTGGCCGAAACCACTGCCGTGCAGGTGAACTAGCCAAGCCTTCGAGAAGGAGACCCGTGTCCATGCCGCTTTTGATGGGTAACGCTGCGATGTCCAATAGGGCGGCCCGTTGAGGGGGAACCAACGTCACGCCGTGGCGGCGTCGGAGGGGGTCCGGGCCGGACTGGCGCGATTAGACCAGTCCGACCCGGGCCATGCGGCGGATCTGATGTGGCAATGGCTCGATGAACTGGGCAAGGCAGGGGACCTCGCAGCATTAGAGGCGGTCTTCCTGATGGGGACCCCGCTGGAGGGCGCAGACGGCCTGACGCAGGCCAGGTACCTGGCCAGTCCGTACGGCCGACTGGTCGATTCGCTGTTGCGATGGGGTCTCGGACGCTGGTGGCAGGGGCATCGGTTCTTCGACGGTGGCCGGTGCGGAATCTCGAACACGCACCGCGAGTTCCGTTGGGTGTGGCGCCTGATGTTCCCCGGCTATCCGCGCCCTGCGGGGTGCCGTGGGGAGGAGGTATTCGATTTCCGCACCGTGATCATCGAGGACTCGAAGACGCCGGGGCACTGGATTACCCTGCTGGACTGGCATCTTCCGCCGGGAAAGATGAATCGTGTCGTCACCGCCGCCGCGCTGCCCCTGGTGCGGTGGTTCGTGTGGGACCTCACCCGCAGCGAGTTGGTTGCCCTGGCAGGCGGGCGCGTCATCCTGGCCAGGATCCCGGTGCGGATTCCCTTCGGACGCCGGTGGCGGACCACAACGTTCTACATGCACAAATGGGCGACCGGAGGCCCGCCGCTTTCAACGCCGGAATTGTCAGTGAATAGTCCGTATCGGACATCGAGTGAGGAGTCCTCATGACCACATCAGTTCCCGATCATCACGTCGTCGTGATCGGTGCGGGTATCGGCGGCTTGTGCGCCGGGGTGCGCTTGCAGCAGGCGGGTATCGAGGACTTCGTGATCCTCGACCGGGCCGCGGACTTGGGCGGGACCTGGCGCGACAATGTGTATCCGGGGATCGCCGTCGACATTCCGTCGGTGATTTACCAGTTTCCGTTCTTCCGAAATCCTAAGTGGTCTCGAGTTTTTGCGCCCGGATCCGAGGTGCAGGCCTACCACCAGCAGGTCGCCGAACGGTTCAATCTGCGGCCGCACTTCCGTTTCGGCATCGACGTTCGCAACGAGGAGTGGGATGAGGAGAACCACTGGTGGCGCCTGAATCTCGCTGACGGCTCGCTGATCACCGCGCGGTTCGTGATCTCGGCGATCGGTCCCTTCTTCGATCCGAAGCAGCCCGGCATCAAGGGGCTCGAGAACTTCTCCGGTACCCGCGTGACGCCCGTACAGTGGCTGCCGGAGCACGACGTGCGGGGCAAGCGTGTGGCGGTGATAGGCACCGGGGCGACCGGCGTCCAATTGTGCGGTGCCATCGCCGACGAGACCGAATCGCTCGTGGTGTTCCAGCGGACACCCGTCTACTGCATCCCCAAACCCGACTTCCGGATCCCGGTGATTGCCCAATGGGCGCTTCGTATCCCCGGATTGTTCTCGTTGATTGAGTGGGGGGCCCTGCTCGGTGGGAGCCTGGGTCTGTGGTTCCTGATTCACACCCCGGGCGCGGTGATGCGGCCGCTGATGCGGTGGTTCGATGCCGCCGGGCGTGCACTGTACGGGGCGTACCTGCGTGCGGTGGTGAAGGATAGGCAGGCCGCACAGGACCTTCTCCCGTACTTCGGGCCGCTGGGGAACCGGCCAACTCTCAACTCCGCCTTTCCGCGGGTCTTCAACAAGCCGCACTGCTCACTGGTCACCACGCCTATCGCCGAGGTCGTTCCCGAGGGAGTCAAGACCTCGGACGGGACAGTGTATGAGGCAGATTTCCTCATCACGGCAACAGGTTTCGATCTGTTCTCCGAACCCGCCTCCTACAAGCGAGGGCGGGTGACCGGCGCGGGTGGCCGTGACCTGGGCGACTTCTTCAATAGTCGCGGTATGCAGGCGTACGAGAGCGTCTCGATCACCGGCTTCCCCAACCGCTGGATCATCGTCGGCCCCTACTCCTGGACCGGCAACGGCGGCTGGCATGGGCTGGCGGATACGGCCGTCACTCACATCGTCCGGGCCATCTCTCTGGCGGGAGAACGTGGTGCCAGCCGTATGGAAGTGCGCCAGGAGGCACTGGACCGTTTCCACCAACTCATGCTGCGCAACGGGCGGAACCTGAAGTACTACTTCACGGAACTCAATCGAGGTGTGCGGTCGTACTGGAAGAACGCCGACGATGATGTACCGCTGTTGCGCCCGACCACGACCCTGCAGGCCCGTCGGGCGGCGAAGAAGTTCCCGGCCGATGACTACGAGTACGCGCAACAGAATCAAAGTGTCGATTCCACTGTGGTCCTCAATGATTCACAGGTGGTGGTCTGAGGGTGGGATGGCCGATGCTCGCCCCCAAGTATCGGATCCCGATGTCGACGGACGATTCCGCGTTCGAATCGGCAGCGATCGTGCTGCGCACCTCCCACACCTTCGATGCGCCACGTGGGCAGGTGTGGGCGGCGCTGGACAGTGACCATGCCTGGTCATGGCTGCCCTTCGGGTGCGGTGTGCGCTATGACGAACCGTGCCGGCGAGTGGGTATGGAGCGAGAGATGGGCACCGTGTCGGCACCGTGGCGGTTCCTGTGGATCCAGCGAGAGAGATTCTGGCGGTACGAGGCTCCGCATCGGCTCACCTACTCGGCGGTGGCGGGAACCTGGCCCCTGTTGCAGCTATGGGCCGAGGATTACGTGCTGACCAGCACTTCCGACGGCTGCACCGTCGATTGGACGGTGGCGATAACCCCGCGTTTTGTTTCCGGGTTGCCCTTGCGCTGGCTCCAACCCCTGCTGCGGGTGGTCTTCGCGTGGGGTTTCCGGCCGGGTATGCGGTCGCTTATCGCGCTGCTGGAAGACACGGACGTATCCCGGGATGCGGTGTAAGGCTTAGCGGCCCTGCACCCTTCTGTTGGTTTCGACGCGCTCGGCATCCGGCCAAATCGACTTGGCCGCAGGGGAATCACAGAACACCGGCGAATCCTGCCAGTCCATGTCGATGGCGCCCAGGCCGGACTGCTTGTGCACCATGCAGCTTGCGGTGAGCACCTTGCGGGTATTCAGGTCGACCTCTTCGGCAGTCATCGTCAACGTGATGATGTGGGTGTAGCCGGCCGCGGTGGGTAGGTAGAAATCCAGATCGCGGCTGGAGAACGCACCGCTGTTGACCACGATGTACCCGTCGCCACTGGGATAGATGGCCTGTCCGAACATCTGGACTCGCTCGAAGTGGGTGGTGTTCTTCTCAGCCCGCCAGACGGAAAATCGAGTGTTGACAGCACCATTCATGACCCGGGTAGAGATCGGAATGATCATCTCGTCGCGGCCGTCTCCGTCGATGTCCTGCAGCCCGGCCGGTGAGGGGCTTGATGGCTCCAATAGCTCGTTCACTTCTTGCAGCCTGTTCCCGGCGGCGTCCTTGATGGTTACCCGGGCCGACAGCGGCGGGTAGTCCGGTGCGTCCTTGTTGTCGGGGTGCGGGCGCCAATACTCGACATCGAAGGTAATCCCGCTGCCGTCGGCCGCAGACAGCCGGCAATCTGTATGTGCCTTAGGACTATCCGGGACGATCGTGGTGGCCCTGCTCGGGCACGGCGGCAAAGCAGCCCGTGCCACGGCCACGGGATGGACCGTCTGCGCCGAAACCAGTAGGGCGGCAGCAGCTATACCCGCGCCCAGACCACCTATGTGCCGGGACATTGCCTACTTCTGACCGGGGAGCGTGGGCAGCGGCGGGAGGGCCGGCGCGGGCGCCTTACCGGGCGCGGGTGCCGTCTCGTCGGGAAGCAGCTTCTGGTCGCCGGGGTGCATGATGGTGCCGGTCGAGTTGGCGTTCTTGGGGCCGATATCGGTCACCTGCCAGCTGTCGCCATCCTTCTTGACCGTGATCTGCAGAACCAGTGTGGTTGCCCGCGGTTCCGGGTTCTGGACGTTCCGGGTGGTCTGTCGGGTGGTGACCACCACCTGGTAGATGCCGTTCTGCTGGGCAACGGCATCCGCGGCGATGATCTCGCCCTTGGACGTCACCTGGGCCTGCAGCATGATGGCCTTGAGCAGCTTCTCGGCATCGTTGTACTTGTTCTTCAGCGGTTCTGCCGCGTTCTCTTTGACGTTCTTGAAGAAGCCGTCGGGGTCTTCGAAGCTATAGGTGAGCGATTTCATCGCGTACGTCGACGCCGCGTCGGTGGCCGCGGTGCGTTCGGTGTCGCCGGCGCGGGTGGCGGCGAGGGCATCGGACAACTTCTGATACTGCCAGCCGCCGAGGACCGCGCCCACTATTCCCAACGCGAGCAGACCGAAGGTGATCCACTTCCAGATATTGGGACCGCTATCGCTTTCGGCCGGATCCGTTTCTTGTTCAACGACCTTGGCCCGCTTTACCCGCTTGAGCTTCGGTTCCGCGACAGATTCGGTCTCGGCGGAATCGGTGGTGGACTTCGTCTCCGATTCCGCTAGCTCATCGGGATCTGCGTCATCGAGGGTGAGTGTGCGATCGTCGATGTCGGTCATGATCCGGGCCTTCCTGCTGTTGCCGTTTGTGGTGCCGATGTGGGTTTGGGTGCCGGTGGTGTGGCAGCCGGCCGCGATGGCTGAGCTGATCCCGGCTGCGGTGTGTCGGGCTGGGGCCATTCGGGCACCCCGAGATGGATGCGTAGTCCGCCTTGGTTGTTGAAGGTGGAGTCCCAGAAGTCCAGCCAGTGCCCGGCGTCCAGCTTGACGTCGCGCAGCGGGGCGACGATGGGTTCGAGGACCGTCGCGAATTCCGACATCGGTTCGGACAGTGCGTTGATGTAGTCGAAGAGCTTTTCCACCAGATCCGTCAGGGGCTTCCCATCGCCCAGGCCCGCTTCGACGAGCGGTTCGAGCTTTTCGATGACCTTCACCAGGGACGCCAGGCCTTCGAGGCTGCCCGGGATGGTCTTGGCGGACTGCTTCAAGATGTCGCCGGCCCGGATCTCACCGAGCCCGTTGGTCAGGGTCGATGTGTTGCCGATGACCTCGGCCAGGTAATGCTTGTCATCCTTCACCATCTGCGCGAACAGCCGTGCCGTGGTGGCCAACTGATCGATGGTCTTGGTGTTGTCCACGAATCCGGCCGCCACATTGTTGAGCGTGATTTCCAGGTCGTCGGCGTTCATGGCCTGCATCAGTGCGTTGCCCTTTTGCAGGAGATCACTCACGGTGTAGACCGGTGCTGCCTTCGACGCCGGGATCACGGCGCCGTCGCTGTAGTAAGGGGGTTCGATGCGAGCAGGTTTGAACTCCACGTATTGCTCTCCCGCGGCCGAGAGATTCTGGACGCTCACCTTGCTGTCGACGGGAATGGGGTAGCCGCTGTCGAGGGCCATCGAAATCGCCAACCCTGACGTGGTCGCCTGAATGTTGGTGACCCGGCCGACTTTGATGCCCCGGAGGGTGACCTGGGAGGTGGACATCAGCCCGCCGGAGCTTTCCAGCATGAGCGTCATGTGATTGGTCTTGTTGGTGGAGGCGATGTCCAGGACACCGAACGCCATGTAGACGGCGCCCACCAGAGAAATGATCGAGAGCACCGCGAGAGTGAGTAGGACATTGAGCCTCATCGCACCAGCCCCATCGTCTGCATGTTCCGGATGACCGAATCGGCGCGTTCCCCGGGGCTGACTCCCAATGTGCCATCGGGAGTTTGGATGTCGGTCACGGTGTACTTGGGGCCGCCATCCTTGAAGAACGGGATGATCCGGTCACGGATGGTTCGGACCATCTTGTCGCCGAGCACCGGAATGGTGGTGTCGGCGGTCGAGGCGCTGTGGATGAACGGCGTGAGATAGGACAGGATCTGCATGAGGTTCGGGTAGTCCAGGATCTGGGCGATCTGTCGTCCGAACTCGGCACCATTGATGATCAGATCACTAAGACTCAGCACGACTTTGGCCAACGAGGGCAACTTGCTCGGTCCCTCGGTAAGGAGCCGTCGGTACGTTCCCTTGTTGGCGCGGAAGGACTCGCTGACGGCTTGCATATTGGTCAGGATCTTGTTGAGGGTGTCCTGATTGTTGGACAGGTCATTGATGATTCCGGCCAGCGCGCGGTGGATGCGGTCAAGCTCCTCGGGCGGAGGGAAGGAACTGTTCATGTTCGCGACGGTGGTCTGCATCGTGTTGAGGCTGCCCCCGCCGATGAGGTTCGACATGGATCGCATGAGATCTTCGACGTTGGCCGCCGGCACGGTGTTGGCCAGGGCGATGGTGTCGCCATCCTGCAGATGTGTCGGGGCCGGATCGGTGGGCGAGATCATGGCGATGTAGATGTCGCCGAGCACGGTGGCCTGCCGGAGTTCGGCCTTGACGTTTCGCGGGAACTTCGCGCCGCCGTCGATATCTACATATACGACGGGGGTTGTGCCCTTGAGTTCCACCCGATCCAACAGGCCCACCTGCACGCCACCCGCGTCGACCTTCGCCCGTCCGGGCAGATTGAGCACGCTGGAGAATTCGATCTTGAGGCGGTAGGTGTTCTTCGGTATGTACGCGCCGGGCATCGGCATCTTGGTGGGATCCAACGCCTCCGTGGAACACGCCGGGACCACCGCGAATGCCGCGGCGAACAGGACGATCAGTACACGTCGAATCATGACAGTGCCGCCCCCATGATCAGATTCGTCAAACCGAGGGTCACGGGATCCGAGGCGGTGCCCGGTGCACAAGCCGCCTGGGAACCGGGGGTGTTGCGGTCGCGCAGGTTCTGGCAGATGGCGCTGGCCTGCTCGGGCGAGATGGCAACGCGCGGAGGAACATAGGTGACACCGTGGGTCTTCGTGTTCGGCAGGTAGATGTCGTCGGCCAGCCAATTGATCACCGGTGGCAGGGTGTTGAAGAACGTGAGGATATGCGGGGTGTAGGCGTTGAGGATGTCACGTATCCAGGGCACCAGCTTGTCGAAGACGTTCTTGTAAAGCCGGCCGGCGGCGCGCTGCACCATGCCGTTCAGCGTCGGAAGGAGCGTGGTCAGGTAGTCGAGGCCGACCGAGAAGTTCTCCGAAATGCCTTCGATCAGGCGGGCGGTATCGGGTAGGGAGGCGACCACACCCGCGAACTCGTTCCAATATTGCAACCAGTTCGAGGTGACGATGGCGCTGTTCTCAAATAGCTGCCGGTAGTCGGCGTCGGCCTTGTAGGGATCGCCCACCATCGTGGTGAGGCTGTTGAGCATCTCCTTGAACCCGGGGCCGACGCCGTCGAGCGATCGAGCTGCCCCCTTGAGAGTTTTGTTAAGTGCCTGCACGCCAGGCGAGTTCGCCGGGTCCTGGCCAGGCGCTGCTTGCATCAGGGTATCGGCGAGTTCGCCTATGGCGGAGAACGACTCGGTGACGGTCACCGGAGTTCTGGTGTTCTCTGTCGAGATGCATTGATCACCGGCGAATTTGGGTCCCTCGCTCCATGAGCGGGTGAGTTCGATACTGCGGTTGGTGATCACCGACTGTGAATAGCTGGCTGCGCCGACATCGGCGGGCAGCTCCATGTCTTGTGGAATGTCGAAGTCGACCTCGACGTGGTCGGGCTTGTTGGTGACGGCTGTCACGGTGCCGATCTCGACACCGAGAAGCAGGACCTTGTTGCCCTTGTACAACCCGGATCCGTCGCGGAAATTCGCGCAGAGCGCTCGAGTGTCGTCCAGGAACGGGATATGGGCGTTCCCCAGGTACGGCATCACCATGTTTTTGACAGCGGGAAACACAGTGCGCGCGCCGAAGATCCCGGCAACCGCCACCACCGCGACAAGTACCACGCCGACGGCGCTCACCAGACCCGCGCGTGCGGCGGGACGCATACCCGCAAGACGGGTCCGAATGCTGCTGACAAATGCTGGCTGTGTCATCAAGGGCCTCAACAGAACCTGAAGAAGTGCGGTAGGCAGACGTCTTGCCCGGGGATCACCCGGTCGTTCTCGTTGATGGTGATGCCGTTGCCGCTGAGCATGGGCAGGACAATCCCAACGAGTTGGCCCCATTGTTCGGCGGCCTTGCCGAGCTTCTCGGGGTATTTGGTGAGAGTGTCGACGATGTCGTCGAGGCCGTTGAGCATGGGCTCGTAATCGCGTGCGTACGCCGTGAAGAACCGATTGAAGAGCCGGAAGAGGTCCCTCAGCAGTACGAACACCTCGATCAGGTCAGTCGTCGACTTGCTGTATTTGGCACCGAGTTTGGACAGCATGGTGACGATGGTGGCGAGCTGTTCCTTGCCCGTCTTGAAGGCCCGCAGATACTCATTGGCGTAGTTCAGCGTGGCGTGAAAATCCTCGGTGGTGGGCTCAAGCGCTTTGATGAGTGCTTGCGACGACTGAAAGAAGTCGCGTAAACCATTGGGGTACTTGTCGACTGCGTTCGCCACTTCCATCAGGCTGTCGTGGATGACCTTGGCGTCCACCTTCTTCACCACGGGTGTGAACTTCTGGAACAACTCGTTGATCTCGAAGGGGACACTGGTGCGCTCGGGCGGAATGGGTGTGTTGCCCAGCGGCGTGCTGCCTTCCGGGTAGAGGGCCAGATAGTGCCCGCCCAGTGGAGTGAGCATGCGAATGTCAGCACGGGACTCGGATCCGACCGGGACCGAATGATCCACCGTAAAGACGGCCTTTACCAGTGATTTATCGATGCTGACGGTCGATACCTTGCCCACCGAAATCCCGGCGATGCGCACGTCGTCGCCGGCGCGCAGCCCTCCGGAAGCCCGCAGATGCAGTGCGTAGGTCTTCATGCCGCTGGTGTTGACGAAAGCGACGCCTGTTGCGGCCAGCACCGAGGCGATGACCAGGACCCCGATCAGCCCGTTGCGGCGATTACGCTTGGCTGCCTCGTGCTCGTCGAGGATCGGATTGTTTCGAGTGAAGATCTTCTTGAAGAAGCTCATTTACACACCACCAGATCCTGGTTGGCGAAGGACACTTCACCGATACCGGGCATTTTGACGATCCCGTTCTTACACTCGAATGCGGTGGGGGGCGCTGTTTTCTCCTCGATCAAGGCGTCACGCATGCCCTGTACCAGGTCTGGTATCAGCGATAGCCCGGCCATGATGGTCGGTGTCCCCGGTGTGGTGCGGCTGGCCACGTCGTACAAGGGCAACTGTGCGCCATCCACCGTGTTCTCGATGTACCGCAGCATGCTGACCGATCTGCGCAGCACCGGCAGTGCGTCCGCGCCTGCCCTGTTGAACTCGTCGGCCTGCTTCTCGAACGGTGCCAGCACATCGTTGAGGTCGTTGATCAAGTAGAACAGTTGATCTGAGGTGCCGCCCAGTTCCTTGGAGACATCACCCAGATTGGTGATGATGGCCTGTAGAGCGGCCTGACGATCGACCGAAAGCTTAAGCACGGCATCGATATCCCGCAGGATCGGCCCGATGCCACGCTGGTCGCCCTGGATGAGCTGCAGGATGTTCTCGGTCAACCGGTTGAACTGTGCGGGGTCGAGTGTTTCGAATATGGGGCGAAAACCATTGAACAGCTTGGCAATATCGAAGGAGGGAATGGTCTGGCCGAGCGGTATCGTCGCGCCGGCCGCCAGCGGTGCACTAGGTGTCGGCGCTTGCGCGATCTCGACGTACCGCTGACCGACCAGGGACTGGTACCGGATTGCCACCGTAGTGTTCTGGTAGAGCGGATGATCCGTCAGCACGTTGAACGTGACCCGTGCGTTCTTGCCGTCCAGGTGAATCTTTTCGACCTTGCCGACCTGTACGCCGGAGATGCGCACATCGTTGCCGATGATGAGCCCGGAGGCATCGGTGAACAGCGCGTCGAAGCGGCGGACCGGACCGTTCACCGGGGTGCGCAGGGCATTCACGATGATCAGGGTCAGCACCACTGCCACCGCGAGAATCGCGGTGAGGCCCGTCATGAGAAGCGCAATCCGTTTCATCGCTGCCCTCCAGCCGACGGTCCGGGGGCGGGGCCAACGGCGGCGGCCGCGTTGGCAGCCTGCCCTTCAGGCACCATCGGCAACGCCGCGCCGAGCCCGGGGGCGGTATCCATGATCAGCTGCACGTTCAGGCGCACCTTGCCGTTGTCGACGGGGAATGCGGCAGTGGTGCGATCGAACAGACCGTTGAGCCGGTCGTACGCCGGAGCCAGGCTGCCCAGGAAATAGGTATAGGGGACAGCGAGATCCATGATCGATCGAATCAGCGGAACGAGCCAGTCGTTGTTCGTGTGCAGTCCGTCGCCTGCCACTTTCAGCAGATCCGACAGGGAGTCGAGTGCGGCGGTCGCCCGCTCGGTGTTGCCCGGACCCACCATGAAGTTGAGGCTGTCCAGCAATTTGTTGGTAGATCCGATCACGGGGACGAACTCGTTGGTCCCTTCGATCAATGAGGCCATCACATCCAGTGTTTTGGAGAAGGGCACCTTCTGGGTATCGGCGATCATCGCGAACAGGTCCCAGAATGACTTCACGACCGGACCGGTCAGATCGGCATGGCGCTCGAACGTCGCGATGATCGCATTGAATTCGCGGGTGTCCAGGATCGCGCCCAGGCGCTGACCCATTCGGAGGAATCCCGTGATGGACGCGGCCTGGACATCGCTGCTGATCTCCAGCACGCCCCCGGGTTTCAGCGGTTCGCCGACGCCGCTGCTGACGAGTTCGACGGCGGCGGTGCCGAAGATGTTCGATGACGTGAACTGCGCCTTGGTATCTGACGTAAGTGCCTTGGCCTGTCGGCCGTCGAGGATCACGGTCATCCGTTGCTTGTTGTATCCGGTGGTCTGCAGTGACTTGACCTGCCCGATGTTGTAACCGCGGTACTTCACCTCGCCGCCGGGGCCCATGCCCTCGCCGATGGTGTTGGTGATGAGCGTGAGCTCGAATGGTTGTCCGTAGCTGCCGATTCCGGACTGATACAGCGAGTAGCCACCTGCGGCTACGACCAGTGCCAGGGCAAGCCCGCGCAACTTGAGCGCCCCGGGGCCTGCGGCCCGTCCGCTCGGATCTTTATAGATGGCCACCCATTACCCCGATATCTGAATTCCAGGATTGTTGCCCCAGAAGAGCAACGTGAGGAGCATGTCGAAAAGGACGATCGCGACCAGGGAGGCTCGGATGGCGCGACCCGAGGCCATCCCAACCCCCTCGGGACCGCCGCCTGCGTAATAGCCCTGATAGCACTGGATAGCGATGATGATGACGACGAACACCACGGCCTTGATCACCGAATAGAGCACGTCTATCGGATGGACGAATGAGTCGAAGTAATGCTTGTACACGCCCTGTGACTGATTGTGGACGAAGAACACCATGAAGGCGCAGGAGCCGTAGGCCAGCAGCAAGGTCAGTACATACAGCGGGACGATGATGATGACGCCGGCGATCACTCGGGTGGTGACCACGAACGGAATGGATCTGATGCCCTGAGCTTCCAGCGCGTCGATCTCCTCGGAAATACGCATGGCGCCGATCTCGGCGGTCATCCGGCATCCCGCCTGTGCGGCGAATCCGATGGCGGCGATCATCGGTGCCATTTCCCGGGTGTTCACGTAGGCGGAGATGAATCCGGTGAGAGATCCCATGCCCACCATGTCCAGGGTCGAAAAGCCAACGATCCCAACAGATGCGCCCACCGCGATGCCCATGAAGACAAGCACGCCGATGACCCCGCCGCCGACGATGATCGAGCCGTTGCCCCAGGTCATATCGACGAGCAGGACACCGGTTTGTCGTCGATAACGCTTGAGGGTCTGCGGTATTGCGGCCAGCACCAGGCCGACGAACGTGATCTGGTGGCCGAGGTGTTCGGCGGAGCCGCCTGCCCCCTTGGTGAAGTTCCAGATCGACCTGGCGGCTGCGGGAAGTTCGTCGGGGAAGTACCGGGCCGGACGGGACGTCGCCATTCTCAGCCCACCTTCGACGGCATGAACATCGCGACGATCTGGGTGATCACGGTGTTGAGCACCATGACGGTGACCACGCCGATCACCACGGTGGCGTTGACGGCATCGGCGACACCTCGTGCGCCGCCCTTGGCCTCCAGGCCGCGCTGGCAGGCCACGAGGATGACCACGACACCGAACAGCCAGGTCTTGAGAACCGCGACGGTGACGTCGTTGACGTTGGCGAACGCGGCGAACGAAGACAGGTAGCTGCCGGGCGTGCCGCCTTGAAAACCCACGTTGACCAGGTAACCGGCGAAGATGCCGACGAAGATGATGAAGATGCACAACAGCGGTGACACGAAGAGAATCGCCGCCAGTCGCGGGGTTACCAGGCGCTGGACGGGATTGACACCCATGACCCGCATGGCGTCGACCTCTTCGCGGATGCTTCTGGCACCGAGGTCGGTGGCGACGGCCGAACCCGCCGCTCCACCCAGGAGTAGGGCGGCGACGATGGGTGCGCCCTGCTGGATCACGCCCAGGCCACCGGCCGCACCGGAGATGGACGAGGCACCGACCTGCGAGATGATGCTGCCTGCCTGAACTGCGACGATCACACCGAACGGAATCGACACCAGGATCGCCGGAACGACCGTGACCGTCAGGATGAACCAGGACTGGATCACGGTGTCCTGCCACGGATGGCGCAGCCGGACGATGTCGCTGATAAGAAACGCGAAAGATTGCGCCACCAGATCGACATAACGTCCGAGCGTTTTCAGCATCGAATCGGTCTGGGAGATCACATATTCAGCGGGGCGCCGGACGATTCCAGGGGCCCGATCGAGTAGCTGGAACGCTCCGCCGGAGGGAGATTCGGGCCCGCCGTCCACGCTCGATTTGCTGTCGGATCCACCATCGCAGTCTTCGAACCAGTCCACCGGAGCGGACTCTGCCCGCGTCTCGGCCACTACTTGACTCACGGCTGAGTTCAACAGTGGCTCCTTTGGCTTCTCATTTCGGGCCCGACCTCGGCGAACAGCCCGCCTAATGGACAACTGTGTAACAGTAGGTATCTAGTACCCCACATCACAGTCGGTGGCTTAGTGTGGTGTAGGTCATGGTCCATGTCAAGCGCGGGGTTGCCGCGATCGTCAGGTCGTAGCGTGTGCCCGCGCACGCGGGCGTGCCCTGCATCCCGGTTGGGGCGCAGTCATGACGAGGCTGTCGGAGGTCCCCCGACCCGGTCCTCTAGCAATTCACTGGTTCAGTGGTCAGTTTATTGGCTAGGGCAGAGGCTAGCGGAGGTTCCAGATCTTGGGACGCGAATTGTCAAGAATTTGCGAGTGCGGGGGGAATGGTCGTGATCGACCGCACCAGCTCGATAAACGAGTCGATGTATGTCTCGCGCGCATCGCCTGCGAGCTCGCCCCGGACGGCCTTGAGAGTGGCCGCCATCGACAACCCGGTGATGGCATGCGCCAGGAAGGTGGCGTCGACGGCCGAGGTGATGGTGCCGTCGGCGCGGGCCTGCTCGATGATGGTGATGTTGACGGACTCGATGAGGTCGAGGATGCCGAACATGCGCTTGGTCATCGCCGAGTCGAGCAAGCCCTCACGCAGGATGACCTGCATAATCTCTGGGCTGTTGTCCAGCATGTCGAACAGGCGGGTGAATACCGTGCGCAGATGCTGTTCAAAGTCGCCCGCGTTGCCCGACAGGTCGCTGGTGTCATTCACCGCGGCGAGCGTTCTCTGGAAGTAACTGTCGATCACCGCGTCCAGCGCATCGCGTTTGGTATCGAAATACAGATAGAACGTGCCCCGGCCGACGCCGGCGCGCTGGGTGATGTCGGTGATGCTGGCCTTGTGGTAGCCCTTCTCGGCGAACTCCAGTGCGGCCGCCTCGGTCAGGGTGCGCTGGCGTTCGCGTGCACGCTGTGGGTTCGGCGGGCGGCCCGGTCCTCGCCGGTCTCCGTTGGTGCTGGCCACGCGAACACAGTAACCACTCCTGGCAAATATTTTGGTAAATGCACTAACTTGCCGTCTCGCATTCGGGCGCAGTCACAACCAGCTTCATTAGCTGAACTCTATGTCGGATAAATATACCGAGGTGGGGTAGAGATGGTCTATACCTTCATCTAGGGTGCACGATCTCGTTGCGGTAGCCGCATTATTTGCTGGCGGTTTGCCGAGGGTCACTTGTCACGATCGGTCATGGCGAAGATCGGTCCTCCTACGTGGTGCTATGCGCCTCGGACGCCCAGCTATTCGGTCTACGATGTGGGCGTGTCAACGCAGGTGTATCCCGATCGCGGCCTTCCTGAGCTGACTGGTGATGCGCGCGTCGACCGGTGGCGTGAGCACCGTGCGAAGGTTCGCGCGGAATTGGTCGAAGCCACCCTGAACGCGATCGACGAACTCGGTCCCGACCTCTCGATCGACGACGTCCTGAAGTCCGCCGGGATCTCCCGGCCCAAGCTGTATCGCTTCTTCACCGACAAAGAAGCCCTCTTCGCCGCGGTGGCGATGCGCGTTCAGGAATTGGTTGTCGAGCGATTGGTCTCGAACATCGACTTGTCCGTCAGTCTGCTGGAACTTTTCCGCTCCGGGCTGGCCGGCTATGTCGACCTCGTCGATGAGCGGCCCAACCTCGTGCGGTTTCTGCTGAGCGTTCAGTATGCGAATGCGACGTCGCTCATCGAGAGTGGGCGCCCGTTGTCCGATGCCATTGCCCAGCTGGTGGGGTCGGTCTTCAGCTCCCGTGGCGGCAACGCCGATCACATCGAGTACGTGATCGACGCGATGCTGGCCTCCACCGGTATCGCCGTACTGCGCTGGTTCGATGAGCCGGTCATCAGCAAGGAGACCCTCGTCGACGAGCTGGTGGTTTACGTGTGGGGTGGGCTCGCGGCATCGGCCAAGGCCCGTGGCGTCGAGCTGAATCCGGACGAACCCGTCCTCGTACCTGCCGAATAGCTTCCGGCCCTGTTCCAGGGCGCGTTCTTGTGTTCTCCTGCTGGGCCGATCGCTGATCGGCCCAGCGTTGTGTCGCACCCATTTCATCCGCCGTGGCGTATTGCGCCCCATGCCGCCGCCGTCCTATGGTGTACTCCAGGTAGTACTTTGAGTACTAGTAACTTACCGTCACAAGGGAGTGATGACATGGTGAGCCCAGCTGCGGCGTACCCCAAGACTCGGCGGATCAGATTTCGTTTCGGCGATGACGGCAATGCCCATAAGTACTTCGTGGAAGACGACATCGTGTACAGCCACTTCGTCGCGGGACTTTCCGGAGGCTTCCCGCCGGGGGAAGAGGGATTCATCCGTTCGGTGCGCAAGTTCTCTGACCAGATCACCGATCCAGTGCTCAAGAAGCGTGTCGCGGGATTCATCGGGCAGGAGTCGGTACACGGGCAAGAGCATCGCCGGGTCAACGAGAAGCTGGTCGAAATGGGCTATCCCATCGCCTGGTGGGATTCGCAGAAGCAGATTGACCGGTTGATCAGGTTCGAGAACATGCTCCCCGCCCACGCGCATCTGGCGTTCACGGCGATGGCCGAGCACATGACCGCGATCCTCGCCGAGCGGCTGCTGGGAAGCGATGAGGTGCAGGCCATTCCGGGTGATCCCGAGGTCTGGCATCTGCTGAACTGGCACGCTTTGGAGGAACTGGAACACAAGTCGGTGGCCTTCGATGTGTATCGGGCGGTTGGCGGTACCGAGACGATGAGGATCGGGCTCACGCTGGCCGCGATGACCATCGTCCCGCCGCTGACACTCGGCATCCTGGCGGGATCACTGCTGTCCGATCCGGTCGCGCGGCGTCAACCGCTTCGACTGCTGAAAGAAGCGCGCGGACTTTTCGGCGGGCCCTTGTTCAAGGGAATTCTGGGCGACGTCCGCAAGTATCTGCGACCGGGCTTTCATCCCGACGACATCAACACCGATGAACTGCTGGATCGTTGGCAGAAAGAGCTTTTCGGCACTGAGGGCATTCTCGTCGACCATCTCAAGTAACCCGCGACACGTCAAAGGAGACGCGCACGGTGAGCACTGCCGCACGGCATTCAACGACGGCTGAACTGACACAACCTGATCACGAGGTAGCGGTGATCGGAGCCGGATTCGGTGGAATTGGAACCGGTATTGCGTTGCAACGCAAAGGTATCCACGATTTCGTCATCATCGACAAATGGGACCAGGTGGGCGGTACCTGGCATGCGAACACCTATCCCGGGGTCGCGGTGGACATCCCGTCGGTGGTGTACAGCTTCTCCTATGAACAACGTGGCGATTGGTCGCGGCTGTTCGCGCCGGGGGACGAGCTACAGCACTACGCCGATTTCATGGTGGACAAGTACGGACTACGCGAGAAGCTGCGATTAGGGACCAGCATCATCCGCGCGGAGTTTGACGAGCGAAACAGCTTGTGGAGATTGACTACTGACGGCGGAAAGGCGATTACCGCCAGATACTGCGTGATGGCGGTCGGTGGCTTGGAGCGCCCGAAGATGCCCGACATTCCGGGAGTCGATGACTTCGCCGGAACGCTTCTGCATACCGCGCTGTGGGATCACGATGTGGCGCTTGAGGGTAAACGCGTCGCGGTGATAGGAACCGGGGCGACCTCCTTGCAGTTGGTTCCGGCCATCGTCGACGACACCAGCCATCTCACTGTCTTCCAGCGCACACCAATCTGGGTGGGGCCGAAATTCGATCTCGAAATCGGTTCTCTTGGGCGGATGGTGCTGGGAAATAGGCGGATACGTTCCGCCATACGATCGGTGGCGACAGTCGGCATCGAACTAGCGATGAGCGGTCAGGTGGCCGGCCCGGCATGGCTGATCAACGCGGTTCGCCGTGCCGGCGAGGCGCCGATGCGGCGCTGGATGCGCGAGCAGGTCCATGATCCCGTCATCAGGGAGAAGTTGATCCCCCAGTACGGGTTGGGTTGCAAGCGTCCGTCGATGTCCAATGAGTACCTCAAGACGTTCAACCGGAATGACGTCAGTTTGATCACCGAATCGATCGAATGCGTGACACCCACCGGGGTGCGTACGGTGGACGGTGTTGAGCACGACGTCGACGTGCTGATCTGCGCGACGGGATTCAAGCTGTGGGACAAGGGTTCTGTGCCACCGTTCCCCGTCCTCGGGCGACACGGACGGAATCTCGGCGACTTCTGGGACAAGCACCGTTTCCAGTCTTACCAAGGGGTTTCAGTGCCCGGGTACCCCAATATGTTCTCCATCACCGGGCCGTATGGATTTGTCCTGGGGTCCTACCTGTGGATGATCGAGGCAACATCGGCACACTTGGCGCGGGCCATCGCCGAGACCAAGCGCCGTGGGGCCACCGTATGCGAGATCCGGCAGGAGGCCCATGACGAGTACTTCCAGAAGTGCCTGAAGCGGCAGGAGAAGAATTTCCTGTTCACCGATGTGTGCGCCGGTTCGAATACGTACTACCTGGATCAGAACGGCGACTCGCCATTCCGGCCGACGACGCACGGTGAGATGTACTGGCAAAACCGGCATTACAACCTCGACGTATATCGCTATTCAACAGGCTCTGTGGTTCCCGAGATCGTGGCATCGACCGTGGGCGAGAGTGCATGAGAAACAATCCGCTGGAACCCCGGTTGGTGGTGGTGACCGGTGCGGGGAGCGGCATTGGGCGAGCCACCGCCATCCGATTCGCCAAACGCGGTGCTTACGTGGTGGTTACTGATCTGGATCTGGACACCGCGAATGAGACAGTGGATCTGATCCACGAGGAGGGGCGCAACGCGTCGGCTGTGCAGCT
Organism: Mycobacteroides chelonae CCUG 47445; assembly: GCF_001632805.1. NCBI lineage: Bacteria > Bacillati > Actinomycetota > Actinomycetes > Mycobacteriales > Mycobacteriaceae > Mycobacteroides > Mycobacteroides chelonae. The sequence goes on along the minus strand of NZ_CP007220.1, from coordinate 4,129,987 downwards.
CGATGTCACCGACCCCGCTCACTGGGAGGACGTCGCCCGCTATGTATCGATCGAGCACGGCGTGGCGGACGTGCTGGTGAACAACGCTGGAATTGTGGTCAGCGGCCCGTTCCTGAAGCTGAGCGCCGCGGACTGGGACAAACAGCTGTCCGTGAATCTGATGGGTGTGGTGCACGGGTGCCGGGTCTTCGGTGAGCAGATGGTCGCGCGTGGGGGAGGCCACATCGTCAACATTGCCTCGGCGGCGTCGTACACGCCGACCGCGGTGATGGCACCGTATTCGGTGTCTAAGGCAGGGGTGAAGATGCTCACCGAATGCCTGCGGCTTGAATTGGGGCCCAAGGGTGTTGGTGTGAGCGCGGTGTGCCCCGGATTCATCAACACCAATATCGGTCTGCACGGCACCATGGTGGGCGTCGACCAGGAAATCGTTGACGCAAGCCAGCGCAGCATGCAGCGAATGCGCGATGTCACGGAGAAGCTGCCGTGGGCGCCGATGAGCCCCAACCTCGTCGCGCGGGCCGTGACCCGTGCGGTCCGTCTGGATCTCGCGGTGGTTCCGGTGAAGCTCGAATCGTGGTTGGGGTACTTTCTGTCGCGGGCGTTCCCGGCCGTGAACAGGCGACTGATGGCTCCGTTCGGTATCGACAGATTCGAGCGTCTGGGTGAGCGCGCGGCGGCCAAACACACTGAGCGTCAGGCTCCGATTCTTGTCGAGAGCGTGCGGTAGGAGACCAAGGTGAAACTCAACAAACTCGAGCCCCAGCTGGTGGTGGTGACCGGTGCAGGCAGCGGAATCGGCCGGGCCACCGCCATTCGATTCGCCAAACACGGTGCCCACGTAGTCGTTTCCGATATGAATCTTGACTCTGCTCAAGCCACCACGGCCATGATCCGGGCCGACGGCAACACGGCATCGGCGGTGCAGTTGGACGTTACCGATCCGGTTCAGTGGGAAACATTCGCGCGGGATGTACTCGCCGACCACGGCGTGGCCGACGTGCTGGTGAACAACGCCGGAATCGCCTTGGGCGGAGCATTTCTCAAACTCAGCCCAGCCGACTGGGACCGGTTGCTCTCGGTGAATCTCATGGGGGTGGTGCATGGGTGCCGGGTCTTCGGCGAGCAGATGGTCGAACGCGGCAGCGGGCATATCGTCAACATCGCCTCGGCAGCGGCCTTCACGCCCACGCCGGTGATGGCTCCATACTCGGTGTCCAAGGCTGGGGTGAAGATGCTCACCGAATGTCTTCGCCTGGAACTTGGTCCGAAAGGCGTTGGTGTCAGCGCAATTTGCCCAGGATTCATCAACACCAATATCGGAATCAACGGGATAACTGTGGGCGTGGACCAAGCCATGGTCGATCGGGGTAAGGAAATCATGCTCCGCGTGCAGGAGTTCGCGGCCAGCCTGCCGTTTTCCCCGATGAGCCCCGACCTGGTGGCGCGCGCCGTTCTGCGCGCGGTGAAGTACGACCTTGCGGTGGTGCCGGTGCGCACCGAGGCATGGCTCGGGTATGTCCTGGGTCGAGTGGCGCCGGGAATCAACCGCCGTACCACCCAGGCGTTCTCGATCGAGCGAGCCGAGCGATGGGGAGCCTGGGCGCTGGGCAAGCTGGATGATCTGAATCTGCTTCCGCGCCAAGGTGGCGTCGAGGAGGCTCGAAAGCCCACGGCAGCAAGGAGGTAGACAGATGAACGACACATCAGACATCGGCGACGTGGCGCTGCATGCCCGTAACGTCACGTTCGATTTCTCGAACTCCCCGTTGCAATGGATCCCGGAAGAGCCGGTGGCCTCACACGCACTGTCCGCGCTCAACTTCATGTTGCCTGCCGGCGAGCTGTTCTTTGTCGAGGTGTTCGGCCGGGCGCTGCCGCATATCAAGGATGACAAGCTGCGTGAAGAGGTCATCGGTTTTATCGGTCAGGAGCAGCTGCACTCCGACACACACGACAAAGCGCTGCTGCAGTACTTCGGGCAGCACGGTATCGATGCACAGCCGCTGCACGACCTGACCGACCGCGTGCTCGACACCTTCAAACAGCAGTTGGATCGGCTTCCGGCGAAGGTGCGATATCGCGTGATGGTGGAAGGCATCGCCATCATTGCGGGCATCGAGCACCTCACCGCCACCGCGGGAGACTGGCTACTCAACTTCGACTTCGAGAGTTACGGTGCGGACCCGGTGATCACCGACATGTTCCGCTGGCACGGTGCGGAGGAAGTCGAACACCGCAGTGTGGCTTGGGATCTTGCTCGGCATCTTGGGGTCGGACGCCCCCGGATGCTGGCGTATTTCATCGGCTCCTGTGCGACAATCCCCGTGGGTCTCGTTGTGCTCAGCTGGCTGCTGGCACGTGCCGATCCGGACCTGCCGAAGGTGAGCCTGGCGCGGTGGCTACGCGAGACGAACCGGGCGATGAAGCGCGGGGCCACGCTGAAATGGAGTGTCCTGGGGGAGGGGTTCCGGAGCTTTCTGCGGCCCGGATTCACTCCGGAATCGATCGGGGACACCGCACAGGCGGTCGCGTATCTTGCCAAGTCTCCGGCGGCCAAAGCCGCGGCCGCGGCATGACGCGGGCACTCCCGGTGGCGGCCCCGACGGGTCGCCACCCTCTGGGCTGGGGCATGAAGGTTCTTGATGTCGTGGGGCCGCCCGCCGTCGCGGCATTGGGTAAGACGCTGCCCGCCGTGCTGCGGCTGAGCCCGCTGTTGGGCCCCGTGCGTCAACCCACATGGGTGAACCGCTCACTGAATCTGGTTGTCCGGGAACGTTCGGTAGTCGCCGCCGACCAGGACGTGGTGGCTTTCACGCTGGCCGCCGTGGCTGGAGGAGAACTGCCGAGGTGGCGGCCGGGCGCACATCTGGATGTCACCTTGCCTTCGGGGGCTGTGCGTCAGTACTCGTTATGCGGCGACCCGAGTGACCGGTACCGGTACCGGATAGCGGTCCGACGCATACCCGAAGGCAAGGGGGGATCAATCGAGCTGCACGACGTGGTGCGCGTCGGTGACGTGCTCGGCGTCAAGGGGCCGCGAAACGCCTTCCCGCTGGCCACTACCGGTCACCTGAACGCCGGGGTCCGCCAGTTCCATTTCGTAGCAGGCGGCATCGGCATCACACCGATTCTGCCCATGCTGGCGGCCGCCACAGAGCGTGGGCTGCCCTGGACGATGACCTACGCCGGGCGGAGTAAGGAGTCCATACCGTTCCGCGACGAGCTCGCCCGATACGGCGAGCGGATCACCATCCGTACCGACGACGAGGACGGGATGCCGACGGCGGCCGATCTGCTGCCGCCATTGCATCCCGATCTGGCGGTGTATTGCTGCGGTCCCGGCCCCATGCTGAAGGTGATTCGCGATGCGGTCGCTGAGTACCCGGGCGCAGAACTGCATTTCGAGCGATTCTCGGCTCCGCCGATCGAGAATGGGGTGCCATTCCAGGTGCAGCTGGGCGGGGGCGGCCCGGTGCTGGATGTCGGGCCGCAGAACAGTGCACTGGATGCGGTTCTCGCGGCCCGGCCCGGCACACCGTACTCGTGCAGGCAGGGCTTCTGCGGCACCTGCAAAGTCAAGGTGCTCGCGGGGAACCCCGATCATCGCGACACCCTCTTGACCGAAACTCAGCGCGCCGAAGGCCAGATGCTCTTATGTGTGTCTCGTGCCGACGGCGGGCGACTGGTACTGGACATCTAAGAACGGAGACATGGGATGACTCTCACGACAGAGCGCGCCGACGGAGTGACGAACGACGTCGTCACCGAGCACGTGGTGCGCAACGGGGATATCGACGTCGCGTACTTCATTCAGGGCAACCCTGATGGGGAAACCTTGCTGCTGGTGCACGGATGGCCCGATTCGCATCATCTCTGGGACGGTGTCACGCCGCTGCTCAGGGACCGCTTCCGGGTGGTTGCCATTGACAATCGCGGTGCGGGAAAGAGCACCAACCCCAAGAGCTTCCGTGACTTCCGGCTCGCCGAGATGGCCAGCGACTACGTCGCGGTCGCGGATACGGTAAGTCCCGACAAGCCCGTCCATGTCCTGGGCCACGACTGGGGCAGTGTCGCGATGTGGGAAGCCATTTGCAATCCCGACCTGGAACACCGGTTCTCCTCGTTCACCTCCGTGTCCGGACCCTCTGCGCATCACATGAGCCGGTGGGTGCGCTCGCGACTCGGCAGTCCCACTCCGAAGAATGTGGCGCTTGCCCTCGGGCAGATTGGCTCGTTGCTGTACATGTTCGGATCCATGACCCCCGTCATTCCCAATGTTCTGCTCAAGCTCACCATGAACGAAAACCGTTGGCGTGCTGGACTGTCCGTCGCCGAAGGTGCACCTGTCGAGCAAATTCACCTCGGGCCGACGTTCATGAGCGATATCACCAGGACATTGCGTGTCTACCGGGCCAACGCGCTACCGGCGATGCTGCACCCGCAGGACCGGCACACCGGTGTGCCCGTCCAGGTGATTGTCGGCACCCGTGATCCCGCGGTGCGTCAGTCGAACTACGACGACGAGCTCAAATGGAACCAGCGGACATGGCGGCGGGTAGTCGACGGTGGCCATTGGCTGCCGTTCTCGCACCCGAATGTGCTCGCCACGGCGGCTGTCGAACTCATCGACGCGGTATCGGGCAAGGAGCCCGACCGCGCATTACGAAGGGCAGAAATGGGTAAGAGCCGCAAGCCGTTCGAAGACCAGCTGGTGGTCATCACCGGAGGGGGCAGTGGTATCGGCAGGGAGACCGCCCTCGAATTCGCCCGACAGGGTGCCGAGGTGGTGCTCTCGGACGTGAACCTCGACGGTGCCAACGAGACCGTCACGCTCATCGAAGAGGCCGGCGGTGTGGCGCACGCCTACCGGCTCAATGTCGCGGACGAGGATGCTGTCAACGCGCACGCGGAGGAGGTAGTCAAGCGGCACGGTGTGCCCGACGTCCTGGTAAACAATGCCGGAGTCGGTGCCGCGGGCGGCTTCCTCGACACACCCTCGGAGGAGTTCCGCCGTGTTATCGAGATCAACCTGTTCGGAGTGGTGAACGGCAGCCGGGCGTTTGGCGCGAAGATGGCCGAACGCGGACTCGGCGGGCACATCGTCAACCTTTCCAGCATGGCTGCCTACAGCCCGCAGAAGGCCTTCACCGCGTACTCAACGAGCAAGTCCGCTGTGTTCATGTTCTCGGATTGCCTGCGCGCCGACCTCGCCGCGAACAATATCGGTGTCACCACCATCTGCCCCGGCGTGGTACACACCAATATTGTTGCCAACACCAAGATTTCGGGCGTGGATGCCGAAGAAGAGGCGCGGATGCAACAGGCTGGTGACAAGGCCTACGCGATGCGTCGCTACGGCCCCGAGAAGGTGGCGCGCCAGATCGTGAACGCGGTACGTAAGAACAAGCAGGTTGTGCCCGTGACACCCGAGGCCCGGCTGCAGTATCTCAACAACCGGCTGGCGCCGGGCCTTACCCGCTACTTCGCGTCCAAGGCGGGTATGACCGACCTCATCAAGCTGGTGCCCAACAAGAAGTAGATAGCGATCCGCCGTCAGGTCGCGATGCGCAGCGCGGCCTCACGGCGGGCGCGGATGAATTGTCCCTGGCCGGTGAGTGTTTGGTCGATATCGGTCCACCCCTGAGCACGTAGCCAGCCGGTGACTTCTTCGCGACCGAACGCGCGGAAGCCGCCGATGCGCATGGCTCCGGTAACGCCCGGTAGCGATGCCGCCGGGGTGCGCAGAGATGTGAAGATCACGATCTGGCCGGCTGGTCCCGCGACTCGGCACAGTTCTCGCACGGCCTGTTCAGGATTCGGGATGAGGTAGAGCGCGGCGAGGCACACCACGGTGTCAAATGTCGCGTCGGCGAAGGGAAGTGCGTGGGCGCTCCCACGGATGTAGTCGATGTGTTCGGCCGAGTTGTCGCGCACTGCCCGCCGCAGCATGGGGCCTGACAGGTCCAGGCCGATACACGCGCCATCGTCCCCGAGCTGTGCGGCGAGTTCGCGGGTGTACAGACCGGGACCGCATGCGACATCGAGGATCTTCAGATCGCCGCGCCCGGCGATCTCGCCCATCAATGCGGTGTGGGCCTTGAGGGTGCTCTTGCCGCCATAACTGAATCCACGGGTGAACATCGGCCGCCAGGCGCGCTCGTAGATCGCCGCCAGCAGCCGGCTCTGCATGAACCGGTTGGCCAGGGACACCGGCTCGTCGTCCTCGGGGCCGAGCACGTCGAGATAGCCGTGCTCGCGCGTGGGGGAGTGTGTGATCCGGGTGGGATCCACGAACGTCTCGGCGAGCGTCGGATCTGGCTGGTTGCCCACGGTCCCTCCAGTGCACATCGGTTGATTCAAAATTAGTGAAACGGATAGTACTGGATACTCCGGGTCACGCATAGGCCTGTGATGTGCGAGTTTGCGCAGCACCATGCGATCGGCGGGACTTGTTATTTAGTGAATGGCATGTCAGTCTATTAAATATGTGAGCGGGGGACGGGTGGGGAAGAGCCGTGCGTACGCCGCAAGTAATGGAAGGAACGTGCCGTGAAACGAACCGTGGATCCCACCATGGGTCTGCATGACGAACCCGACTACGAAGTCGCGATCATCGGCGCCGGGCTGGGTGGCATCTGTGCGGCCATCAAGTTGCTCGAGATGGGTATCGAGGACTTCGTCATCATCGACCGGGACGAAGATTTCGGTGGCACGTGGCTGCGCAACACCTACCCCGGTGTGGGTGCCGACATCCCGACCGTCGCCTATCAGTTCACCTTCGCGCCTAAGGGGGACTGGCAGCGATTCTTCGCCACCGGCGCCGAAATACAGCAGTACGCACTGGATTTGGTCGTCGAGCACGGATTGCGCGCCCACGCGAGGTTCGGTACGTGTGTCGAACGAGAGGCATTCGACGAAGAGAGCCACCTTTGGCAGGTGCATACCGCTGACGGCGAGGTCATCTCGTCGCGGTTCCTGATCAGCGCGATAGGCGCCTACATCAACCCGCGAACGGCCCCGGACATCCCAGGGCTGGACACCTTCGCGGGTGCGATCCAGGTGCCGTCCCGCTGGCAACACGATGTGGACATGCGCGGCAAGCGGGTCGGAATTGTGGGCGTGGGAAGTTCCACCGTGCAGATAGCACCGGCCATTGCCGGCGAGGTGGAGCACCTCGACGTGTATCAGCGGACGCCGCAGTGGTACTTCCCGAAGCCAGACTTCCGGATGCCGCGCCCACTGCAGCGGCTGTTGGCAGGACGCAGGTTCGCCAACACGGTCAACGGGATTGCCTTGGCGGGCATAGAACTTGGCTTGCGGGTTCTGATCTACACTCCCAAGCCGTTGTTCCGGGTGGGCGCAGCGATCTTCGACAAGGTGGCGCTCTGGGCGTATCGCGGCTGGCTCCGGCACAAAGTGAATGATCCAGAGGTGCGCGAGCAGCTGCGGCCACGGTTCGGAGCGGGGTGTACTCGTGGCACGCTGGGGGCGGACTACCTACCGACCTTCAACCGGCCGAACGTGACATTGGTATCGAATGGTATCGAGCGGATCACTCCGACGGGCATCGTCGACAAGGCGGGTGTTGAACGCCCCGTTGACATTCTGGTGCTGGCCACCGGATACGAGATGTTCTCCGATCCCGAAACCTACCGGGTGGGAACCGTATTGGGCACCAAGGGATTCGACCTCGCCGAGTTCTACCGTGACAACGGGCTACAGGCGTATCAAAGCACGTCGGTGCCGGGTCTTCCGAACCGTTTCATGCTGGTGGGTCCGTACTCCTGGACCGGCACCAGCTTCCACTACATCCTGGAGAACTCGATGCGTCATATCGGGGCCGTCATCCAACTCGCTCGCGCCAAACGAGCCACCTGGGTCGAGGTCACCCAGGAGGCGCTGGACGACTTCCAGACAAGCATCGCTCGCAGTGGCGCCAACTTGAATCGGTACTTCACGGTGAACTGCGCGGGGTCCAACAGCTATTTCATCAACTCGCAGGGTGACACCCCCTATGTGCGTCCGTGGACGGTCCTGCAGTCCTACCGACGTAGTGTCCAATTCCCTTCGGGGGCTTATGAATTCAGACGGATTAACAGCCCTGTGAAGGAGATCGAACATGCGGTTTGACGCAGTCCCCATCCCGGTCGACGGGGTCGAGGAGTTCTTCGCCACCGCGCCGTTCGTGACCCGGGTACGGCGCACTTTCGACGCGCCACCCGAGGACGTATGGAGGGTGGTGTCGGGCGACCGGATGTGGTCGTGGCTGCCGTCTGTCTGGGGCTGCCGGTATCCGCAGGACATCACACCAACCGCCGGCACCGTGCGGGACTTTCAGATGTACATCCACTCCTGGATGGTGTTCGCCCAACACGAGCAGATCATTCACTTCGACGCCCCCCGCGTCATGCGATACACGGCGCTGGACGCCACCTTGCCGGTGTTCGGGTCGTGGTGCGAGGAGTATCGCGTGGTTCCCGAGTCCGATCCCGGCAAGGCCACCGTCGACTGGACACTGGCCTGTGCGCCGAGGTACCTCACGAACATTCCGGGATCGCATATCGCGATTCGCCCAGTTGCCGCGATCCTCAAGCCCATCTTCTGGTTCGGCCTGGGCGGGCTCGCCCGTGAGCTGCCGGTGCGCGGCCCACAGCGCACCGGCTGAACCGCAGCCCCAACCGGGCAGGTGCACCGCAGGCGCATTGTGGTCCACTGACACCATGCGGTTGATGGCGGTGCACGCCCACCCCGACGACGAGTCGAGCCGAGGCGCGGCCACTCTGGCCAAGTACGCGGCCGAGGGGCACGAGGTGCTGGTCGTGACGGCCACCGGTGGCGAGCGCGGCGACATTCTCAACCCGGCGATGAACCTGCCGGGTAACCACGAGAACCTGTCGGATGTGCGTCGTGAGGAAATGGCGCTCGCGGCAAAAACCCTTGGTGTTGAACATCACTGGCTGGGCTTCATGGACTCGGGCCTGCAACTCGACCCGAGTCTGTTACCCGGGGACGGATTCGCCCGGGTGCCACTGGCCGAATCGGTGCCCCGCCTTGTCGAGGTGATCAGGCGCTTCCGGCCGGACGTGATGATCACCTACAACGAGTGCGGCGGCTACCCGCACCCCGACCACATTCGCTGTCACCAGCTCGCCGTCGCCGCCTATGAGGCGTGTGAAGAGGTGCGCAAGCTCTACTACTTCCACGAGATCGTCCGGGTGACACCGGCAATGGTGAAGCTCGCGGGACGAGTGGAGCGGATTATCAGCCGACGCAGATCTGATGCAGCGCCCAAGGATCCCCGAGTGGGAGATGTCGCGGTCCCCGGTTGGGTGCGGCGCGTGAGCTCGGTGACCAGACGGCTGCGAGGGCGCCGGGTAACCACCGAAGTCTCCTGCGCCGAATACTTCCCCGTACGCGATAAGGCCCTAAGGGCGCACGCATCGCAAGTCGATCCCAGCGGACCGTTCTTCCTGGTGCCCTGGACCTGGCGGCAACAGTTATGGCCGACGGAGAAATTCGAGCTCGCGCACACCCGCGTCTCGACGAGCGCGCCCGAGACCGACCTCTTCGCCGGCCTGTAAGGCACTAGTGGGGTGCTGCGGCCACGGTTGCGGGGTGCACCGCGATCAGTCCCAGACCTCTGCGGCGCTTGCACATCGCGGCCAGCTCCGCGTAGGCCTTCTCGCCCAATAGCTCGGTCAGTTCCGGGGCGTACGACTGCCATACCTGCTTCTTGCCGACATGTGCGGCCGGGTCTCCGGTGCAGTACCAGTGCAGGTCTGCGCCACCCTCACCCCAGCCGCGACGGTCGTATTCGGTAATCGTCGTCTTCAGGATCTGCGAACCGTCCGGCCGGTCCACCCAGGCCTGCGTCCGCCGGATCGGCAGCTGCCAGCACACCTCGGGCTTCATCGTCAGCGGCTCGACACCCAGCTTGATGGCCTTGGAATGCAGGGCGCATCCGATGCCGCCCGCGAAGCCGGGGCGGTTCAGAAAAATGCACGCACCCTTGTACTTGCGTGTGCGCCATTGCTTTTCCCCGTCGAGCTCGTCCTTCTCCAGGTAGCCCTTGCGGCCCAGCCCCTTCTCCCGGAATTGCCAGTCCTCATCGGTGAGCTGTTTCGCCGAGTCGTCCAGCTTCGCCCGATCGTCGGCATCGGACAGAAACGCCCCGTGCGAGCAGCAACCATCGTCGGGCCGTCCGGCAACCGTGCCTTGGCAGGCCGGAGTGCCGAACACACAGGTCCAATGTGATAGCAGCCAGGTCATGTCGGCCTTGATCAAATGCTCAGGATTCTCCGGGTCGTAGAACTCCACCCACTCGCGGGCGAAGTCGAGCTCCACCTCCTGGCCGTCGAGGGAGGCGTCACGTCCAAAGGGCTGTTTTGGCAGCGTCGTCACAGATGTAAACGGTAGACCCACTAACGTGTGCTGCGTGCGATTAGGCGTGCTGGATGTCGGCAGCAACACGGTGCACCTGTTGGTGGTTGATGCCCGACGGGGTGGGCACCCCACACCCATGAGCTCCACCAAGGCGGCACTGCGTCTGGCGGAGGCCATCGATGAGTCCGGCAAGCTCACCCGCAAGGGCTCCGACAGCCTGGTGCACACCATCCAGGAGTTCTCCAAGATTGCCCGCAGCTCCGGCTGCGCGGAGATCATGGCGTTCGCCACGTCGGCCGTTCGGGACGCCACCAACTCCGATGAGGTGCTGACACGTGTCAAGAAGGAAACCGGCGTGGATCTCGCCGTTCTCTCCGGTGTCAACGAGTCGCGGCTGACCTTCCTGGCCGTGCGGCGCTGGTACGGCTGGAGCGCTGGGCGCATCATCAACCTCGATATCGGAGGTGGCTCGCTGGAGCTGTCCTGCGGTGTCGACGAAGAACCAGACATCGCGTTGTCTCTGCCTCTGGGGGCCGGACGGTTGACACGAGAGTGGTTGGCCGAAGATCCGCCGGGACGTCGCCGCGTCGCTATGCTGCGTGACTGGCTGGAATCGGAACTGGTGGACGCTGCCAAACAGGTGGCGGCGGCAGGGGTGCCCGACCTGGCCGTAGCGTCCTCGAAAACGTTCCGGTCGCTTGCGCGACTCACCGGTGCTGCACCTTCCGGCGCAGGACCACGAGTTAAGAGGACACTTACAGCAAGCGGACTGCGTCAGTTGATCGCGTTCATCTCGCGAATGACTACCGCAGACCGTGCAGAGTTGGAGGGAGTCAGTGTCGACAGGGCGCCTCAGATCGTCGCCGGAGCACTCGTCGCGGAGGCAAGCATGCGTGCTCTGTCGTTAGAGGCGGTCGACATCTGCCCGTGGGCTCTGCGCGAAGGGCTAATTCTGCGCAAGCTGGATAGCGAAGCCGATGGCACTGCACTCGTTGACTGACCCCGTCCCGCTTAGCCTCGGACGGTAGGAGAGGACATGACCGACTCAGACGACACGCAGCGGCCGGTATCAGTTGCCGAGCTGCTGGCGCGCAATGGTGCCGCCGACGGCAAGATCAGCGGCCATCGCCGCCGGATGCGCGGCAATGCCGACGCCATCCCGGTGGCCGAGTTGACCGGTGAGATCCCCGTCATCCGTGACAAGAAGGGTGGCCGCGCGCGCCCCAACCCGGCGCCGTCGCCTGCTCCGGAAACGGCGGCGCCGCCCGAGTCCCCTAAGGCACCTGAGGCGGGAGCGCGTTCCTACCTGCGTTCCAACGAGGATGCGTTGTTCGGCGGCGACAGCATGGCCGATGAGGCCGCCCGTCGCGGCACCACGGCCGCACCGGCCCCGGCGCCCGCTCAGCCTTCCTCGATGGAATCACCGCTTCGGAGCATCTTCCCGCCGACCCCCACACCAGTCGCCCGGCCGGGAGAACCGCGCAAGTCCATCGACTTCAACGACGCGACCGGCGTCATCTCCCCGGTTACCGCCGAGCCGCCCAAGTCCGAACCGGCACCGGCGCCGGCGGCGGTCGCGCCCGCCGTACCCGCAGCGCCACCGGCTCCCGAGATTCCGGTCCCGCCGGTGTCTCGCCCGGAGCCCGAGTCCGTCACACCCGAACCAGTCGCGCCCGAGCCGGAACCTGAGCCCGCGGCCGTCGCACAGCCGGAACCCGAACCGGAGCCCGTCACACCGGAGCCGGAACCCTCTCCCGAGCCGGAGGCCGTGCACTACGCGGAGTATGAGGCGGAGTACGAGGACGAGTACGAGGACGACGAGTACGGCAGGGCCGTCGAGTGGACGTCGCACGATGCCGAGCAGGACGTCGAGGACGACGAATTCGAAGATCAGGAAGACGACTATCAGCTGGAGCACGAGCTCCAGGAGCTTGTCGGCGCGCACGGTGACCCGTCCGAGCCCGAGGTCAGTCAGCTCGCCGCGGTCGACACCGACAAATCCAAGGCTGAGGCCAAGGCCGACCGCCGGGAGAAGATCAAGACCTACCTGCAAGGCAGCTGGATTGCCGCGCAGTACCTGCTGGCGGCCGCCGCGGGCGCGGGCCTGTTCTTCGTATTCCGGGAACTGTGGAGCTGGAACCAGGGCTTCGCGTTGCTCCTGGGCGTGTTGTTCATCGCAATTCTGGTCGCGTCGCTGTGGGTGATCCGCAAGACGGTCGATCTGGCCAGCATCCTGATCGCGATCGTGGTGGGAGCCCTGATCGCGTTCGGCCCCCTCGTGCTCATGCTGCAAGCGGTTGATTAGGTAGCGTTATCCAACCGTGCGCCCTGCGATCAAGGTTGGTCTGTCAACGGCCTCGGTGTATCCACTTAAAACCGAAGCAGCATTCGAGTACGCGGCCCGGCTCGGGTACGACGGTGTCGAGCTCATGGTGTGGGCCGAGGCGGTGAGTCAGGACGTCGGCGCCGTCGCGAAACTCTCCCGCAAGTACGACATGCCGGTGTTATCCGTGCATGCCCCGTGCCTACTGGTGTCACAGCGCGTCTGGGGTGCCAACCCGATTCCCAAGCTGGAACGCAGCGTGCGGGCCGCCGAAAAACTGGGTGCACAGACCGTCGTCGTACATCCGCCATTTCGGTGGCAGCGCCGGTACGCCGAAGGCTTCGCCGAACAGGTTGCATCGCTAGAGGACTCGAGCGATGTGCACGTCGCGGTGGAGAACATGTTCCCGTTGCGGGCCGACCGTCTGTTCGGTGCCGGGCAGACATCGGTGGAGCGCATGAAGCGCCGCGGTGGCAGGCCCGGAATCGGAGTATCCGCCTTCGCGCCGTCATTCGATCCGACCGATGCCAATCACGCGCACTACACCCTTGACCTGTCCCACACCGCAACCGCCGGGACCGATGCGGTGGACATGATGCGCCGGATGGGATCTGGGCTCACGCATCTGCATCTCGCCGATGGCACTGGCGCCTCGGTCGACGAACATCTGGTGCCCGGCAAGGGAACTCAGCCAGTTGCGCAAGTGTGCCGGGAGCTGGCAGCCGGTGACTTCACCGGGCAGGTGGTGCTCGAGGTGCACACCTCGGCCGCACGCACCGAGGACCAGCGCGAGGCGATTCTGAGGGAGTCGCTGGAGTTCGCCAGAACCCATCTGGTGCGATAGGCGGCGTGGTTAACGCTCCCTTCGCGCAAGCAATGGCCCTCACGCCCGCAGGCGACGGCCTGTTTGACGCGCACCTGAATGACACCTGGACCATCGGACCCAAGCTGCACGGCGGCGTCATGCTTGCGTTGCTTGCCGGTGCGGCGCGCGAGACGCTCGGCGAGAGCGAGCCCATCGCCGTGAGCGCAAGCTACCTGTTCGCGCCCTCGCCCGGTGACATGCAGGTGCGCACATCGGTGCGTAAGCGGGGACGGCAGATCTCGCTCGTCGATGCCGAACTTGTCCAGGATGGCCGCACCGCGGTGCATGCCGTGGTCACCCTGGGCACGCCCGAGCAGCATGTGGGCCCGCTGTTGACGGCTCTGCCACCCGCGCTCACCCAGCTGCCGGCCGAACCGCCGCCGGGGGTGGCCCCGATCGCCGAGGGCCACCCGATGGGGGAGATCTTCCACCTGTTCGGCGGATTCGACGTTCGCCCCTCACTGCGGTCGATGAGCGACCTGAGCGAGCGGGGGAAGCCCGAGATCGTGCTGTGGGCCCGCCCCCGCGATATGGCGCCCGACGGCCTGTTCGCGTTGGTGTGCGGCGACATCTCGGTACCGGTGACGTTCCCGCTGGGGCGTTTCGGGTGGGCGCCCACCGTGCAGCTGACCACATATCTGCGCACGCTGCCTTCGGATGGCTGGTTGCGAGTGTTGTGCAGCACCAACCAGATCGGCCAGCATTGGTTTGACTCCGAACACACGGTCATCGACTCCGAAGGTGCTCTGGTGGTGCAGTCTCGCCAGCTGGCCATGGTGCCGGTAAACTGATCGGGCTACTCGACTGGAGGGTGCCGACCATGGGTGACAAGCAGAAGACGCCTGACTGGGCCGCCGAAGGCGGCGCATGGGTGCTCGAGAACGGGCACCGCGCCCTGTTGAAGCTGACCGGTGGCCGCTGGCCGCACAAGCTCGGATTCATGCCCACGCTGGAACTGCACACCATCGGGCGTAAGTCCGGTGAACGTCGCTCCTCGTTGTTGAGCTCGCCCATCTTCACGCCGGAGCGGATTGTCGTGATCGCCTCGCTCGGCGGGGCCTCGCACAATCCCGCGTGGTACCTGAATCTCGTCGCCAATCCGAACGTCGAGATCACCGTGCGCGGACAGACCAAGCCGTACATCGCACGCACCGCCTCGGCGCAGGAGAAGGCCGAGTTATGGCCGGAGATCACCCGAGGATTCGGCAACCCGTACGCGGGATATCAGCGCAGCACCACCCGGGATATCCCGGTGGTCATCTGTGAACCGGCTTAAGGAGTATTTCTGTGAGCACACAACCTGATTGGGCCATCCGGATCGGCGCCTGGTTCCTGGAGAACGGACACCGGGCGGTTCTCGCGCTGACCGGCGGCAGGTATCCCAAGAAGGTGCTGGGAATGCAGCCGGTGGAGCTGTACACCATCGGCAGTAAGACGGGACAGCGCCGCGGCACGCTGCTGACCGCGCCGATCTACGAACCCGGCAAGGTGGTGTTGGTGGCCTCCTACGGTGGAGGGTCCGAAAACCCGGCCTGGTACAAGAACCTGGTGGCCAACCCGGCCGTCGAGATCGCGGTGGACGATGTCGCGCGTCCGTTCACGGCGCACACCGCCTCGCCCGAAGAGAAGGCCGCGCTGTGGCCGACGATCGTCAAGGCCAACCCCGGCTATGCGGGATATCAGAAGAACACCGATCGGGATATTCCGGTCATCATCTGCGTACCTGCCTAACCGCCGCGGGTCGGCCCGCGAAAACGACCATTGACGGGTTGGACATTTTTTCATATTGTGTCCAACATGAAGGTGGCGACGTCCGATAACCCCCGCGAGGACATCCCCGAGCCCATCGTGGCCGCAGTCGCCATGACGTTGGTTCGATCGGGCATGCAGCGGTTCAACCTGTCCGCGGCGGCCGAGCAGGCGGGGGTATCCCGGAGCACCCTGTACAACTGGTTCGGCGGCAAGCAGGCCGCCATCGACACCGCATTCGGTTATCTCGCAGACGCATTCATCGAATTCTTCGCAGCGGCAGTGGGTGCGGAGACCACACTGGTCGATCAGGTCGCGGCTGCCGCCGCGGGAATCTGCGAGCACCGCCGATGGACGGATCATCTCGCCCTGCACACCACCGATCTGCTGGACCTCATCCTGGACGAACACGGTGAGGACCTGATGGCGCGCTCGGTCGCGTTCTGGACGCCGCGCATACGGGAAGCGCAGGAGCGCAAGGAGATTCCCGCGCGCATCGTCCCGGAGGAGGCTGCCGAGTGGATCATCAGAACCCTGATGAGCATCGAAGTGCTGCCACCCATCGTGATCGATCTGTCGGACCCGGCGGCCGTGCGCCGTTACTTCGCCGACTACATCACGCACGGATTGGGTGCCACGCGTGATTGACACTTCCCGGCACTGTGTGGTGATCGGCGCCGGGGTGGCGGGGCTTGCCTCGGCGGTGTGGATGGCTGAGGCCGGGTTCCGGGTGACCCTGTTGGAACGTCGAGCCACCCTCGGTGGGCGCACCCATTCCATCGAGATACCTCAGGTCGACGACGTCGCCGATAACGGTGTCCACGTCATGTCCGGCTCGATGGAAGAGCTGTTGCGTTACCTCGAAACCATCGGGGCACGAGATCTTTTGGCCGCCGAGTCCGGAACCTATGCGCGCCGGCTGCTGCCCGGGGGAGAGGTGGACGATACCTCGCTGTTCCGCACATTCGCGTGGCTGCCCGCGGCGAGTATCGGGGACCGGCTTCGGGTATGGCGGGCTTATCTGCGGATCGTCAGGGATTGTGTTCGCCCACCAGATGACCTGGATGCCATCACCGCGCGAGAGTGGCTCGACCGCATCGGGATGCCCAAGGTCGCGCGTGATACCTGGATTGACTTCTTGATCATCGGCGCGCACAACGAGAAGCCGGATTTGATCTCCGCCAGCGCATTCCGGAATCTGCTGGTCACCATGGCCCGTCGGGGGCGCGGGGCGGCACGCAATGGAACATTGTTGTACTCCACGGTCGACTTCACCTCGCTGTTCGTCACCGGTGCCGAGAAGGTGCTCGCCAATCACGGTTGTGAGGTACGGGGCCGCGCCGGAGTGAAATCAATCATGTTGCACGGCAATGCTGTTTCTGGTGTATCGCTGACCGATGGTGAGTTCATACCGGCCGATGCGGTGATCTGTGCGGTTCCGCCGTGGGCCGTGGAGGGTTTGCTTGACGCCGTCCCCGGCCACGAGCAGTTGTACAGTGCGGCAGCCAAGCTCGTTCCCGCCCCGCTGGTGAGCGTCTACCTGTACCTCAACAAGTCGCTCGGGCTGACGACCATCCTTGATGCTCTCGTGGGTGGTGAGGGCGTGGTCGAGCAGGTCTTCGATCGGCAGAAGATGGTGGGATACGACGGTAGCGAACGTGGGTTGTACTCGTACGAAATCACGGTCAGCGCCGCGTACGCACTGAACTCGCTGTCCTCGAGCAGCGAGATCATCGAGACGTGTATGCGCTTCCTGCGCAATTACTATCCGGCCGCGCGCGATGCCGAATTGGTGCACGCCAAGGTGGTGCGGATGCCGCGTGCCACCTACAGCGAGCGTCCGGGAACGGCGGGTGCCCGTCCGCCGCAGCGCACCAGTGTGCGCGGGCTGGCGCTGGCAGGTGACTGGACCGCGACCGACTTCCCCTCGACCATCGGTGGGGCAGCGCAGAGCGCGGAATTGGCCACTCGTGTGATTCTTGACCAGACCCCAGTGGGCTAGCCTCTTGATTGTGAGCTGCCTCACATTCAAGATGGTCACTAGGTCAACGTCGACACTAGGAGGCCCTCATGACGCGGACACATTACGGATCGCTACGCAAGGGAGGCCTCAACTGGGATTCCTTGCCGCTCAAGCTATTCGTCGGCGGAAACGCGAAATTTTGGGATCCGGCCGATATCGACTTCTCGCGCGACCGGGCGGACTGGGACGCGCTCACCGATCGGGAACGTGACTATGCGACCCGGCTGTGCGCGCAGTTCATCGCGGGCGAGGAATCGGTGACCCAGGACATCCAGCCGTTCATGACGGCCATGCGCGCCGAGGGGCGACTCGGTGACGAGATGTACTTGACGCAGTTCGCTTTTGAAGAGGCAAAGCACACACAGGTCTTCAGGCTCTGGCTTGATGCAGTCGGCGTCAGCGACGACCTGCACGGATACCTCGACGACCTTCCGGCCTACCGTGAGATCTTCTTCGATGAGCTTCCCGATGCCTTGGGCACGCTGGCCGCCGACCCGTCGCCTGCGGCCCAGGTACGCGCCTCGGTGACCTATAACCACGTGGTCGAGGGCATGCTGGCGCTCACGGGATACTTTGCATGGCACAAGATTTGCGTTGACCGCGGCATTCTTCCCGGTATGCAGGAGCTGATCCGCCGGATCGGTGACGACGAGCGCCGGCACATGGCCTGGGGCACCTTCACCTGCCGGCGCCACGTGGCCGCCGACGACGCCAACTGGTCGGTCTTCGAGGCCCGCATGAACGAACTCATCCCGATTGCGTTGCGTCTCACCGAGGAAGGCTTCGGACTGTACGGCGCCGACACCCCGTTCGGGCTCGTGCTGGACGAGTTCATGCAGTATTCCGCCGACAAGGGGATGCGTCGGTTCGGGACCATCAGCAGCGCGCGTGGCCGTCCGCTCGGTGAGATCGACCTCGATTATTCGCCGCTGCAACTGGAAGACACGTTCGCGGCGGAGGATCGTGAGGCGCTTGCGGCCACGGCCTAGCGCGCACTCCGCACTGTCGCCGCCCACAACCGGGGGAACGCCACATTGTGCAGCGGGTTGGGAAGTATCAGATGGTTGTGTGCCAGCCCAACAGCTATGTGGCGGTTCGGGTCCGCCCATCCGGTGGAGCCGCCGGCCCCCATATGCCCGAAACCTCCCGCCAAGCCCGGCGCGGGGATGCAGTGATAGCCGAGTTCCCAGATATCGCGGGCGACCGCGACATTGGGCCTGATCCCGCGTCCGCCGGCCAGTTCGGCGGTCTTGTCCGCTGACAGCAGCTGCCGTCCGTCCACACTTCCCCGATTGCTCAGCGCGCCGTAGAGCTTGGCCAGGGCCGGGGCGGTACAGATGGCGTTGCCCGCGCCCATCTGGGTGTCGTACAGCGGAGCGGTTGCATGCCCGTCGTCGGCCACGATCCGTTCGGCCCCGGGCACGTGGATCGCTCCGGTTGCCCCCCGTGCGCCCGGCAGGGCGTCCACCACGCGTGCCCCGATGGACAGGCCACGAGAAAGAAATGGCGTCTTCACGGCCTTATCGAGCTGCGCATAGATCCCTGCGGGGATCGTCGGTGAATCGACGGGCGGGCGCCCCAGATGAATGCCGTCCACTCCGAGGACTTCCGCGAGTTCGGTGCGATAGAGCGTGCGCATGTCCTTACCGGTGATCGCACGCCCGAGGCCGGCCAAGAGCCAGCCATAACTCATCGCGTGATAGGCGGCCTTGCCGTAGTAGCGCCCGACAGGCGCGGCGGCGAGTCGCTGCTCCATCAGTTCGTGGTCGAGAAGTTCCTCCGGGGTGGAGGCGATCCGGGCCAGCGCGGCCAGCCCCGACTTGTGGGCCAGGACATCTCGCACCGTGACCGACTCCTTGCCGTTGGCGGCGAATTCCGGCCAGTAGCGGGCGACCGGGGCGTCGTAGGCCAGCAGCCCTCGGTCGGCCAGGCGATGGATGACGGTAGCGGTCACCCCCTTGGAGGCCGAGTACACGATCGGCGCGGTATCGCGGGTCCACGGCACACCGGGACGCGCCTCACCGGCCCAGATGTCGAGCACGGGTTCGCCGTCGACATAGGCGCAGAGCGCGCCACCCCCGGTACGGCCGACATACATCGATGCGAACTTGCGGACCACCCGGTCGAACTCGGGTTGCGCCCAGCCCTGTACCCCGTCCGGTAGACCGGTGCCCCAGGATTCCGGTGCGAAAACGGGGGCGGTCTGCGCGCGACGCTGCGGTTGTGACATATGTAACTTGTAGTCCGGTTATCCCACTGTGCGCCACCATCTGCGCGCAGGTCTGCGAATAGTCACAAATCGGCGCGAATGTGCATATCGCCGCCTACATATCGCCCCGGCACCTTGCTCTGGAGCTCAGAAAGCCGTTTCCGGGTGCGCTAATGGGTCTGCCATGCTGGTCGCCATGTCCAGAATCGCAATCATCGGTGGCGGCAATATCGGCGAAGCACTTATCTCCGGGCTGCTGAGGGCCGGACGGCAGGCCAAGGACATCGTCGTGTCCGAGAAGGTCCCCGCCCGCGCGAAGGCTCTGGCCGAGGCGTATTCCATCCGCGTCAGCGAGGTGGCCGACGCCGTCGAAGGCGCCGATTTCATCGTGGTGGCGGTCAAACCGTCCGATGTCGAGAGCGCGACCAGCGAGATCGCCGCGGCGCTGGCGAAACTGGACGCCGAAGGCAGTGATCGGGAGACCGAGCAGGTGCTGGTCTCGGTGGCCGCGGGAGTGTCCGCGAGCTTCTTCGAATCCAAGCTGGCCGCCGGGGCTCCGGTGGTGCGGGTGATGCCCAATGCCCCGATGCTTGTCGGCGCCGGGGTCAGCGCTGTCGCCAAGGGCCGATTCGCGACCGACGAGCAGCTCAGTGCCGTCGCCGAGCTGCTGGAGTCGGTGGGCAGCGTCATCAAGGTGGCCGAATCCCAGATGGACACCGTCACCGCGCTGTCCGGATCTGGGCCGGCCTACTTCTTCCTGCTCGTCGAGGCGCTGGTCGATGCGGGGGTTGCCTCGGGTCTCACGCGGCCCGTCGCTACCGATCTGGTCATCCAGACCATGGCCGGATCCGCCGCGATGCTGCTCGAACGGGCCGAGACGGACGAAAATCGGGCCCCCGGACTGCAGACCCGCACGGAGGTCGATACGACCGCCGCGGAGCTCCGCGCCACGATTACCTCGCCGGGTGGTACTACCGCCGCTGCGCTGCGCGAACTGGAACGTGGAGGTTTGCGAGCAAGCGTCTATGCCGCCGTTGAAGCCGCAAAAACACGCTCCGAGCAGCTCGGAATCACATCAGAGTAATTTAACCAAATCTTGATCAATTAGCCCACACGGGTATCAGTAACCCCACTGGTCCCGCTATTCTCCTTCTAGCACGTGCGTGTCCGTACCGCCGATGGGGAAGATTGGCGGCACGACACGTGCCTAGGGAAATGGGTATGCGATGACGTCAATCAACGGGCCATCCGCACGCGACGGGGCCGGCGCCAAGCCGGGCCGGGACGCGGCGGCTGCTGGCCAATCCGGCAAGGCTCAGTTCCTTACGGTCGCCGAGGTCGCTGCGCTGATGCGCGTGAGCAAGATGACCGTCTACCGGCTGGTGCACAACGGCGAGCTGCCCGCGGTGCGGGTCGGCCGGTCGTTCCGTGTGCACGCCAAGGCGGTCAACGATCTGCTGCAGGCCTCCTACTTCGACGCCGGATAAGGCCCCTCGAAGCGGGAGATGCCCCCTGGCGGGCTGCCGGTTCTGCCGGTTTCCTGACCTGAGGCCGCAGCAGGTAGAGTCATGCGGCACCCTGGCGTAAGCCTTTTTGGGGTTAGGGCGCCTTGTGTACGGCTGGGAAAAAGCCGCTGTGCACGCGTCCACGGTAAAGACGATTTCAAAGTAGTTAGCAGGAGTTCATGGGTTCAGTTATCAAGAAGCGGCGTAAGCGTATGTCCAAGAAGAAGCACCGCAAGCTGCTTCGCCGCACTCGGGTTCAGCGCAGAAAACTCGGTAAGTAAACCTTGCGTTAGTGGGCATCCACTCGGGATGCCCATTGGTGCCGTGATGGATAGGCTTCGTCCGTGAGCACCGGTGAGACCAATCTGCATTACCCACGGGTGGTGCTGGTCACCGGAGCCAGTCGATTCCTCGGGGGTTATCTGGCTGCGCGTCTGGTGCAGAACCCGATGATCAACCGCGTCATCGCGGTAGACGCTGTCGCCCCAAGCAAGGACCTGCTGCGCAGGATGGGCCGGGCCGAGTTCGTGCGGGCCGATATCCGCAACCCGTTCATCGCGAAGGTCATCCGCAACGGCGAGGTCGACACGGTGGTGCACACCGCGTCGGCCTCGTTCTCGCCGCGTTCGGGTGGGCGCGCCGCGCTCAAGGAATTGAACGTGATGGGTGCGATGCAGCTGTTCGCGGCGTGCCAGAAGGCGCCCACCGTGCAGCGCGTTGTCGTCAAATCCACCGCACAGGTCTATGGAGCCGGTCCCCGGGATCCGGTGATGTTCACCGAGGAGATGGGTGCGCGCCGTCCACCGTCCGACGGGTTCGCGCGGGACAGTATCGATATCGAGAGCTATGCCCGCGGTCTGGCCCGGCGGCGCCCCGATGTGGCGGTGACGATTCTGCGGTTGGCCAACCTGATCGGCCCGGGTATGGACACCGCGTTGGCGCGCTATCTGGCGGGCCCCCTGGTCCCCACCGTGTTTGGACGTGACGCCCGCCTGCAGCTGCTGCATGAACAAGATGCGCTGGGCGCGCTTGAGCGCGCCACCATGGCAGGTAAGGCGGGCACCTTCAACATCGCGGCCGACGGCATGATGATGATGTCGCAGGCGGTTCGCCGTTCCGGACAACTCGGCATCCCGGTGCCTTCGTTTGCGGTGGCGGGAATCGCGTCGTTCACCAAGGGCACCCGGTATACCGAGCTGAGTTCCGAACAGCGTGACTGGCTGGCCTATGGACGCGCGATCGACAACACCCGTATGAAGGTCGAACTCGGATATCAGCCCAAGTGGACGACCGTTGGGGCCTTTGGCGACTACGTTCGGGGACGCGGGATCACTCCAGTAATCGAGCCGGAGTGGGTACGCTCATTGGGAGATCGCGCGGTGGCTCTCGCGCAGAAGATCAGTTCGTAGGCATAGGGCGGAGGTGAGAAGCATGGCAGGCGACACAAAGGCGAAAGTCATTCAACTGCAGGTTAATTCGGAACGCCATGCTGCACGTGCTCGCCGGGCCGAGGCGCGGGCCGATGCCGGCCGGCGGCATCCGTCATCGTTGACCAACGATGCGCCGACTGGAGATTCCGCGGATACCGCCGCAGTCATCCACGACCTCAACGAGATTCGTGCGGCACAGGGCAACGCCCCTCTGGGCGATGAAGAGTCGCTGACTGCCCTCGCGGCCAACATTGCCGCCGTCGCTGAGTTCATTCGCCGCCGAGTCGGCGGCGACTACAGCGTCGACGATTTCGGATTCGACGAGCACCTCAACGAATCGCTGCTACTTCCTTTGCTCAGGCCACTGTTCAACCGATGGTTCAGGGTGGACGTGACCGGGGTCGAGAACATTCCCGCGACCGGCGGGGCGTTGGTTGTGGCTAACCATGCGGGTGTGCTGCCGCTCGACGGGCTGATGCTCTCGGTGGCCGTGCACGACCGGTGCCCCGGCAACCGCACCCTGCGCAACCTGGCCGCCGACATGGTGTTCGATGCACCGTTCCTGGGACAGTTGGCGCGAAAGGCGGGTCATACGCTGGCGTGCACCGCCGATGCGCACCGGCTACTGTCCGCGGGCGAGCTGACCGCCGTGTTCCCCGAGGGATACAAGGGACTGGGCAAGCCGTTCAAGGATCGCTACAAACTGCAGAGATTCGGCCGTGGAGGATTCGTCGCGGCAGCCATTCGTACCGGAGCGCCGATCATCCCGTGCTCGATCGTCGGTTCCGAGGAGATCTACCCGATGATCGCCGATCTGAAGGTGATCGCCCGGCTGTTCGGTCTGCCCTACTTCCCGGTGACCCCGCTGTTCCCGGCGGCCGGTCCCGTCGGGTTGGTGCCGCTGCCGTCCAAGTGGCATATCGAGTTCGGTACCCCCATCCCGACGGACGGGTTCGACGAGGCGGCCGCTGACGACCCGATGGTGACATTCGAGGTCACCGACCAGGTCCGCGAGACCATCCAGCAGACGCTGTACCGGCTGCTCGCGGGTCGTCGCAACATGTTCTTCGGCTAGGTCTTCCCTCGACGCCGATACGCCGTGTACTGGCGGTTTCGTATCGCATAAGTTCGATGCGTGATCACAAACCGGGTGACCGAGATGCTGGGTGTCGAGCGACCGATCGTGCAGGCCCCGATGGGCTGGATCGCGCGATCCCAGCTGGCCAGCGCGGTCTGCGAAGCCGGCGGGCTCGGCATCATCGAAACAAGCTCCGGCGAGCTCGATGCCATCAAGGACGAGATTCGCCTCATGCGTCAGCTCACCGACAAACCATTCGGGGTGAACATCGCACAGGCCTTCGTGCGAGACCCGTCCATCGCGCAGTTTGTGGTCGATCAGGGCGTGACGTTCGTGACCACCAGCGCGGGCGACCCCAACAAGTACACCCGGATTCTCAAGGACAACGGGCTCACCGTCTTTCATGTCGTCCCCACGCTGGCGGCCGCCCTCAAGGCCGTCGACGCGGGAGTGGACGGCCTGGTGGTGGAAGGCGTCGAGGGCGGCGGTTTCAAGGATCCCAAGGGTGCATCGACCATGGTGTTGCTGCCACTGGTGCGCTCGCATGTCGACGTTCCGATCATTGCCGCCGGCGGTATCTGTGACGGAGCATCCATGGCCGCGGCTTTCGCGCTCGGCGCCGAGGGTGTGCAGATGGGTACCCGGATGATGTCGGCCGCCGAGTCACCCATCCACGGCAACTGGAAGGCGGCAGTGGTCGCCGCGCGCGAGACCGACACTGTGCTACTGAACCGGCTGACCAAGCCTGGTCTGCGCGCCTTGCGTAGCGAGCGCACCGAAGAGATGGAACGGCGGGATCTGGTGTCGCTCATGGAGACCGGGAATCCACTGGACCTCTACTTCGGGGGCGACATGGACACCTTTGTGCCGCTCGGCGGGCAGGTGGCCGGGCGCATCGGTGCGGTCGAGTCCGTGCGGGACATTCTCGACACCACCATGGACGAGTTCACCGCGGTGATCGGCAAGCTCGCAGCTCAGTACGGCTGACGAGGATTTTGCGCCGAGTGGGACGGCCCCGTCGTTGCCGCCTGCGGTCCTGAGTCTCGTCGGAGATCCAGCCGCTAACAAGCTCGCCTGTGCGGTGCCCACGCTGTTCCCTTGCTGCCATCCGCGCACGTCGTGGCAGCGGGCTGGCCGGACAGCCCTCGGATCAGCAAAGCGGAAATGGCCTGAACCTTCATGTTGACGGCCTTTCCTCGCAAACGGTTGACCCGTGTCTGTAACGAATGTGCCGACGTGCCGATAGGCCCTATTGATGTTAGCCTTTAGTCAATCGCGGGGGCGCTTAACTGTTGTACCGCTACCCCGAATTGAGGATTAGTATTGTGACTCAACCTTCGCTGGAGGGTGAGGGTGGTCTTGCCCACTTTTACCGAGGTGGCGATTTTCCTGCAGCGCCAATGCTGTTCGGTGGCGTTATCGCGACATTCATTGTGGTTGCCACGCTCTTGGGGCTCGACGACAGTAGGAACATCAGCATCCCTCGATCGATGCCGGTCAGTGACGTTGCTTCGGTGACGCCCGAAGCGGCCGGCCTCGGGCATGAGGGACGGTCCGGTCAGTTAGCCATTGCCGTGACCGATGTGACGACGTATCTGGTCGCGGGCGATCCCGGGCTGCCCCAGACTGCGCAAGGTGGCCATGTTCTGGTCGGTGTGCGTGTGATCAACGACGGTGTTGATCGCCAGCGGTTCGAGCCGGCGATTCAGCAACTTGTCGCCGGTGATCAAACCGTGGGTGCGGACCAGAGCGCCTCTCAACCCGTGCTCGGTGCGGACATCGATCCCGGCGGCAGCATCGTGGCGTCCATCGCGTTCGACGTCCCCGAGGGCGTCGAGCCGTCGGCGATCATCCTCCGGGACTCGCCGGCGGCCTCGGGCACTCAGCTGAGTTTGGCCGATATGGGCAATAGCGGCCTGGCACAGTGAGCGTGGATCTGAAGCCGGAGGCAGTGTGGGAGGTACTGCCCGACGAGCTCAAATCGGCGCTGCGTCGACGGGCCGCCGAACCATTGAATGACGACTTGCTGCTGAAGTGTCACCGCGCGGCCGAAGATAACGAACTGCCGATCTTCTGGCGACCCGACCCGGCCGCCGATTTCCGGCGGCATCGATTGCACCCGGCTCTTGTCGACTACATCGCCAGCCTCGGAAAAGACCGCTAGCCGCTGACCGTCAGGGGTTGCAGCCGCCCGCGCTGACCCAGCGGCCGTTGTAGCCCACGCACGCGTGGACGTTGGGTGCCGGGGGCGGGGGTGGAGGATCGTCCGGCAAGGGTGCGTAGTCCTCGGGCGGGGGTGCGTATCGCTGCACGGTGTCGGCGACGTTCATACAGCCGCTCACCGAGACTCGGCGCCCGCCGCCCACACAGACATCGGCGTTGGCCGTCGGCGGCGCAATGGGTAGCAGCCCCGCGAAGACCACCGCGGCGGTTATCGCGACCGTGCCGCGCCTCATGGCTGCCGCTCCTGTGGCAGCTGGCAGCGCTCGCGGAAATCGACCACGGGCTGGCGGATGGAGCGCAGATCGTTCTCGGCCTCCGGGTTGGTGCTGAAGTAGGCCTTCACCGCGCTCTGCATCTCGCTGTGCGGCTTGCCCGCAAGGCTTGTGAAGAAGTCGTTGACCTCCGGGTGGGTGAACAGATAACTCGAGGTGGACGCGGCGACGCCCGCCGAGACCCCGGCGAGGTCGGCCGCCGTGCAGTTCGGCGGCCGCTCGGGTTCGGCATTCGCGGCCGCCGCGCTGAACAGTGCTGCGGCGCCCAGAGCTGTAAATAGGCTTGTGACAACGAGTTTCATGGACATCTCCTTACGGGACTTGTTGTACGGCGGGTGGTTTCCAGGTGCCGTCAATGATCGACGGCGGCGTTTCCTTCGGCCAGTACAGGCGGAGCATGAGGTTGAACTTAGCCTCGGGTGCGGGGAGCCAGTTCGACTCCTTTCCTGGTCCGGGATTGTCGTGTTGCAGATACAAATCCACCGATCCGTCGGGGTTGGTCGCGAAGTTGTTGCGCTGACTCAGCGTGTACCGGTCCAGTGGGTTGTCGACGAAGAACATTCCCGCGTCGTACATCGTCAGTGACCAGAACCCCTCGGCAGGTGGTAGTTGATCCTTGTCGAAGTGCAGCACGTACTTACGTGACCCGTCATACGGTTTCCCGGCGTTATCGACCTCCGAGGTGGGATAGACGGCATCCTCGGGCCGGTTTGCGCCCAGCCCGATTGCGCTGACCGTTGCGCGCTGTAGGTACTCGGTGCCGTATACGCCGGTCTTGGTGGTGAACACCCACCCGTTGATGTTCTCGCCGGCGTCCTTGAAGTGCGCCATGATCTTGCCGAATGCCTCCTTGGGCACCGATTGCAGGGCGCTGACGGTGTCGGCGCCGAGCTTGTCGATGTCGAAGGGCTTTCCGGCCTCGATGCCGATCTTGGCCATCTTCTCCACGATCGGTTTGTCGGCCTCGGTGGGCGGATTGTCTTTCATCAGGGTCGCCAGCATGTCGAAGTACGCCTTGGTGCTCAGATTGTTGACCTGGTCACGGACGGGCGTTTTCATATCGATGCTCGGGTCCACGGTGCCGACGGGCGGGGTGTACTGCTTGCCGTACGAACTCAACGGCACCAGCGACATTTCGTCCTGCATCTTATGGACGGCGGCGTAATCCTCCGGGGTTCCGGTGCAGTAGATGCGACCCAGTAGCCACACGATCGACGTTGGTGACTTGTATTCCTTGACCCCTTGGGGCAGTTCGCCTTTCCAGCCAGGGCCGGTGATGGCGTAAGTCTGGGGGCCGGTGCCCGTCGTGCGTTTGCCAGGTATCTCGAAGACATTCGTGTACCCGTCCAGCATGGGGAGCAGGTAATAGCGGTCGTGGGCATCGGGCAGGCTCACGATCCACGGTTCCTTGCCGACGTCGAGGAACGCGTTCGTGTAGAGGGTGTCGGCATTAGGTGCGGTGACATCTCGAAAGGCCGCGTTGGGATACTCGCGCATCCGCATGAGCTGTCCCATTGGGGCGCGGGGAGATTCGACCTTCTCCACGTTGGTCATCACGCGGCGGGTCATCTCCATGGTGACAAGGGCATAGCCATAGATGTATGCGTCCATGGCGATGGACTTGGCTTCATCGGTGGAAAGCTTCTGGGAACCAGACTCTTTCGAGCAGCTGGTAAGTCCCGCCGCCAATGCGACGGTGCTCATCACGACCAATAATTTGGTCCACTGCGTACACCAAACCTTCACGGGCTCACCCTCTCCTGTTGTGACGATCTTGCTCGCCGAACGTTGATCGTGCAGCACATCCCACCTGCTTGTCTTGACATTGGAAGACAAATATTTGACAGTTTGAGACATGTCGGTGATCCGCGGTTCGGCGCTCACCAACTATCACCAGCTGGTGGCCGAACTCGGCGGGGACGGCAGCGAACTGCTTGCCAGAGCGCGGGTTTCACCCGTAGACGCCGGCTCATACGAGCGGTTCATCTCCCTGCGCAACGGTGCTCGCGCACTGGAGGAAACTGCGGCGGCCCTGAACGCGCCGGACTTCGGCCGCCGACTGGCCCGGCGGCAGGGCATCGAGATCCTGGGGCCGGTGGGTTTGGCGGCGCGTACGGCGGCCACAGTTGCCGACGCCTTCGCGATTCTCGAAAAGTTCATGGGCGCATACTGTCCGGCGATAGGCGCGCGGGTCATAGAGCATCGGGATCCGTCGCTGTGCAGGTTCGAGTTCGAGTATCTCCTGACCCCCGCCCCTCCGCAGGCGCAGGCAGTCGAACTGTCGTTGGGTGTCACACTGCGGGTGTTGCATCACTTCCTGGGCGGGAGCTATCGGCCTGTTTCCGTTCATCTACCGCACCAGGCACTGACCCCGGCCGCGGGGTATCAGCGGTATTTCGGCTGTCCACCGTTCTTCTGTGAGCCTGTCGGCGGTTTCACCCTGCGGGCCACCGACATGCAGAAGTCGTTGCCCAAAGACCATCTTGCCCACCAGACCGCCGTCGACTACCTGACGGGCACTCAGGCCAACCGCAAACCGGATTCCAGTCAGCTGGCGCGTGTCCTCATCCGGCAGCTGCTCCCGACCGGGGCGATTGGTTTGGGGGACATCGCCTTACATCTCGGGGTGCACCCGAAGGCGCTGCAACGGCGACTGGGAGCCGAGGGCACGACCTTCGCCGAGCTTGTCGACCAAACCCGTCGGGAAGCTGCCGAGCGACTGCTGTCCGATACCGATTTGAGTCTCGATCATCTGAGCAGGCAGCTCGGCTATGCCGAGCAGAGCGTGTTCACCCGAAGCTGCAAGCGCTGGTTCGGGACAACCCCGAGTACCTACCGGCAGGACCGTCGAGGCCGCTAAGCCTTGCGATGTGAGGCGATGTTCGCGGCCATGGAAGCCGCGTCGGTTTCGTGTCCCTCGGCCTCGCCGATCATGGTCACGATGCTCGTCGCGACGGGTTCGCCGTCGGCATCGGTCACCTCGGCCCGAACTTCGGCCGTCACCATGCCGTGCGACTCCAGCACACTGTCCAGGTAGCTGTCGAAGTACAGCCGGTCGCCTGCCTTGATGGGGCGGTGGAACTTGAGCTTCTGGTCGCGGTGCAACACGCGCGCCACGTTGATGGGCAGATCCATCTCGGTGAATATCTTGTGTTGCACGCGCCGGCCCGCGACCGCCAGGAAGGTGATGGGAGCCACGACGCCCGAGTTCACCTCGCACTCGTCCTTGATGGCCGTGGCGAATTCACGCATCTTCTCGCGGCCGACCTCGAAGTAATCGGGGTAGCGGTAGTGCGTTCCGACGATGTCTTGGCGGATGGCCATGCATTAACCCATTTCGCTGCAGGTCAGGTACGAATCTAGACAGTTCAAGCGGCGCTGAGCCTATCAGCAGCGGTAATGCCGATCATTACTTCTCACGACGGGCCAGTGCGGCCGCGAGGGCTCCACCCGCGGCCCCGAGCAGCACCGCCGAGGGCACGCCGATTCGGGCCGCCTTGCGCGCGGTTCGGAAGTCGCGGACTTCCCACCCCCGCCGTCGTGCCACGTCCCGCAGCTCCGCATCGGGATTGATGGCCACCGCGGTTCCCACCAGGGAGAGCATCGGCACATCGTTGATGCTGTCGCTGTAGGCGGTGCAGCGCTTGAGATTCAACCCATTGCGGATGGCCAGGTTGCGCACGGCCCGCGCCTTGCCCGGCCCGTGCAGGATGTCGCCCACCAGCCGGCCGGTGAACACCCCGTCCACCGATTCTGCGACGGTGCCCAGCGCCCCGGTGAGGCCCAGCCGCCGGGCGATGGTCTCGGCCAGCTCCTTGGGAGTGGCCGTGACGAGCCACACCTGTTGGCCGGCATCGAGGTGCATCTGGGTCAGCGCCCTGGTGCCGGGCCAGATCTTGTCGGCGAGCGTCTCGTCGTAGATCTCCTCGCTGAGTGTGACGAGTTCGTCGACACTGCGGCCCTCGATGAAAGAGAGCGCCTTCTGCCGACCGGCCGCGACATCGTCGGAGTTCTCCCGGCCGGTCAGCCGGAACTTCGCCTG
This sequence comes from Mycobacteroides chelonae CCUG 47445, assembly GCF_001632805.1. Taxonomy (NCBI): domain Bacteria; kingdom Bacillati; phylum Actinomycetota; class Actinomycetes; order Mycobacteriales; family Mycobacteriaceae; genus Mycobacteroides; species Mycobacteroides chelonae. The sequence goes on along the minus strand of NZ_CP007220.1, from coordinate 4,099,882 downwards.
CGCCCAGACGAACTGAAGCATGTCCGAGTACTGGAAATAGTCGCGCTGCGCCAGGCCGCGGCCGAAGTGCACCAGCGAGGAGCCATGCACCAGGGTGTTGTCGACATCGAAGAACGCGGCGGCGGTCAGATCGGCGGGCGGCGGACCCGTGGGCTGCTCGGTGGCCGCCGCGGCGTCTGCCTCGGCGAAGGAGGCGGCGCGTGCGACGTCTTCGGCGAATGCCTCGGCCAGCAGCTGTTCCTCCGCGGGGCCTTCGGTAGGGGGGTCGCCGTTGATCTGGGGGCTGGTCATGACCGGCTTAACCGCCCTTCCTGTCCGCCGTTTCCAATGCCGTTTAACCCTACTGAGGGTGGCGGGAACTCGGGGGACCCGGTGGCAGAATTGACATATGACGTCACTAACGCTGCTGACACGCGTGGGGTGCTCTGCCTGCGAACGTGCGCAGCGTGAATTGGCGGCCCTGGCCGACGAGTTCGGGGTCCCGCTCACCGTCACCGATGTGGATGAGGCCGCGATCACAGATTCGTCTTTGCGCGCGGAGTTCGGCGACCGGCTTCCGGTGGTGCTGCTGGACGGTCAGGAGCACAGCTATTGGGAAGTAGACGAGCCTCGGCTCCGGGCGGACCTGAAACGTGACCGATAACAGGCTGTTTGGATTTTGCCCAGTGGCCATTTTCGGGCTACCGTGCATGAAGTTCGAGCCTCACCAAAAGCAAGGGAGCTGGACAGTGAGATGTCAGCGGAGTGACCTGCGGTGAGTGTCCTGCTGTTCGGAGCCTCGCACCGTAGCGCGCCTGTGCCGGTGCTGGAGAAGCTGGCGATTGGCGAGGCCGATCAGCCCAAGATCATCGAACACATTCTGCAATCCCCCCTGGTCACAGAGGTCATGGTGCTCTCGACCTGCAACCGGGTCGAGGTATATGCCGTGGTTGAGGCCTTCCACGGCGGCCTGACTGTCATCGGTGAGGCGATCGCCCGCCACGCCGGCATGGGCATGAACGAGCTCACCAAATACGCCTACGTCCGGTACAGCGAGGCCGCCGTCGAGCACCTGTTCGCGGTGGCCAGCGGCCTGGATTCCATGGTGATCGGCGAGCAGCAGGTGTTGGGCCAGGTGCGCAATGCGTATGCCACCGCCGAAACGCATCAAGCGGTGGGCCGGGTGCTGCATGAGCTGTCTCAAAGCGCGCTGCGGGTGGGCAAGCGAGTGCATTCGGAGACCGGTATCGACGCAGCCGGCGCCTCGGTGGTGTCGGTGGCCCTGAATCTGGCGGACGGCAAGCTCGACGGTCTGCCGGGGCGCACCGCTGCCGTTGTCGGGGCCGGTTCGATGGGCTCATTGGCGACCGCGCAGCTGATTCGTGCCGGGATCGACAACCTCTGGGTGGTGAACCGCAGTGCCGAGCGTGCGCAACGGCTCGCCGCGACCGCGCGCGAGGCGGGCGTGAACGCGCAGGCGATCACCCTGGACCATCTTGACCAGGCGCTGGCGCAAGCCGATGTGGTGGTTTCCTGTACCGGAGCGGTCCGGCCGGTGATCACACTGGCCGATGTCCACCGCGCTCTGGGTGGTGGACGTCAACTCGTGTTCTGCGATCTGGGTATGCCGCGCGACGTCGATCCGACGGTGGCCGGGCTGCCCGGCGTCGTCGTGGTGGACATGGAGCGCATCCAGCGTGAGCCCACTGCGCGCGCGGCCGCCGACGATGCGGGCGCTGCTCGTCAGATCGTCAACGACGAGGTGGCCCGATATCTGACCGGTGAGCGGATGGCGGAGGTCACCCCGACAGTCACCGCGTTGCGCCAGCGGGCCGCTGAGGTGGTGGAGGCCGAACTGCTGCGGCTGGATGGCCGGCTGCCGAGCCTGGCGGGGGCCGAGCGGGACGAGGTCGCCAAGACAGTTCGCCGAGTCGTCGACAAGCTGTTGCACGCTCCCACGGTGCGGGTGAAGCAGCTGGCGTCGGCGCCCGGTGGCGACAGTTATGCCGAGGCGTTGCGCGAGCTGTTCGAGCTCGATCCGCACACCGTCGAGGCGGTGGCCACGGCCGGCGAATTACCGCTCGCCACAAAGGAATTACACGAAGAGAGCCGATGATCCGAATTGGTACCCGCGGCAGTCTGTTAGCGACGACTCAAGCCGGGGTTATCCGGGATGCGCTGCGCGCCAAAGGGCACGAGGCAGAGCTGGTAATCGTGACGACGGCGGGGGACCAGTCGTCGGCACCTGTCGAGCAAATCGGTGTGGGGGTCTTCACGGCCGCTCTGCGCGAGGCCATCGCCGATAACGTCGTCGATGTTGCCGTGCATTCCTACAAGGATTTGCCAACGGCCGCCGACCCGCGCTTCGTCATAGCCGCCATTCCGCCTCGTGAGGACTACCGGGATGCCCTGGTGGCCCGTGACGGACTGGTGCTGGGGGAGTTGCCGGCGGGCTCGGTGATCGGTACCTCGTCTCCGCGACGGGCCGCGCAGCTTAGAGCACTGGGTCTCGGTTTGGAAATTCGCCCCCTAAGAGGCAACCTGGATACCAGGTTGAGCAGGGTCTCCAACGGTGATCTTGATGCTGTGGTAGTCGCCCGGGCGGGTTTGGCCCGAATCGGACGTCTGGACCGCATCACCGAGACACTGGAACCGGTGCAGATGTTGCCCGCACCGGCTCAAGGAGCGCTGGCGGTGGAGTGCCGCAGCGAGGCCACCGATCTGGTGGCTGTGCTGGCGGAACTCGATCACACCGACTCGCGCGCCGCGGTGACTGCCGAAAGGGCTCTGCTTGCCGAGCTGGAGGCGGGTTGTACCGCACCGGTCGGCGCGATCGCTGAGGTGGTCGAGTCGATTGATGAGGATGGCCGCGTCTTCGACGAACTGTCGTTGCGCGGATGTGCGGCGGCGCTGGACGGATCTGACGTGATTCGGGCCTCTGGGATTGGCACCCCCGAGCAGGCCGCAGAGCTCGGGCTCGCGGTCGCGAGGGAACTGCTCGATCTCGGTGCGCGAGCACTGATGACAGCTGAATAGGCGGCGCAAACCGCCGATATGGGAGGCAGTAGTGACCCGAGGGCGCAAGAAGCCAGGGCGCATCCTGTTCGTTGGTTCCGGGCCGGGAGATCCTGGTCTGCTGACGGTCCGCGCACGCGCGGTACTCACAGGTGCCACCGTCGCGTTCACCGACCCCGATGTGCCGCAGGCGGTACTCGATCTCGTCGGGTCCGCGGTCGAGCTTCCTGAACCCGCGCCGGTCAAACCCACGACCGGTACCGACGACGCGCCCACGTCGAGTGACGTCGAGGCCGCTGTCGAGCCGCCGCTGACCATCGACATTCGCCCCGCGCTGGGTGATCCCGCCGATGTTGCCAAGACCCTGGTCGCCGAGGCCAAGAACGGTGTGGATGTCGTGCGGCTGGTCGCCGGCGATCCGCTCTCGATCGATTCGGTGCTCGCTGAGGTCACCGCGGTCACCCGTACTCAGGTCGCCTTCGAGATTCTGCCCGGGCTGTCGTCGAGCACCGCGGTGCCCGCCTACGCCGGTCTACCGCCGGGATCCGCACACACCGTCGCCGATGTGCGCGGTGACGTGGACTGGGCGGCGCTGGCCGCTGCTCCGGGCCCGCTGATCCTGCATGCCACCCCGACACATGTGCCCGACGCCGCCAAGGCGCTCATCGAGCACGGTTTGTCCGATCAGACCCTGGTCGCGGTCACCGCGCAGGGCACCACCTGCGCACAGCGCACCGTGGAGACCACGCTGGCCTCGCTGATCGACGGCGTGCCGGTGGATGCCAATGACCCGCACGGCCCGATGACCGGTGCCCTGGTGCTGACGATCGGCCGTGTGGTCGGTGGCCGCTCCAAGCTGAACTGGTGGGAGAGTCGTGCGCTGTACGGCTGGACCGTGCTGGTACCGCGCACCAAAGATCAGGCCGGCGAGATGAGCGAGAAGCTCGTCGGATACGGAGCCCTGCCGGTCGAGGTGCCCACCATCGCCGTGGAGCCGCCGCGCAGCCCAGCCCAAATGGAGAGGGCCGTCAAGGGTCTGGTCGATGGCCGGTACCAGTGGGTGGTCTTCACCTCCACCAATGCGGTGCGTGCGGTGTGGGAGAAGTTCGCCGAGTTCGGTCTGGACGCCCGCGCCTTCTCCGGTGTGAAGATCGCATGCGTGGGGCAGGCGACCGCCGACAAGGTGCGCGCCTTTGGTATCAACCCCGAGCTGGTGCCCGAAGGAGAGCAGTCCTCGCTGGGCCTGCTCGATGAGTTCCCGCCCTATGACGACGTTTTCGACCCGGTGAACCGGGTGCTGCTGCCTCGCGCCGATATCGCCACCGAAACTCTCGCCGAGGGGCTGCGGGAGCGCGGGTGGGAAATCGACGACGTGACCGCGTACCGCACCGTGCGTGCGGCGCCACCGGCAGCGCAGACCCGCGAGATGATCAAGACCGGTGGATTCGACGCCGTGTGCTTCACCTCGAGCTCGACGGTGCGCAATCTGGTGGGTATCGCCGGGAAGCCGCATGCGCGCACCATCGTGGCCTGCATCGGACCGAAAACCGCGGAGACCGCAATCGAATTCGGGCTGCGGGTGGACGTGCAGCCGGAGACCGCCGCCGTCGGCCCGCTGGTCGAGGCCCTCGCCGAGCATGCCGCGCGGTTGCGCACCGAGGGCGCGCTGCCGCCGCCGCGTAAGAAGAGCCGTCGGCGCTAGTAGCGGAGAGATAGCGGGAGAAGCAGCGGAGGTCGTTACTGTGCCTTTTCCTTACCAGCGTCCGCGTCGGCTGAGGTCCACCCCGGCGATCCGTCGGCTGGTGGCCGAGACGACGCTGGCACCGCGGCAGTTGGTGCTGCCGATGTTCGTGGCCGACGGCGTTGCCGAGTCGCGCCCCATTGCGTCCATGCCGGGTGTGGTGCAGCACAGCATCGAATCCTTGCGGCGGGCCGCCGAGGACGCGGTGAAGGCCGGTGTCGGCGGACTCATGTTGTTCGGGGTTCCCGAGGAGAAGGACAAGGACGCCACCGGTAGCGCCGGGCTGGATCCGCAGGGCATCCTCAACCGGGCACTGTCGACCCTGGCCGCCGACCTCGGCGACTCCACGGTGCTGATGGCCGATACCTGCCTCGACGAGTTCACTGATCATGGCCACTGCGGGGTGCTGGATACCGCGGGCCGGGTGGACAATGACGTGACACTCAGGCAGTACGCGGATATGGCCGTAGCACAGGCGAATTCGGGTGCGCGTGTGGTGGGTCCGAGCGGCATGATGGACGGTCAGGTGGCCGCCATTCGCGACGGTCTGGACGCCGCCGGGCACACCGACGTCATCATTTTGGCGTATGCGGCCAAGTACGCTTCGGCGTTCTATGGGCCGTTCCGCGAGGCGGTGGGCTCGTCACTGCAGGGAGACCGGCGCACCTACCAGCAGGACGTGGCGAACGGCCGGGAAGCCCTACGCGAGGCCGAGCTCGATGTCGAGGAGGGCGCCGACATCCTCATGGTGAAACCGGCAATGGCCTATCTCGATGTGCTCCGGCAGGTGGCCGACGCATCGCCGGTGCCGGTGGCTGCATACCAGGTCTCGGGTGAGTATTCGATGATCTGTGCTGCGGCTCAGAACAATTGGATCGACTTGCAGGCCATGGCATTGGAGACGTTGACCTCGATCCGGCGCGCGGGGGCTGACATCGTGCTGACCTACTGGGCTGCGGACGCCGCAGGCTGGCTGGAGTAGACGTCTTGTCCTTCTCCACTACCGTGGTCGCGTGACGTATCCCGATCCGCACCAACCCGGCGGATTGGCTGGACAACCCCCGGGCGGTCCGGCCAAGCCGCGGCCCGATGACATCGACACCGGCTGCTGGCTGTGGCTGGCCGCGCTGCCGTTGATGATCGTGAGCTACATGGCCGCAAACGTCGGTCAATGGCAGCAGGACCCGGAGGTGCGTAAGGCGGCCCCGCTCTGGACGGTGTACGCCTTCAACGGGTTCATCGTCGTTGTGGTGGGGTCTCTCGTGGTCACCGGGATCTTCCTCATGCGCGCGGGGTATCGGCTGGCCCGCACCTTCCTCACCGGAGGTGCGGTGGGATCGGTGGTGTTCACCGCCACCCGGTTGATTGACCTGGAAGGTGTGCCGGCGATTGTGCAGGCGCTCTCGGGCATCACCGCGTCCGTATTGATCTGTGGCGGCCTGTTTCTGCTGCATCGTGAGGACTCCACCGCGTACCTGACAAGGCAGCGCTAAACACCCCCGATACGCTGCCTGAATGACATCCGAACAACCGCGCCCACGCATCGTCGATGTGGCGTTCTGGTTCTGGGTGGTGTCGTCGGCGGCCCTGTTCCTGAACGGTCTGGCCGGGGTGACTCAGCGCTATGACGCGGTGCGGGCGGCCGCGAAGCCGGATCTGACCGACGCCGACGTACGAAATCTCGTCACGTACTTCCGGGCGTGGGGTGTGTTGTGCATCCTGCTGGCGGCCGGCATCGCATTTCTGGCCGGGCGGACCAGGCAGGGTGACAAGCGCTATCGCCGGGCGCTGATCACGCTCTCGGTGGTCTCGGTGCTCGGTGCCATTGCGATGGCCAGCTCCGGTTCGGTGGGCCCGCTGCTGCTCATCGCCGCCCTATCGCTGATAGTGGCCAATGTGCTGATCATCAGGCCGACCGCACAGAGCTGGTTCGACGGGGGTGAAGATGGCTGACGTGGCCGACGCTGAACCGCGTCTGTTCTATGAGCCCGGTGGTCGGTGGCGGTGGCTGTTGCTCGGTCCCTTCGCCGGGTTGATCATGTTCGGCCTGCAAGTGTGGGGCAAGGGTGGCTTCAGTCCGGTCATGCCGTTGATCACGGCGGCCATCGTGGCCTTCTTTATCGCGCTGCAGATTTACGCCGCGCGGGTGCACGCCACGGTGGAGCTGACACCCACCGAACTTCGTCAGGGTGGCGAGACGCTGGCGGTCAGCCAGATCAAGTGGCTGTATCCCGACGCCGACCGTCACGTATGGGAGGAATCGCGTCCACTGGGCGAGCTGACGGGCGTGCCAAAGGGGCGCAAACCTGTCGGACTGCGCCTGACCGGGGGGCGTCGTGCGCAGGCCTGGGCCAAGAAACATGAGGAGCTGCGGAGCGCGCTCACCACCTTGGTGCCTGCGCCGCCGGCAGGCATGGATCTGGGTGATGATCCGGAAATCGATACCGAGAGTGAGCAGTGGTGAAGTTTGGGAAGCGCGTAGCACTGGATCTGGCCATCGCGGCGGTGGCGATGGTGCTCGCAATGTGGGCGGCGGTGGCCGCGCGCATACCCACCGAGGTCGCGCCCATCGCCAAGGGCGAGCCAACGTTGTACTTCACCGCCCTGGACGGCGCGTGCGTGGCGCGGGCGCTCGTGCTCACCGCGGTGGCCGGGGTGTTCCTGGTTTCTGCGGTGTCGCGGGGTGTGCGGGCCCGTCGTGACGCTGGCCGGACTATTCACAGCTAATTCTAATATCAGGTCACCTGATATCGAGATAGTCTGGTGTCATGACACCAACCGTTGATATCGACCTGATGCCGCGTGCTGGTTTCGGCGCGCGCTTGTGGGACCGCAAGCTGCAGACGGACCGGCTGGAGTACCTGGACCGCGACGATGTCCCGGCGAAGAAACGCGCCGTCGTGGAGGCGCTTGACCTCCTCGGCGAGAAGAAGGGGCTGCACAGGTGGAATGCGGAGCAGGCGGCCGGATTTCTGGTCGGTATCGACAGTCCGCGCGTGCTCGAGCTCGGCGCCGCCCATGGCGGGCTCTCTCGTGAACTGCTGAAGTTACGTCCTGACGCCTCGATCACGGTGACGGATATCGAGCCCTCCTCTGTCGCGGGTATCGCGGCGTCGGATCTGGGTTCGGACTCTCGGGTGACCGTGCGCGCCATGGATGCGACAGCTATCGATGCGCCGGACGGTGCGTTCGATCTGGTGGTGTTCGCGCTGTCGTTTCATCATCTGCCGCCGTCGCTTGCCGCCAAGGTCTTCGCAGAGGGCACCCGGGTCGGACGCACGCTCTTGATCATCGACTTGCTGCGCTTGCCGGCTCCACTGCTGGCGCCGTCATATCTCTTCGTGGCGGCGGTGGGATGGGTGCGCCCGGTCCTGCACGACGGCGCGATCAGCCAGCTGCGCGCCTATGGCCCGAGGGCGTTGCGTAGCCTGGCTGCACACGCGGATCCGTCGATAGTTGTCGAACTCCGCGCCAGAGTTCAGCTGCCGATGCCACTGCAGATCGTGGTGGCGCGGCGCGACTTGTAGTGCAGGTCACCCTATCGTTTAGTACCCCCTAGGGGTATGATTTAGGCATGGAGTTCACTGACACGGGCATGGAGACCACCGATCTGCGGCTGCATGGCATGACGTGTGCCTCATGCGCGTCCCGTGTGGAGAAGGGACTTAACAAGCTCGAGGGCGTGACCGCGCGCGTGAATCTGGCGCTGGAGAGTGCCCGGGTCGAGCACGACGGTTCGATCGCCGATGAGGACTTGGTCAAGGCTGTCGAGTCTGTGGGTTACAAGGCCCAGGTGGTCGGCGGCTCACGCAGCGGCCCTCAGCGGAGCGGTCACGAGCATCACGGCGCCGATCCGCACGATCACATGAACCACGACGTGCCCGACAATCAGCTCAAGACGCGGCTGCTCGGCTCGCTGCTATTGGCCATCCCGGTGGTTGCCATCTCGATGGTGATGCCCTGGCATTTCTCCGGCTGGGAGATTGTGGTCGCGGCGCTGACTACACCGATCCTGCTGTGGGGCGGCTACCCGTTCCACCGTGCCGCGTTCGTCAACGCACGCCACGGCGCCTCGACGATGGACACCCTGGTGTCACTGGGAACCATCGCGGCGTACGTGTGGTCGCTGTGGGTGCTGTTCGCGAGCGCCGGGCATACCCACGGGGATGTCCACGTTTACTTCGAGGTCGTCGCGGCGGTCACCGTGTTCCTGCTCGCGGGCAGGTTCGCCGAGTCACGCGCCAAGCGCTCGGCAGGCTCGGCGCTGCGGGCGCTGCTATCCCTAGGTGCCAAGGATGTCGCGGTGTTGCGTGGCGGGCACGAGACGCGCATCCCCGTCGAGCAATTGGCGGTGGGCGACGAATTCATCGTGCGCCCGGGGGAGCGCGTCGCGACTGACGGCGTAGTGGTCGACGGTCACTCGGCCTTGGATACCGCCACCATGACGGGTGAGTCCGTACCTGTAGAGGTCGGCGCGGGAGACCTGGTGGTCGGTGGCTACGTCAACACTCACGGGCGGATTGTCGTACGCGCCAACAAGGTGGGCGCCGACACACAGCTGGCCCGAATGGCGCAGCTGGTGTCGGAGGCGCAAACCGGTAAGGCGCAGGTGCAGCGGCTCGCTGATCGGGTGTCGTCGGTGTTCGTGCCCGTCGTACTCGGAATCGCGGCGTTGACGTTCGTCGGCTGGGTGGCTCAGGGCTACCCGCTGTCGTCGGCCTTCACCGCGGCCGTCGCGGTGCTGATCATCGCGTGCCCGTGTGCACTCGGATTGGCCACGCCCACAGCGATTCTGGTGGGTACCGGGCGTGGGGCGCAGCTGGGTGTGCTGATCAAGGGTCCGGAGGTGCTGGAGAACGTCAAGAGCATCGACACCGTGGTACTCGACAAGACAGGCACCGTGACCACCGGCGTGATGAGCGTTGTGGCCGTGCGCCGCAACATCGGGTCAGGTGTTTCCGACGCCGACGAGATCCTGCGTATCGCCGCCTCGGTGGAATCGGCTTCCGAGCATCCGGTGGCCAGGGCCATCGTGGATGCGGCGCGGACGCGTGGGCTCGCGCTGTCCCCGGTGACCGGATTCCGTAACGAGCCCGGCATCGGTGTCACCGGTGTCGTCGATGGTCAAGAGGTTTCGATCGAGGCTATCGCGGGTCAGAACACCACCGCGGCGATCATCTGGGGTGGCCTGCGCCGGGGTGAGATCGAGGTGGCGGACACGGTGAAACCGTCGAGCCGGCAGGCCATCGACGAACTCAAGGCCATGGGTATTACTCCGGTGCTGCTGACGGGCGACAACGCGGAGGTGGCCGCCCGTGTCGCCGAGGAAGTCGGTATCGCCGCGAGCGATGTCATCGCGGGAGTCAAACCCACCGAGAAGGCGGATGTCGTCAAGCGTCTGCAGGCCGAGGGCAAGAAGGTCGCAATGGTGGGCGACGGGGTCAACGACTCCGCCGCACTGGCCACAGCCGATATCGGGATGGCCATGGGTACCGGCACCGATGCCGCGATCGAGGCCAGCGATGTGACCCTGGTGCGCGGTGACCTAACCACGGTGCCGACGGCACTGCGGCTGTCGCGCAAGACACTCGGCACCATCAAGGCCAATCTGTTCTGGGCCTTCGCCTACAACACCGCTGCTATTCCGCTCGCGGCTCTGGGCCTGCTCAACCCGATGATCGCGGGTGCGGCGATGGCGATGTCATCGGTCTTCGTGGTGCTGAACAGCCTGCGGCTGCGAACCTTCCGCTGAGGTAGCCGACATCCGCGGCAAGGTCAGAAGAGCAGGCGCCACAAGCCGATCAGACCCACCGCCACGATGACCACCCGCAGCGCACCCGGGGAGAGTTTGCGCCCCCAGCGCGCGCCGGCGAGTCCACCCACGAACGAGCCCGCCGCGATGATCCCGGCCGCCGTCCAGCTCACCCGGTCAAAGGCGACGATCGTGTATGCAAGAGCGGCAACGATATTGGTGATCATGGCCAGCACGTTCTTGGCCGCGTTCATCCGCTGCATGGATTCGGGTAGCAGTGCGCCCATCACCGCGATCTGCATGATGCCTTGGGCTGCGGTGAAGTACCCGCCGTAGATCCCGACGAGGAAGTTTCCTCCGGTGAGTGCGGCCATGCGACCCGGAGGGACATGATCTGCGCTGAGGCCCTGTGCCTCGGAACGCCGACGCGCCCAGGCCTGAATACGGGGGCCGACCACCACCAACACCAGCGCCAGGATCAGTAGCACGGGCACGATGGTGACGAACGTCTTCTCGGGGAGATGCAGCAGCAGGAACGACCCGATGAGCGCACCGATCAGCACGGCCGGTATCTGCCATTTGAGCCGGGGCCATTGTCCGGTCAGCTCGCGGCGATACCCCCACACGCCGGTCATGCTGCCGACGGTCAGTCCGATGGCATTCGACATCGTCGCCACCACGGGCGGGTAGCCGAACGCGATGAGAGTGGGGAAGGTGATGAGGGTGCCGGACCCGGCGACCACGTTGATCGCACCGGCGCCGAACGCGGCGAGCGCGACGAGAAGCATCTCCTGCACCGGCACTCGTGCCAGCGTACGACCGTTAGCCAGTCGAACCAATTCCCGCTCTCCGTGAAACCCGCCACAGTGTGAGGCTCGACGTAGCGGCTTAGATGGGCAAAATGGTGGGCATGCCTTTGAGTCGATCCGCCGGTGTGGCGGCGTTAGTGCTGGTGCTGTCCATTTCCGGGTGTACCCATGACCAGCGCACCGCCCCGGTGGCATCGAACGCCCCGATTCCGACATTCGACAACGCGCAGCTGAGCATGCGTTTTGCCGCGTGCAGTGATCTCAACGGGTTTGTGAACGCGAAGTGGGCCGAAGACGCCACCATCCCCGCTGACAAGTCCAGCTACGGCAGTTTCGACATGCTGGCCGACGAGTCACGCAAGGTTCAGCGCGAGATCGTCGAGGGTGCGGTCTCGGGACTGGGTACCGCTGATCATGAGTCGGTCAACTATCAAGTCGGGCTTCTGTACCGTGCCGCCACCGACGACGCGAAGCTCGACGCAGCGGGATATGACCCCATCCGGCCGACGCTCGCCGCGATCGATCAGATCGCATCGCCTGAAGAACTCGCGGCCTTTCTGGCTGCCGACAGCGCCACCGGACAGCATCTGGTTTTCGATTTCACTGCCGGTGCCGACTATGCCAATGCCACCGAACAGATCGGCTATGCGCGGGCCGACGCGCTGGGCATGCCGGCCAAGGATTACTACACCGATCCGAAGTACGCATCGGTCTTCGATGCCTACCGCACCTATATCGCGTCGACGTTCGAATTGATCGGCGCGGACCAGGCGGCCGCCAAGGCCCGGGCCGAACAGGTGGCCGCCCTCGAATCGGCGCTGGCCGCAGCGACGTTGAGCCCTGTGCAACAACGTGATCCGGCTAACCAGTACAAGTTGGTAACCGTGGCCCAGGCCGATGCGGTGACGCCGCACTTCGAATGGGGCGCTTACCTGAAGGCGCACGGCGCCCCGGAGGCCAGGGCTTTCTCGCTGGCCGAGACCGAGTTCTTTACGACGTTTGACCGGCTACTGTCCACCACCGATCTGGACACCTGGAAGTCGTACCTGACGTTTCATGCGGTACACAGATCCGCTGCCGCCTTGTCAACGGCATTCCGCGACAACGCTTTCAAGTACAAATCGGCGCTGACCGGAACCACCGCGCAAAAACAGCGCTGGGAGCAGGGGTTAGAAGCGGTCAACACACTGGTGGGGCCGGCGCTGGGGCAGTTGTACGTCGATCGCATGTTCAGCGATCGTGCGAAGCGCTCGGCGACCGAGATGGTGGGCAATGTCAAGGAGGCGTTGCGTAAGCGAATCGAGGCCGTCGACTGGATGAGCCCGCAGACCAAGCTGGCCGCAAAGGGTAAGTGGGACAAGCTGATCCTCAAGGTGGGCTTCCCCGACAAGGATCGGGACTTCTCGAAACTGAAGCTGACCGGCGACAACTTCTATACCGACCGGGCCGCGGCGTTGAAGTTCAACCACGACTTCGACATGGCCAAGATCGGTCACCCGACCGATCGGTCGCTGTGGGGGATGACACCGCAGACGGTCAACGCGCAGTACGACCCCACCGAGAACAGCATCACCATCCCCGCCGCGATTCTGCAGGCGCCCTTCTACGACCCGAAGGGTGATCCGGCGTTCAACTACGGCGGTATCGGTGCCGTGATCGGACACGAGTTCACCCACGCGTTCGACGACGAGGGCAGCCAATTCGACGGTGAGGGCAACCGGGTCAATTGGTGGACGCCGAACGACCGTGAGGAGTTCGAGAAGCGTGCCAACCGGCTGGTGGAGCAGTTCAATGCCTACGCGCCGATTCCGGGGCGCCCCGACCTGCATGTGGACGGGAAGCTCACGTTGGGGGAGAACATCGCGGACCTCGGCGGTGTCAACACCGCTTATGACGCGCTGGTCGCGGAGCTGGCCAAGAAGGGCGGCGGCGACAAGATCAACGGCATCGTCGGGTTCAACGACACGCAGCGGTTCTTCCTGAATTACGCGCGGATCTGGCGGGACAAGCAGCGTCCGGAGGCCGCGATCACTCAGCTCGCTGCCGATCCGCATTCACCGCCGGCGTTGCGCATCAACGGCGTGGTGCCCAACGTCGCGCCGTTCGCCACTGATTTCGGTTGCCTGGCAGGCGATCCCATGGTGAATCCGCCGGACAAGTTCGTGAAGATCTGGTAGACGCAGGTCTATCCGCGCAGAGAAGAGCTAGGCGTAGGTCAGCAGCACGGCCTGATCGAACGGAAGCTTCCCGAATGCGCGGCTCTTGACCAGTGCCGCCGCCTCATCCCGGCTGACCACCCGCGGATTGACGACGTCGTGGGTCTTCCCACGGCGCACGATCTTGCCGCCGCCGGCCGCATTGAGGTTCTTCAGCCAGTCCCGGTCCGGGCCATAGGTCAGCAGAATGGCCACGCCGTCGGGAGTCTTGAAGGCGGTGACGGGCGTCCGGAACTCCTTGCCCGACTTGCGGCCCTTGTGCTCGATGATGGCGAAGCTCGGGGCCCAGCCCGCCCACAGCCGCTGGACGGGGTTGGTGACGTATTTGTTGAAGCGCGCGACCGATTGCGGTATCTGCATACCACCATCAAACTGTGATCCATGGCATACCTCAAGCCCCCTTGGTTCGTGCGCAAGGTTTTCAACCGGGTGGCGATGGCCGCCAATATCGGCGAGACGCTCACGATCACCAAGCGGGTCAGCGGGGAGCCCCAGCAGATCCCGGTGGCGACCGTGGATGTCGAGGGAGTCAAGTACCTGGTGTCCACCCGTGGCGAGAGTCAATGGGTCAAGAACATCAGGGCCAACCCGCAGGTGACACTCACGGTCAAGGGCGCTACCACGGCATACACGGCTACCGAGGTCCCGGTCGCCGACCGTGCACCCATCATCGCCGCCTACAAGCCCAAGGCCGGGAAGGTGGTGGACGGCTATTTCGCCCAGCTGCCCGACGACGCCGATCACCCCACTTTTGCGCTGAGACCTGCCTGATCCACTACACCCTGTAGTGGACGATTTGGCGCCAGCTGAGACACTGGATGCCGTGCCTGACGAGACAGCCAACTCCGCACGTCTGTTCGCCGACGCCTCGGCCGTTATCCCAGGTGGAGTGAACTCGCCGGTGCGTGCCTTCGCGGCGGTCGGGGGTGTCCCGCGGTTCATCAAATCCGGCGCCGGATGCTGGCTCACTGATGTCGACGACAACCGGTACGTGGACCTGGTCTGCTCCTGGGGTCCGCTGATCCTCGGCCACGCACACCCCGCTGTGGTGGAGGCCGTGCAACGGGCCGCCAAGGACGGGCTGTCCTACGGCGCACCCGTCGAGGGGGAGATCGAGCTCGCGCGCGAACTCATCGATCGCGTGCAGCCGGTGGAAAAGGTGCGTCTGGTCAACTCCGGAACCGAGGCCACCATGAGTGCGGTGCGCCTGGCTCGCGGATTCACCGGACGGCCCAAGATCGTCAAGTTCGCCGGTTGTTACCACGGGCATGTGGACGCCCTGCTGGCCGATGCTGGCTCCGGGGTGGCCACCCTGGGCCTGCCCTCCTCGCCCGGTGTCACCGGCGCCTCCGCGGCCGACACCATCGTGCTGCCGTACAACGACATTGGTGCCGTGGCTCGCACCTTCGCCGAACAAGGTGATCAGATCGCCGCTGTCATCACCGAGGCGGCCGCCGGCAACATGGGCACCGTCGCGCCCGCACCGGATTTCAACACCGGACTGCGGCGCATCACCGAAAACCATGGCGCGCTGCTCATCATGGACGAGGTCATGACGGGATTCCGCGTCAGCCGTTCGGGCTGGTTCGGCATCGACCAGGTCGCCGGGGATCTGGTGACGTTCGGCAAGGTGATGAGCGGTGGCATGCCCGCCGCAGCGTTCGGTGGCCGTGCCGACATCATGGAGCGCCTGGCCCCGTTGGGGCCGGTGTATCAGGCGGGCACGTTGTCCGGCAATCCGATCGCTGTTGCCGCCGGGCTGGCCTCTTTGCGTGCGGCAGATGTGAAAGCCTATGAAACGCTTGATCGTAACGCCGATGCACTCATCGCACTGATTACCGCGGCGCTGGATGCCGAGGGGGTGGCGCACCAGATCGGCCGCGCCGGCAACATGTTCAGCCTCTTCTTCGGCGCCGAGCCGGTGCATGACTTCGAGAGCGCCAAGGCCACCGACACCTGGCGCTATCCCGCATTTTTCCATGCACTGCTGAGCCGCGATGTGTACGCGCCGCCGAGCGCGTTCGAGACCTGGTTCGTTTCCACCGCCCTCGATGACGAGGCGTTCGACCGTATTGCCGACGCTTTGCCCGCCGCTGCCCGTGCCGCGGCCTCTGTCGAGGAGAGGTAAGGAATTTCGATGAGCCGCACCACTGTTCATTTGATGCGCCATGGCGAGGTACACAACCCGGAGGGCATTCTGTACGGCCGGCTGCCCAACTTTCGGTTGTCGGACAAAGGTCAGGGACAAGCCGCGAAGGTGGCAGAATCACTGCAGGGCAACAAGATTGCAGCGGTGATCGCTTCGCCGCTACTGCGTGCTCAGCAGACTGCCACACCCATCGCCGAGGCGCACGGACTCACCATCGTGACCGACGACGATCTCATCGAGGCGGGCAACTCCTTTGAGGGTATGAAGGTATCGGTGGGTGACGGCGCTTTGCGGGACCCCCGGAATTGGTGGAAGCTGCGCGACCCGTTCACCCCGTCCTGGGGAGAGCCATACGCCGACATCGCGTTCCGGATGTCGGCGGCGATCGACCGCGCGCGCAGTCGCGCCGCGGGCGCTGAGGTGGTCTGCGTGAGCCATCAGTTGCCGGTGTGGACCGCCCGTCAGCATCTGCTCGGTAAGCGACTGTGGCACGACCCTCGTAAGCGTCAGTGCAACGTCGCCTCACTCACCTCGCTGGTGTTCGACGGCGATGAGTTGGTCGATGTCGTGTATTCGGAACCGGCGGGGTAGCTCGTGCGACGTGTGGTCGCGGCGCTGGCCGCGCTGATTCTGCTCATCACCGGGTGCTCTACCGGTGATGACGCGGTGGCGCGCGGTGGGCAGTTTCAATTCGTCTCACCGGGCGGTAAGACCGATATTTTCTACGATCCGCCCGACGCGCGTCAGGCGCCCGGAGCCATCGAGGGGCCGAACCTGCTGGACCCCACAAAGACGCTGTCGCTCAAGGATTTCGTCAACAAGGTCGTTGTCATCAACGTGTGGGGGCAATGGTGTGGACCCTGCCGCTCGGAGTTCTCCGCGTTGGAAGACGTGTACAGGGCCACGCACGCACAGGGTGTCGAGTTCCTGGGGATCAACGTCCGGGACAACGAGATCACCAAGGCGCAGGATTTCGTGACCGACCGCAAGGTGCCGTACCCGTCCATTTACGACCCGTCGATGCGCACACTCATCGCGTTCGGCAGGAAGTTCCCCACGGGAGCCATTCCCGCCACCCTGATTCTGGACCGTCAGCACCGGGTGGCGGCGGTGTTCCTGCGTGAGTTGTTGACGCAGGACCTACAGCCTGCGGTGGAGCGGATCGCGAAAGAACCCGCAGGGGCTACGAAGTGATCCTCGCCGACGCCGGCTCCGCTTTCCAGGATGCGGCCACCAGTGGACCCCTGCTGCTGGCGCTGGGTGCCTGCGCGCTGGCGGGTCTGGTGTCGTTCGCCTCGCCGTGCGTGATCCCACTCGTGCCCGGATATCTGTCCTACCTGGCCGCCGTGGTGGGCGCCGACGACAGACCAGAGAGCGGAGCCGGTACTCGATCTCATCGGTTGCGCGTCACGGGTTCGGCATTGCTGTTCGTCGCCGGATTCACCGCGGTGTTCCTGCTCGGGACGGTCGCCGTGATGGGTATGACCACCACGCTGATAACCAATCAGATGCTGCTGCAACGCATCGGGGGAGTAATCACCATCGCGATGGGTCTGGTGTTCATCGGTCTGGTGCCCGCGCTGCAGCGTGATTTCCGGTTCACACCGCGCCGCATCTCCACCGTGGCCGGAGCGCCGTTGCTTGGTGCGGTGTTCGCCCTTGGGTGGACGCCATGCCTGGGGCCGACTCTCACCGGTGTGGTCGCGGTGGCCTCGGCCACCGAGGGCGCTGACGTGGCTCGCGGGATCACGCTGGTGATCGCCTACTGCCTGGGGCTGGGAATCCCGTTCCTGCTGCTGGCCTTTGGCTCGGCCCGTGCGGTGCGCGGCATGGACTGGCTGCGACGGCACACCCGGACCATCCAGATCATCGGCGGTATCGCGCTGCTGGCGGTAGGGGTCGCGCTGGTTACCGGCGTGTGGGCCGATTTCGTTGCCTGGGTTCGTGATTCATTCGTTTCCGACGCGAGGTTGCCCATCTAGTGATGATCGCGAAGCGTCTTCTTGCCTATGTGCGCAACACCTGGCGCGGCCTGACCTCGATGGGTACGGCGCTGGCGCTGTTGGTGCTGCTCGCGCTTGGCGCGATACCCGGTGCGATGCTGCCGCAACGCGCGCTGAACCAGGCCAAGGTTGACGAATACCTGGCAGAGCATTCGACCATCGGCCCGTGGCTGGATCGTGTGCAGGCCTTCGACGTGTTCTCCAGCTTCTGGTTCACGGCGATCTACGTGCTGCTGTTTGTCTCGCTGGTGGGATGCATCATTCCCCGCACCGTCGAGCACGCCAAGGCCCTTCGCGCGCAGCCGGTTCCCGTGCCCCGGAACCTGGGACGGCTGCCCAAGCATCAGGAAAGGCTGGTGCGGGCCGACCGGTCCGATGTCGCGTCGACCATCGAGGGCCGGCTCCGGGGCTGGCGCAGAGTCACCCAGGAAAGAGACGGGATCACCGAGATTTCGGCAGAGAAGGGCTATCTGCGCGAGTTCGGGAACTTGGTCTTTCACCTTTCCCTCGTCGGCCTGCTGGTCGCGTTCGCGGTCGGCAAGCTTTTCGGATACGAGGGCAATGTCATTGTCATCGCCAACAACGGTCCGGGATTCTGCTCGTCATCGCCGGCGGCCTTCGACTCGTTCCGGGCGGGCAACACCGTCGACGGCACCAACCTGGACCCCATATGCGTCAAGGTCAAAGACTTCAAGGCCACATATCTTGCTTCCGGGCAGGCGCATTCGTTCGAATCGCACATCGAGTACCAGGCCGGGGACGATCTCCAGAACAACGTGTGGCGGCCGGAGCGGCTGGCCATGAACCATCCGCTGCGTGTCAACGGCAACCGCGTGTACCTGCTCGGCTACGGATACGCCCCCACGTTCACGGTGACCTTCCCGGACGGGCGCAAGCGCAGCGAGACCATCCAGTGGCGACCGGACGACCCCACCACCCTGCTGTCGTCCGGAGCCGTGCGCATCGATCCGCCGGCGGGCACCTATCCGGACCCCAACGTGCGTCGCAAGAATCAGATCGCCATCCAGGGTTTGTTCGCGCCCACAGAACAACTGCACGGCACCCTGCTCTCGTCGAGCTTCCCCGAGATGCGCAAGCCCGCTGTGGCCATCAACATTTACCGCGGAGACACCGGGCTGGATTCGGGTCGCGCGCAGTCGATCTTCGAGCTCGACCCCCGCATGATCGAACAGAAGCGTCTCAATCAGGTGGCACGCGCGAATCTGCTGCCGGGACAGTCGGTCAAGCTCAACGACGGCACCATCGTCAAGTTCGACGGCGCCGTCAACTTCGTGAACCTGCAGGTGTCGCGCGACCCCGCCCAACTGTGGGTTCTGGTCTTCGCGCTGACCATGATGGCGGGCCTGGTGGTCTCGCTCGTCATCAAGCGCCGTCGAGTCTGGGCGCGGCTGACCCCGGGCGCCACCGCAGGTACGGTAAATGTCGAGCTGGGAGGGCTGGCGCGCACCGACAGCTCCGGCTGGGGCGACGAATTCGAGCGGTTGTGCGACCGCTGCCTTGAGGATCTGCCTGTCGCTAGGGCCGGGAACGGCCACAAGGATGAGGATGCCGAATGAATTCGACCAATATCGACGTAGATCTGGCCAGGTTCTCCGACTACGCCTTCACCTCGGCGATCGTGGTGATGGTCGGTGCGCTGGTGCTGTTGGCCATCGAGCTGGCCTACCGGCAGAGCAACAAGACCGCGCAACGGGAGCTCGTCAGCTCCGGCGGCGAGGTGGTGTCCGCCGACGAGAATCAGCCGGGCCTGGTGGTGCCGAAGGGCAAGCGCCCCCTGGGTGAGAGGGTCGGCGGCGCCGGGCAGGCGCTGGTGTACCTGGGCATTGGATTGTTGTTGGTCTGCATCGTGCTGCGCGGTGTGGCCACCACCCGGGTGCCGTGGGGCAACATGTACGAGTTCATCAACCTGACGTGTGCGTGCGGCCTGGTCACCGCGGCTGTGGTGCTCCGTAAACGCTACGACCGCGCGCTGTGGGTCTTCGTGCTGATTCCGGTGCTGATTTTGCTGACGGTGTCCGGCCGGTACCTGTACACCTACGCCGCGCCGGTGATGCCCGCGCTGCAGTCCTACTGGCTGCCCATCCACGTGTCGGTGGTCAGTCTCGGGTCGGGTGTGTTCCTGGTGGCCGGGGTGGCGAGCATCCTGTTCCTGGTCAAGATGTACTTCCCGGACAACACCCTGGTGCAGCGGCTTCCCGATGCCCAGTCGCTGGACCGGCTGGCCTACCGGACGACCATCTTCGGATTCCCCATCTTCGGGTTTGGCGTGATTTTCGGTGCCATCTGGGCCGAGGAGGCGTGGGGGCGGTTCTGGGCCTGGGACCCCAAGGAGACCGTGTCCTTCATCGCGTGGGTCATCTATGCCGCCTACCTGCACGCACGGTCCACTGCCGGGTGGCGGGACCGGAAGGCAGCGTGGATCAACGTGGCCGGATTCGTGGCCATGGTGTTCAACCTCTTCTTCGTCAACCTGGTCACTGTCGGTCTTCACTCGTACGCTGGGGTGAGCTAGGGGGGTCCGCGGGAACTGTTCCGCCAGATCGGTTCATCACACCTGCGATAGGGTGCGATGCTGAGTCCTTCTGAACAGTTGCTCCGGGCTCTCCGTGTCCGACCTGCACGTCCAACCAATGCATTGGGGGATCGATGTCTGACTATCCCGCGCACCGCGCGCCGGATGGACCGTCGCCTTACGCCGACGAGGCGCAGGGTGGACCGACGGCCCCGCCCTGGGCAGCGCAGGAGCCCGCGCAGCCGGTGATGTACGGCCAGAGCGCGCCACAGCAGCCCCATGAGATGACTCAACAGTTCCAAGCGGTCCCGTATCAGGATCCGTTCGCACCACAGCAGGACATCGCGGGCCTCGGCCACGATCCCTCGGTGCCATCGCTCAACACTCTCGGTGGTTCGTTCGCGCCACTGGACTTCACGCCGTCCGGTGGACAGGAAAACCCCGATCCCACCGCGATCGGCGCGGCCGGATCGTCGGGCGGCTTCCGGGCCGACAACCGATTCAGTGATTCGGGTGAGTCGCCCGCGCAGTCGACGCCCTTCACGGCGGATCGCTGGGCCAGTGATACCCCTGCCTCGGGTATTCCTCAGCAAGCTCAGCAGCCTCCCCTCGGTGGTTCTCGCTACTACACCCCGGTGGGTGGCCAGCAGACCGGTATCGGTGGCCAGATTCGGCCCGAGTTACCGCCTTCCTCGCGCGACTTGTCCACCTCCGCGCTGCTGCGCCCCCATAAACCGGCGCCGTCCGCGGGTTGGCGCAAGACCGTCTACCGGGCGTCGTTCGGGACGATCAACCTCGGCGAGGGCACCAAGAAGACCGAGGAAAACGACCTCGTCGCTCAGGTGAACCAGCCGTTGCAGGGCTGCTACAAGATCGCGTTGCTGAGCCTTAAGGGAGGCGTCGGTAAGACCACCGTCACCGCGACCCTCGGCGCGACCTTCGCCTCCATTCGCGGTGACCGCGTCATCGCCGTCGACGCGAACCCGGACCGCGGCACACTGAGCCAGAAGGTGCCGCTGGAGACGCCGGCGACGGTGCGTCACCTGCTGCGGGACGCCAATTCGATCCAGCGCTACAGCGATGTCCGCAGTTACACCTCGCAGGGGCCGAGCCGCCTGGAGGTGCTCGCATCCGAAAGTGACCCGGCGGTCTCCGAGGCGTTCAGCGCCGAGGATTACGCACGCACACTGGAGATTCTTGAGCGCTTCTACAGCGTGGTGCTCACGGACTGCGGTACCGGACTTATGCACTCCGCGATGTCCTCGGTGCTGGAACAGGCCGACACTCTCGTGGTCATCAGCTCCGGCTCGGTCGACGGTGCCCGTAGCGCCTCGGCCACCCTGGACTGGCTCGATGCGCATGGGCATCGCGAGCTGGTGCGCCGCTCCGTTGCGGTGATCAACGCGGTGCGTCCGCGTTCGGGCAAGGTCGATATGCAGAAGGTCGTTGATCACTTCTCGCGGCGGTGCCGTGCTGTGCGGTTGGTGCCGTTCGATCCACACCTGGAAGAGGGCGCCGAGATCAGCCTGGACCGGTTGCGGCCCGCGACGCGTCGTTCGCTCATCGAGCTGGCCGCCGTGGTGGCGCAAGGGTTCACCGGGACACAGCGCCAGCAGCAGACGTTCCAGGGCTAGTCACTGGAATTGTGCGGCGACGGGCCGCGCAGCGTCAGTGCTCGGACGGGCCGTCCTTGCTGATGCGCCAGAGGAAGTCCGGGTCGTCGTCGGGGCCGGTCACGCGGGTCTGCGGACGGGCGGGCACCGATTGGCTGATCCGCCATCCGGCGTAGATCAGCGCACCGAGTACGACCGCGATGAGCACGTAATACACAAGAGCCTCCTGAACAACTACCTCCGAATATACGCGCGGCCAAGGTCGGCGTACGGCGCAGCGATAGGGTGGTGACGTGGCTGAACGGTCGCCGGGGAGCCGGCTCGCTATCGATATCGCGGTGTACACCCTGGCGCGGTTGGGGCTCGCGGTCATCCTGACGCTCGTCATCTTCTGGGTGGCCCGGCTCATCGGGTACGAGGACTTCCCCCTGGCCATCGCGATCCTGTTCGCGCTGATCATCGCGCTGCCGTTGGGCATGGCGGTATTCGCGCCACTGCGTCGCCGGGTGACTGCCAGCATCGCCGTGGTCGACGAGCGGCGCCGGGCCGACCGTGCGGATCTGCAGGCGCGGCTGCGCGGAGAAAAGCCGAAGGACTCCTCTTAGAGACACCGGGCAGGCAGGGTGGAGGGTCATCCCAACATCCGCGCCGCCACCGCTGTCTGTCGTGCGGCGATGCGGGTGCGCCATTGCCGCTCCGATATTGCGCCATCTGCGTAGAACGGCAAGGTAGCCGGGAGGCGGTCAAAATCCACCACTTCGGCGCGGGGGCCGTCTTCGTCGAGGATGGGACGGTCCGTCCGCTGCCAGCGGAACTTCAGGAACCCGCGCCGGTGTCCCACGGTCTCGATCCAGTTGGCGATACCGGGGTTCTGGTCGCTGATCACCAGCCGGATCATGCCGTCGGGGTCCACATGCGATTGCTCCGCGTTCAGGGACGTCTGATGGTTGGTGTAGTCCAGCGATACGTACCACATGCTGCCTACCTGAAAACCTTGGTACGGCGCCTCGGATTTCGGCACGGTCACGACGAGAGCCTGGTGAGGTTCGAGTTCGAAGTAGCCCACCGACGAGAACTGCGTGGCCAGCCCTCCCGGAGTGATGCGCGGTGGTTCGAAGACGTTGGCGGGGTTGTTCATGTAGAACCACTGGGGAAACTGCAGCCACGTCTTTACCCGGTTCACCAAGTGCAGCCCGGCACCCATGTATCTGCCGGCGATGAAGTCCTTGGTGAGGGGAACCGCCCCCGAGCCGATGGTGTCGGCACGGCTGATCACCACTGTCCCCCGTTTTTCGGACCAGTCGTTGTACGCCTCCCGGACGATCAGCTGCGCAGGACGCGCCGCAATGGGGATGTGTCTGTGGCAGTGCGCGATTGGCGTCGCACCGATGCTCACCCGATAGCTGCCGTCCTCGGCGATTACCAGGTCGCGATCATCGAAGGCGGTGACGCTGCCCGGCACTCCGGTGTCGGTGTAGTCGCTGTCCAGCAGCTGGAAGTTGAGGTCCACAGTGCTGCCGCGAGTACCGCTGAGCACGTAGTCGTGGCGTCCGTCGACCTGTGTGGCGAAGTATAGAAAATCCGGATTATCGAGCCCCATCTTGGTGAATGGCCCTGTGCCGCTGAGCAACATCGGATGCTCTGCACTGAAGTTGAAGACCAGATGCAAAGAGGCGGCGATACTCCCGGCGAGGTAGTCGAGGCCCTCAAGGAGGTCCGATTCCGATTCAATATGAGGCGCGGTGGTGACCAGCCGCTCGGCTTCGGCGATCGCATCGGTGAAAGGCTGTGTCACCACGCCGTCGAAATCATAGGCGCTCACGCACGCCACCACTTTCGCGCTCGATCGAGAAGTGCGCTACGTACCGTTGGTATGCGTCGTCCACTTCTTCTGTCGTCAGTCCGAATTGTTCAAGACTGTATCGGTGCTCACCGTGCTTGTGCTGTCTGTTCGTGCGCAACGACGTCTGCATGGCCGCGACCGCCGCATCAGAGAGCGGGCGCCCGGCAGCGTCATGGATACGCTGCACCGACCTCATCGGATCATTCAGTAGCTCAGGGTAATTGATGTCTACAAACGATTCAGGATGGTTGCCGCGAACGGTGATCGCGCGGTCGATGATCTGTGCGTTCTTGCCGAGCCAGTACCGGGAGAGTCGATGATGGTCCACGTGGTCGCTGAACAATGCCTGGTAGTGCGCCAGCATGCTTGACGACGAAGCCGTGGTCTGTGCCGGATCCCGATGTGTCCAGACCACCACTGCATCCGGGTAGACCCGCAGTAGTACGTCTAGATGTTCAAGGTGCGCGGGAGTTTTGAGTACCCATCGGCCCCGGGGTTGCTGCCACTGAAGCACCTGCAAAAGCAGTCGATGCAGCTCGTATGCGGGTTGCATGTCTTGGGTGGCAAGCCAGCTCGCGTACGACGGTACATGGAACATCACCTCCGGCATCTGGCTGTGCAGCGCGAAATCGAGCAGCAGCACATCCTCCTCGGGGGCCTCCGCCTCTACCGAATGGATGGCGAAAAACTGCGGTGCCAGATACCGCAACGAGGCCTCGTCCTTGGCGGCCTTGGCTATTCGCAGATTGGCGGCGCCGGTGGGCTCGTCCGGGTGGGGTAGCGGCTGGGCGCCCTCCCATGACCTCATCGATCCTGCTGCGGGGTCGGCAGCGAGCAGCCTGTGCAGCAGGGTGGTTCCGGTGCGCTGAAGGCCGACGATGACTATCGGCGGCTCAACCCGCAGCTCCGCTATCTCGGGATGTTTCCTGATCAGCTCTCGCAAGCGCAGACGCGTGGTGAGCATCCCGACGAGGCGCACTTGCACCATCTTTCGGCCCAGAAAACTGAGCTCCGCGTCGCCGCACAGCGAAGCCGCGAGAACGTCCAGTGCGGTGTCGAGATAGTCGTCGGGTATCCACGGCAGTCCGGCGGCACGGCTTGCCGCGGCCCGTAGGTGTTGGGGGTCCAGCCGCGGAGCCGCCCCGATCCTGGCCAGCGGTCGTCCGGCGTGATTGAGCATGCGGATCGGCCACGGACGGGTGACTCGGAACGCCGGTGTCGTCATTGCCTGGCCCAATTATCCTATTGCGCAGCGCTTTGTGAGAATCGGAGGTTGTCGTCCTGGACCGGTTGCGCACGCGCCATCCACATGTCCCGGTAGTAGTTCATGCTCAGCCGCCAGGGCGGTCGCGATCCCTGGCGTGGCAGGTCGGACAGCACACGTTCCACATAGCCCGGGCGATATCCCGTGAACGGCTCCAGGGACACCGAATCGTCGTCGAGATGCGGTGTCACCGAGGAGATTCGGTGGGAGTAGAGATAGTCGAGCAGCCTGCTGACATACCGTGACACGATGTCTGCCTTGAGCGTGTAGCTCGCGGCCTGATATCCGACGGTGAAGGCGAAATTCGGCACGCCGTCGAGCATCATCCCCTTGTAGCAGACGGTGCTGCTGAAGTCGATGGGCTCGTCGTCGCGGTAGAACTCGATACCGCCGAACAGCCGCATATGGAATCCGGTGGCCGCCACCACGACGTCGGCGGACACCTGCTCACCAGAGGTGAGGATGAGCCCGGTCTCGGTGAACCTTTCGATCTCCCCGGTCACCATGCTGAGGTCGCCGCGTCCGATCGATTCGAACAGGTTTCCGTCGAGGATCAGGCACAGCCGGTTGTCCCAGATCTTGTAACGCGGCCGGAAATGGGTATCGCTGTCATAGCCTGGCGGGAGTTCGCGTTTCGCACGGTCGATGATGGCCTCACCCATACGTTCTGGAACCCGACGGGCGAGATAGAGGGAAAGTGTCATCAGAGAGATGTTCTTGGCGCGAATGATCTGTAGCGCCAGACTGTCGGGGAGACAGCGCAAGAGCAGGTTGGCGAAGCGATCACGCTGCGGGCGGCTCACGACGTAGCTCGGGGAGCGTTGCACCACGCTGACATGGCGGGCTTCCTCGGCCAGTCGCGGTGCGAGGGTCATGGCGGTCGCTCCGCTGCCGATGAGGGCGACCCTCTTGTCTTTCAGGATGATATCCTCGGGCCACTCCTGGGGATGCACCACCGGGCCGTGGAAGTCTTCGATGCCGGAAAACTCCGGCAGGTATCCGCCGTCGTAGCGGTAATAGCCGGTGCACACCATCAGAAACGAACAAGTCATGGTTCGTGGACCGTCCGGGGTGTCGACTGTCAGCGTCCACTTGGCGGTCTCCGACGACCATCGCGCCTCGCGTACCCCGTGATTGAATCGGATGAGCCGCTCGAGATTCTCCTTGGCGACTACGTCTTTCAGATACCGCAGGATGGTGTCACCGTCCACGATCGCGTCCCGCCCGGTCCACGGCGCGAAGGAGAAACTGAGTGTGTACATGTCCGAGTCGCAGCGCACGCCCGGGTAACGGAACAGGCTCCACGTGCCACCTATCTCCGAACGGCTCTCCAGCACTGCGACGTTCAATGATGGGCAATGATTGGCGAAATGCCATGCCGCGCTGATTCCGGCGATACCGGCACCCACGACGAGGACGTCGACAGCTTGCTCGTGTTCGAAGCTCACTTGGGTCTCCCTGCCTGATTCGAGATGATTATGGCCGTATATTCCTGAACTATGCGGCGAACCGGCGATAGATCGCTCGTCCTGACGGGTGCCACGTCCGGGCTTGGGTCAACACTTGCGCAGCTCCTCTCGGTCTCCGGCTCGTATCGGCTGATCATGTTGTGTCGCAATGAAAGGCGCCGAGCCGAGTTGATCGGCCGTTTCGGGACAGATGACGTGCACTACGTGGTGTGCGATCTGGCGGTGCTGGAGAGTGTTCGGGAGGCAGCGGCCGAGCTCAACAATGCGGTGCGCGCCGGAGACCTCGGGCCGATCGGTTCGGTGGTGCTCAACGCCGGGATCCATCCGGGGCGTCGACCGGGATCTGCATACGGGGGTCTCGACAGCACCATGGTCACCAATCTGATAGCGCCGCATCTGCTCCTGGCGTTGTTGTCGCCGTCCCTGGACGCCAAGGCGCGAGTTGTGTTTGTGGGTTCCGGCGCTCACGATCGTCGGCGTTGGTGGACCGGGCTCCCCGAACCCTCCGGTCTTCCGCTGGCCCAGGCGTGTCTGCCCGGTGCGCTTGGCGGGCCGCAGGCGTATGTGACCAGTAAGAGGGGCACGGTGGAACTGTGCCGCGCCTACTCCGAGCGAGTTCCGGACGACTACGCGGTGCTCTCCTACGACCCGGGGATCATGCCGGCCACCGGCATCACCAGGAATATGAATGGCTTGTCCCGCTGGCTGTTCCGCACGATTCTCACCAGATTCGAGAATTCGGAGGGCTTCAGCACGCCCGAGCGGTCTGCCGATTGGCTGCATGAATTTCTGACGCGCGGCGACACCGCGCCCGGTCTCGCTTACGCGAAGATTGACCGCTATCTGCCATGGCCCACCGCGAGTTCGATAGAGGCCGCACGGGCGCTGTATCACGAGACCAATGAAATCGCCGGCATCACTGCCGGTTTGGTGGCCCCATGGTGGTTTGGGGCCGGCCACCCGCCATCCGACTGAGTCGCTCACGTTGCCCGGTCCAACCTGGCGCCCCGAGCCGGGATCGAGCCGAGTACTAGCCGCCGGAGCTGTCTTTTCACCATGAAGGTGGTAAGACCCGCGAGACAGCGCACCAGAGTTGCGTACACCGTGACCGGAGTGACGCCGTCGAATCCACGTTCCAGTCGCTCGACGGCCTCGGCCATTGTCCCTGAGGGAGGGAACAGAGGCGGGAAGAAGCGGCCGCGTCCCAGGATCACCTTGCAGCGGCGCAGAATCAGGTCTTCCATGGCCTGGCCCAGTAATTCCCCCATCAGGCCGTTCTCCTGGAATGGGAAGTACCGTGGATCGACGATGAGGCGCAGATGCGTGCCGTAGCCCTCCACCGACTGATACAGCGGCGACCTGTCTGCCAGACGGCGTAAGCCCTCGACGAGGGTGGCGCGTTCAGCTCGGCGCTGGGTGTGCAGTTCGGGGGTGTCGACACTACGCAGAGCGTGCCAGGCGATGTGCGCGCCGAGGTTGTTTCGGTACCGGCCCTGTAGATCGGATACGGCACGGGCATTTGTTTCGCGCGCAGCGTCCACTACCGTCGATGTCGCCAGCGCTGCCGCCATGGGAAACATCATGTCCGACAGAGGTTTGGCGATGGTGACGATGTCCACCACCCCGGGCATCCAGGTTTGTTGGAGCAGGAATGTCTCGGCGCTGCGCCACACGCCGGTGAGCACCTCGTCGATGCCGACGAGAAAGCCGCGACGTTGCCTGGCATCGGCAATTATGCGTAGCAACTCGGGAGGTATCGCGCGGCAGGACATCCCTTGGATCAGTTCACACCACACCAGACCCACATCCGGATGCTCCAGGGCCTGGGCGAGGTCCTGGGCCGCCTGGGCGCCGAAGGGATCGATGAATACCACGTCCGGGTAGTACGGTTCGAACGCACCGTCGATGCTGGCAGAACGCTGCGGTCCGTAGCGACTGACATTGAGGGTAGAGATGGTCTTGCCGGAGAAGTTGCCTCGGAAAGTGACGATGCGCGGTTTGTCGGGGCGTGCGAGCCGTGCCAGGCACAAGGCGGCCTCTACACTCGTGGCCCCGCTGACCGCTGGCAGTACCTCGTCGAAACCGCTTATTTCACACAATAACTCGGATAATAGCGCGGTATAGTCCGAGTGCTCGTCGTGGTCTGCGAGTAGCTGCGCGAGATCCGGGGGATTGTGCCCGCGTAGGTTGGCGCCGTTACCCAGTGCGCAGTCAAGCAGTGTTGTCCCGTCCCGCAACAGGATCCGCGCGCCATCGGCTTCCGAGAAGTCGAAATCGAGACCGAAGGCCTCCATCAGATTGGCTGCGGATGGGTTAGAGAACCGGCGGAAATGGTCGTTACGTACCTGCCGTGATGTATGGATGTCGGCGAGAACCGTTTCCTGGAGATCGCTGACATGACCATGGCGGCGCAGGGTTTCGATCACCAGTGTCAAGGCAGTGGCATTCGCGGCGAATGTCGATGTCTGTGCCATGGCGTCCAGCGGGTTGTTCCAGACGCCATACGTTTCTTGTGACATGGAGTAGGAGCCGAATGGGGCCTGGAAATCGGTGAGGTTCTCGCCGAAGACGAACACATCACCGTCTGGGGGTCTGTTGGCATCGGCGACACCCAGGGAACGGCTCTCCGCTATTACCCGGATTATGTTGTGGCGCTGTGCTGTCGACAGTAGGTCAGCGGTATCGCCATCAGGATCGAGGACCACGAGTCCTGACCATGCCCGTGTTGGAAGCTCCGCCAGCGCCTCTGCGGGGGAGGACACGAACCTCACATGGCGGGTCATCCCCTTGCCCGCGCCTTCACCGAGCGGATCGAAGTACCGCCGCAGCCTTTCGTCGCGGTCCGCAACCAGAACCCAGCTCTCGCGGAGTCGATCGCCGGTCACCTTGCTGGTGTGGCGGATCAATCGAATGGCCCCCGACAATGCCTCTTCCAGCGAGTTACCGAAATAGGTTACGTAATCCGTACCAGTAGAGAGTAATTCACTGATGAGATACCCCGCCTGCGCGCTCTCTGCTGTGATCGCCAGCCCCGCGACGAGAATGTTGGGGCGTTTGGATCTGTTGAGTTCGATCAGTGTGCCGATTGTGTCCTGGGTTGCGGCACGGTACCTATCGGCGTTCAGTGCGGTCTCTGCCCCTCCCTGGCCGCTCATTTGGACATGGCCTCGGCGGTATCCAGGGCCTCCGACAATTCGGAGAGCGCTTCTTTGTACCCAGCGGCGATGTCGGCGAGCGCAGGGATTATCTCGGGGCACGCGATCAGGCCCACGTTGAGCCGGTCGTCGTGAGAGGCAACCGTGACGAACAGCGCACCGCCGTCGAAGGGTGCGCCGAACGGATAGAAACCGGCCACTTTCGCTCCGGCGAAGTACAGATCTGTGTGGCGCCCACCAATATTCGACAACACGAGGTTCTGCATCACCTTGTGCCGATCAGACATCCGCAGACGGGAGTACGCGCGGAACAACAGACCCCAGTACCGTGCGCTGAAGTCGAACCAGTCGTGGATTCGTCCGGGGCCCAGTGCCTCGGCATGCACCTTGGCGGCGTCGGTGATGGAGGCGATCTCTCGCGCTCGCTGCACAGGG
Organism: Mycobacteroides chelonae CCUG 47445; assembly: GCF_001632805.1. Taxonomy (NCBI): domain Bacteria; kingdom Bacillati; phylum Actinomycetota; class Actinomycetes; order Mycobacteriales; family Mycobacteriaceae; genus Mycobacteroides; species Mycobacteroides chelonae. Next base: position 4,069,906 of record NZ_CP007220.1, on the reverse strand, counting down.
TCGTCGGTGCGGGTCTGCAGGCTTGTCAGCAGGCCAGTGGTGCGGTTGCGGCCGTGCTGGCCGGGCTTATCGTGCACCGAGACCGGGACGAAGGCGCGCAGCGGTTGGTCCGGGAGTTCATCGCGTTCGATGAGGTACTTGCGTATCACGGTCGCGGTCAGCGCCAGCATGACGTCGTTCAGCTTCACATCCAGCCTTCTTTTCACCCGCAGCACATCGGCGATCGGAAGGCTTATCCATGCCAGGTTGCGATTGGAGGTCAGCGTGGTGTTGAACGAAGTGCGTGGCGCCGACATGGGCTCGGGGACTCCGGGCGGAAGCTCCGGGGCATCCCCCCGGCGGCGTGACCTGATGTTCTCGGCAAGCATCTTGGCCATCTTGACCGGCTTACCGGCCAGGGTGCGTAAGCCACCCAGCATGAGGGTGAGGGGCTCGATCGGCCCGGCATCGCGGACTACCGCCAACTCGGTGGCGTCATTGCCGCACAGCTGGCCCAGCTGCGAGTTACCCCGAACGCCATCGAGACTCGCGTTGTGGCGCTTGATCAGAATCGCCACGTTGCCATTGCTCATGCCCTCCAACACCCAGATTTCCCACAGCGGGTACCGCTGATCGAGGGGGAGTGAGGCGATTTCGGAGCAACGCTGGGCGAGCTGCGCGTCGGTGCCGGGCGACGGGAGCACGACACGGTGCACATGGCGATCCAGGTCGAATGAGCTGTCGGCAACCCAAAAGGGATGTCCGAGGTTGTACCAGGGGTCGTGGGCTCTCTCGGTATAGGTGGGAATCTCGGCGACTCGCGAACTCAGCCAGTCCCTGACCGCTCCAAAGCTGTAACCGTCCGCCATGGTTGATGTGTCGAGGATGACGACACCGTAACCCTGGTGATAGTGCGTGGGTGTCTCAAGGTAGAGGAAGCTCGCATCGTATCCGGTGAGCTGTTCCATCTCGGTTCTTCCTATCGTTCGGGAGCGGAATTCGCTTCGGTCACAACGTTCTCGGGATTTTTGATCACCGGTTTCAGATCAGGGTTATCGATCAGATTCAGCTTGCCGCGCCATCGTCGAGCGCTATCGTCATGGCATTGTTCGGGTACCTGGACCGGGGAGGTTGACATCGACACATCGGCGGAGGCATGGCAGGAGCGGGGCGGGCTCGTGGGGGTGATCCGCAAGGCGGTGCTGTCAGTGGGGCACCACAATCTGGCGGCGCCGATCCGGCGGTCTTCTGTCATCGCGGACCGGGTGCTGTACCGGCTCGCGGGTGGGCGGTGGACCATCACCGCCGTCTCGCGGATTCCGTCATTGACCTTGTTGGTTACCAATGGCCGCGGCGAGGAAGTCGTTGTGCCCCTGCAGTACTTGATGATCGACGGGGCGGTGTATGTGGTTGGCACTAACTGGTCACGGCCGAACCATCCACTCTGGTCGTCATGGCTGATGAAACGGCCCGCATGCCGAGTGAACATCGGTGGTAGCGAGCGGGCTTGTATGGCCGAACCTTTACAAGGGGCCGACCGCGACGTGATCTGGGCCCGTATCTTGCAGCTGTCGCCGTACCACGCCGACGTCGAGCGCAAGTCGCAACGCCAGCCTCGTGTCTTCAGATTGAACGACTTCATCGTCAGCGTGAACTAACCACGCGGACAGCGAACTTCGGGGACGGAGAGCTCGACGATATCCGGTTGGAGAGCCGGTAAGACGGGGAGCTGGGTTCCAAGGTGCGGCGATGGATGATGCGCGCAAGCATCAGCTGCATCAACGATTCGGCCAGCCCCTTGCCCACACACATGTGCGGCCCGCGCCCAAAGGGGGAATAGGCACCGGGTGTGCGGTTAGGACCCACCGAGTCTCCATAGCGGTCGACGTCGAATCTCATCGGGTCGGGGTAGAACTCACTGAGGAAGTGCGGGACGGTGGTACCGACAAACACCCCTTCACCACGTCTGATGCGGTGTCCGTGGAACTCGAAATCCTGCGCTGCCACGCGAATGATGAAGGAGGCTATGGGGTGTAGCCGCATCGCCTCCATCACGGCACCGTGTAGTACTGGGGTCGCGTGGAACAAGCCGTCATGGGTGATGTCGCCCGCGGCGAACATGGCGTCCACTTCGTGCTGGATCCTGGCTAGGACCGTCGGGTGTTTGAGGATCAGATAGAGCGCGTATGTTGCTGTTGCCGAGGTTGTTTCAACTCCCGCGAAGTAGGGCAAGACCGAGTGGAACAGCATATTGCGCTGGTTGGTTGCTTCGGGATCATTGGCACAGGATTCGAGGATGTCGTCCAATAGGGCGGACCGGGACGGTCCTTCGCCCGCTTGAGTACGCCGCGCCAGGGCAATGGCCGACTGTGCCACGCTGACCATGCGTGACCGTGCGTTGACGTAGCGCGGCAGGCGCAGCATGAACTTCGGAATATGTTGCACTGGCGCGATCTTCAGGATGTCGCGGGTTACGAGCGCGATATCTTCGATGTCGTTGTCGGTCGGACGGACGCCGCCTACGAACGTGCCGACCTGTGCGATGGACAGCTTCTGCATTGCCGGGAGGACCGGTACCGACTGCCCCGGCTTCCAATGCTTGTCGACGGCATCGTCGATCACGTCGACGGCCTCCGCGTACCGGCCGGCGATGGCCTCCCGCGAATAGCCGCGCTGTAGGAGCGTGCGCCACTGTTTGTGCTGGGGTCCGTCCACGGCGACCAATGAGTCTCTGCCGCCGAACTGCTCCTCGACGAAGCGCCACGAGCTGCCGACCGTCAGGCACTCGCGCCCTTCCTTACTGCTCATGAAGGTGGCGGCGTCGGCTCCGGCCAGCACCGTGTACGTCTGATAGGGCGTCTTGACGGTGAAGACCGGGCCATGTCGCAGATACTTCTCGAACAGGTAGAAGGTGGGATCCAACATCAACCCAACGGTGTCTCCCAACCTGGGCAGCCTGGACAACATCCGGGCCACGCGCAGGCCCGGCGGGCTGACATAGGTCGTGGCCGACTCGGCGCACGGAACGCTGGCCGCTTGTGTCAATTTCCACCCCCAAGGTGTTTGACCGGATGAACGATCAAAGGCCTGTTTCTCGAACAAGTTCTCACACTAGAACGTGTCCTAATTTCTGTCCGGGCAATCGATAACCCTGATATGTCCAGGCTTCAGGCGAGACGGGATCATCGCCACATCTCGCATGTGGGCAATGTGTTGAAATCTGTTGGAGCTGCTATTAAAAGGAAATATGTATGCAGGCATAGATGTGTAGCAAATTTTGACGGTTTTCCGAATTTTGAGAACCTGGCCATGATGGGTCGCTTATGATGCCTGGGGTAATTGACTAGAGGTTCTATTTTTTGATCCCGGGGGTCAGTAATTTCATGGAACCGCCGCAGCTGCCCTTCGCGCGTGAGGGATTGTTCACGCCGGCACCCCTGCAGCGGGAGCTGCAGTGTGTGGGGAACGTGCACCGTGTGACCACCGCCGTTGGAGACCCCGCCTGGCTGGTCACCGGACATGCGGCAGTGCGGCAGCTGTTCGATGACGATCGGGTGGGCCGGTCACACCCCGCGCCCGATACCGCTGCCCGGTCCGGCAAATCAGCGTTCTTCGGCGGGCCGATTGGAAACTATGAGACCGAACGTGACGACCACGCGCGGGGGCGACGGCTCATGCAACCGCATTTCACGCCAAAGCAGATGCGGGCGTTGGAAAGTCGTGTGTCCGACTTGTCCACCGAACTGCTAGACGCGATGATCGACCAGGGTCCGCCCGCGGATTTGTACACCGCTATCGCCCAGCCGCTGCCGATGATGGTGTTGTGCGAACTGCTCGGTGTGCCCTACGCGGATAGGGCCGAGTTTCGTGAATGGACCACGGCCGCATCGAATACCCGTGATCGGAGCCTGTCTGAGTGGGGGATGGGCCAGCTTTTCGTGTACGGGTTACAACTGGTTACCCGTAAGCGCGAGGATCCCGGCGATGACGTGATCTCCCGTCTCTGTGCTGTGGACGGTGTCGCCGACCACGAGATCGCCTCGCAATCGATGGCGTTGCTTCTCGGTGGGCACGAGACCACCGTCGTCCAGCTCGGTCTGGCCACACTGCTGTTGCTGGCCAATCCCGAACAGTGGGCTTTGCTTGTGGCACAGCCGGACCTGATTGCCAATGCCGTGGAAGAGACATTGCGCGCCTCGCGTACGGGCGGCGGCGAGATACCGCGATACGCGCGTGAAGATCTCGACCTCGATGGGGTGCATATCAGTGCCGGAGACCTCCTCTTGCTAGATGTCGGTGCGGCCAATCACGATCAGGCCGTATTCGGCGGCCCGGACCGGCTGGATGTCACCCGGCATACCGCGGCTCATGTCACGTTCGGGTACGGCGCGCGGTATTGCGTGGGTGCACCGCTGGCCCGGTTGCAGCTGGCCACGGTGCTCGGGCAGCTGGTCGAGCGGCTGCCTGGGCTGTATCTGCGTAAGGACGTCTCGGAACTGACGATGCGGTCCGACCTGCTGACCGGAGGCCTGTTCGAGTTGCCCGTCGGCTGGTAGGCCATCTGTCAACTTTCCTTGACACCTCATGTTTGTCAATCTATCTTGACAAACATGAGCGATCTTCCGTCGGCCGATCTGGACGACGCCGTCAGTAGTACTGATCCGGCCGTGGGTCTGAGAGCTGTCCAGGCGTTGCGGCGCTTGTGTGAACGACTCGAAGCAATTCACGTCACCAATGCACGCAACCAGGGCTGGAGCTGGCAGGCGATCGCCGAGGCTCTCGAAGTAAGCCGTCAGGCAGTGCATCAGAAATACAACCGCGCGAGGAAGTGAGCAGCCATGTTCGAGAAGTTCCAGAAATCGGCCAAGGTCGCCGTGGTGCTGTCGCAAGAGGAGGCCCGCGAGATGGACGAGTCGCGCATCGGCGCCGAGCATGTCCTGGTCGGCGTGCTGGATAGTGCGGGTGGACCTCTTCTGGACCTGCTGGGTGGGTATGGGCTGACCGCTGACGCCGTGCGCGACCGGCTGCGGGCCGGCTCGCAGGAGCCGCCGCTGGACGACGAGGACGCCCAGGCACTCAAGGCCATTGGCATCGATTTGTCGCAGGTGCGTGACAGTGTGTCGAAAGTCTTCGGCCCGCAAGCCTTCGAGAAGGCATTTGAGAAATCGGGGCGCCGCAAGGGGCGTGCCCGCGGGTGGCGCCCCTTTGGGATGATCCCCTTCAACTCCTCGGCCAAGAAGTGCTTGGAGCTGGCGTTGCGGGAAGCCATTGCGCACAAAGACAATTGGATCGGATGTGAGCACATGGTGCTGGGCATTCTGCGGGGTGGTGACCCGGTGGCTCTGGCCGTGATCACCGAGCGCGTGCCCGCCGATGAGCTGCGGCAGGCAGTGGTCGGACTGCTCGATCGGGCCGCCTAGCGCCACGAGGGTATTGGCCCCGGGGCGTCGGGCATCGCGTTTGCGGAGACATGACGTTGGGCCGCTGTGGGAGCGTTCGGTTTGTGATGTGCGAGGCATGTACCGGTCGGCCATGACGCGGGTAACTCGGCCACTATCACTGAGACGTCTCATGGTCAATAGCCCGTTCGCCGCGGTCTCTCGTCGGGATCTACAGATATCGGTGACCCCGCCGCCTTACCGTCATCGTGCGATGTCTTATGCCCAGGTAGTGGACGGTCGTAACCACATGGCGGGGTGCATACCCCTACCGGGGTAAGGGTTTGGCGACACTTTAACTTCAGATTGAGTCAAAGTGAACGGCAGGTGTACTGTGGATGACATACAAGCGGCGCCTAACGTTTTTCGTTGTTAGTGGTTTCCCGGGGGCCGCACCTGAATATGCGGACCTACGGAGTCACCATGTATGCACTTACCAAGACAAGAAACGTTGTTTGTTGTACGGCGTTGTTAGCCCTCCCGCTGTTGGGACTCGGGGCGCCGGGCGTCAGTGTTCTGCGCGAGCCGGCGGTGGGACAGACGCTCGCGGGACCTGCCGATCCGGTAACGCCAATCCCCGGACCGGGTGTGGGCGACGGTTCACGCTGGTCATTTACCAATCAGCAGCCCGGCAGGGATGGCAACACCGGCTGGGGAACGCTTCCGCACGGCCAGGGACATGCGTGCCAAAACAGCTGGGTGTTCTGCGATGCCACCGGTAACCCGAATCGCTCAGATCTGCCCCCGGGCCTCACCCAGGGCGGCGGATGGGTAAGCGCGCCGGACCACACCGGTGTGACCTGCCAAAACACCGGTGTTGTCTGTAAGAACTTCTCCTAAGACGTCACGGACCGGAAGGGCTAGCTCAGCCAGGTCAGGGCCGAGGCGGTGAGAATCGCCCATCCGAGCATGGCAAGACCGGTGTCACGCAATGTCGGGATCAGCTCCGGCCCTTGCGCTTTGGTGACGACTGGGCGGGCGGCCTTGACCATGAGGGGCAACATCACGAGCCCCAGCAGGTGCCACGGGTGGCCAATGCCCAGGCCGATGCTGACCAGAACCGGAACGGCGAGCAGTGCCGGGAACAGGATCCGGGTGCGCGCATCGCCCAATCGGACGGCCAGCGTGATCTTGCCGGATTCGCGATCGGTGGGGATATCGCGCAGATTGTTGGCCACCAATACGGCGCTGGAGAAGCTGCCGATTGCCACCGCCAGTGCCAGGCCGGTGCGGCTGATCGTCAAGGTCTGTACGTATTCGGTGCCCAGCACGGCCACTAGGCCGAAGAATATGAAGACGGCGATTTCGCCAAACCCGCTGTATCCGTAGGGCTTCGAACCCCCGGTGTAGAACCAGGCGCCCGCGACGCACGCTGCGCCGACCGCTACCAGCCACCAGGCGGTGGTGATGGACAGCGCCAATCCCGCGGCGGCGCCCAGAGCCAGGAACGCGATGGCGACGGCCTTGACTGCCGACGGCGATGCCAGCCGGGAGCCGACCAGCCGTAATGGTCCCACCCGGTCGTCATCGGTTCCGCGAATTCCGTCCGAGTAGTCATTGGCGAAGTTGACGCCGATGATCATGCTTACCGATACGGCCAGGGCCAGCAGCGCTTTCCACCAGACGGGGCTGCCGGCTGCCGCGGCGGCGCCTGTGCCCGCGATGACCGGTGCCAGCGCGTTGGGCCAGGTACGGGGACGGGAACCTTCGATCCACTGCGCGATGCTGGCCATGCGGCCGATCCTGCCATGGCCGCGCCCGATTACCCGCTACGGGAAGATGAGTCCTGCCGTCTTCGATAGTGCCGCCGAGAAACGAGCCTGGACGTCTGCCCAGTTCACCACGTTCCAGAAGGCCTTGATGTAGTCGGTCTTCACGTTCTTGTACTGCAGGTAGTAGGCATGCTCGAAGACGTCTAAGCCGAGAAGGGGAATCGTGCCGAACGGCACGTTGGCTTGTTGGTCGTACATCTGGAACGTCAGGAGTCTCTTACCGAGGGTGTCGTATCCGAGCCATGCCCAGCCTGACCCCTGAACGCCATTGGCCGCTGCGGAGAACTGGTCGCGGAACTTGTCGAAGCTGCCGAACTGCTGATCGATAGCGGCTGCCAGGTCACCCTGTGGTTTGTCACCGCCATTCGGAGAGAGGTTCTTCCACCAGATCGAGTGGTTCACGTGGCCGCCGAGATTGAAGGCCAGATTCTTTTCCAGCAGCACGATTGCGGCGTTGTCGGCCTTCTGGCGGGCTTCGGCAAGCTGCTCCACGGCGTCGTTGGCGCCCTTGACGTAGGCGGCGTGATGTTTGTCGTGGTGCAGTTGGTTGATTTCGCCGGAGATATGCGGCTCCAGGGCCGAGTAATCCCAGTCGAGATTCGGCAATGTATACACGCTGGTCTTCTCCTCTTCCTGAGGCGCTTCTCCCCGGGGTTCATCGGCGCATGATGCGAGCGTGAGGGCTCCCGCGGCCGACGCGGTCATTATCAGGAATTGTCTTCGATGTAGTTGATGCCCAATCGAATTCACTCCTCCACGGTAGACGTGGTGGGGGATGCGTCAAGGTCGCCGGCGCGAGTCTGGCAGAACGGCATAATTCACCGAAAAACCTGAGTTTCTATCAGCAATTCTCATCTACGCCGTGCCACCGCCGGGAACGGTGACATTCTTTACATCATTGGGAGACAGCAACATTCAGTCTATTGCTTGGTGTCGTTGACAAAATTATTGCCCAGATTTGTCGGGAACTGTTGCAGGCATTTTGGCGACCAATTGTTTGAGGGGTATGCCACGCACCCAATTGGCCGCTGGCCGGGGTGTTGCACGACAATGACGGCATGCTCGCGGTGATAGGTGGAAGCGGTTTCTATTCGTTCTTCGACAAACCGGTGCGGACCGTCACCCCGACGACACCGTACGGTCAGCCCAGCGCGCCCATCACGGTCGGGCTGGTGGGAGAGCGTGAGGTGGCGTTTCTGCCACGGCACGGCAGTCGCCACGAGTTCTCGCCACATACCGTGCCCTACCGCGCCAATATGTGGGCGCTGCGCGCTCTCGGTGTGCGCCGGGTTTTCGCGCCGTGCGCGGTGGGCAGTCTCACCCCTGATCTGGGCCCTGGCGCCATCGTGGTACCCGATCAGCTGGTCGATCGCACCAGCGGGCGCGAGCAGACCTTCTTCGACAGCGGCGGTATCCACGTGGAATTCGCCGACCCGTACTGCCCGGGGTTGCGTGCTGTATCGCTGCAACCCGAGGCTGTGGACGGCGGCACGATGGTGGTGGTGCAGGGGCCGCGGTTCTCGACTCGAGCCGAAAGCCGCTGGTACGCCTCGCAGGGTTTCACCCTGGTCAACATGACGGGATACCCCGAGGCGGTGCTGGCTCGAGAACTCGAAATCTGCTATGCCGCAATCGCCTTGGTCACCGATCTGGACGCCGGAATTGAACACGGGCAAGGGGTGCGCGCGGTAGACGTGTTCGCCGAGTTCGAACGCAACATCGGCGGGTTTAAGGATTTGGTGCGCGCTGCCGTCACCGCGACCGAATCCGTCGACACCTGTGGGCACTGCCGTGCGCATGACGGTGTCAAGCTGCCGATCGAGCTTCCCTAGCGGGCATAACGCGTTTGTCCGTGTGGGTTCTTGGTGAAGGACAGCACCTTAGACGGCGTCACGGTATATACGACCGCGAACTGGTCGCCCTCGCCGAAGCCGCCCTCGCTCGGCGTGAATTTCCAATCCTCGCCGTACTTTTCGAGATAGGCGTCCGCGAGACCCTGCAGTGCGGCGGCATCGGTGACGCGTTCGGCCGCCCCCTCGACCACGACGTCGTGCCCGTCATTCCACGTGTTGACACCGGTCGCGATGGCCACGGTGCGGTTCGCGTCGAGATTACGGGCCTTCTGTTCGGTGGGGCCCGTGCAGAACACGAACGATTCGTCCCGCCACAGGCCCACGAGCGGAGTCATATGGGGGCTGCCGTCGGCGCGCACGGTAGTGATCCAGTACAGCTCGGCGGCGGCAAGCAGCGCCGATACGTCGCTCCACGCGGGTGCGGCCGCGCCGGGCTCGCTGAACCGCTGGTCGAAATGAGGGGTAAGGGTCATGCTCATACAGACCCGGCCCGGCACCTGGATTCATCGCGGGTACCGTAACGCCATGCGTGATTCGGTCACCGTGCACATGGCGGCTCCTGCGGACAAGATCTGGGGCCTGGTCAGCGACATTACTAACACCGGCAGGTTCAGTCCCGAGACATTTGAGGCCGAGTGGCTCGACGGAGCCAGTGCTCCTGCGGTCGGGGTGCGTTTCCGCGGCCATGTGAAGCGCAACCAGAAGGGACCCGTCTATTGGACGGTGTGCCGCATCGTCGAGTGTGACCGCGATCGTTCGTTTGGTTTCGCGGTGCTCTTGCCGAACGGTAAGACGGTGAACACCTGGCGGTATCAGTTCGAGTCGGCCGGTGACGGTACCGACGTCACCGAATCCTTCGAACTGACTCCCTCCTTGCCGGTGCGGATCTACTGGGCACTGTTGGGTTGGGCGCGGGGCCGTACGAATCGCAACGGCATGCGGGAGACCTTGAATCGGATCAAGGCGGTCGCCGAGGCCGGGTGACTAGGGGGCATCCAGCGCCGAGAGGCCGCGTCCCGCAGACCACACCGCGCTTTTTACAAAGTGGTTGTCGTAGGTCTGCTGTGATGCCCGCAGCTCGCTGATATCGGCCTGGCCGTGCACGATTCGGTCCAGCAGCCGGAAATAGTCGAAGCGCTGGACCCCGGGGGAGAGGACCGTGAAGATGTTGGCATCGCTGTCTGCGGTAGCGCCGAACGCGTGCGGCATCAGCTGCGGAACCAACAGCGTGTCACCCTGTTCCAGAACCTCGATGCGATCGCCCGCCAGGATTTCCAGCCGCCCTGACACCAGATAGAACAGCTCGGTGGAGCGGGTGTGGAAGTGCGGTGCCGCGCCGTCGGCGCCCTTGGGCAGGTAGATGTTCAGGACGCTGACCGCCCCACCGGTCGCGTCGGAATCCATCACCAATCCGGTCGCGTTTCCGGGTGCGGTGCTGAGGATCTCGCGATCGCTGTGCCGCACCAGAGGCGCGGAGCCTGGCACAAACTCCTCACGTGTCATGGGACAACGCTATGAACTCAAGTGAGCTTGAGGTCAAGAGAAGCGTTTGACGAGGGCGCGGCGGTCGAGTTTCCCGATCCCGCGCCGGGGCAGTTCGTCGAGGAGATGCAGTTCGCGTGGGGCGGCGGTGTCGTCGAGAGCCGCGGCGACATGCGCCCGCAGATCCTCCAGCGTCGGAGTGCCCGCCGGTGACGCCACGACCGCCACGGCGACGTGCTGGCCGAGCCGATCATCGGGTACACCGAACACCGCACATTCGGCGACCAGCGGATGAGTGGCCAGGGCTGCCTCTACCACCTGCGGAACCACGGTGAGCCCGCCGGTGCTGATGGCCTCATCCAGTCGGCCCAGTACCCGCAGCCGGCCATCGTGGAGCTCGCCGAAGTCATCGGTGTGGAACCATCCGGGCTCCGAGAATGCCTTGTGGCTCGCGATATTTCGATAGCCCGACGCCACGGTGGCACCACCGAGGCTGATCTGGCCCTCCGTCCCGATGCGCACCTGGACTCCGCGAAGGGCCACCCCGTCGTACACGCATCCGCCGCAGGTTTCGCTCATGCCGTAGGTCCGGATCACCGGGACACGTGCCTGCGCCGCCCGGATGGCGACGGGCGCGGGCAGCGGGCCACCGCCCAGCAGGACCGCGTCAAAGGATGCGAGCACCTCGGATGAGGCGGGGTCTTCCAATGCCTTGGCCAGCTGTATTGCCACCAGGGAGATGTATCGACGGGTTCCGGTCATCTCGGCGGCGGCGCGCACGAAGTCGGGTAGCGAAAAGCCCGTCGAGACGTCGAGGACCACGGGTTCGGTTCCGGCCTGGATGCTGCGCAGCAACACCTGCATTCCGGCGATGTGATGGGGTGGCAGCGCCAGTAGCCATTGGCCGGTCCCGCCCAGGCGGGCGTGTGTTGCGGCGCCACTGGCGGTCAGCGCGTCTCCGGTGAGCATGGCGCCCTTGGGTTTTCCGGTGGTGCCGGAGGTTGACACCACCACCGCCACATCCTCGGCGATCGGTTCGTCGGCGGCGAGTTCGGAGGCGAGGAAATGTGCCTGATCGGCGTCATCGGCAGGTACGGGCAGCACCGCGTCGCCGCGACCGTCCAGCAGTTCCGCCAGGCGGGGGAGCAGGCCGAGCATGGTCTGCCCGCTGGGTACGGGCAGGGCGCGCAGTAGCCGGGTCACGCCGGGTGGTCGGTGGCCTGACCGGAGCCCGGTTCGTCACGATGGTCCGCGGGCTCGCGCGGATCATCCAGGGGCCAGCCCTTTTTCGCCAGTCGCTCGCGGACGCGCTCGATGTCGTCGCTGGTGGGCAGCTCATCGGTGACCTGGGTGATGAGCACGGCGATATCGATGTTGTCGAAGTCGCCGCGGGCCATCAGTTCGCGGGCCACGGTCTTGACCTCGTCATTACTCAACCTGCGGCCCAGCAGTGCCAACAGCGGGACATAGTCGGGCGGCGGGACACCTTCGGGGTATCCCGCCCGAAGCCAGGTGACGATCTTGCTCAGAAATGCGTTCACGGCCTCAAACTCCTGTACGGACGGGCGGCCGTCCTCTTCGTATCGACTTGGTACGGATCGTAGTGCTGTTGGTTGGTGTTGTCGCCAGGCAAAACTAGCCGCAATCAGCCAGGAGGCCCGCGCGCAGTTCGAACAGTCAGCACCCGGAAGGTTAACGGAATGTGAACTCCTTGCGGGAAATATCAAACTGGCCGGTCAGCGCACGAACTTGGTCGTCCATCAGCTGGTCAAAGTCAAGGCCTTTACCCCAGAATTAGCGCCATGGACGCAACCATGATCATTCTGGTGCTGTTGATCGCAACGGCACTGGCCTTCGACTTCACCAACGGGTTTCATGACACCGGTAACGCCATGGCGACGTCCATCGCAACGGGTGCCCTCAAGCCCAAGACTGCGGTTCTGCTTGCTGGCGTCCTGAACCTTGTCGGCGCCTTCCTCTCTGTCGAGGTCGCCGTCACGGTGACCACCTCGGTTATCAAGGTGCAAGACAGCAAGACAGGTCATCTGCTGCCCAACATCACCCCGTCCATGGGCCTGACGATCATCTTCGCGGGCCTCATCGGCGGCATCCTGTGGAACCTGCTGACCTGGCTCTTCGGTATCCCGTCCAGCTCGTCGCACGCGCTCTTCGGTGGCCTTATCGGTGCCGCCCTCGCCGCCATCGGTCTCTCGGGCGTGAAGTGGGACGGCATCCTGCAGAAGGTCATCATCCCTGCGTTCGCCGCCCCCCTCATCGCGGGTCTGGTCGCGGCCGCCGGCACCTGGCTGGTCTACCGCATCACCCGCAACGTGGTGAAGAAGCGTCGCGAAGAGGGCTTCCGCTGGGGCCAGATCGCCACCGCTTCCCTGGTTGCGCTCTCGCACGGAACCAACGACGCGCAGAAGACCATGGGTGTCATCGCGCTGGCGCTCATCACCACCGGCCACCTGAGCGGAAACGTCAAGGAGACCGGCCTGCCGTTCTGGATCATCGCCAGCTGCGCCATCGCGATCGGCCTCGGGACCTACCTCGGTGGATGGCGTGTCATCCGGACCCTGGGCAAGGGTCTCGTCGAGATCGAATCGCCTCAGGGTCTGGCTGCCGAAGCGTCCTCGGCCGCGATCATCCTGAGCTCCAGCGCCGCCGGTATGGCCCTGTCCACCACACACGTGGCCACCGGTTCCATCCTGGGTAGTGGTGTCGGCAAGCCCGGTGCCGAGGTGCGCTGGGCCGTAGCCGGCCGCATGGTGCTGGCCTGGCTGGTCACCTTGCCCGCCGCCGGTATCGTCGGCGCGCTGTCCTACTGGCTCTCCAAGGGCGTCGGCGATCTCACCACGCCGATGGTCGGCGACCTGATCATCTTCGCCCTGCTGGTCGGGCTCTCCGGTTACATGTGGTGGCGTGCCCAGCAGGAGAAGGTCGACTCGAGCAACGTCAACGCCGATTGGGACGACTCCACCAACTCGGTGGTGCCCGCCGATGTCCGCGAGGCCAAGACCGAAGCGTCCGGCGAGAGCAAGGATGCCTCGAAGAAGGACTCCGCCAACGACACGGCCTCGGTCTAACCCAACCCCAGCGAAAAGAAGGAATCCTCCATGAACTACTTGGAAGCCATCGGCAAGGTGCTCGTTGTTGGGTTGGTCCTCGGTGCGGGTCTGCCCGCGTTGTTCGCGGCAGGCCTGGTCGCCTACTCCTCGGGTGCCGGCGGCGCCAATGACGACGGCACGGTCACCGCACCCAACCCGGCCGTGAAGTTCCTGGGGCTGGCGCTCTTCACTTTGGTGGGAGCGGTTGTCGTGCTCGCGCTGTTGTGGATCACCCGGACGACGATCATCCACCACACGGGCATCGACTTCTTTCCGTTCGTCAAGAAGTAGCGAGACCAACCAAAGACACCCGGCGGAAGCTACCGCCGGGTGTCTTTGCGTAATGGGTGGTCCGGTGGGATCTGCACGAAGATCAGCGTGACACCGTCAGGTGCCGCCACATGCATTTCATGCAAACCCCACGGCTCTTGCTGTGCGGCACGGCTTATCGAGGCACCGCGGCTCTCCAGCTCGGTCTGCGTCGCATACACGTCGCGTACCTGGAGCCAGAGGGCACCCGGAAATGCGGTGAGGGGGCCGTCGGCGCGGCCGTGCCCGGCGATCTCGATGAGGGACTGTCCGGCGAAAAACACCATGCCGGCTCCGTAGTCGCGTGCGATGGCGAGCCCCAGGGTGTCCCGGTAGAACGCCAGCGTCGCGTCATAGTCCTTAGGCCGCAACAAAATTCGGCTGGACAATATCTCCATACCCGTGTGTATCACGGGCGCCGGGATATTAAAGGGTTTCGCGCCCCGACATTGCCACCTTTGTCACCAGGCTGGGGGCCACTGCGTTGGTGGCGGCCGACATCACCGAAATTCGCGGGGCGATACGCACCGGCCGGGTACGGACCGCCAGCACCATCCACTCCGCGGCCTCCGCGGAGGTCAGCGCCGCTGCGTTGGTGTATGCCTCGGTCGGCGCGATCATCGGGGTACGCACCAAGGGGAAGTAGAGCGTGCTGGTGTGCACGTTGTACTTGCCGTATTCGGCATCCACGATGCGGCTCACCGTCGAGAGCGCGGCCTTGGAGGCGTTGTACACCGCGAACTGCGGCACCACGTCCGTGAGCACTCCCCAGGTCGCGACGTTGATGATGTGGCCGCTGCGACGTTCGACCATGCCGGGTGCGAACCCGCGGATCAGCCGCAGGGGCGAGAAGTAGTTGAGCTGCATGGTCCGCTCGGCGTCATGCCAGCGATCCAGAGACTCGTAGGTCTTGCGCCGGATGGAGCGACCGGCGTTGTTGACCAGGATGTCGATGCCGCCGTGGCGCTCGTTCACGGTCTGCACCAGCTTGTCGATGGCGTCCAGGTCGGACAGGTCGCATGCGATGGCATCCGCGGTGCCGCCGGCGGCGGTGATGCGCGCGGCGACCTCGTTCAGCAGGTCTTCACGCCGCGCCACCACGATGACCTTGGCGCCGAGCTTGCCGAATTGGTATGCGGCCTCCTCGCCGATACCCGAGGATGCGCCGGTGATGAGGACGCGCTTGTCCTTGACCGAGACACCGTAGTTTGCGTCGAACTTCGCCCGAATGAGCGATGGGCTGGGGAAAGGCTGCATCAGGGCGCGCGCAAAGGCGGTGTTGAGTCGCTTGCTCACCGAGTTCTTACTCACGAGTAAGAACTGTATGCCCCTTGCGATGAGTGCGAAATGCCGGGCCTGGGTGACTTAGGTCTCGAAGGTATGCCTTACCGGCGGTGTCCTACGCTGGCCTCACTCATCCCCTATGACGACAAGGACGTGGCTATGGGATCGCTGGCAGGTAAGACCATCATCATGTCGGGAGGCAGCCGCGGCATTGGGCTGGCGATCGCACTGCGGGCCGCGCGTGACGGTGCGAATGTCGCGATCATGGCGAAGACGGCCGAGCCGCATCCGAAGCTTCCCGGCACCATCTACACCGCCGCCGAAGAGATCGAGGCCGCCGGAGGTCAGGCGCTGGCGATCCTCGGCGACGTCCGTGACGACGAGGTGGTCGCCTCGGCCGTGGCCCAGACGGTCGAGCGTTTCGGTGGGATCGACATTGTGGTCAACAATGCCAGTGCCTTGAATCTGGCTCCCTCGGAATCGATTTCGATGAAGGCCTATGACCTGATGCAGGACATCAACGCCCGGGGCGCCTTCTCGCTGTCGAAGTCGGCGATCGGTGCGCTCAAGGAGGCGGACAACCCGCACATCCTGACCCTGTCGCCGCCGATCACGCTGGAACCCAAGTGGTTCGATCAGACCACGACCGCGTACACGATCTCGAAGTTCTCCATGAGCCTGGTGGCCATCGGGCTGGCGCATGAACTGCGTGAGTACGGCATCGCGTCGAACTCGCTGTGGCCCCGCACCACGATCGATACCGCCGCTATCCGCAACATCCTCGGCGCAGAGCTGGTGGCGCGCTGTCGCTCGGCCGAGATCATGGCCGACGCCGCGTACGAGATCCTGATCAAGCCCAGCCGCGAGGTGACCGGAAACAGCTTCATCGACGACGAGGTGCTCACCGAGGCCGGCGTCACCGACTTCTCGAAGTACCGCCAATGCGCCGAAGAGGACCTCGAACTCGACTTCTGGATGGAGCGCGCCGGGCGGTAACCGCCCGGAGAATCGAGTAGTCGGTTACTCGCGCTCTCCCTGCGACGGTGCGGCGACGATTGCCCCACGCAGTTCGTATAGAGGGGTATTCGCGATGTGTAAGACCGAGCCTCGGCGGTGGACGGATCTGTTCCAGCCGCGCATCATGCTGCCCATCGCTGTCGCGATTGCCGCGCTAGCCGCTGGGCCATTTGTTCGCAGTCCTCTGCTGCTGGGTGTGCTGGGGTTTGTCGGATTACTGGCGTTGACGCTGGCGCTGTTTCCCGCGATCAAACAGGTGGAATTCGGTCTGCCGTCCGGGTTGCGGATAACTGCCGACCTCACCCGGCGGGAAGAAGAGCTGGCGCGGACATTTGAGATCCAAAAACCGATCTTCGAAGAGTGCGCGAGCCTGCTGTGCGATGACCCGGATGTCGGCAAGCGATTGATGGAAACGGCCATCGCCCAAGCGACCCTCAAGTGGCGCGGGCCGGTGCATCAGTCGATCCAGATCTTCACGTTGTGCTGGTTTGTGCACGCGCTGATGGCGCATTCGCGGCTCACGCTGACCGGGCGTCCCGCCGCCGGGCCAAACCCGTTGTCCCAGTTGACGCAGGTTCAGCGGGTGGCCGCGGTGCTCAGTGCCTTCGCCGACGTCGGCATCGATGATCTTTCGGACATGCTCGGGTTGACGCCCTCGCAGGTGCAGGCTGAACTCCGGGTTGCCGACGGCGTGCTCGCACCGATTGCCTACGCCCGGGGGTCGGACCGATGAACGATCCGGCCGTTCGCGGGCTGCTGCGTTCCGTCGCGCGTGATCGGCGAGCGGTACATGTCGACGTTCCCCGATCGGTGGCGACCGGAATCGGACAGCTGCGAGGCCAGATCCTGACGTGGTACCTGGTGGCCGGGGCGGTGGCGATCGTGATCGGCACCGGCGCGGTGGGTGCCCGCGTCGCGCTCGCCCAGTCGGCGGGCGGGGGGAGTGATGCGCCTACGCCGGTAGTCAATTCGGTCTCCACCACACCAACGGCGGCGCCGGTGACTGTCACCGCGACGGAAACCGGTACCTCGACCAGGACGGTGACGGAGACGGTGACCTCCCACTCGACGGCAACCGTGACGGCGACATCTACCACCACCGAGACGGCGACAACGACCACCACCGAGACAACTACGGAAACGGTGCCGACTACCGTCACCAATACGACGACCGTCACCGTCCCTACGACGGTCACGTCCACGACGACAGTCACGGTCGCGGCGCCGTCGTCGGGCGGTCGCTGCAGGCCCAACCCGTGCTGAGCTGGGCCCGCGGGTCTTAGTAGTGCCAGGGGTAGGGCGACCAGTCCGGCTTGCGCTTCTCCAGGAATGAGTCACGGCCCTCGACCGCCTCATCGGTCATGTAGGCCAATCGTGTTGCCTCACCGGCGAACAGCTGCTGCCCGACCAGCCCGTCATCGGTGAGGTTGAAGGCGTACTTGAGCATTCGTTGTGCCTGGGGCGACTTCTCGTTGATGGCGGCGGTCCACTCCAGCGCGACCGTCTCCAGGTGTTCGTGGTCAACGACCTCGTTGACGGCGCCCATGTGATGTATCTGTTCGGCCGTGTAGGGGCGGCCCAGGAAGAAGATCTCACGGGCGAATTTCTGCCCGACCATCTTGGCCAGGTAGGCGCTGCCGTAGCCACCGTCGAAGCTGCCCACATCGGCGTCGGTCTGCTTGAAGCGCGCGTGTTCGCGGCTGGCCAAGGTCAGGTCGCACACCACGTGCAGGCTGTGTCCACCACCGGCGGCCCACCCATTCACCAAGGCGATCACCACCTTTGGCATAAAGCGGATGAGGCGCTGCACCTCCAGAATATGCAGGCGGCCCGCCCGGCCCGGGTCCACAGTCTCGGCGGTCTCGCCCCCGGCGTACTGGTAGCCGGTGCGGCCCCGGATGCGCTGATCGCCGCCGGAGCAGAATGCCCAGCCGCCGTCCTTGGGGCTGGGGCCGTTCCCGGTGAGAAGCACCGCCCCGACATCGGAGGTCATCCGGGCGTGGTCCAGGGTTCGGTAGAGCTCATCGACGGTGTGCGGCCGGAAGGCATTGCGCACCTCGGGCCGGTCGAACGCGATCCGGACGGTCCCTTGGCTGACGTGCCGGTGATAGGTGATGTCGGTCAGATCCTCGAATCCCGCCACCGGCTGCCAGCGAGTCGGGTCAAAGGGATTGGCGGTCTGCCCGTCGTCTTGGGTCATGGCTCCGACTCTAGAGGCCGCCCGATGTGCGGCCGGTCGACGCTACCCGTGAACTGCTACGCCGAGGACTGTGCCGACGAGGATGTCGTCCACTGGGTAAACAGGCCCGGCGGGGGCTGCTGGCACCAGGCCCACTTGCCACCCTCCTTGCGAAACTGGTTCGGCTTGGTCTGGGTTTGGGTAGCGGCACCGCCAAAGCTGTAGGTCGCGGTGATGTCTCCGGTGGCGCTGTCGCCGATGATCTTGATGTTGTCGATCGCGAACTTCTCGACGGTGGTGTTCTCGCGGATCACCTGCAGCACGGTCGCGGCATAAGCGAACTGGTCGCGTCCGACGATCGCCTTGACCAGGGTGGCGCGCTCGCTGCTTCCCGCACTCGGGAATCGTTGTGCCACACTGCTGGACAAGGTGGAAGTGTCGCCGTACATCAAGGCTTCCTCGGCGCCCTGCCACGAGTTGATCGAGGGCACGAGCTTCTCGTCCGCGGTGCGGCTGGACACCTGGTAGCGCGGGCAGGTCAGGGCATTACCGGCGTCCAGATCGAGGCTGCCGAGGGCCTTGCCCAGCTGGGCGGTGACTTGACGGATCTGGTCTTGGTCGCTGACCTGTGAGGTCGCGGGCGGCGGCGGGGGAGTCTCCGAGGGTTTGGTGAGCGTCTTGTAGACAGTGCACCCGGACAGAGCGGTAGCCAGCGTCGCGGCGACCACTATCGCGCGCGCTGACTTGCGGAAACGTGTGGCACGCACCTGAGGCATCGTCGAATACCTTCCCCGTGAGATATGTCAATGGCCAGATCATTAGCCTGGCGTAAGAAATCTAACTCATGGTGGCTCGGTTGTATTCCCGCGCCAGGAGCCGGGGATCAGCGCCGCTTGATCGGGTGGCGGCTCAGAATCGAGATCCGATTGAACGTGTTGATCATGATGGCCGACCAGACCAGCACTGATACCTGATCGTCGGAGAGATGCTCCCGCGCGGCGGCGTACTGCTCATCGGTGAGGTGGCCTGCGGTGACCTCCGTCACGGCTTCGGCGATCGTCAGGGCCGCGCGCTCGACATCGGTGAACAACTCGGCCTCCTGCCACACCGGCAGTACTGCGATCCGCTGAGCTGACTCACCTTCCTCGAGTGCGACCCGGGTGTGCAGATCGAGACAGAACAGGCAGCGATTGAGTTGGGATACGCGAATATTGACCAATTCCAGCGTTGTTCGCGAGAGCCCGGCCTCGGTGGCCTGGACGCGGAGTTCGGCGGCGGCTTTGGTCAGCCCCTGGTAGACGGACGGAGTCTGCTTGTCGATGTAGACGCGCTTCGCGGTCATCCCTGGCGGGCCTCGACCGCGGCCAGTGCCTCCGGTGTCACCGGGTCGACGATGTCGTCGAACTCATGGTGCTTGCCGACGAATTTCCGGACGTACGGGCACACCGGCACGATCCTGCGCCCGGTGGACCGTGTGGATTTCAGGGCCGACTCAACGAGTGTCCCGGCGAGGCCGCGGCCGCCGAACTTCTCGTCGATCTCCGTGTGATAGAAAATCCGCACCTTCGTGCCGCTCAGCGCGGTATCCAGGTATTCGGTGAAGCCCGCGCGTTCGTCGTCTGCCGTTATCTCGAATCGGTGGTTATCGGGTGCGTCGGCGACCGTGGTGGTGGATTCGGATCCGTCCATGGTGACCAACTATGCCGCACGCACCGTGAGTTCGGCCGATGATGAGGACATGAGCAATACCGAGACAGCCCCGACGGAGACCCGCTGCGAGGGTGGGCCGTGCCCGCGGGATGGACGTGGCCGTCCGGTGGTCGAAATACTCACTCCCCGAGAGGTTCCTCTCGGGGGGCCACGTGCGATGACGGTGCTGCGGACCCTGCCTCAGGCCGGGAGATCGCTGATCGGCGCCTGGTGCTTCGCCGACCACTACGGACCCGATGACATCGCGCAGTCCGGCGGCATGGATGTGGCGCCCCATCCGCATACCGGACTGCAGACGGTCAGCTGGCTGTTCGCCGGAGAGATCGAGCATCGCGATAGCAACGGAGTGCACGCGATGGTGCGGCCGGGGGAGCTCAACCTGATGACGGGTGGGCGCGGCATCTGCCACTCGGAGGTGTCGACGGCCCCCACCACCACGCTGCACGGCGTACAGCTATGGGTCGCGTTGCCCGATGAATCCCGGGACGCGGCACGGGATTTTCAGCATTACGCGCCCGATGCGGTCGCCGTGGGTGGGGTCAGTCTGCGTGTGTTTTTGGGGACCCTGGCGGGGCAGGTATCGCCGGTGCGCACTGCCACGCCGTTACTTGGTGCCGAACTGACATTGCAACCGCGCAGCCTGGTGCGATTCGACGTCGATCCCGGTTTTGAGCACGGGCTGCTGGTGGACACCGAGGCGGTGGAGTTGTCCGGAACCAGGTTGTCGCGGGGCGAGCTCGGATACGTCGGTACCGGCGTCGATCAGCTCACCGTGCTCAACCCGACCGATGCGGTAGCGCGGGCGATCCTGTTGGGCGGCAAGCCGTTCGGTGAGCAGATCGTGATGTGGTGGAACTTCGTCGGCCGTGATCACGACGAGATCGCGGGGTTTCGCGAGGAGTGGCAGACCGAGTCCGAGCGCTTCGGGCAGGTGCAGGGATATGAGGGTGCGGTGCCTCGTTTGCCTG
The DNA here is from genome assembly GCF_001632805.1 of Mycobacteroides chelonae CCUG 47445. Classification (NCBI taxonomy): domain Bacteria; kingdom Bacillati; phylum Actinomycetota; class Actinomycetes; order Mycobacteriales; family Mycobacteriaceae; genus Mycobacteroides; species Mycobacteroides chelonae. The sequence goes on along the minus strand of NZ_CP007220.1, from coordinate 4,048,808 downwards.
CTCCACCACTGCCGACCGTGCGGATGGTCCCGAGGCGCAACGCGCCGACCGCCAACCCGGGAATTTAGATGCCGCTGAACAGAATTGTCTCGTACGTCCGTGCCACGGCCTGGATGAGTTTTCTGCTCCAGTGGTGGACGGAGCCGGTCCCGACGGGCTGGTTACGGGCCTTCCTGCGGGAACGCAAGCTCGATCGGACCGTTCGCAACCTCATCGGTGGGTATGCGTTGATCTTCGCGGCGATCTGCGTGGCGGTGCAGTTCAGCGACACCGGGCCCCGAAGCACGGTGGGCCGCGCCATCGTTGTGGTGTGCGCCCTCGGTGCGCTGGGTTGGGCGGTGCGCTGGGTCGTAGGGCCGTGGCCGTCCCTGCGTGAAGCGGTCGCGTTTGTCGCCTTCGCCGACGTCGGAATCGCGCTGGCCTGCTGGCAGGACTCCGATCCATTGGCGGGCTTGGTGGGGACGGTGCTCTTCACGCCGGTCGGCGCGTATGTCAGTTTCTTCCTGGGGAACCGGCTGCTGCTGGCGCACGTGGCGTGGTGTGGCCCGGTGATCTTCGCGCTGTCGCTGCGTCTGCTCGCCGAGGGCACCGTTGGTGCGGCGATGACCGCGGTGGTGAAGGTGACCAGCATGCTGCTGGTCGTGGTGTTGATACCCATGGTCATCCAGTTCGGAATCGCGGTGGTGCGCTTGGATGCGCTGGCGGCACAGCGAGATCCACTCACCGGATTACTCAACCGGCGAGGCATCTACGGTGAGTGGCAGCGTCTACATGGTGGGTTGATGCGCGTGCACGGGTTGGAAGGTGACCGGGTGGTCGCGGCCGCGATCGTCGATATCGACCGCTTCAAGTCGATCAACGATCAGTACGGCCACGGAACAGGCGACCGGGTGCTGGTCGACCTGGCCAACGCATTCGTCGGCGAATCGATTCGCGGAAACACGGTGGGGCGCTCGGGTGGTGAGGAGTTCATCGTCGTGACGATCTGTCCAGCGCATGCCGTCGTCGATTTCGCCACCCGGCTCAGGGAAGCGGTGAAGGCGTCCGAGCCGGCGGGCATAACGGTGACTGCGAGTGTGGGTGTCGCGGCGCAGCCGGTCGCCAGCGTGGCGGCGACGGCATCACGGGAGGCGATCGATGTGCTGACCGCCTGTGCCGATCGTGCGATGTACGAGGCGAAGCGCAATGGCGGCAATCAATCCCGGATCCTTCATCCGGAATATGACTCCGACGATCACTACTTGTGGCAGTCGGGCGCCTAGCCTTCCAGCGGATCGAACCGGAAGACGGCGGCAATCCCGGCGAGAGCCTCGAACTCATCGGGCGTGCCCTCCTTGACCAGCCCGGCGTTTCTGATAAAGCCGACTCCGGTGGGCACCTCGATCGGAAACGCGCGCAGCACCGGTCGGGAATCCTCAGGCGAGAGCTCGACGATCCGTACTCGCTGGGTGTGGCGGCCCTGTGTCAGGGTGCCCTCTTTGGCCTTGCGTGCGTTGGTAATCCATGACGATCCGGGAACTCCGCCGACGGCATAGCGCTGGCCGCCGAGTGTGAACGGGGTGATGGGAGTCGACCGGGGCTTGCCCGATTTGGCGCCGGGCACGGTGAGGACCACCATCGGCAATTTGAGGCCTATCTTGTGCCCGCCGATGACGACCTTGTTGAAGTATCTGAGCCATTTGGGAACGGGTTTGATGTCAACTGGCATGACATTACGGTACGCCTCTGGGGTCGTGCTGACTAGAGGGTTCTACCGTGCGAAATGTCGCCGAGCAGGCGGTTCACCTGCTCTTCGGCCACCACTGCGTTGAGGCCCAGATCGCAGAGCTTTCGGGAGATTTCCGTGTGGCCGGACAGGATCGCCAGCAGCAGGTGCTCGGTACCGATGTAGTTGTGGCCCAGTCGAAGCGCGGTGTGCAACGTGGCTTCCAGCGCCTCCTGTGCGTCACCGTCGAATTCTGCAGTGGGCAGTTTTGGGGCAACGGTCTGGTAGTCGGGTACTGCCCGCTCGGGAATCCCCAGGGCCTCGATGGTTATTCCTGACTGCGAGACGATAAGTGCGGCTAGTCCTTTCGGGTCACTTACGGTTCCGGCCAGAAGGTGCTCGACGGTGATCGGTGTGCCATCGGTGAGCGCGAATCCTGCTGCTGCCACGACTGATCGCCGGGCCCGATCGGTGAAGCGGGAGAACATCCGTACCGATGGCACGAAGCGCTTCTGCGCCGCCTGCTTGGAGACGCCCATGCTGGACCCGATTTCACTCCAGGAGGCGCCAGAGCGTCGGGCCTGGTCTACGAAATGTCCGATCAGGGCATCGGCATGATCGGAGAGCCGTCCGGCCAGCAACATCGCATCGGACAGGCGGTCCAAGGCGGTGCCGTCGGGATGAATCCCGCGCACCGACTCGATCAAGTTGTCGAGAGAGAGGGAGAAGTCGGCCATGCGTCAACCTTAGGTTGACGGTATCGCACTGTCAACTGAAAGTTGACCAGTTGGTGGCCTTAACTGGCGCGCGGGCCGAACCGCCGCCGTGCCGCGTGGACGGCTCCGATCGAGCGGCCCAAGCGCGCCGCGACCTGTGCCGCAGTGGTTGACGCGTCCAGCGCCTTGTCGATTTCCTCGGTGGTCCAGGGCTTCTGCCAGTTCAACGGATGATTCCCGGCGTCGGCGAAGTAGCGTTGGGTGCGCCGGGTGGCCCGTTGGTTGATCTGCTCCCAGCGCTCGCGTTCTGAGTCACCGATCCGCTGCAGTCGCTGCGACTCCGCCGTGGAGCAGCCTGCGCACCGGCAGCCCGATTGGAATCCCGCGAGACCGTGAACCGTCAGCATCTGCTCTCCTTTTGCCTATCCACCGATGTGGGCAGATTTGCACCCGGCTATGGCGTGGCTCTAGAAGCCAAAGTCACTTTCGCGACCCAGCCAGGGCTTCTCGCTGGACGTTCTGAATTGCATGCGACGATCGCAGGTGTGGAGCTGCCCGCGTTAGACGATGTGCTGGACCGGCTGCACGTCGTCGCCCTGCCCATGCGGGTCCGATTCCGCGGCATCACCACCCGTGAGGTGGCGTTGATCGACGGCCCTGCGGGCTGGGGTGAGTTTGGTGCCTTTCCCGAATATCAGCCGCCTGAGGCCTCAGCCTGGTTGGCCGCGGCGATCGAGGCCGCCTACCGCGAGCTTCCGGAGCCGCGGCGCACCCGAATTCCGGTCAACGCCACCGTGCCCGCGGTGGCCGCCGCGGCGGTGCCCGAGGTGCTGGCTCGTTTCCCGGGCGCCCGCACCGCCAAGGTCAAGGTGGCCGAGCCCGGGCAGTCGCTGGATGACGACATCGCGCGTGTCGAGGCGGTCCGCGCGCAGATCCCCACCGTGCGGGTGGACGCCAACGCGGGATGGACTGTCGAGCAGGCCGTTGAGGCACTGACGGCACTGACCCGCGCGGGCGCTCTGGAGTACGCCGAACAACCCTGCGCCACCGTCGAGGAACTGGCCCAGGTGCGTCGGCGGCTCCCGGATGTGCCGATTGCGGCCGACGAGAGCATCAGGCGTGCAAGCGATCCGATGCGTGTTGCGCAGGCTTGCGCGGCCGATATCGCGGTGCTGAAGGTGGCCCCGCTCGGCGGGGTGGCCGCGCTGCTGGATATCGCCTCGCGGATCGGTATGCCCGCTGTGATTTCCAGCGCCCTGGATAGCGCGGTCGGTATCGGTATCGGTTTGCGTGCGGCCGCGGCACTGCCGGTGCTCGAGCATGCCTGCGGACTGGGAACCGGGGGATTCTTTGTCGAGGATGTGGCGCAGGCGCCGACGCCCGAGGACGGTTACCTACCGGTGTCGTCGTTCACACCTGACCCGGATCGGCTGGCGACACTCGCCGCCGCCGCAGACCGCCGCGACTGGTGGCGGCGCCGTGTGGCCGACTGCTACCCGCTGCTGAACCGGTAGGTTCTCTCAACGTGCCTCTCGCGAACATCAACGGCATCCAGATCAGTTACGACGATCGTGGGCCCCTGGCGCTCGGCGCCTCCGGTGATCCCGTCGTCTTCATCTCCGGACGCGGTGGTGCGGGGCGCAGCTGGCACCTGCACCAGGTACCGGCATTCCGTGCCGCAGGTTATCGCACCATCACCTTCAACAACCGGGGAATACCGCCGACCACCGAGTGCGCCGACGGTTTCACCCTGCAGGACATGGTGGCCGACGCCGCGGCGCTCATCGAGAGCCTCGGCGCGGCTCCGGCCCGGTTGGTCGGGTTCTCCATGGGTGCGCTCATCGCCCAGGAACTCGCGCTCACCCGTCCGGACCTGGTGACCGCAGCCGTGTTCATGGGAACGCGGGGGCGCGAGGACTCCACCCGATCGTTCTTCCGCAAGGCCGAGCTCGAACTGTCCGCATCGGGTGTGCAGGTGCCGGCGGCATATCAGGCGGCCATGCGTCTGCTGTTGAACTTCTCGCCGAAGACCCTCAACAACGATGCCGCGATCAAGGACTGGATCGACATGTTCACGCTGTGGCCGGAGCCGACCTCGGGTGGCATCGATCACCAGCGCAGTGCCATCCCCGGCCCCGACCGGCCCGGCGCGTACGCAGATATCACGGTTCCGTCGCTGGTCATAGGATTCAGTGACGATATGACCCTGCCGCCGTACCTCGGCAGGGAGGTTGCCGACGCCATCCCCGGCGGCACCTACGTCGAGATTGCCGATGCCGGGCACCTGGGCTTCATCGAACGCCCGGACGAGGTCAACCGCGTAATCCTGGAGTTCTTTGCGAGCGCCTCACAGGCGGTATGACACCCTGATGGCATGAACCCGTCGACCGCACAGGCCCATGCCGTCGTCGACGAGCTGATCCGCGGTGGCGTCCGCGATGTCGTGCTGTGTCCGGGGTCGCGCAACGCACCCCTGGCCTTCGCATTGCACGATGCGGATAAGGCCGGTCGGTTGCGTCTGCATGTGCGTATCGACGAGCGCACCGCGGGCTTCCTGGCCGTCGGTCTGGCGGCGGCCAGCGGTGCTCCGGTGCCGGTGGCGATGACGTCCGGCACGGCAGTAGCCAATCTGGGGCCCGCGGTAGTGGAGGCCAATTACGCACGCATTCCGCTGATCGTGCTGTCCGCCAACCGCCCCTACGAACTGCTCGGCACCGGCGCCAATCAGACAATGGAGCAGCTCGGCTACTTCGGCACCCAGGTTCGCGCCGCGATCAGCATCGGTCTGGCCGAAGAGGGCTCGGAGAAGCTTGAGGCGCAGAACCCGCACTGGCGTTCGGCGACCTGTCGAGTGTTGGCTGCCGCCAAGGGATCGCGCACTGCCAATGCGGGCCCGGTGCAGTTCGACATTCCGTTGCGCGAACCGCTTGTGCCCGATCGCGACGGGGGAGCGATACCCGCGGGCCGCCCCGGCGGGATGCCGTGGACCTACACCCCGGACGTGACGTTCGACGAGCCCGTCGAGATCGACCTGACCCCCGACACCGTAGTGATCGCGGGGCATGGCGCGGCCGCTCACCCCAACCTGTCGATGTTGCCGACCGTGGCCGAACCTACTGCGCCCCAACCCGACAACCCTGTGCATCCACTGGCGCTGACCTTGTTGCATCCGCAGCAGGTGATCATGCTGGGACGGCCGACTCTGCACCGTCAGGTGTCATCATTATTGGCGGACAATAGAATTCCGGTTTACGCGTTGACCACCGGCCCGCGCTGGCCCGATGTGTCCGGCAACTCGCAGGCCACCGGTACCCGGGCTGTCACGTCCGGAAATCCGGATGCCGCGTGGTTGCAACGGTGCGCACACGCGCACCAGAAGGCGCTCGACGCGGTGCGCGCACAACTGGGCACTCATCCGCTGACCACCGGTTTGCATGTGGCGGCCAAGGTGTGTGGGTCATTGCGCGACGGCGACCAGCTGGTGCTCGGCGCCTCCAACCCGGTACGCGATGCCGCGCTGGTCCCGTGGGGTGCCAGAGATGTTCGGGTGCGCTCCAATCGTGGGGTCGCCGGTATCGACGGCACGGTGTCCACCGCGATCGGTGCGGCGTTGGCGCACAAGGGGGGTCGTACCGTGGCCCTGATCGGGGACCTCACCTTCGTGCACGACAGCTCGGGGCTGCTGATCGGCCCCACCGAGCCGCGCCCCGAGAACTTGACCATCGTGGTCTCAAATGACAACGGCGGCGGCATTTTCGAACTGCTGGAGCAGGGCGATCCGCGATTCGGCGACGTGTCCTCCCGCATCTTCGGAACCCCGCACGATGTCGACATCGCGGCCCTGTGCCGGGCCTACCACGTGGATTCGCAATCCATCTCCGTGGAGGAGCTCGGCCCCGCGCTGGACGAACCGGCCGGTGGTATCAGGGTTCTGGAGGTCAAGGCCGACCGCTCCACCCTGCGTGAACTGCACGCCGCCATCAGGGCTGCTTTGTGAACCGACGCTCCCGTGTCATCAAGAGGGTCCGGATCGGGGTGCTGATACTGGCCGGGCTGATGACCCTGCAGTCACTGCTACTGGTCGCGGGCGCCTGGCGAAACGACAAGGCCATCGAACGGGACATGGGTGTCGCGCTGGCCGAGGTGCTCAGCGCCGGGCCGCGGCGATCCACCATCGAGTTCGTCACGCCCGAACGAGTCACGTACCGACCGGAATTGGGCGTTCTCTACCCGTCCGAACTCAGCCCGGGCATGCGCATCTATGTCGAGTATGACAAATCCAACCCGGATTTGGTTCGCGTACAAGGGCGTAACGCCTCATTGTCGATAGTCCCGGCCGGGTCCATCATCGTTGTGGTGTGGGCGGTCGCTGGAACGGTGCTACTGGGGCTTGCGTGGATGCGGCGTCGAAGTGCGGCGCCCGTTCACGCTTAAGTTTGCGTGACGTATGCCTGGGGGCAACCTAACTGCCAGGTGACGCTGACATGCTGTCTACGTGCGCATCGCGATCGTCGCCGAGTCGTTCTTGCCGAACGTCAACGGAGTTTCCAACTCGGTGCTGCGGGTGCTGGAGCACCTCCGCCGCACCGGGCATCAGGCCGCCGTCATCGCACCGGACACTCCCCGTGGACAGGCCCCCGCCGGTACCGAGTACGACGGAGTGTCCGTGCACCGAGTGCCGGCCGTCATGTTTCCGAAGGTGAGCACCTTGCCGCTAGGCGTGCCTCAGCCACGCATGGTGCGGATCCTTCGTGATTTCGCGCCCGACGTGGTGCACCTGGCCTCACCCTTCGTCCTGGGATACGGCGGGTTACGTGCTGCCCAGCATCTGGACATCCCCACCGTCGCGGTCTACCAGACCGATGTGGCGGGCTTCGCCGACAGCTACGGCGCCGGCTTCGCCGCTCGTGCGGCCTGGCGCTGGACCAAGCATCTGCACGGCCGTGCCGACCGCACCTTGGCCCCGTCGTCCTCTGCTATGGAAGATCTTGCCGCGCACGGAATACCGCGAGTGTTTCGGTGGTCACGCGGTGTCGACATCGAACGCTTCGCGCCCTCGGCGCGTGATGAGGATCTGCGCCACTCCTGGTCGCCTGAGGGTAAGCCGATCATCGGGTTCGTCGGGCGTCTCGCTCCCGAGAAACATGTGGAACGTCTGGCGGTGCTGGCTCAGCGCGATGACCTGCAGCTCGTCATCGTGGGTGGGGGCGTAGAGCGTGACGCACTCGAAAAGCTGATGCCCACAGCAATATTCACCGGCGAACTGACCGGATCGGCGCTGTCGCGGGCATACGCCAGTCTCGATGTCTTCATTCACCCGGGCGAGCACGAAACGTTCTGTCAGGCGGTGCAGGAGGCGCTGGCCAGCGGGGTCCCGGCCATCGCTCCGGATGCCGGTGGACCACGTGACCTGGTGATCCCGGGACGCAACGGAATGCTGCTGCCGGTGGCCGATTTCGAGGCGCGGCTGGGAATGGCCGTCGATCATCTGGTGCAGCCGGCGACCCGCAGCCGATTCTCGGCGGCCGCCCGCCGGGGAGTGCTGTCACGCACCTGGCCCGCCATCTGCGACGAGCTGCTTGAGCACTACGCCGCCGCGGCGGGCACCACCCTGGGCCGCGGCATCATGACGGCCTAGTGCGCTGTACCGTCACGGTATGAACCGCGCCACCCTGGAGAAGGACCCGCACGAGGTCGCGTCCATGTTCGATGCGGTGGCCAAGCGATACGACATCACCAATACCGTGCTGTCCTTCGGTCGTGACCGCGCCTGGCGCCGCGCCACCCGCGAATCGCTGAAACTGAAGCCAGGGGACAAGGTGCTCGACATCGCCGCGGGCACCGCCGTCTCGACGGCAGAGCTCACCCAGTCCGGCGCCTGGTGTGTGGCGGCGGATTTCTCGGTCGGCATGCTCAAGGCCGGTGCGCATCGCACTGTGCCCAAGGTGGCTGGAGATGCGACCCGGCTACCGTTCGCGGATCACTCGTTCGATGCGGTCACCATCAGCTTCGGTCTGCGCAACGTCGTCGATCACGTCGAGGGACTGCGGGAGATGGCGCGCGTCACCAAACCCGGTGGCCGCCTTGCGGTGTGTGAATTCTCGACTCCGGTCAACCGGCCGTTCCGCACCCTGTACATGGAGTATTTGATGAAGACGCTGCCCTCGGTGGCGCGCGCTGTCAGCAGCAATCCCGACGCGTACGTGTATCTGGCCGAATCGATCCGGGCCTGGCCCGATCAGGAGGCGCTGGCGCAGCAGATCATCTCGGCCGGATGGTCGAATGTGCGGTGGCGCAACCTCACTGGCGGCATCGTCGCCCTGCATGTGGCCACCCTCTGACTGCAGGCGGACATCAGCTGAACGGCGGGCGCGAATCGATGCGGCGTGAGCCGCCACCGGCCACCCGCCAGGCACGCGCCACCGCGTCTTGGTCTTCATCGGTCACCAGGTTTCCCATGAGCCGCACCGCGACTCGCATCAGCGCCTGAGAACGCATGCCGACCGGGCCCATGATGGGCAGGAAGCGCGGCAGGGTCAGCAGCGCCGCGAGCCGTCGCGCGATCGAGAACGACCGGCCATACCGGTCCCTGAGTAGCTCCGGCCACAGCTGTGCGTAGTCGTCGGCGTCGAGCACCTCGGCGGCCAGATGACCGGTCTCCAGCCCGTAATCGATGCCTTCGCCGTTGAGCGGGTTGACGCACGCCGCGGCGTCGCCGATGAGCATCCAGTTGGGGCCCGCGACGCCGGACACCGCACCGCCCATCGGCAGCAGTGCCGAGGCGATGGAGTGCAGGCGGCCACTGAGCCCGAAGTCTTCGCGCCGCAGCTCGGTGTAGTACTCGATGAGCGGACGCAGCGCGGCATCGGCGGGGCGCTTGGAGGTGGCGAGGGCGCCGACGCCGATGTTGATCTGCCCGCCACCCAGCGGGAAGATCCAGCCGTACCCGGGGAGCACCTCGCCCTCGGGTGAGCGCAGCTCCAGGTGCGAGGTCATCCATTCCTCGTCGCCGCGTGCCGACTCGATGTACGCGCGACCCGCGACGGCATACACGGTGTCCTTGTGCCACTCACGTCCCAGGACTTTTCCCAGAGGGGAGCGCACACCGTCGGCGACGATGACGGCCTTGCAAGCGATCTCGCCGGGGCCGTTGTTGTCGAGCACCCGTACCGAGGTGACCCGGCCCGCCGAGTCGCGTTCGACGTCAACAGCCTTGGTGGATTCGGCCATCTTGGCCCCGGAATCCACGGCCACCTGCCTGATCTTGTCGTCCAGTTCGGTGCGGCGCACCGCGCTGCCGGTGCCGCCGAAAGATGGCCCAGGCCAGGGCACTTCGATATTGCCGCCAAATCCATGCAGGCGCAGACCCTGGTATCGGATGTGCTCGTCGAGCCATGGTTTCAGCCCCAGCAGCTCCAGTTGTTCGACGGCCCGCGGGGTCAGCCCGTCGCCGCAGGTCTTGTCTCGGGGGAACACCGCCGAATCGACCAGGACCACCTCACGCCCGGAGCGTGCCGCCCATGCCGCGGCCGCCGATCCGGCTGGTCCGGCACCGACGACGACCAGGTCCGCTGACGTCTGCACCCTCCCAGTATGTTGGACCGGTGAGTAACTCGACCACGGTGGCCGGAGTTGACCTCGGTGATCCCGTATTCGCCGCGAAGGTGCGCGACCATTTGGCCGCGATCGAAACCCTCATCGTGACCGAGCTTGGGCAGTCGGACCCACTGTTGACGGAGTCGGTGCTGCACCTTTTCCACGCAGGCGGTAAGCGCTTCCGCCCGTTGTTCACGGTGCTCGCCGCCCAGACCGGACCCGATCCGGACAACGACGAGGTGATCCTCGCCGGCGCGGTGTGCGAGCTCATTCACCTGGCCACGCTGTACCACGACGACGTCATGGACGAGGCGCAGAAGCGTCGTGGCGTACCCAGCGCCAACGCTCGCTGGGGTAACAACGTCGCCATTCTCGCCGGGGACTATCTGCTGGCCACGGCCTCGCGGCTGGTCTCCCGGTTGGGGCCCACCGCGGTGCGGATCGTCGCCGAGACCTTCGCCGAACTGGTGACGGGCCAGATGCGGGAGACCGCCGGGGTGCCGGAGGGCGGTGACGAGACCGAGCACTACCTCAAGGTGATCCACGAGAAGACCGGGTCACTGATCGCGGCGACCGGGCGCTTTGGCGGCATGACCTCCCGGTGCGATGACGAGCAGATCGAGCGGCTGAGCCGCTTGGGTGCCATCGTCGGGACCGCATTCCAGATCTCCGATGACATCATCGACATCGAGAGCCTCACCGACGAGTCCGGTAAGACGCCCGGCACCGACCTGCGCGAGGGGGTGCACACGCTGCCGATGCTGTACGCCCTGCGCGATACCGGGCCGGAGGCCGATCGGCTGCGTGTCCTGCTGGCCGCGCCGATCACCGACGATGCCGAGGTGGAAGAGGCGTTGACGCTGCTGCGGGGATCGAACGGGCTGGTTCAGGCAAAGTCGGTGGTTCTGGATTACGCCGATCGCGCCAAGGCCGAGCTGGTCGAGCTGCCTCCCGGTGCTGCGCGCGACGCGTTGGGCGTGCTCATCGAATACACCGTTCGTCGTCACGGCTGAGCTCGCGGAACCCGAGCGCCCCCTGCTTCGTTAGCTTGGGTGAACCGAGTAGACGGAAGGGAAGCTCATGTCGACGGCAGGACCGAGCCACGCCAACGGACTGAAGACAGTGCTCCTGCTGGGCGGCATGTCGGCGATGATCGTGTTCATCGGCTCGCTGTTCCACAGCAAGAGCATCCTGCTGCTGGCTGTTCTGTTTGCCGTGGGCATGAATGCGTACGTGTACTTCAAGAGCGACACCCTGGCGTTGCGTGCCATGCACGCCCAGCCGGTGACGGAGTTGCAGCAGCCCGCGATGTACCGGATCGTGCGGGAGCTGGCGACCGTTGCGCGCCAGCCGATGCCCAGGCTGTACATCAGCGATACGAATGCGCCCAACGCCTTTGCGACGGGCCGCAATCCGCGTAATGCGGCGGTCTGCTGCACGACAGGCATCATCGATCTGCTCTCCGAGCGTGAGCTGCGCGCGGTGCTGGGCCATGAGCTCTCGCATGTCTACAACCGCGACATCCTGATTTCGAGTGTGGCGGGTGCGCTCGCGGCAGTCATCTCAGGGCTGGCCAATATGGCGATGTTCATGAACTTCTTCGGTGGTGGCGGCGAAGACCGCCCGAATCCCTTTGCGCTTTTCCTGGTTTCGATGCTGGGGCCGGTTGCTGCCACGGTGGTGAAAATGGCGGTGTCCCGTTCACGTGAGTATCAGGCCGACCAGTCTGGCGCCGAACTGACCGGAGATCCGCTGGCCCTGGCATCGGCCCTGCGCAAGATCTCCGGCGGGGTGCAGGCCGCACCGTTGCCACCGGAGCCGCAGCTGGCCAGCCAGTCGCACCTGATGATCGCCAACCCGTTCCGGGCCGGCGACCGGGTGGCATCGCTCTTCTCGACACACCCGCCGATGGCTGATCGCATCGCGCGCCTTGAGGATATGGCCCGCTTTTAAACGGCCGAACGGCTACTGAACCGTGCGTCCGGTCTGCGCGGCCAACCGGTCGAGTACGGGCGCATCCACGGCGACGGGCTGTGGGGTACCGAACTTCCCTGACCGTGCGAATGCTCCGGCAAGCTTCTCGACGAACCCCAGCGCATTCTCGACGAGGTCGGTGGGTAGGTCCGCGGGAACGCCGGTGGACTGGGCCAGGTCCCAGCCGTGGGTCAGCAGGTCGGCCATCCGAATCTGGAGCTGGTTGTCGCCGCTCGTGTGGGCGAACGGGCCGGGATAGGTCTGCTCGAGCACCCCAGGGCGTGCCAGCGTCTCGCTCAATGCCGATACCGACAGCTGATACGCCGCGGCGGGATCTTCGTCGGCGCTGCCACTGGGCCCGCCGAAGCGCTCGGACAGTGAATAGTTCACGTCGATCAGGTGGTCGACCAACTGGCGCAGGTTCCACTCGGCACACGGGGTCGGCTCATTCCATTGCTCCGGTCGTATCGCCGTGATGAGTGTCCCAACGGCCAACGAGGCCCGCAGAAAGTCCTCGGCGGCACTCATTAGCGATACACCATTACCGTGGTGGTCCCGTGCGCCACCAGCCGTCCCTGGGAGTCGATAACCTTGCCCTCGGCGGTCGCGACCCTGCGGCCTGGGTGCAAGACCGTGCCTGTCGCGATCAGCTTTTCGCCGTCGGTAGCGACGGTACGGACATAGTTGACCTTGAGTTCGAGTGTCCCGTAACCGATTCCGGCCTCGAGCGTGGAGTGCACGGCACAACCCATGACGGAGTCGAGCAGTGTCGCGCAGATTCCGCCGTGCAAGGTGCCGAGGGGATTGGCGAACTCAGGCCGGGTGACCACGCTGAACGCGACGGAACCGAAGCTGATTTCTTCCAGCTGCATCCCGAGTAGCCGGGAAATGGGTGGCGTCGCCTCCGGCGTTCCTCCCATGCTTTTCAGCAGTTCGAGTCCGGACAGGTTCTCGATTTCGATGGTCATACCGCACCTTCCGCGTAGACTGATTGGTCCATATCGACGGTAGCAGGCTATGGACCGATCGGTCCATTTGAGGAGGATGCTGAGGTGACACCGGGTCCACGGCAGCGGCTGATCGATAACGCGATCGCGATGATGCGCGAACGCGGGGTGCATGGCACCGGCCTCGCTGATCTGCTTAAACGCAGCGGTACGGCCCGGAACTCCATTTATCAGCACTTCCCGGAAGGGAAGGGTGAACTCATCGCGGAGGCTGAGCGGGAGGCCTCAGCGCAGGCCAACGCCTTCCTCGGCGCGCTGCGGGTGCGTGGCGATGCCGAGTACGTCCTCGCCAAATTCATCAAATGGTGGACCAATCAGCTGCAGACTCACGACTTCAACACCGGATGCCCTCATGCGGCGGCCGCACTCGCGGGTCCGGGGGAGGAACAGATCCGCACTGCGGCCCACGATGCGTTCCTGGTGATGCGGGCTCAGATAGAGGGTTCATTGCGGGACTCGGGTGTGGTCGACGGCGCAGAAGGCGTGGCATCGCTGATTGTCAGCGCGATCGAGGGTGCGCTGTTGCAGGCGCGGGCCGCGCGCTCGGTGGAACCATTGCACGAGGCCGAGCGCGAACTCGTCGCGCTGATTCGTGCTCGACGGCAGTAGTGAAAACCCTTACTCCGGTTCGACTTCCGAGAGATCGGTGGCGACGTGGAAGGGCGGGGTGCTCTTTCCGATCACCCGATACCGATTCCACGGGTCGGGGTCGCCGATGAAGGCGTCCCGTGCGCTATGCGTGGTGCGGATCGTGGCATTCACGCGTGCCTCGTCTCCGACGGCCGCGGTCAGCTGTTCGTTCGGCCGGATGCGTCCGATCCATCGGTAGATGCCGTCGATCGGCTCGCTGTACCCCTTGAGCTCTAGCTCTACCGGGATCTCGACACCACGAACGGTCACCGTCGCCTCGCCGATGTAGTCCGAATCATCATGCGGGCTATGGCTGAAGACGCTATTGGTGTCGTCCTGTCGGGGAAGGGTCATGACTCTCCTCTTGACAACCGGGATACCGCCCCGGCAAGCTCGCTGACATATGCGTAACAAAGAGTACCCGATACTATTTAATACGGGTACTAAACCTTGGGTGATCAGAGGACAGCAACGTGACGTCCAGTAGTTACAAAGACATCAACTACACCGACTACGAGTTCAGCCAGGCCACCACGGTGGATGGAGGCGTTCCTACGCGTCGTCGGCGGGTGGGCGATCGCCTCAAGACGGCGCGCCGATTGCTCTTCGAGGCCACAGAGCTGAGTTACGACCCCGAGCTGGACATCGACTGGGATGCACCGCTGAGCTCAGGGATGCATTGGCTTGCGTCCCATCGGGTTTCGCTCTACGGCACCCCCGAGTGGGGTGCGCTGTCGGTGGAGCAGCGTGACGAACTGGCGCGCCAGGAGCTGGTCAGTCTGCTGAGTTTTGTCGTGGATGCGCAGGGTGCGTTGGCGTCACTGATGTTCCGGGATGTCATTGAGGGCAACACGCTGGCCGATGACTACACCCGCTTTCTGCTGGCCAGCGTTCGTGATATCAGCCGCAACGCGACCATGGTCGGACGGCTGATCAACAAGACGGGGTTGGAGCTTGCACCCGCGCCGATGGCCGTGCAGCGACTGCAGCGGTTCTTCGTGCCACTCATTCCGCATGGTCCTCTCGGCCGCGGATTCATCCTCTTGCTGCACAGGTTGATTCATCAGCTGATGAGTGAGCTCGAGGCTGACGAGCAGGCGCAGCCCGTGGTTCGGCAGGTCGCAAAGATCTGTGTTCTGGTCGGCCGCCGTCAGCTCGAGTTCGCCGAGGATGAGCTGTACCGCGCGGTGGATGCCCGGAGGTATCTGCCCGCCGCCCCGGCCGATATCTCGGTTGCGCTGTTGACGGTGTTGGCGACCTCGCTGATCGTGCGTCCGCAGGTGTACCGCAGCGTGGGCCTGACCGAGCGGGCCGGCCGCAGGGCGGCGGCGCGGAGCGAGAACAGTCGCCACCGCAATCAGGTGTTGTTGCGGCGATACCTCGACATTGCTCAGGACGCAGGAATGTTCACGACCAGCGCTGCGAGGTCGATTCTCGGAGGTCGCGGGCTTTTATGACCCCGCTCGGGGATTGACAAACCAGGGTGCAACGTTAAGACTCAAAGTAACGGGTACTGAAAGTAATGCATAAAATTGGAGGGCGGGATCAATGACGACCATCGACCAACCAACCGCACTGCACGAGGCCGGCGCCTCGTCGGTACGGGGCAAGTCCGTGGGCGACCGGCAGAAGACGGCGCAGCGGTTGCTGCGTTCGGCCGCGGAGCGTGCCTACGACGGCGAAGTCGACATCGATTGGGACGCGCCGATCGTGCCCGGGTTGTATTGGGCCACGCCGCGCCGGACGTCGCTGTACGGCACCAAGCTGTGGGACAAGCTGACCGAGGAACAGCGCATCGAACTGACGCGTCATGAGCTCGGCTCCGTGCTCAGCTTCGGCATCTACGTAGAGACCGGCCTGAGCGCCATGCTGTGGCGGCAGGTTGTCGAGCAGAACGGGGGAGCGACCGATCACGGCCGTTACGCGCTGACCGAGATCAGCGAGGAAGCTCGGCACTCCACCATGTTCGGTCGTCTCGTGAACAAGCTCGGCATCGAGCCGTACACCTATCCCAAGTTCGCGACGCGCGTCATTCGGCTCCTTGGTCTGGTGCCCCTCGGTCCCTCGGGTCTGGGGGGACTGCTGCTGGTCGAAGAGGTGCTCGACCGCGCGCAGCGCGAAACGATGATGGACGAGACGGTGCAGCCGCACGCCCGTCAGCTCATGAAGATCCATGTGCTGGAGGAGGCGCGGCATATCACCTATGCGCGTGAGGAACTGGTGCGTCAGATCTCCGAGCGGGGCCCGGTCTCCAACGCGTTCCACCGCGCGGTCTTCGCCCTTTCGGTGATCGGCATCTATCCGGTGCTGTTCAACCCGAAGGCGTACCGGTCGGTGGGTATTCATCCCCTGCGCGGCTTGTATGCCTTCCTGACGTCACCGAATTACCGCGAGAACGCGACATGGGTATCGGAGCCGCTGATGCGCTTCATGCACGAGATCGGTTTCCTGGATGGCAAATTCACCGGGCGACTGTTGCGGATGTCGCGGGCGATGCCCGACGACATCCTGGCCGAGATCAAGTCGCGATAAGCGCGACAGCAGAACTGGCTCGTTGCCGGTGGCAATGAGCCAGTTCTGCCGTGCCAAGGGTCCACCTTCGAAAACAGAAAGCGATTGCGCCACATGACTGTCACCGATGCACCGTCCGAAGAACAGCAGCCTGACACTGTGATCGACAGCGGCTCTGCCGATCCCATCCGGGTCCGTGCGCTGATAGTCGGCACCGGTTTCTCGGGTATCGGTGCTGCGATCGCGCTGCAGAAGATGGGGGTGCCGTTCGTCATTCTGGAAAAGGCCGGTGAAATGGGTGGCACCTGGCGCGACAACACCTATCCCGGTGCGGCGTGCGATGTGCCGACGCACCTCTACTCCTTCTCGTTCGAGCCGCGGTCGAACTGGGATCAACTCTTTTCCAGGCAGCCCGAGATCTTCGACTATCTCAAGGAAGTCGCCGCCAAGTACGGCTTGTATCGGCATGTCACCTTCAACACACGCGTCACTCGCGGGTATTGGGATGAGAGTGAGTACCGCTGGCATGTGTTCACCGAGAGTGGGCAGGAGTACATCTGCCAGTTCCTCATCTCGGGGGTCGGCGCCTTGCACATTCCGAGCATCCCGGAGATCGACGGCCTCGACCGATTCGAGGGGCCGGTCTTCCATTCCGCGCAGTGGAACCACGACTTCGACCTCACCGGCAAGAGGGTCGCCGTCATCGGAACGGGTGCCAGCGCTATTCAGTTCGTCCCCGAGATCGTCGGCAAGGTAGGCGAGCTGAAACTCTTTCAGCGCACTCCGCCGTGGGTGCTGCCGCGCAGCAATGTCGAATTCGGGCCGGCGGCCAAGCGGGCCTTTGCGAGCATCCCGGGCCTGCGGGCGTTGTTCCGCAGCGGCATGTACTTCGGCGCCGAGGCCGGCGCATACGCGATGAACCGGCGCCCGGCCTTGCTGAAAGGCGTTGAGCTGCTGGGTCGTGCGTACATCAAGAGCCAGATCTCGGATCCGGACGTACGCCGGAAGGTCACACCGGATTACCGGGCCGGGTGCAAACGACTGTTGGGCTCGGCCACGTACTACAAGGCGATCGAGAACCCGAAGACGGAACTGGTCACCGAGTCCATCACGCGGGTGACCGCCGACGGCGTTGTCACCGGCGACGGAGTCGAGCGCAAGGTCGACGCCATCATCTTCGGCACCGGTTTCCACGTCACCGACTCGTACAAGTACCTGGATCTGAAGGGCCAGAACGGCGAGGACCTCGGCGACCGTTGGTCGGCAGAGGGTGTCACCGCTCATCGCGGCATCACGATCGCCGGCATGCCCAACCTGTTCTTCCTCCTGGGCCCCAACACCGGGCTGGGCCACAACTCGATCGTGTTCATGATCGAGTCGCAGATCCATTACGTCACCGAGGCCATCAAACACGTTGATGAGGCCTACGCCCAGGCGATTGTGCCTACCCGCGAAGCCCAGGACCGGTTCAACGCCGAGGTTCAGCGCAAGCTGCAGGGCTCGGTCTGGAACAACGGCGGTTGCCAGAGCTGGTACCTGGACGAGCACGGCAAGAACCGGACGTTGTGGTCCGGATTCACCTTCGAATACTGGTCGCAGACAAGGAAAGTCGATCCCACCGAGTATGAATTCGAAGGCGCGGTACGCCCGGCTGTGCGCAAGACCATTCCCCTCGCGGAGGGTCCCCGGCAGACCTCGCCAAGCTTGTCCGCACGCTAGGCCGCCACTTCCGTCCAAAAGAAGCGAGAAACGATGAAGAACTTCGACAACAAGGTCGCCGTCATCACCGGTGCCGGTTCGGGTATCGGCCGCAGCCTGGCCTTGAATCTGGCCCAGCGCGGTGCGCGGTTGGCGCTCTCGGATGTCGACACCGCGGGCGTGGCCGACACCGCCGGGCGTTGCGAGAAGGCCGGCGCGACCGCCATCCCCTTTGAACTCGACGTCGCCGACCGGGCCGCCGTGTACGCCCATGCGGCCGACGTCAAGAACGAGTTCGGTCAGGTCAACCTGGTGTTCAACAACGCCGGGGTGGCACTGTCCGCCGACGTCAAAGACATGGAATGGGACGACTTTGACTGGTTGATGAACATCAACTTCTGGGGTGTTGCGCACGGCACCAAGGCCTTCCTGCCGCATCTCATCGAATCGGGCGATGGCCACATCATCAATGTGTCGTCGGTGTTTGGATTCATGGGCATTCCATCTCAGAGTGCCTATAACGCAGCGAAATTCGCCGTTCGTGGCTTCACCGAGGCGCTGCGTCAGGAGATCCGGGCGGCCAAGTACCCCGTGGGAGTCACCTGTGTGCACCCCGGCGGGATCAAGACCAATATCGCCTCGAGCGCGCGCGGTATCCCGGAGGGAGTCGACCGGGAAACCGTCCGAAAGGGCTTCCAGCTCGCGGCGATCACCCGGCCGGACTCGGCGGCGCGGATCATTCTGCGGGGTGTCGAGAAGAATCGGCCCCGCGTGTTGATCGGTCCCGATGCTCGGGTGTTCGACGCGATACCGCGCATCATCGGCCCGCGTTACGGGGATCTGATGGCGCCGTTCTACGGATTCGGCAAGTACGGGCCGGGCAAGAAGATCGCGGCCCGTTTCGGTATCGAGCTCTAGGCGCCGTCGATGACAGACACCGTCACACCGGATGCACCCAAGGTGACTGGCAATCCCCATGTTCATTCACTGGAGGTCGTCGAGATCATCAGAGAGACGGGGGATGCGGTTTCCCTGGTTTTCGAAGTGCCCGATGCCCTCGTCGAGGCATTCCGGTACCGACCCGGGCAATTCCTCACGCTGAAAATCCCCAGTGAACAAACGGGTTCGGTGGCCCGCTGCTACTCGCTGTCCAGCTCACCGCATCTCGATGACGACCTCGTCGTCACCATCAAACGCACGGACGGCGGATACGCGTCGAACTGGTTGTGCGACAACGTCGTCGTGGGTGATCACATCACCGTGCTCACCCCGTCCGGGGTCTTCGTTCCGCGGTCGCTGGACGGCGACTTCTTGCTGATCGCGGCCGGCAGCGGCATTACCCCCATGCTGTCCATCGCCAAGTCGGTGCTGCTGGGTGGTGCCGGAACGGTCTACTTGTTCTACGCGAACAGGGATGAGCAGAGCGTCATCTTCGGTGCCGAGATCGACGACATCATGGTGGAGTTCCCGGACCGGCTGCGGGTGGTGCACTGGCTCGAATCCGAGCGCGGATTGCCCACCCGTGACGCCATGGCCGAGCTGTTCGCGGCCTACACCCGGTACGGCACCTACATCTGTGGCCCGGCGCCGTTCATGGACGGGGCACGCGCCGCGTTGTCGGCCGTCGGGATGCCGGCCAGCCACATTCACGTCGAGCTCTACCAGTCGCTGACCGGCGACCCGTTCGCCGACATCGTGGTCCCCCAGGGTGGCGGGGACACCGCGGAGGCGACCGTGGAACTCGACGGTACACAAGTCACCATCGAGTGGCCCAGGAACACCCCGCTGCTCGATGTGCTGCTCGCCCAGGGCCTCGATGCGCCGTACTCATGCCGCGAGGGTGCCTGCAGCGCGTGTGCCTGCACGGTGCGCCGCGGCGAGGTACGGATGCTTCGCAACGACACCCTGGTCGATGCCGACCTGGCGATGGGGCTGACGCTGGCCTGTCAGGCCGTTCCGGTCACCGGCAGCGTCGATATTGTCTTTGACCAGTAGACGCGAGATTGCGCGCGATCTTGGATATGGTCACGGGATGCGTACCCTGCCGATCCTTGGCGCTGTGACCAGCGCGATTGCCGCCTTGATGCTGGCGGGCGTGGCGTCCGCCGACCCGGACACCCCGAATCCTCTTGACCCGTCTGGGCTTCCGAACGTCAACGGGCTCACTCCGGTGTCACCGCTGGAGTACAGCGTCTTGGCGGACACGGCATACGGCTTCACCATTCCCGGTGGGATCTCCTGCATGATCAAGCGCGCCGATGCCAGCTATGGCTGCAGCGGCCCGCTGCCCGGGGCGCCCAATGGAGCGAACCTCGTCAGCGGCAGTAACGCCCCCGGTTTCGCCAGCACCGACCGGCCGATCTACGGCCTCGGCGGTGATGTGTTCAAGCCCCTGGCGCCGGGGCATCGCCTGAGCTACCGCGAGGTCAGCTGCGGCTTGGACGGTGGCGGCACCTTGACCTGTGTCAACAACCGCTGGCAGAACGGCTTCGTGGTCGGTCCGGGCGGCAGCTACACCACCTAGCCGCTGGTTAGATTGGTTGCATGCGTCTCGGGAACCTGCTGATCGCCGTCCTGTGCGGCATCGTCCTTGTTGGCTGCGATAGGGGAGAAGCACCCACGGACGCCCCCGCTCCGGAATCCACCAGTGCGTCAGCATCCGCCGCGGCCCCCACCGCGACCGTTGATCCCGCCGGCGAGCCCGCATGCCCCAAACATGGCGGTCGCTGGGACCCCGCTCAGGGCTGCGTCATCGACGAGGTCACCCCACAGGCCACCCAACACCTGCTCATCCCCGTCCAATGGGATTCGTCCTTCCCCGAGCTGCAGAAAGCGACCGACGAGTTGGTGGCGGATATCCGCGCTAATTTCCGCAAGTCCCTCGGGCGTGCGGGGGCCCCGCCCGAGGGCAAGCCGTGGGCGCTCCAGGTCAGTTTCGAGGCGTATCAGGGCAAGGGTGTGCATCCCTCCGACAGTGTGCGGTTCTCGATCAGTGAGTCACTCGGCGGCTATCACCCGGGATTCGCGTTTCGCACGCTGGCCTTCGACCGCGTCACCAAACAGCCGATCACCATCGGATCTCTGTTGATCGACCCAGCGACGGCATTGCCCAAGATCTCTGCGCTGGTTCGTGCCGATCTGCGCGCGCAGCTCGGCGGTGTGGGAACCGAATTCGTCGATACCGGAACAGTTCCGGAGCCAGGGAATTTCACAGAATTTTCGCTGGACGGCGATGCGCTGCTGTTCTCGTTCGAGCCATACCGGGTGGCGGCGTACGCCGAGGGGCCGATGCAGAGCCGGGTGGCGCTATCCGAGCTGCGCGATGTGGTGAAGCCCGAGTACCTGCCCGCCTGATCAGAATCCGGTGCCGTGCACCTCGTGGCCGGGAGTGGCCGCCATGAGTCCGCGGTAGGCCTGCTCCACCGTGGAGCCGTGGTTGATCACTCCGTCGACCTCACGGGCGATGGGCATCTGGATGCCGTACTCATCGGCGAGGGTCATCACCACGGAGGACGCCTTCACGCCCTCGGCCACCTGATTCATCGATTCGATGATCTCGTCGATGGTCTTGCCCTTGCCGATCTCCTCGCCCACGTGCCGGTTGCGGCTGCTGGCACTCGTGCAGGTGACGATGAGGTCGCCCAGGCCCGCCAGGCCAGGAAACGTCTCGGGGTTACCGCCCATGGCCACACCGAGTTTGGTCATTTCCCGCAGTGCCCGCGCGATCACCATGGCGCGGGTGTTCTCGCCGATCCCGATCGCGTAACCCATGCCGCTGGCGATGGCGAAGACGTTCTTGAGTGCGCCCGCCATCTCCACACCCACCACGTCGTTGGTGCTGTACACGCGGAACCGTGACGTGCGGAACAGCTCGCCCAGACGCGCTGCCTGATGCTGATCGGGCATCGCGACCACACCAGCGGCCGCGTACCCGCGCGCCACCTCCTTGGCGATGTTGGGCCCGGCCAGGATGCCCGCCGGGTGTCCGGGCAGCACTTCCTCGATGATCTGCGACATCCGCATCCGCGAGCCCTGCTCGAGGCCCTTGACCAGCGACACGATCGGCACCCACGGACGCAAGGATTGCCCGATCTCGGTGAGCACCTCGCGGAAGCTGTGCGAGGGAACGCCCATGATCACCACGTCGGCCTGCTCGATGGCCTCGTGCAGATCCGAGGTGGCGCGCAGGCTCTCGGTCAGCTCGACCTCGTCGCTCAGATATCGCGAATTGCGGTGCCGTTCATTGATATCCGCCACTGTCTCCGGGGAACGGGCCCACTGCAGGGTGGGACTGCGGCGCGCCACAATCGAGGCCACCGTGGTGCCCCAGGATCCGCCCCCGAGGACGACGACTTGTGGTTCACGAAGTGCTGCCATGCCCGCCAGGGTATGGGCCCGATGCGCCGCGAATATGGACTTCGGCAATATGAGTGCGGTGTTGATCGATGTGACGCTCACGACCGGGCTGACCACCATGGCCGCCGATGCCGCCGAAGCCGAGGGGGCCGGATACGCGGGTATCTGGACATTCGAGGGCGCGCACGACCCGTTTCTGCCGCTGCTGCTGGCCGCCGAGCACACGAAGGATGTCACCCTGGGGACCTCCATCGCGGTCGCGTTCGCGCGAAATCCGATGCTGTTGGCCAATATTGGCTGGGATCTGCAGGCGTACTCGGGCGGCCGATTCATCCTCGGGCTCGGCACGCAGATCAAACCGCACATCACCCGTAGGTTCGGCATGCCATGGAGCAGTCCCGCGGCGAGGATGCGTGACATGGTGCTGGCCGTACGCGCCATCTGGCAGTCGTGGCAGGAACGTGGGCGGCTGGACTATCGCGGCGAGTTCTACCAGAACACCCTCATGACGCCGATGTTCATGCCCGATCCCGCCGAGGTGAGCGCCTTTGGCCCGCCACCGATCTGGTTGGCCGGTGTCGGTAGCGGGATGACCGAGGTTGCGGGCGAGGTGGCCGACGGATTTCTGTCGCACCCGTTCTGTACACCCGACTACCTCGCGCAGATCACCGTGCCGACGCTGGCGCGTGGCGCGCAGAAGTCCGGAAAGACGCTCGCCGACATTCAGATCCACCACTCGCCGATGATCATCATCGGGCGCGACGACACCGAGCTGGCGAGTGCGCGGGCGGCGGTGCGCAAGCAGCTCGCCTTCTATGGGTCCACACCCGCCTACTGGCCGATCCTGGAACTGCACGGGCGCTCAGAGGTTGGCCCGAAACTCAAAGAGCTGTCCAAACAGGGCGAATGGGATGCGATGACCGATCTGATCGACGACGAGTTCGTCGATACCGCGGCGATCACCGTGACCGACCCCGCGCAGGGCGCGCGCCAATTGCGGGACCGCTACGGCGATCTGGTGCACCGGTTGGGTTTCAACACCCCGTACCGGCCCGATCGTGCACTGCTGGCTGGGCTGCTGACCGCCTCTGCAGAGGCTCGCTAGGCGTGGGTACCTGAGATCGCCACCCCGGCCCCCAGACCAACGATCATGAAGCCGCCCGCACCGCCCATTGCCTCCAGTCGCCTGGGTGAACGGGCGAACCAATTGCGCGCGGTGCTGGCCAGCAGTGCCCACAGGCTGTCCGAGACAAGAGCTATCGCGATAAACACGATGCCGAAGAGGAAGATCTGGGTCGGCACCGAGCCCGCGGCAGGATCGGCGAACTGCGGCAGCACCGCGGCGAAGAACAGCGCCGTCTTCGGGTTGGTCAGGCCGACGATGAAGCCCTGCCGGAAGACGTGTCGTTGTCCCGCCGCGGGCCGTTCTGCGTTCAATGCCTCGTTAAGCGACTTGCGGTTCCGAATCGCCTGTACGCCAAGGTAGATCAGATAAGCCGCGCCAACCAGCTTCACCGCCGTCAGCGCCCAGGAGGAGGCGGTCAGCAGGGCGCCCAGTCCGGCCGTCGCCGGCGCCACGAACACCGCGGTGCCCGCCGTATTGCCCAGCACGCTCAGCAGGCCGGCGCGGCGGCCCAGGCTGAGCGAGCGGCCAACGGAAAACAGCACGCTCGGCCCCGGAATCACGATGAGGGCGTACGCGACGAGCGCGAAGCCAATCAGGTGCGATGGCGAGACAACGGGGATCACCGGACCATCGTCTTACCGGTAGTTCACGAACTGCAAGGCAATATCCAGGTCCGAGCCCTTCAGCAGTGCCTGGACGGCCTGCAGATCATCGCGCTTCTTGCTCGATACGCGGATCTCTTCGCCCTGCACCTGTGACTTGACCCCCTTGGGGCCCTCGTCGCGGATGATCTTGTTGATCTTCTTCGCGTTCTCGGTGTCGATGCCCTGCTTGAGGGTCCCGGTGAGCCGGTAGGTCTTGCCGCTGGGCTGCGGGTCGCCCGCATCGAAGGCCTTCATGCTGATATCCCGGCGGATCAGCTTTTCCTTGAAGACGTCCACGGCCGCCTTCAGACGCTCCTCGGTGGAGCTGATCAGCTCGATGGTCTCGTCACCTTTCCAGGCGATAGTGGTGTCGGTCCCACGGAAGTCGAATCGTGTGGTCAGCTCCTTGGCCGCCTGATTGAGCGCATTGTCGACCTCCTGACGGTCGATCTTGCTCACGATGTCGAATGATGAATCCGCCATGACTGCTCCCTCTTTCTGGTCTTCGTATGTTCCGTATCCAGTCGGTTTGCGTTGGCACGACCCTATCGTTGTATCCTGCATCGTCTGATAAGGCGGGTTGCCCGAGCGGCCAATGGGAGCGGACTGTAAATCCGTCGGCTTACGCCTACGCAGGTTCGAATCCTGCACCCGCCACAGCACTCAGGCCCCCTTTCGAGGGGGCCTGAGGTTTTTTCAAGGGGGATGCGCAGATCGCGCCTGGGGTATCGGCTCAGCGCAGATGGCCGGCCAGCTGACCCTGCTCGCCGAAGAGTTCGGTGTTCCAGCGTTCGACGAGGTCGGTGTTGTCGAATTCGTCCGGGTGGAAACCGGGGCGGTTGTAGGCCCGGACGCGGTCGAGTACGTCCCGGGTCACGAAGGGTGAATGCCGCAGCTCGGTAAGGCTTCTGAACAACCTGAGGGGGTTGTACGTCGCTCTGTCGAGAAGCAGTGACATCAGGGTGTCCAGGAGCGTCCCACAGAGGAACACCGTCGTGATCAGTCGCATGGCCCACGTGCGCATGCGTTCGGTGCCCCCGACTGATCGATAGACGTCGAAGGCCACGGCGCGATGTTCGGACTCCTCCAGCGCATGCCAGAGGAGCATCGAGCGGACCTCGCCCTCGCCCAGCAGATCTTGGGCACGCTGATCGGTCAGCAGGGTCTCGGCGAGCGTTGCGGTGTAATGCTCCAGGGCCGCTGTCATGGCGAGGTTGAAGCGAGGCGGCAGGTATCGCGTGTAGAGACTCATCCCTCGCTTGGTCAGCCGGTCGACGATGCCCGTGGGATAACCCATCTGCTGCAGTCGCTCGTTGAGTTCGCGATGCTCGCGCCCATGTGTCACCTCCTGGCCGATGAACCCGGCCACCTGCTTTTTCAGCGCGGGATCGGTGATCTGGTCGGAGAAGTGTTTGACGGACCGGATGAAGTAGTCCTCCCCTTCGGGGAATACCGCGGAGAGCATCGCGATGATGTGGCTCATCACCAGATCGCCCTGTACGTAGTGGCGATTCAGTGAACCGGTTGGATACCGGAACGTGATGCGCCTTGTCTTGATGGGCCGGGTGGCTTGGCCAATGGGTGTGTTCATTGCGGCTCCTGAGTGGGTGTTTCACGGTTAGCTCGGTTGACGCCCTCGGTGGGCCAGGGCTCGGGATCGGTGTCGGGACGATGACGCCAGATGGAGCTGGCGACGACGTAGTGCGCGATGAGGGCGATTCCCCAGCCCAACAGCGGGTAGATGAACCAGGGGTATGCCGTGCCATGGTCGAACTGCCAGGTAAGCGCCCAGATGGCGACGAGCAGGACCTGCACAGCGACATAGGTGCTGGCGTGGATCCGGAAGGCAGTTCGATTCATCTGTCCGATCCATGCCCGGCGTTTTCGATCGAGCCGTCGCTGCTCCTCGTCGGCCCGGCGTTCGGCACGTTCCACTGCTCGTTCAAAGGCGTCATCGCTCACTGCTTGGCTCCTCTCCTGCGATCGTCAACTCGGGCAAGGCCAGTAATCTCCAGGGCGGCCTGGTCGAGGATCTTTTCCACCGCGGCGGGATCTACCCGGCCCGCCGACGGCATGATCCGCGCGGAGAACCGAGCGAGGATCTTCTCGAATGAGTCGCCGCGGCCGAACCGTGCGCCGGTGCGCAGTTCCACGCCCGCCAGCACGTCGGCTCTGCTGGTCAGTGCCCGCTCGCCCTCGGCCGACGTGCGGTACACCGTCCGGCCCTCGCGTGTCTGGCCGGTCAGGAGGCCTTCGGCGGCCAGTGCTTCGACTGCGGGATACACGGTGCCGGGCGATGGTTGGTAGCCACCGGCGCCGAAGAGTCGTGATAGTTCGGACATCAGTTCGTAGCCGTGCATGGGCCGCTGCGCCAGCAGCGCCAGGAGCACGAGTGGCAGCTCGCCATGACGGAAGAAACGTGCCATGACCGTGCCTCCTCTCCGCACCTACGAAACTATTACGAAAGTAGTATCGAAACTATTACGAAGTCAATGGCCCGGTGGATGGTTCGCCAAGGAGGCACTACATCTGTTGTGGTTCATTTCCCGATCTGCCCCGCGCCGGCGCGAACAGTTACGGAAATGGTGCGACCATGCCCGCATGGCGGAAGACGCGGCGGTGGCGCAGGCTCGGGTCCTGCTGCGGTCGCTGTATGAGCACGTGGACTATGTGTCGCAACAGATCGACAAGGCCGAGCGGCAGATCGACCGCCACGCGAATCTTGCTGCCCCACGCCATCATCGGCGCTTGCGTGCCATGCGCAAGGAACTTGACGAGGCGCATCGTCTCATCAGCGGCCTGCACGGTTGTTACCCGGCCACGCGTGCGACATCGCGCGAGACGTCGTACTGATCGGCGCCGGGACGGTCTAGCCGGCGGTCACCGTCAGCTGATCTTGTCCCTCGGCGATATGGGCCGTGGCATGAAAGGTCTTCCCGGTGTGCGACACAAGAAATCGATAGTCACCGACCACCGGTGCGGAGATGACCACCTCGCCCCAATCGTCGGCCACCATGGCAATATCGTGGACCTCGCCGGGCGCCGAGTCGATGCTGATCACAGCACCGGCCATCGGACGCCCGGCGGAGTCTCGAAACGAGATGCCGACCACGTATCCTCCTGTGTCCGGATTCTCTGATTACCTGAAAAGCCTTGTCACATACCGCCACTCTTCCACGTCGACATGTTGTTGAAGACGGCACTGTTGATCCGGGTGGCCGAGTTGCCCGAGTTGGCGCCGTTG
Organism: Mycobacteroides chelonae CCUG 47445; assembly: GCF_001632805.1. Classification (NCBI taxonomy): domain Bacteria; kingdom Bacillati; phylum Actinomycetota; class Actinomycetes; order Mycobacteriales; family Mycobacteriaceae; genus Mycobacteroides; species Mycobacteroides chelonae. The sequence continues at coordinate 4,021,601 of NZ_CP007220.1, read as the reverse complement.
GTGTGAATGCCGACGCCGTAACGGTTGCCGTTCTGCAACACCCACACCGGTGAACCGCTCTGACCGCCCGTGGTGTCGATGTCGTAGGTGATGACGCGGTCGGAGACTGACTTGGTGCGTTGCGCCATGAACCACTGCTCGCCGTTCTTCTCGCCGGGATACCCGGACAGGTTCAGCGCGGCGGCCTTCAGGAAATCGTCATTGCGGGTGGCGAAACCGAAGTATCCCGTCTGATCGCCCGGACGTGACGACGACGGCAGGATGATGGCGCCATAGTCGTTGTCGCGATTCTGATTCTGGGTCCAGCCGGTGACACTGCGGAAGGCGGTACCTACGTGAGTGCCGAACGGGCGGACACCGGCATTGCGCCCGGGGATCACCTGGATCGAGCGCACCCAGCCGCCATCGGCATGCATGTAGACGCAGTGTCCGGCCGTCATCACGGTGCGGGGAGCGATCAGCCAGCCCGTTCCGACATAGGTGCGGTTGTTGGCGGAGGTGATGATCAGGTGGCAGATCGCACGCCAGGGGAACGTGGTGGTGTTGCCGACCCGAACGCGATCATCGGTACCGATGATTACCTCGGCGCTGTTGGCCAACTCGGGATAACTGCCCAGAATGGCGTCCAGTGGTGCGAGTTCCGACTCGTCGGTGCTCAACCCGTCGACCGAACCCAGTTCACTGACTGTGGATTCACCGTGTGCTTGTGTTGCGGCGTTGGTGGTTTCGGTGTCGGCGTTACTCGCTTGTGCCGACGGCAATTCGTGTTCGGTGACAGCGGCCGCACCCGCGGCCCCTGAAATTTCGTACTCGGTTTCGGACGGCTTGTGATTCGTCGACTTGACTGCGGTGGCCATTTTTGTCTCCCTGCATAGGGTGTGAGTTCGAGCTAGGACGTGTTCATCCTGTTCGGTACCGGAGCTTGATTCATGCGTAGTGGGGTACTCGATCTCACACTGCGGGAGCAGTTTTCGTGTTCAGTTCTGAGAGGCGCGCGCGGCGGAGACGATAGCCCACGCCACCTCCGGATGCTTGATATCGCTGTGCGCACCGCTGAACTGGGATTGGCTGGCGTCGTCGATGACCTTGTTGGCGTCAAGCCGGTAGAAATGCCCGCGCTGGAAGTCGTACGGCTTACCGGCCTCGGCAAGCTCGAGTGGCGTCGCGGCCGGGTCCTGCTGGTACCCGTCGTGACCCATTGCCCCCCAGCGGAACCAGGGGTCCTGTCCGGCTTGGCTGTCCTGCCGAGCAAGCATGCTGGCCGCCGGGTACCACCAGCCGACCGCGCGATCGGCGGCGGTGTATGTCGACAGCAGCGGCCCGTCCACACGCTCTTCGAGCCCGGCGAGGCCGCCGGGTCCGCGGCCCGGGTCGAAGAGCAGCTTGCGGTTGAAGGTGAAGTGGGAGAAGGCGCCCTGGATCAGGGTGAGCGACTTGACGGGGCTGGTGCCGGTTGTCGGAAGCCCTGCCAGCGCGTAGGAGACCAGTCGCGCCCCGAAACTGTGTCCGATGAGGTGAATACGGGGCGGGCCGTCGGGGCCTGACAGTGCGGCCAGCAGCGGACCGAGGCCGCGCTGGCCGACAACTCCGGCCCGGTTCTTCATCTCGTAATAGCTCATCGTGCGCAGAATCTCGCGAGCCCCCGACCACAGCGCGGCGAAGGGATTGCCAAGTCCCTGTGCGGCACTCGTCGATTTCGGTGCCATGGCAGAGGCTTGCCCGAACACCGCGAGCGGATCGCCCTTCACGATGTCGGACTCGCCGCTGTCTTCCTGTGACTGGGCGGGGGTGGTGACCAGTCCGGCGGCCAAGGTGTGGAACTCGATGAGCTTGGCGGACTGCTGCGGTTTCTCGTCGAGCAGCTCGCCCATCTTTTTCAGTTGCGCGGCCTGGCCGGGGAAGCGTGGCGTGAGCGCCGCGGCCAGCTCCGCGCCCGTGGAAGGTACGGGCGGCGCGCTATCGGGGCTGTCGTCGGGCAGCAGCACCGACGGCCAGTTGATTCCCGCGACGGCCACACCGTCGGTATCGCCGCCGAGCTGATCGGCGATCAACGAGAACATCGCGGTGTAGAGCTGGCGCGCGGAAGCCACACTGTTGTTCCATCCGTGTGACATCAGGAACAGATCGGTGATACCACCGGCTGCGACTGCGGCCGGCAGACCGCCATCGCCGTCACCGGTGGCGTCGTTGAGTGAGCCGTCCGCGTTGAAATCCGGTTCGTAGTAGGGCAATCCTTTGATCGTTGTCATGATGTACTCGCTTGTCTCTAGGTGTTGGATAGTGCACGCATCAGGTCGACAAGCCCCGCGCCCTGAAAGAACTCGTGGCGCCCCAAGTCGACGGCCGACTTCAGGAAGATGTCCTTGACCTCTTGTGGTTTACCCACGAACTCCGTGCGCGCCGACAAGAACGCGGCGATCGCACCCGACACATGTGCGGCGGCCATCGAGGTCCCGCTGTCTTCGATGTAGTTGGCGGCACCCTCGGTGCCGTCGTCCTTCAACAGGTCAATGCCCTTGGCCATGAGACCGGTTGCCGCAGAGGTGATCCGCTCACCAGGGGCCACCAGGTCGGGTTTGCGTCGGCCATCGAGAGTGGGCCCCTTGGAGGAGTCGAAGGTGACACCGCTGGTATGCGGCCGGTACCGGTGGACCGAGCCGACGGTGATGGCGGTGGCAGCATTGCCGGGGTCGGTGATGGTGGAGAGCTGACCGTAGACATCGGCTGTCGTTCCCATGATCGCGGCGCCCACACCGGCCGCCGCGGTGCCGGCCCCGAGGTTTCCGGCACTCACGACGCAGACCACCCCTGACCCGGTGAGCAGATCGAGCTCGCGGCACAGCGGGCTCTGGCCCGCCGCGTAATCCCTTGGCATCCATCCGCATCCCAGCGACAGATTCACGCCGTGGATCTGTAGATCGTTGCCGTAGCTGTTGATCTCGCGTACGTAGTTGAGGGCGTCGATGAGCACGCTCGACAGGGTCTTGCCGTCGTCGTCGAGGACCTTGAGACTCACCAGGTTGGCGTGCGGCGCCACCCCGGACAGCCGCGACCCCTGCGCCAACACTCGCGGGACCCATTCCGGCAACCCCTCGGCAGTTGGTTGAGTGGATGCGATCCGGATGAGCTTCGGGTCGGTGGGGGATTCGCCCGCGATGATGCCTGCCACATGGGTGCCGTGTCCGTAGACATCGACGAGCGGCCCCTTCGAGGCCTCCGGGGAAAGCGTGAAATCTTTGTGCAGCGGCATCACGGAATCCGCGGTGAGGGTGCCGTTGGCGGCGAAATGGGGATGCTCGGCATCGATTCCCGAATCCAGCACGGCCCAAACGACTCCGGTCCCGCCGGAGCCATAGGTGCGGATCGCCGCATCGGCCTTGATCGTGGTGAGTGAGCGGTCCAGATGCGCCTCCACCACCAGATCCGGCCACACCCGCCGGATCAGCTGCAGCGCTTGTTGTGCGCTCTTGGCGGTAGGGGACTTGGCCCCACCACGGACCAGGCGCTGGATTTCGTCGGGGGTGAGCATGCACCGCACATAGTGGCGGCCGACGGGCGTTGGTGTGGGCGGCTCGTCGCGCAGTACCCGATGGAACATATGCAGGAATTGGTCGCGCACGTCATCGGGGTCGACACCCGCGCCGACGAGAAGCTCGATCAGCACCATCCTGCGGTCGTCATCGTCGGTGACCAAGGCGTTGGCCTCGGCCGGCAGTGCCGTCTGCGGATCGGCCAGGACCATCGGGCTGATGACCGATGGCCGCTTGGGTCCGCGTGGCACGGGGCTAGTCATCGCACACCGAAGGCATGAATCCGGTGGAACTCATCTGACGATTGTGAACCCAAACGTCCTTGTCGGTCATGAGTATTCGCCTACTTGGTCGATCCGCTGGCCCACGCGGGCGTCCACGGTGCGAAAGGATTCGCCACGCCGTCCAGGGCGGCATCCAGGGATGGGAAGTGACGGAGCAGCACCGACCGCATCGAGTTGTCCCTGACCCACGCGATGCCTTCTGGGGTGTAGATCTCGGGCCGGAAGTCGGACGTGAAGAATCTGTCGCTCTCCAACCGGCGGGACGCCATCAGCACGAAGATCCGAAAAGCGGTGTCGCTGAACCCAAATCCCTTCGGTTTGGGCTCCGCGTACAGCCCGACCATCAGATCCACTCGCTCGACATCGCCGTATATGGCCGCGAGCTCCTTAGCCACCACGGGGTCGTCGGTGAGCTCGCCGAACGAAGACACCGGCCGCAGCCGCAGCATCCGCCGGAACTCGTTGTAACGGGGCACGCCCCGTTCACGGACCCGAAGAACGTCGATGGCGGCGAGGTCCAGAATGGATCCGTCCGGCCGCTCCAGACGTTGCAGATGACGCGGGAAGTTATGCAGAGTCAGCGCGCCCGGATTGGCACGGCCGAACGAATAAATGATGTTCTCTATCGACGTCTCGCTGAAGCGGGTTCGCACATGTTGTACGGCCAGATCCGGCAATTCGTGTTCGGCGATCACGGAATCATCGGAGGCCGACCGCAGCACGAAACGATCGGGAATTAGCGGGTGCATGCGGTACACCGCGACAAATTCTTCGGTCAGCGAATATGGCACGTTATGCAGACTTGTGGGGGAGCCGGGTATACCGCGCAGCAGAGCGTTATGTGGCTGGCGCCGAAATAGGTTGCCTAGGCGCTCGCCCAGAATGCCGGACCAGTTGGAGTTCATCGCGAATACCGTGGTGGGGTGCCCGATTATGGCGGGAGTCCAGTCGATCGTGTGGATTTTCGCCATCAGCGCTGTGTTGACTAGGCGGGCCTTGTCGTACAGCTCCTGGTCGGACATTTCCGGATGACAGGCAGCCAGATGCTCGCAGATCGCGTTATGTTCCCGCATGAACAGCGAATGCAGGATGGCCAGGCCGACCCAGAAGTTCACGGCCGTCTCTGATGTGCTGGCCAGCGCCTCGACATCAGCAGGCGGCAGGCCTTGCCCGTCCAGCCGTAGCGTGCCCCCGGCGCCGGTACGCAGTGCATCGGCGATGGCGCGGGTGCCACCGTAGACCTGCGATCCGTCCCACCAATGGGTGTCCTGCGTGACGAACGTCGGGGGGCCGGACGCATCGGGGCATGGGTCGGGTGCGGTGCGGCGTATCTGCATCGGCCGTTGTGGCCACGGATCGTTCCCGTCGAGCGGAACCGTCCATGGCTCGGCTTCGACGGTGTTATGGCTGAACCAGTCGTGGACCTCGAATTGGATCCATGCCGCGGCCAGCACGTTCAGCGTCGTCGCCGGGATGAACTCGTCGCGGGTCAGCAGCCTGCGGCTGATCAGCCGCGGGTTCGGGTCCAGGAGTTGTTCGGAGGACTCGGGGAAGGTTTGGGCAAGGGGCGCGTTACGCCCAAACCTGCTGCCCACCGACCCCATCAGGGGGTGTTCGAGGTTGTTGTAGGTGCCGTCCAACGTCCGGGCAGCGCGGTACGCGGCGTTCTCCGGTGGCGGTGATCCACCCGGCGCCCGCCCCGTATCGAACAGATTGTCGGCGCGCAGCGCGTTACGGAGCCCGATGAGTACTGCGATGCCGAATGCCGTGGGCAGGCGTGACCACCCGACCGACCGATCAATTCGTGTTGCGAGCCACGAGGCCAATGTGGTGGCTGATGTGGCGGGTCCACTCTTTTTCGCCATACCGTAATGCTGACAAATTCTGACGAGTCAGAACGTGAGTATTGCGCTACTCGATCCCCACGAAATCGGATTTCCGATCGCACCGGGAATACCTCGTCAATTCACGCACATCGGGGCCGGCCGCAGCGCAGGATTGAGTAGTCGTGTACTCATGCGCGGCACCTCCGGCATTCACGACACTGAGAACGTCACCGTGTCCGATGGATATCGACCGTCCCGGACCACTAATACGGGAGGATTGGACCGCGATGGGCGCCACTGATGAATCGCTCGAAGCGACGCGTACCTACCTTCGGTACAACGAGAACATGGACGTGGCACCTCCCGGTGAGGAGGAAGCCATCGACAAAATCGTCAAGGTGCTGCACACGAACAACCAGCGGGCCTTCCGGAAGTATCGGCATGCCGTCCGTGATGCGCATGCGAAGAGCCACGGCATCTTGCGCGGTGAGCTGACGGTCTATCCGGATCTACCGCCGCACCTACGCCAAGGCATGTTCGCAACTCCCGGTAGTTATCCGATCATCTCCAGGTTGTCCACCACGTCCGGTCTGCTGCGCAGCGACCGGATCCGGGGCGTGCGGGGCCTGGGCATCAAGGTCCTGGGTGTGGCAGGTTCGCGGACTCTGCCCGATGACGAGGCCACCACCCAGGATTTCGTGTTGGTCACCCACCGCGAGTTCCTCTTCGCCGACGCGAAAGCATATCTACGGCGGGGGATGCCCACGGCCTGGTTGCTGGCGCGGCTGCCGGACACCGCGCTGAGGCTGGGCAGCAACCTTCTGGGCGGGGTGGCGAAACTTCTTCCACGCGTGGGACTCTCACTGCCGGAATCGGTGGCCGTGTTCGTTCGGCCCAACACCCACATCCTCGGTGACACGTTCTACTCCTCGGCGCCGCTGCGGTACGGAGACTATGTGGCCAAGCTCAGTTACGTACCGCTGTCGAAGTCCGTGCGGGACCTCGAAGGGGTACTTCTGCCGGACGACATCGCCGACGACGAGTTCCGCCACCTGGTATCAGAGTTCTTCCGGCACAACAGTGCTGAGTACGAACTGAGGGCGCAACTGTGCACCGACGAGAAGACCATGCCCCTGGAGGATGCCACCGTCGCGTGGCCGGAAGGGGACTCCCCGCACCGGGGGATCGCCAAAATCGTCTTCCCCGTGCAAGATTCATATGGTGACAAGAGGCGGGTGTTCGGCGACGACGTACTGTCCTTCAATTCATGGCGCGCCTTGGCCGCGCATCGGCCATTGGGGTCGATCAACAGGTTGAAACTTCGGGTTTACGAGGCCTCCAGCAACTTTCGGCATGAGAAGAACGGTGTGTCGCGGATGGAGCCGGCCGGGGTTCAGGATCTACCGGACTGAGATGGTTGCGATGACACGTGCGATCACCAAACCAGCCGCACCGGAGAAACCGGCCCCCGGACTGGCCCACGCAAACCGCCGTCGCGATCTAAACTCTTTCTCCATGTCGGGGAGCTGGCAGTTGCTCGACCGCCCAAACGAATTCGAGGCCGTCCGCGCGACGCTGTCGGACAGCCTGTCGTGCGGTGTGGTGCTGGTCGGGTCGGCGGGAGTGGGCAAGACCACCCTCGCGCGCACGGTCACCGACTCGCTGGAATGCCAGGTTCGCTGGGTGGCGTGCACCGAGTCGTCGCGGAACATTCCGCTGGGCGTGTTCGCTCACTGGATACAGACAACCGGATCGCGTGACCCGGCTGCGCTCATTGCTGCGGCGCGGGAATCCATTGTCGCGACGCCACATCCGATCATCGGGATCGACGATGCTCATCTGCTGGATGATCTGTCGGCGACTCTGCTGCATCAGATCGCGGTCGGCCATGCGGGCCGGCTGGTGGCCACCGTGCGTAGCGGCGAGCCCGTTCCGGATGCGGTCACCGCATTGTGGAAAGACGATTACCTGCGCCGGTTCGAACTCGAGGCGTTCACCAAGCAGCAGAGTGTCGCCCTCGTGGAATCGGTGCTCGGCGGAGCCCTCGAAGGGCTGAGCGCCGACGTGATGTGGGAGTCATCCGGTGGAAATCCGCTGTTCCTGCGACATCTGGTGGAAGGGGCCGTCGAGGCCGGATCCCTCACCGCCGTCAACGGCGTGTGGCAACTGCGCGGTAACACGGTTGTCCCGTCGGGGCTGGCCGCACTGCTCGGAGATCGCCTTGAACAGTTGGATGGCGACGTACTCAACGTGCTGAAACTACTGTCCTTGTGTGAACCGCTCAATCTCGACACATTGTGCGAGATCGCCGGTGGCGATGCTCTGGATGGTGCCGAGCTCAGCGGCTTCGTCCGTGTCGAAGCCGACGGCCGGCGGATGAATGTGCGGTTCAGCCATCCCATGCTGGGCGAGGTGATCCGGCGCAGAGTGGGCACCGCATCGGCCCGGCGTCTGCGCGGTCAGCTGGTGCGGGCACTCCGGGAGCGTGACATCGACTCGGCTGCCAAGCGCATCCGGCTTGCGCAGTTGTCGGTCGGCAGCGACGAGGCCACCGACCCGGCCCTCCTGGTCTCCGCCGCGAAGGACGCGGTGTATCTGTCCAACCTGCCGGTGGGTGAGCATCTGGCGCGCTGCGCGGTGGAACGTGACGGAGGGCTGCGCGCGGCCGAGGTGCTCTCGCGCGCTCTGCTGTGGCAGGGTCGGCCCGAGGAAGCCGAGCAGGTGCTCGCGGAGTTCGATCCGGACCAGCTCGATGAACTCTCGCTGGTCCTGTGGGGCCTTCCGCTGGTGTCCATCGCGTTCTGGTCGATGGGCGATGTGCGGCGTGCACACGAGCTGATGGCACTGCTGCGTGAACGGGTGCAGCATCCCGCGCTGAAACTGGTCGTCGACGCGACGGGGGCGGCGTTGGCCGTGCACGAGAACCAGTTCGACGAGGGGCTGGCGGCGGCGACGCTGGTGCTGTCGGATCCGGAGGCTCCCCGGCAGGCGGTGGAATTCGCGGCGTTCGGTATCGGGCTCGCGCTGCCCGTCGCTGGCCGCGGCGACGAGTTCGAGCCGATCGCCGCGAGGTGCCGCGCGCAGAAAAGATCCACCGACGGCATGATCGCGGTGATGGTGCGTTACTGCGACGTACTGGCACTCGTCTACACGGGGCAGCTCCGGCTGGCCGACCGCCGGGTCACGGAATACACCGAATTCTCCTCGGCCGGACAGTTTCTGGCGTGGGCAATAGCGCGCATCATGGCCGGCCTGGTTGCCGTGCACCGCGGCGCCTTCCCGACGGCGATATCGTCCATCGAACAGGCGCTGGCCGCGCTCAATGCCGAGAAGCCACTGCCCTGGCAGCTGCCCGCACGGCTATTGCTGGCCCGCGCCTACGCCGCACTCGGCAAGGTCGAAGATGCCGAGCGCGTGCTGACCGAATCCGGAGAACACTCAGGACAGTTCGTCGCACTGCACGACCCCCAGCTGCTGATCGCGAAATCCTGGCTTGCCGCCGCGCGCGGTGCAGACCGATCGGCGGTCGACATCGCCCGGCGCGCGGCCGACGCCGCACACACCGCGGGCCAATACGCGGTGGAGGCCGAGGCTCTGCACCATGCGGCGCGGTTCGGTGACCGGACCGTGGGTCGCCGCCTCGGGTCGCTCGTCCCACGCGTGCATGGTCCGCTGGTGCAGCTGTATGCGTGGCACGCAGTCGCCGTCGGTGCCTCCGATGCCACGGCGCTGGATGTGGTGAGTGGTGAGTTCGAGAACGCGGGCCTGCTGCTCTCGGCCGCGGATGCCGCAGCACAGGCGGTGGCGTTACGCGGTCGCGATGGAGACCGGAGCAAGAGCGCCGAATCCGCTGCGCGTGCACTGCGGATCGCAGGTCAATGCGGTGGTGCGGCCACGCCCGCGATCCGGGCCGCCGCGCGCCCGCTGCCGGTCACCGCACGTGAACGTGAGATCGCGGCGCTCATCGGGGAGGGGTTGTGCAACCGCGAGATCGCCGAGCGCCTCACGCTGTCGGTGCGGACCATCGAAGGCCACATCTACCGAGCGTGCATCAAACTCGATGTCGCAGACCGTGATCAGCTTGCCAAGATCGTGTGGAGCGACCTGGCGAACCCGCAGGAATAGGCGGCTGCCCACTGCCCGCGGTGGTTCATTCGTCCGTGGTGTTCTCCGAATCCGGTGGCTGCAGAACGGTGCGTTCGTGCACCAAGTACCCGGATGCGACGGAGAAGAGGACGGTGATGGCCGAGCCGACGTCTCCGGGTATCTCGACATTGAACTTGCCGAGGACGAAGACCAGCACGACCGAGATGGCGCCGGCGGTGCCACTGGCCGCAACCTTGGTCGTGGGTATCGGTGACGGCTGCCGGATTGCTTGTCGTTCAAGCGTTGTCATGATCGGCTCCCTTGGGTGATGGGTCTGCTGAAACGGTAGGGCTCGCGGGCCGGTACCCGCACGAGTAGCGGGCTACTTCGTTCCTGGCGGGCGATGAGATGACGCGCTGCGGCCTCGCCGGGGCGGCACAGACCGCGCCCAAATGCAGGTAGTGGATCACTCGTTCGAAATCGCGCGACGCTGCCGACCATTGCTGGTAGCCGAGCTAGTGCGTCTATCTGCCGTTGGGCGTCTGCGGCTTCCCATCACGTACGTCAGGAAAGGACGGACCTGGAAATGACTAACACCGACCCGCAGATCTACACAGGAAGACAAGTGGTTGTCTTCGCACCGGCAACGGCGCGCGGAAACAACGTCACCACCCTCGCAGGTATCGCGGGGATCTCGAACATCGCACACAGCCGCGATTTTGAGAATCAAGCGATGGATATCAGCGCCGTCGTCGACGCCGATGCCACGGTGTTCGACGAGCTCGGTCTGGCCGTCGTGGATTCCGACCCGGAGCAGACCATGGCGCTTCAGGCCGCGGCGTCGGCCGGCGGCACGGTGTTATCGGTGGAACCGGAGCTGATCCATCACGCACTTACGGTCACCTCCGCCGAATACCTCAGCGGCTACCAGCATGGTGTCTCCGACCTCTTCGCGCGGTTGCAGGCCGACACCGCGACCGTCGAAGAGCTCGCCGCTGCCTACGCCGATAATGACTCGTCGACGTGGGGTCTGCAGGCCACGAGAACAGACACGAGTTCAAAGACCGGCCGCGGGGTTCGGGTGGCGGTGCTGGACACGGGCTTCGACGCCGCACATCCGGACTTCAAGAAGCGTCACGTGACCATGCAGTCGTTCATCGACGGCGAGAGCGCCGACGATGGGCATGGGCACGGCACACACTGCATCGGTACCTCGTGTGGACCGCGCTCTCCGCGGGGGAGTCGTCGTTATGGAGCAGCGACCGAGGCCGAGATCTTCGCGGGCAAGGTGCTGAGTAACGCCGGGTCGGGGGCCGACGGCGGTATTCTCGCGGGCATCAACTGGGCGGTGGCCAACAACTGCGCCGTCATCTCGATGTCGTTGGGCGCCAACGTCGATAAGACGTCCCTCGCCTATGAGACGGTGGGTCAGCGTGCGCTGGACCGCGGTTCGCTGATCATCGCCGCGGCGGGGAACAACGCCAACCGCAGGATCGGAAACTACGGCTTCGTCGGCGTGCCCGCGAACAGCCGGTCGATCATGGCCATCGCCGCGGTGGATTCGTCCTTGAACCCGGGCTGGTTCTCGGCGCGTTCGAGCACCAAGACGAAGGCGGCCGGCCGCATCGACCTCGCCGGACCGGGTGTCGATGTGTACTCCTCGTGGCCGATGCCGAAGCGCTACAACTCGATCAGCGGAACCAGCATGGCCACGCCCCATGTGTCCGGTATCGCGGCGCTCTGGTGCGAGGCCACGGGGCTCACCGGCCGGCAGCTCTGGGCGGTGCTGTTGCAGCACGCGACACCGCTCAACGTTCCGGCCGTGGATGTGGGTGCCGGGCTAGTACAGGCCCCACAGTGACGGCGCAGCGGGTCACCGTGACGATCGAAGAGCGTGATTTCGACGGCACGGTGGCCGCGTTGCGGGCCGCCGGCATGGCCGGTATGCAGGTGCACCGCGAGATCGGCGTGGTATCCGGTGATATCGCGAATGCCGCTGCGCTGGTGGATATCCCCGGAGTAATGGTGGTGGAACCCGAGGGGCGGACGCATATCGCCCCGCCCAATGCGGGTATCCAGTAACGGGTCACCTAAGCCAGTGGGGGCGGTGCGACAGCGCACCGCCCCCACTGGGTGTCTATTAGCCGGCCAGCCGGCGTGCGCCCAGCGCACCGACGCCGCGGTGGGTGACACGGCGGATCAGTGCCCGGCGCTGGGCGCCGATCGATACCGGGATGGCACTGACGGTGGCAGGCCCCGGGCGGGCGTCATCACATTCCAGATAGGTCGCGGCAACACCGGGAAGGGCCCGCAGATGTTCGGCGAGCCGCTCGAACTCGGGGCAGGCAGGCGCGGTGACCACGAAGATGGACCGCAGCTCGGGCGGTACACCCGCGGCGTTGGCGTGAAGGGGTGCAACCGTGTGCCCGGCCACCCGAATGGCCTCGAAAATCGGTGTGGCCGAGTTGATTGCACCCGGATGCTCACGAAGGTCGTGTGCAGGGCCGGCCTCAACCAGGATGAGCAGGCTGACGTCCGGCGAGACGCTGTACGGGGCAGTTCGCGTAATCATTTCGACTCCTCCCGGCACGGGATGTGTGGCTCGGTTTCGTTGTGTAAAAGCGGTACACAACGATCCTGATCCGACACGGTCCCGATGACGCGAGTAGCGAGGTACCCCATACGAAGGCATCACGCGTGGTGGGCATCACCCGATGGTGCTGTCTACAGCAGCCGCTGACGCGCGGCAACGAGCACCGAACAGTGTGTCCGGCCCAGCACGCCGCATCCATTGGGGCCGACCAACTCCTGCACGTGTGCCGCATCGCCGGCTCCGAGAACCACCAGCTGTACGGAATGCCCGTGGCGTTCCAGGTAATCCAGCGTGCCGCCCACTGGATCGAGTACACGGATGTCCAGGTCGGAGTGCCGCACCCGTATCGGCGCTAGGCGTCGCTCCAGCAGGACGGCCGCCACCTGACGGTCGCCGCGTGCCAAGGTGGCGACCCGATGCCCGAAGAGAGGCATCGGGCGATGGCGCAGCAGGACGCGCATCGGTGCGCGGCGCAGCCGTGCCTCGTGCGCCGCGAGTTCCAACGAGGCCACCGACTCGTGGGTCTCGTCGACCTCCACCACCACTGAGGGCTCCGCACCGGCCGGTACCTGGCCATCACGGATCACCGCGACCGGGCAGCGCACCGACCGGAGAACTTCCGCAGCCGTGGATCCGACTTTCCTGGTGTCGGAACCGCTGATGCCGATCGCGCCCACGCACAACATGAGGGCGTTGCGTGAGGCGTCCAGCAGCACGTCCGCTACCCGTCCGTGCCGGATATCGGCGTGAACCTTCACTGGCTTTCGCGTCGACCCGATCTCGCGGACGGCATGCCGTAGCGCCATCCCGGCGGTGCTTGGCTCGTTGTCGAACTCCGGGAACTCCGGCTGGGGAGCCACGTGGACTAGGCGCAGCGGTACGTCACGGTGCAGTGCCTCATCGACCGCCCATAACGCGGCCCGAACCGCGGATCGTGAACCATCGATGCCGACGACCACCGCGGACTGGGGGGTGGGGATCTCGTTCATGGCACTGCCCTAGCCGCGGATCTCGAACACATCGGCAAGCGATCGCCGGGGCGTCGGGGGCGGGACGCGACCGAAGGTCGGAGCCAGGCCAACCCGGATCAATGCCTGCGGGTGCGCTCGCCCGATGGTGGCGCCGACGACCTCGCGACTGGCGGTCAGTTCCAGCATGTGCGTGATGGTGCAGGTCGCCATCCCGGCCAGGGTCGCTTCCAGCAGCACCTCGGATAGCAGCTCGCCGCAGCGCAGCAGGTGTTTTGGGGTGTCCCTTGCGGTGGACAGCGCCAGGACCTTGGCCCGATCTTCCTGCAGGCCGGGCCGTGTGGTCCGTTCTGAGACGACCGGGAAGGTGCGGCCGATGTCGACGTGATCGCTCTCGCCGGCCGACACCAGCGCACTGCGCGGAATACCTTCTCTCAGCGTGAACGATGCTGTCCACCAATCGAGTTCGTTTTGATAGGCCGAATCGTAGATACGCAGGGCATCGCTGAGTGCCGACGCCTCGGCCAATCTCGGCCGCATCGCATCGTCGATCACATCCAGGATCACCGCCCGATCGGAGATCACCGAGTTCAACATCCGGGCGAACTGCGACCAGTTCGGCGGCGACTCGAACGGAAGGCGATCGGTGCGGCGCTGCAGGATCGCATCCGCACGTCGACGATCACCCACCACCACGACAGATCTGGGCAAGAACGTGATGGCCGCGAGATGGTCGGGGTTGTCGGGGTTGGGGATCCGTTCCACCCGTGCCATCCAGCCCGCCGAGGCCATCGCTACCCGGAAATGGTCCAGAGCCGCACCGCAGCTGATGATCGCTTCGCGGCCCCTGTCGTCAGTTCTGTTCACGCAGCGCGAGCGGTCCAGGTACAGGTGCAAGTCACCGGCCCCGGAGCCCGGGTCGACGATCCAGCGCCATGGCTGAGTGTTATGCAAAGACGGTGCACGGCAAGCAAGTTGGATCGCAGTCTGGACTACGTCGATGTGAACCATCGTCTTGGGCATGTCGGGCTCCGCTCACTGGTGGTGATATCGACTCTCGGTGACACATCCGGGCGCGGACAGGGCATTTGGTCACCGGCCACGGACCCGAAGTCCCCGGGTATGTGGCCCAGGGAACGCGGAGTGGGCCCTGGTGGGGGAGAACTGGTGACTTCCGACCCACAGATCAGGGGCACATGGCCGGATATCCGCGTCTCGCACCCGGCAACGATGAAGTCATGCGCGCAATGCGATCGACCGCCAGCCCCACGTACGTCGGTGCCGAGATCCGTGAAACACACACGGGTATCGTCATTTTGGCTGGAGGGCGGGCATACAAACTCAAGAAACCCGTGGTCACCAACCTCCTCGACTTCAGCACCCTGGAGCTTCGCGAAAGGGCTTGTGCCCGTGAGGTGGCGCTCAACAGCCGCATCTCAAGTGACAGCTACATCGGCGTCTCGCACCTCACCGATCCCGAGGGCGGGCCGGGCGAACCGGTCGTGGTGATGCGGCGCTACCCGGATGCCGCGCGATTGTCGGCGATGGCCAAGGCGGGCCGGGTCACCAAGTCGCATCTGGATGCGGTCGCGGAGGTGCTGGCGGCGTTCCATAAGCGGGCCGATCGCAGCCCGTCGATCGACGAAGCCGGTGCGCTTGACGCTGTCGTCGATCGCTGGGAGGACACGCTGACCTCGTTGGAGAAGTACGTCGGAACCGTGCTCGCCGCGGACGACGTGCGCATGGTCCGGACGCTCGCGACACAGTTCATCTCCGGACGGGCGGTGCTGTTCGCACAGCGCATCGCCGACCGCAGGATCATCGACGGGCACGGCGATCTGATGGCCAGTGACGTCTTCTGCCTGCCCGATGGTCCGGTGATGCTCGATTGTCTGGAATTCGACGACCGGCTGCGGCACGCGGACAGCCTCGACGATGCCGCATTCCTGGCCATGGATCTGGAATTCCTGGGGCGGCGGGATCTGGGCGAATATTTCATGAATCGCTACGTGGAACTATCCGCCGATCCCGCACCGGAGCCGCTGCGGCACTTCTATATCGCCTATCGATCCTTGGTCCGTGCCAAGGTGGATTGCACCCGGTTCGCCCAGGGGCAGCGCGCGGCCCTGGGCCGGGCCACCAAGCATGTGTCGATGGCGCTGAGTCACCTGAGCGCGGCAACGGTTCGGCTTGTGCTGGTCGGCGGCGGGCCGGGCACAGGTAAGAGCACCTTGGCGCGTCGGATATCGGAAGATATTGGTGCTCAGATCATCTCCACCGATGAGGTGCGCCATCAGTTGCATCGTCTGGGCGTGATATCCGGCGGCAAGGGCGTGTTCGACGCGGGGCTGTACTCCCCGGAGAACGTGGCCGCCGTCTATGACGCTGTGCTCCGCAGAGCGCGGGTATGCCTGGCCGGCGGGCACACCGTCATCCTGGACGCGACCTGGCGCAATCCGCGCCACCGGCTGCGCGCGCATCAGCTCGCGTATGAAGCCGGAGCGCCGATGGTGGAGTTCTTGTGCATGGCGCCGCTGGTCACCGCCCAACATCGGGTGGCGGCCCGTCACGACGGAGTGTCGGACGCCAGCGGTGATATCGCGGCGGCGTTGAGTTCTGAGTTCGTCGGTGTGGACAACGGGTGGGGCGAGGCACACGTGATCGATACGCGCCTACCGCTGGACCGCTCGACGGCCGAGGCCGAGGAACGGTGCCGGCAGGCGCTATACG
Source organism: Mycobacteroides chelonae CCUG 47445 (assembly GCF_001632805.1). Classification (NCBI taxonomy): domain Bacteria; kingdom Bacillati; phylum Actinomycetota; class Actinomycetes; order Mycobacteriales; family Mycobacteriaceae; genus Mycobacteroides; species Mycobacteroides chelonae. Next base: position 4,005,584 of record NZ_CP007220.1, on the reverse strand, counting down.
CCCCCGTGCCGTGTCACCCGCGGTAGCGTAGGCCGCCCGTCACTGATCTCGATCATCGTCTGGCGCTGGCGGCGGCGACGTTGTCCACGATGGCCCGACAGAACGCGGGCAGGTCCTCCGGGGAACGACTGGTGATGAGGTTGTGGTCGATGACCAACTCCTCATCCAGGACATGGGCCCCGGCATTGCGCAGGTCCGTGCGGATACTGCGGTACGACGTGACCGTTCGTCCTTGCAATACACCTGCCTCGGCAAGGGTCCACGGCCCGTGGCAGATCGCGGCCACGGGCTTGCCGGATCGCACAAACGCACGCACGAAATCCACCGCATCCGCATCGGCGCGCAGTTTGTCGGGGTTGACGGTGCCCCCGGGAAGCACCAGTGCGTCGTAGTCGTCCACAGATGCCGTGCCGACCTCGCGGTCGACGTGCAGCGTCCCGGCCGGCGCTAGATCGTGGTCACGGGCGGCAATCTCACCCGATCTGATCGAAAGCACTACCACGGTGCCACCAGCATCCACGATCGAGTTACGTGGTTCCTCCAGCTCGACACGCTCGACTCCGTCGGCGGCCAGTATCGCGATCGTCCGATCCTGAAGAACAGCGGACATCGTCGTGTTCCTTTCGTTGGGCATCACGTTCGTGTACCCGGTTTGCGCTTGTTCATGCACGAACTGGGGATTTCACCGTGTCGGCAGGCGGACAACGCTGGCATGCATGAACCGCGTCAGAACGGGTACACCACCGGGGAGACGGTCGGAGGGGTGAGGCCCTGCCTGGTCTTGTCGATTCAGCCTACGAGGAGAAGTAATGTCCGTCATCGCATTTCAGGACCGGCTGTGTCGGTAACCGTGCCACTGGATCGTTCGGGGTTGGGCGAGCAGCCGCGCCGTGCTGTGGCATACGAGCGGGCGGTCGTGGTGGTGCCCGCGCACAATGAAGTCGACAATCTACCGAGCTGCCTGAGTGCCGTGGTGACGGCGGCGGCGTGCGTCCCGGTGCCGACCCTGACGGTGGTCGTTCTGGACGACTGCGATGACGAAAGCATACGTTTGGCGGGGAAGTACGGATCCGATGTGCATTTCATCGAGGTCCAGGCCCGTAATGTCGGGGCGGCCAGAGCGGCGGGCTTCTCGTATGCGCGGACGGTGTGCGCGGTAGCGGCTTCGGCGGAGCATCGGGTGTGGTATGCCACCACCGACGCCGACAGCCGGGTTGATGCCGATTGGCTGGTGCGCCAGACAGATTCGGGAGCGGACATGGTGCTCGGTGTTGTTCGCGTGGGGAACTGGCGGCAGACACCAGCAGGTGTGGTGCGCCGCTATCTGAATGCGTACCGCGCGAAGCGTAAGCCGGACGGCCATGGTCATGTGCACGGTGCGAACATGGGTTTTCGCGCCGACAACTATTGGAAAGAAGGCGGATTCGCAGCCATCGGCAGCGGAGAGGACGTCGACCTTGTCCGGCGATTCGAACTGAGGAACTACCGGATACACCGCGATGAGGCGCTATCGGTCGAGACGTCAGCCCGCCGCGTCGGAAGAGCCCCCGAGGGATTCGCGGCGTATCTGCGGTCCATCTCACGGCGCGAGGGTGCGGGATGACGGCCGATCTCGTGCGCCGGTGGCTGCACGCCGGTGAGTTAGCACTTCCGATGCCAGGAGCCGGACATACCGCCGCACGATGGTGGAAGCTTGCCGCGCTGACTCAACACGACGTGACCGCGGGACGGCTAGCCGAAGCGCACTGTGATGCCGTGGCGATCCTGTGTGAACTTGACGGCCCTGTTCCCGGCCCGACACAGCTGTGGGGCGTCTGGGCGGCTGAGGCGCCGAACACGATGGTCACCGCCGCGCAGCGGGACGGTGACTGCGTGCTGGATGGGACGAAGGCTTGGTGTTCGGGTGCGGGTTCGTGCACGCACGCTCTGATCACCGCCAGACGTGAGGACAACACGCGGGGACTCTATGCCGTTGACATGAGCCAGCCGGAAGCGACTGTGCTGCCGCAGATTTGGCAGAACGCGGGAATGCGGGAAAGCGACACGCGTTCAGTGCAATTAAGTGGCGCAATCGGGGTACCCGTTGGGAAGCCCGGGCAGTACCTGGATAGGCCGGGTTTCTGGCACGGCGCCATAGGTGTGGCGGCCTGCTGGCTCGGCGGGGCACGCGGTGTGGCCGCACCCCTCTACCGGGCGGTCGCCGAAGGGCATCGCGGGTCTTCCGGTGATCCCCACGCACAAGCTCACCTCGGTGCGGTGGATGCCGCGCTCGCTGCCGCCGAGGCCATTCTCATGACGGCCGCCGCCTATGTCGATGCCGAACCTCGCAGCGAACGCACCGAACTCATCGCACGCCGCGTCAGAGCTGTTGTGGAACATGCTGTGGACCAGGCGATCGTGCGTACCGGCCGCGCGTTGGGGCCCGGGCCCTTGGCGCTCGATGCCAGGCATGCCCAACACGTTGCCGATCTCACCATGTACATCCGGCAGAGCCATGCCGAGCGGGATCTCGCGGCCTTGGGCAGGGCGGTGGCCAGATGAGCGTCGCCAACGCCGGCAACTGTGCGCGGCTTGCCGAACGGCCGATATCGGCCGGCGGTACGTCCCTTGCGCAGTGGCTCGCGTGGCCGCGTGAATTCCCGATCCTGGATCTGGATGAGTGCCCGTTCCTGATCCTGGTCGCGCCGCATCCCGACGACGAGACATTGGGATTCGGCTGCACGGCATCCATGTTGCGCGCACGGGGAGTCGATGTCGTCGTCGTGTCGGTGAGCGATGGCGGCGGCGAGTATCCGGACCTGTCGCCCACCGAACGCCGTTGGCTGGAAAGGGATCGCCATGCCGAATTGCTCTGCGCTACGAATGTTCTTGGTCTCGACCCTCCGGTAAGACTCGGTTTGGCCGATGGTGCGATTTCCGAAAGGGAAGAGGAAATGAGCGGCCTCCTCGCCGAGATTCTCGATGCCGCGCCACCCGGGGCCTGGTGCGCTGCCACGTGGCGTGGCGATGGTCACCCGGACCACGAGGCCGTCGGGCGCGCGTCTGCCTCCGCCGCGCGCCGCACCGGTGCGCTACTACTGGAGTACCCGGTCTGGATGTGGCATTGGGCCGTACCGGGCGACAACGCGGTGCCATGGCACCGAATGTGCACGACACCTCGTGACCGCGCAGCATGTGGATTAAAACGGCAGGCTACCAACGTGTTCCAGACACAGCTGCGTCCTCGGCGGCCGGATACGGAGGCGATATTGCCGTCACACGTCGTGAATCGGCTCCTCACCCTTGGTGAGGCGGTGTTTCGCTGATGGGGCGGGTACCGGACAACTTCTTCAACGAGATGTACGCCATATCCGACGACCCGTGGCAGCTCGCACAGCGTTGGTATGAACAGAGGAAGTACGCGATCACCATGGCGATGCTGCCCCGGCTGCGCTATCGCCATGTCTTCGAACCCGGATGTTCCATGGGGGTACTCACCGAGCAGTTGGCGGCACGTTGCGAATGGGTCACCGCGATCGACTTAGTGGGTTCGGCGCTCGAATCCGCGCGTGCGCGTATCGCTCGGCGTGGCCTCTCGGATCGGGTGAGTTTTCATCGGCAGTCATTGGATTCACGCTGGCCTGCAGAAGATTTCGATCTAGTGGTGCTGTCAGAGGTTGCCTACTACCTCGACGCCGCCATGCTGCGTGACGTGCTGGACCGTGAGCTAGGGCAGATGCGGGAAGGAACGACGATCCTGGCCGCGCATTGGCGACATGCGGTGGCCGAATATCCGTTGACGGGCGATGAGGCGAATCGACTGATCGGTGCAACAGTCGGGCTGCACCATGCCGCCGGTTACCGTGACGACGATGTCGCCATCGATGTGTTCGTAATTGGACAGGTGCCGTCGGTCGCGGCGGCGACCGGGGTGCCGGGAGCGGGCTCGTAGTCGCCATCGATGCTGACGGGCCGGACCCGGTCCTCGACGAGAAAGATCGGTGCGGGGCTTGTTTGGTTCTGGCATCCGGTGGGTAGTCCTGTTCTGACGCCACATAGCGAAGGAGCTGATTATGACCACGTTCACTATCCCTGGGCTTTCCGATGCGCAGGGTAGGAAGATCGCCGATCTGCTGCAAACACAGCTCAGCACCTATAACGACTTGCATCTCACTCTGAAACATGTGCACTGGAATGTAGTGGGCCCCAACTTCATCGGGGTGCACGAGATGCTGGATCCGCAGGTCGAGCTGGTGCGTGGCTACGCCGATGAAGTCGCCGAACGTATCGCCGCGTTGGGCCGGTCCCCGCAAGGCACGCCCGGTGCCATTCTGAAAGACCGTACCTGGGACGACTATTCGGTGGGCCGCGACACGGTGCAGGCGCATTTGGCGGCACTGAACTTGGTATACGACGGTGTGATTGCGGACACCCGCACCGCGATCAAGACGCTCGATGATCTGGACCTCGTGTCGCAGGACATGCTGATTGGCCATGCCGGCGAACTCGAGAAGTTCCAGTGGTTCGTGCGTGCGCACCTGGAGAACTCCGGCGGTCAGCTGGCCGGTGGAGACGCGAGTACCGAGAAGAAGGCTGCGGCGCAGGCCAAGAAAAAGGCGCCGGTCAAGTGACGGGCGTGGACGGTACTGCCCGTATGTGTTGAAGGTTACTTCCCTTGCGGTTTAAGGGCACTGGATATGGGAAGCCCGCAAGTGGGGGTGGTGAGTACCGGCAGCCGCGTGTGTACGTGGTGACACGAGGAAAGGAAATGTATGTCTGACAAGAGTGGTCCCGAAGAAGGTATCGAGGGCGTCGTTGAGGGCGCAAAGGGCAAGTTCAAGGAAGTCGCCGGTGCGGTAACGGGCCGCGACGACCTCAAGCGTGAAGGCCAGGCGCAGCAGGACAAGGCTGATGCCCAGCGTGAGGCTGCGAAGAAGGAAGCGGAGGCCGAAGCGGCGCGTAAAGCCGCGGATGCCAATGAGGCACGCGAAGAAGCCCAGCGGTAGCCGATCGACTGCGGCCCGTCCCCAGTGCAGGGGACGGGCCGCTGTACGGCGTGCGCTCCCGGGTGCAGCCGGGAGCAGGTTTAGGACTTCCCGTGAGGGGGAATCGCCTACCGGACATGGTTCTACTACGGAGGTGAATGTTGTGCCGAACTCGTCGATCAAGAACGAGAAGATGTACAAGGAACTACGGAAACAGGGCGATTCCAAGGAGAAGTCGGCCAGGATCTCCAATGCGGCCGCTGCCCGTGGGAGCTCGGCGGTAGGGCGTAAGGGCGGTAAGTCGGGTTCCTACGATGACTGGACCGTGGCAGAGCTTCGCAAGCGCGCCAAGGAACTTGGATTGTCGGGCTATTCGCGGCTGGCCAAGAGCGAACTGATTGGCGAGCTGCGCAACCATTGAGCCGCGTGGTGAGATCAACGGGCGTCCGTTGGTGCGGGCCGACCCTCGGCGATGAGTTTTCTGCCGAGTTCGTAATCGTCGTCAGCGTTATAGGTAAGCACCCCGACCGTCGCGGCGTCGGCTTCATACCAAACCGTGAACCCCTCGGGGCTACTGATCATCCGGCTGTCTTCGTAGCCGCCGCCCCAGGCGTGGTACTTCACCGTGGCCTCGCCAATGGTGGTCCAGAACCCCGGTACCGCATCCCATGCGGCAGCATGGCCCGCAGCGCAGGCTCCCGCAACCGAGCCCTGGTCGATCGCGTCCTGCCAGTGCTCGACCGTCAGATATCGCTCGGCGATGGCGTGCCATGCACGGGCGACATCTCCGGCGGCGTAGACGCCGCTCGCGGACGTGCGCATATCGGAGCCAACGACGATTCGCGAATCTTCTACCCGTATACCGGCTTTAGCGGCGAGACTGCTTTGTGGTGTGACACCCGTGGCGGCCAGAGTGAGATCGCCATCGATGGTGACACCGCTGTTGAGCCTTACGCCCTCCCCGGTGATTTCTTCGACCTCCACCCCGCCGATGTAACGCACTCCTGTCGCGGTCACTAGGTCGCGCAGGCGCTCACCGGCCTCTCTGCCAAGCCGCGCCTCTTGTGGAAGGGATTCGGGGGCAACCAAAGTCACCGACACACCGCGTAGCGCCAGGGATGCCGCGGCTTCGCAGCCGATGAACCCGGCGCCGACAACGACCGCGGAGTCGGCGGTGTCCGCTGCGTCCCGCAGCACGGTGGCGTCGGTCAATGAGCGCAACAGCAGGGCGTGGTGCCCACCCGGTACCGACAAGGGGGAGGGTGCCGCGCCGGACGCAAGGATGAGGCTGCGGAAGTCATAGCGCTGCGCGCCCGCGTAGACGGCACGGTCATCGACGTCGATGCGGTCTATCGCGGTACTGCTGATGAGTTCGATCGCGCGCTCGTCGTACCACGATGGGGGATGCAGGACGACGTCATCTGTCTGTCTCCGCAGATACTGCTTGCTCAGCGGCGGGCGTTCATAGGGGGAGTCGGGGTCTGTGGTGAGTATCTGCACCGGTGCGCTCGCGTTGTGCTCGCGGAATGATTCCGCTGCCGCGACGCCTGCCGGACCACTGCCGGCGATGATCAGGCCTGGTTCACTCATGGCCCCCGGATACCCGCATTGGTGTCTCTCACACCGGTGATGCGCGACCGAAAGCAGACGGGTCCGTGCCCCGGTAGAGCCGTTTTGGTTCCGCCGACGTCAACGGGTACCCTCGTGAGGGCTTTATGCCCCCTTAGCTCAGTCGGTAGAGCGTTTCCATGGTAAGGAAAAGGTCAACGGTTCGATTCCGTTAGGGGGCTCGGTAGACGGCAGGCGGCAACGCCGGCTTTGTCTGCGGGGCGGTGTAGCTCAGCTGGTTAGAGCGCACGACTCATAATCGTGAGGTCGGGAGATCGAGCCTCCCCACCGCTACCACCCGAACATAGAGACAACGAACGAAAGAGGGCAACTGCAGTGGCCTCCAGCACAGACGTCCGGCCCAAGGTCACCTTGGCATGTGAGACGTGCAAGCACCGTAACTACATCACCAAGAAGAACCGGCGTAACGACCCTGACCGGCTGGAACTGAAGAAGTTCTGCCCGAACTGCGGATCGCACCAGCCTCACAAAGAGTCGCGCTAGCCGGTGGTTTTCGTGTCGCTGAAACGCGACACGAATAGGCAAGCCTTACTTGGTATCGATCAACATCAGTAGGTAGGTTCCGCCACGTGGCTTTATCGCAAGATCTTGTCGGAACTCACTACCGATACCCCGACCACTATGTGGTCGAGCGGGAGAAGATTCGCGAGCACGCCGACGCGGTGAAGAGCGGTCACCCCGCTCATCACGAAGAGTCCGTCGCCGCGGCTCTTGGCTACGGCTCGTTGGTCGCTACGCCGACTTTCCTCTGCATCTTCGGATACACCGCTCAGGCGGCCTTCTTCGAGCATGCGAACATCGGGATCAAGGACGAGAAGATCGTCCAGGTCGATCAGGAACTCAGAATCCTGCGCCCGATCACGGCCGGAGACAAGCTGTTTTGCGATGTGTACCTCGACTCGATCCGGCGCTCGTTCGGTGCCGACATCATCGTCACCAAGAGCCTCATCACCAATGACAAGGGTGAGCTGGTGCAGGAGCTGATCACGACTCTTGCCGGGCGCACTGCAGAAGACGGAGAAGAAGGCGGGTTCAACTGATGGCATTGCGTGAATTCAGTTCGGTCAACGTGGGAGATCAGCTGCCGGAGAAGATGATTCCGCTGACCCGGCAGGATCTTGTGAATTACGCCGGCGTTTCCGGCGACCTCAACCCCATCCACTGGGACGACGAGACCGCCAAGCTGGTGGGACTCGAGGACGGCGCCATCGCCCACGGCATGCTGACCATGGGCCTGGGTGGCGGTTACGTCACCGAGTGGATCGGCGACCCGGCGGCGGTGACCGAATACAACGTGCGTTTCACCAGCTTCGTCACCGTCCCCAATGACGGTGTGGGCGCGGAGATCGTCTTCAACGGTCGCGTGAAGTCGGTCGACGAGGACACCAAGTCGGTCACCATCGCGCTGACCGCCACCACCAACGGCAAGAAGATCTTCGGACGCGCTATCGCGACTGCGACGCTGGCGTAGTCATGGCGCTCCAACTCGATATCGTCGGAATGACGCATAAGTACTCCAGGACCTACGTGGTGGGACGGGAGAAAATCCGCGAGTTCGCACAGTCGGTCAAGGCTGTGGATCCGGCCAGCCTCGACCCGAACGCGGCGGCCGAACTCGGACACGGCGGTCTCATCGCGCCCCTGGCCTTCCCGGCAGTGATGGCGCTGCTGGTGCAGAAGGAGTTCTTCCGCACCTATGACGTCGGCATGGACACCATGCAGATCGTGCATTCCGAGCAGAAGTTCGTGTACCACAAGCCCATCACCGAGGGTGATGAGTTGTCGTGCGACTTCCAGGTCGACTCCCACAAGGAGGCCTTCGGCGTGGACATCGTGACCACCCGCAACATCGTGCGCGATCAGAATGGCGAGCTGGTCATGGAGGCCTTCACCACCCTGATGGGCCGTGACTCGGACCGGATGGCCGATATCAAGCTCCTCTGAGAAAGGTCCCCACCCGTCTGCGAGCAGATCGGTGGGCAATTTCAGTCTGAGGATGGCCTCGGGGTACACTCAAGATTCGGGGTTTTCCCACCACAACGCGCCTGTCGGGTACTCGGGAGGCGCGTGTGTTGTGTGAGGGCCCCGGCCACCAGGTTGGCGTGCCAGCCATAGGGGTGTAGCTCAACTGGCAGAGCAGCGGTCTCCAAAACCGCAGGTTGCAGGTTCAAGTCCTGTCACCCCTGCAACACCCTGGAGTAAGCACTAGGGAAACAGAGAGGTACGGAAGGGCATGAGCGACGAGCTAGACGAGTCCGGAGTCGACAGCGACCGGGCCGTCACCTCGACCAAGCCGCTGCGCCCGACGGGTAAGCGGACCCGCCGTGCTGACGTCTCGACCGCGGCTACGGAGCTCACCGAATCCGGTGGCTCCGAGACCGGTGAGGTCAAGAAGAAGGCTGCGAAGAACAGTCGGAAACCGGCCGCCAAGAAGGACAAGACGGGACCTTCGCGCAATCCGCTCGTCCAGCTTTGGGTGTTCCTCAAGCAGGTTGTGGCCGAGCTGCGCAAGGTCATCTGGCCGAACCGCAAGCAGATGGTCAGCTACACCTCGGTGGTGCTGGTCTTCCTGGTGTTCATGGTCACCCTGATCGGTGTGATCGACCTGGGCCTGGCCCGGCTGGTCATGCTGGTGTTCGGGTAGTAGAGAGACGAGAGAGGACAAACGGTGACGACCTTCGATGGCGACGCTGCGAGCGAGCCAGAAGACACCGCTGATACCGCCGTATCGGTCGACGTGGTCGACGAGAGCACCGAGGCCGAGGAATCGGCCCAGGAGCCAACCGAGTCGTCTTCGGATGCGCCGGTTGCCGAGGCAGTGGCCGATGAGGACGCCGACCCGGCCGTCACGTTGAAGGCTCAGCTGCGCCGCGAGCCGGGCGAGTGGTACGTCGTTCACTCGTACGCCGGATACGAGAACAAGGTCAAGGCGAACCTGCAGACCCGTGTGCAGAACCTGGACGTCGGCGACTACATCTTCCAGATCGAGGTGCCCACCGAAGAGGTCACCGAGATCAAGAACGGCCAGCGCAAGCAGGTCAACCGCAAGGTGCTGCCCGGCTACATCCTGGTCCGGATGGAACTGAACGACGAATCTTGGGGTGCTGTCCGCAACACCCCCGGTGTCACCGGGTTTGTCGGTGCCACCTCGCGTCCGTCGCCGCTGGCCCTCGACGACGTGGTGAAGTTCCTGCTGCCGCAGACTCCCGCCAAGAAGCCTGCCAAGGGCTCGGCGACCGAGACCGCAGCCGCTGCCGCCGAGACCGGTGGCCTGGAGCGTCCGGTCATCGAGGTCGACTTCGAGGTCGGCGAGTCGGTCACCGTCACCGATGGTCCGTTCGCGACGCTGCCCGCCAGCATCAGCGAGGTCAACGCCGAACAGCAGCGCCTCAAGGTGCTGGTGTCCATCTTCGGCCGCGAGACCCCGGTCGAGCTCAACTTCACCCAGGTGGAGAAGCTCTAAAAAGACTTCGGACCGCATGCCGGTTCGCAGAGCCCGTACGAAAACGTGCGGGTACGGAAGGAAAGTAGGAAGACCCCAATGGCCCCGAAGAAAAAGGTCGTCGGGCTGATCAAGCTGCAGATCAAGGCCGGCGAAGCCAACCCCGCGCCTCCGGTCGGTCCCGCGCTCGGTCAGCACGGCGTCAACATCATGGAGTTCTGCAAGGCGTACAACGCCGCGACGGATTCGCAGCGCGGAAACGTCATCCCCGTGGAGATCAGTGTCTACGAGGACCGCAGCTTCACCTTCGCACTCAAGACCCCTCCCGCCGCCAAGCTGCTGTTGAAGGCTGCCGGTGTGCCCAAGGGTTCCGGTGAGCCGCACAAGACCAAGGTCGCCAAGGTGACGTGGGATCAGGTGCGCGAGATCGCCGAGACGAAGAAGGAAGACCTCAACGCCAACGACATCGACGCCGCCGCCAAGATCATTGCCGGCACCGCGCGCTCGATGGGCATCACCGTCGAATAGCACCGAATAACCACCCGCCGAATGTCGACCTTTCGCGAAGAAGTACGAGTAATCAGCGCAGAAAGTCGACAGTCGACACCAGAAGTCCAGTGGTAAGGCCCGCTTCGGCCTGCACGACCACGACCAACAATTGATTGGATACCAATGAGCAAGAACAGCAAGGCATATCGCGAGGCCGCCGAGAAGGTGGACCGCGAGAAGCTGTACAGCCCTCTGGAAGCCGCAAAGCTGGCCAAGGAGACCTCGTCCAAGAAGTACGACGCCACTGTTGAGGTCGCGATGCGCCTCGGTGTCGACCCCCGCAAGGCTGACCAGATGGTCCGCGGCACCGTGAACCTTCCGCACGGTACCGGTAAGACCGCTCGCGTCATCGTCTTCGCGGTGGGCGACAAGGCCGAAGCGGCTGCCGCCGCCGGCGCCGACGTTGTCGGTAGCGACGACCTGATCGAGCGGATTCAGGGCGGCTGGGTGGATTTCGACGCCGCCATCGCCACCCCGGACCAGATGGCCAAGGTCGGCCGCATCGCTCGTGTCCTGGGCCCGCGCGGTTTGATGCCGAACCCCAAGACCGGCACCGTGACCCCGGACGTGGCCAAGGCCGTCACCGACATCAAGGGCGGAAAGATCAACTTCCGCGTCGACAAGCACTCCAACCTTCACCTGATCATCGGCAAGGCCTCGTTCGATGCCGAGAAGCTGGCGGAGAACTACGGTGCCGTGCTGGATGAGATCCTGCGTGCCAAGCCGTCGTCGGCCAAGGGCCGCTACCTGAAGAAGGTTGTGGTCACCACCACGACGGGCCCCGGCATCCAGGTCGATCCGAGCGTGACCCGGAACTTCCTCGAGGTCCAGTAGCCTCCAACGCGCATTAGCTGCACAAAACCCCCGTTTCCCCTTCATGCCGAGGGAGGAAATGGGGGTTTTGTCGTGAGTAGGGACCAAAGACCGTAGCGGCCCAGATCCTTCCCGTCCTACCGTGAAACAACGGGTACGACGGGAAGGAATGCCATGTCGGTGCGCTCTATCCCATTTCAGGACAGCGTGAGCGTCGGAACGCTGGTTCAGGCGGCAGCACTGTTCAGCAGCAAGCTGCCCACGTCCTCGGGTTCACGGCGCGCCCCGGGTACGGTGTCGGCCCGTCATCTGCTGGACGCGATATCGCACAGCGACAAGAACATCGGCGATATCTACGTGGGTGGACTGCGATGATGCCGCTGCTGGATTCCGTCGCCGGTGCCACACTGGGTGCAGCGGGTGGAAGGGAAACGGACATGATCACGGTGTTCCTGGTCGACGACCATGAGGTGGTGCGCCGCGGTCTGGCTGACCTGCTCGAAGAGGAAGAGGACTTCTCGGTAATCGGGCAGGCGTCCTCGGTGGCCGAGGCGATGGCGCGCATCCCGGCACTTCAACCAGACATCGCGGTGCTGGACATTCGTCTTCCCGATGGTAACGGGGTCGAGCTGTGTCGCGAGTTGCGTTCCAAGCTACCGAATCTCAACTGTTTGATGCTCACCTCATTCACCGACGAACACGCCATGCTCGACGCGATCATGGCGGGTGCCGGCGGCTACGTCATCAAGGACATCAAGGGGATGGAGCTGATCTCCGCGGTCCGCACCGTAGGTGCGGGGCGCTCGCTGCTGGACAACCGGGCCGCCGCCGCGTTGATGAACAAGCTGCGGGCGGCGGCGGACAACCCGTCGCCGTTGGCCGGGCTCACCGCGCAGGAGCGCACGTTGTTGGAACTGATCGGGGAGGGGCTCACTAACCGTCAGATCGCGGAACGAATGTTCTTGGCGGAGAAGACGGTCAAGAATTACGTCTCACGTCTGCTCACCAAACTGGACCTTGAACGCCGCACGCAGGTTGCCGTGCTGGCCACCAAGCTCGCACGTGACAACCAGGGCCTGCACGGCTGACGGGTTCGTGTTCACCGGGGAGCAAGGTGTGCGAGAGTTGAACTGTGGTCGAGGATGTTGGTGCGCAACCCAATCGGGTGACGGCCGAGCTTGCCCATTTGCAACTGCGTGAATTGCTCGCTGAAGTGCAGGGGCGAATCGAGCAGATAGTCGATGGCACGCGAGGCCGCATGGATGCCCTCCTCGACGCCGTCATGGCCGTCAGCTCGGGGCTGGAGCTGGACGCGACTCTGCGGGAAATTGTCTGCGCGGCATCGGAGCTCGTCAGTGCCCGGTACGGAGCACTCGGCGTGGTGGGATCGGACGAGAAGCTTGCCGAGTTCGTCTACGAGGGCATCGATGAGGCCACCCGCGAGCTGATCGGACCGCTGCCTACCGGTCACGGTGTGCTCGGCGTGGTGATCGACGAGGCCAAGCCGCTGCGCCTGCGGGATATCGCGGCACACCCGGCCTCTGTCGGTTTCCCGGCGAACCACCCGCCCATGCGGACCTTTCTGGGTGTGCCCGTGCAGGTGCGCGGTGAGATATTCGGTCGGCTCTACCTCACCGAAAAGCTCGACGGGCAGGAGTTCACCGAGGACGACGAGGTGGTGGTGCGCGCGCTCGCCGGAGCGGCGGGGATCGCGATCGAGAACGCCCGCCTCTATCAGCACGCGCGCCGCCGTGAGCAATGGCAGCGTGCCACCGCCCACATCACCGCCGAACTGCTCGGCGGTGCGGAACCGGGCAAGGCGCTGCACCTGGTGGCCGCCAATGCCGCTCTGCTCGCCGAGGCAGACTTCGCGTTCATCGCACTCCCAGTCGGCGCGAGCGACGACGTCGTCGAGCTGGTGGTGTCGGTGTGCATCGGCGAGGGTGCAGAGGTGCTGTGCGAGAAGGTTATCCCTATCGACGGTTCCACCTCGGGGAGCACCTTTGTCGATCACGAGCCACGGAATGTAGGCCGGCTCGCGGTTGACCTTGCTGAGGGCACCGACCTGGCATTCGGGCCGGCGCTGGTCCTCCCACTCGGTGGCGGGGAGTCGACGGCGGGTGTGTTGATTCTGCTGCGCACCGTCAGCTCGGTGGCCTTTGACGAGGAGCAGCTCGACATGGCGGCCTCCTTCGCGGGGCAGGCCGCGCTGGCGCTGGAACAGGCCGAGGTCCGCCTGGCCAAACACGAACTCGACGTGCTGGCCGACCGCGATCGTATTGCCCGTGACCTGCACGACCACGTCATTCAGCGATTGTTCGCGGTCGGTCTCGCGATGCAGAGCACGCATCGCCGATCTGCGGATCCGGCGGTGGCGGCTCGTCTGGCCGACCATATCGACCAGCTGCACGAGGTGATTCAGGAGATCCGGACCGCGATCTTCGATCTGCACACCAATGACGAATCCTTGCGTGCCACATTGCGTTCCACCATCAACGAGCTCACGGCCGATTCCGGCCTGCGGGTATCGGTGCGCATGAGTGGGCCCCTGGACGTCGTGCCCGCGAGTACCTCGGGAGATGCCGAGGCGGTGGTGCGTGAGGCGGTGAGCAATGTGGTCCGGCATGCGCGCGCTAAGGAGTTGTCGGTGACGGTTTCGGTGGACGATGAGTTGGTTGTGCAGGTGGTGGATGACGGCATCGGGATCCCGGAGGTGGTTGCCCGCAGCGGCCTGAGCGGGCTTGCCAATCGGGCCGCGGAATCGGGTGGCACGTTCAGCGTCTTGGCGATGGACACCGGCGGTACTCGGTTGGTGTGGTCGGCGCCGCTGCCGTAGCGGTAGCCTTTCCCAGTGCATTGTCGGGGACCAGATATTTATCCGACGGCTTCTGCGGACTCTCCAAAAACGTTGGAAATCTCCAGAGCCAGACCAACTTTGATGACATTCCCCTCCAAAGGGGTGGGAAGCAGTGTGCGTATCTTGTCGAGTCGATTGACGATCGTGTTCCGATGTGCGTAGAGGGCTTCGGCAGTGCGTGCGATGTTCGAGCCGACACGCAGATACGTTCGCAAGGTGTCGCGCAACTCATTGCTGGCGGTGCTTAAACTTCCCAAGTTACGTATGACGAAGTCCCGCGCCATCGTTTCGTTGCCTGCGATGAGTGAAATCATTTCCAGTTCACGGTAACTGGCGACCTGAACATGCCGAGAAAGTCGGCACATCAACCGTTGTGCGGCCAACGCATCGACATGAGTGCCCCGGAAGCCGGACAGGCCGTCTGCCTGCGTGCCGACCGCCATTCTTACTCCGCGAATACATCTCAGCTCGCTGCGCAATGTATCTACATCTATATCGCCGGTCACCGAAAGCCATATCCAACGGGCCGTCGCGCCTGCGGGCACCACCAGCATTCGAGCCCCGCCCGACACACGTGCGAGTGCCTTCGTCGCGGGGTCGAACAGGTCGTATCGCCGTGTTTCAGACCACATGGCCACTGCTGCGTGCGGGCCGTCGATGTCATAGTCGAGTGGACCCTCAACCTTGATTGGCTCGTCGACTTGCGTACCGCTGAGCAGGTGCTTGATTGTCCTGATGCGTTGCGCCTCTCCGAGGCTGGAAATTCGGCTCTTTTCCAGATCCACCACGGTGTTCAAGCTATTCGCGACGTCATCGCAGTAGGTGAAGATCGATCGCGTGACGGCGTTCAGGTACTCACGAAGTTCATCGGGATTGGTGGTGAGTTCAAACGCTAGATTGGACCACACGCTCAGGTTTGCCCTCTTGCCCGCCTCGAGTATTTCCCGGACGGCGGGCTCCCATCCGTAGCTCGCGATATCGCGAGCTAGATCGATGCTTCCCGGCCCGCGGATGGGCGAGACACGTGCCCCGGGGTATCGCGTATTGGCGTAGACCCAGTGGTTGATGTTCAGCCGGACGTGTGCACGAACACCGCTGGCCAGATGCGGGTGTTGTTGAAGCATGGGTCGTGCCGCCCTCAACGTCGCCACTTCGACGGGGCAATAGAACTTCTGCGGGTTCTCCAGATATTTGCGAATGGCACATTTGATTAGTTGCCGGATCCGCTTGTGCGGGGGCTCCCATAGGTGATTATCTGCGCCGGTATCCGCCAAATAGTTCAGGCTCACGATCATGCTCTGTATGTCCCAACATTTTGACGCCTTTGGTATTTTTCCTGTTAAATACCGAATTTGATGCGTCTTGGATGTGTGCCCATGCTTGCTGTCGACCGAAATTCACGGTACTGCCGCGTGGTGGAGCAGTGCAAACCGAGGCGGTGTGAGGACGTCGTTGTGTCCAAGAAGGCAATAGCTGGCGAATATTATTCGCGATAGCGCAACGATGGTGATATCTCTACCGGCGACATGCTGTCGTGCCAGTTGGCCGGAGGCGCGACAGCATGCCGGAAATCTAGGGGGCAGGGTGGTAGCTGAATGAGATCTCGGTCGATTGTGCGTCCGCGTCGATGGTGAGTTCGTTCAGTGGCGAGAGACTCACGTCGACGGGGAGGGTGCCCCCATTGCCGTTCTTGGCGGTGGGGGCGGACAAGCTCCCGATTGTGCCCGACCCCTGGTCGTTCGACTTGATCGTCGTGGTTTGGCCCTCCGCCTGACCATGTGTTCCGGCGGGCAGTTTCAGGAAGAAGTCGTAGTTCGACGGGGCATTGAGGTTCTTGCGGTGGATGTAGAAATCTGCACCGCCATCCGGCAGTGGCGAGACGGTGTAGTCGGTGTCATTGGAGCGGTATGTGCCAACCCCGTTCGGTCCCCACTCGGCGGCCGTAAGGAGCATTTCATCGGGGAGGTGCACCACCACATCCTTGCCGGGCTGGTTGGTTCTCACGAAGATTCCGTTCCGTGCCCACACGGGGAAAGTCGCCTGAGTGCGAGGTTGGCTGTCCAGCAGCGGTTTACCGTTACCCGGGCCCATCTCGACGGGCACCGATGATGCGATGCGTGCGCCGCCAATCGGATTCACCCTGGCGGGTCCGTCCGGCTGGGCGTCAGTTGGTGGCGAGACCACAAGAGTCGGCTGGCCTCCCTGGCTACCCGGCGTCGCAACGACGACTATTGGAGCCGATCCGGCGACCGATGGGTTGGGTGCGGGTGCGATGGGGTCGGCCGAGGCAGTGGCGGTGCGCGCGATGATCGCCCCGCTGACAGCCACCGTGCACGCGATACGCATCCATTGATTGCTGCAGCTTCTGTATACGGAATTCATCAGAGATCCTTCGGGTCGCCGTAGATGGTCTGGGTGTTATTGCCGCGCGCGGTGCGGATCTTGATGGTGGCGTACGACTGAATCTTCACCTGGCCGCCGCAGCCATCGGCCTCGAGATTCTGATTGTTGAACTCGGAGACAACATTGGTGTCCCGCAAGTTGATTCGGTCGATGGGAACTTGCGCCAGGCCGCCGGGCTTGAGGAGTACGCGCAGGTTGCCGCCGATGCCGACACCCTGAGTCGCGATGGCGCCACCGAACGGGCCCGGCCCGCCGCCGAACTCCGTTAGTGTTGCGCCGCCGGCAATTCCGCCGCCCAGCTCGACTCCTGGCGAGGAATCGGTGCGGCATCCGACAAAGTAGCCGGACTCGAGCTGACCGTCTTGAATCGCGCTCGACCCACTGCCGGTGATGTTGGCCTCGGCCCTGAGGCTTACTCGGGCCTGCCACGAGTTGGACGCACCGGCGAGATTGTCTATGTGGTCGATGATTTCGTTTGACAAGGTGATATCGACCGTCCAGCCGTCCGCGGTGATGTACTGCTGCTGTTTGAATGGCATGACTTGGGGGTCGGCCAGGGCGTGGGGCCCGCCGGTCAGGAAGAAGGCCGTCGTCAGTGCCGCGACCGTAGTGAGCTGTCGGCCAGACGTCAGGCCTCGTGGCCGGGGTCGTGCGACATCGTGATTCTTCATCATGTCCTCTTCTCCTGACCGCCCCCCTGCGGGCGGCTGTTTAATCCGTGGTTCGTCCTGAGGCGGCGTGCCTTGAACGGTGTGTCGCGGCATTGAGACGACGACTAAAACGGCATTCGTGCAAAAGGCGCAGGAATTCTCTGTACCCAGCGCACACTTATATGGAAGAACTGCTTCTAAGCCGAACTAAAGTGAGTACCCTGGCTCCAATCGGGTAAATAGCCAAATGCCGAGTATTTATCCACAGGATTTAAGGCGACGCTGCCAATGTCGCAAAGAATGCCAGCAGGCGAGGTGGCTGCCAAGGTGTAAATTAACCAGATATTGTTGAGCAGATGTGCGTTGCGCCCAGTGCGGCATCATGACTTGTTGATGGCGTCGTCCTTGTGCAATTTTCACAAATCGCCGGTGAGTGATGTGCAAAAGAGTGCAGGATGGCGGCAGCGGGGATGGGCGCCTAGCGAAACAGGGCGATGGCGGTGTCTACCGCATCGCGCGCAACGGGGTCGTTCTTGATGAGCTCGGTATTCCACACCAGACAAGTAGCCAATGTGAAATCGAGGTCGCTGATGGGTAGGCAGACCGTCTCTGCCCAGCTGTAGGGGTTTTCGTCGGCGGTTGAAGCCATCGGAACCACATCGAACGCATCGCCGTTGGCGATCGCGGCACTGGCGGCGACGAGATTCCCCGGCGCGAGGTGCGCCAGTCTGAGGGTGCCGGAAGATTGCAGCGCAGCCTCGACTGATCGCCGGTATTCCGTTTCGGTGTCTCGCCGATCGCCGATGTAGGCGTGATCGAGTAACTCGGAGACCGTAATCGTGGCGCGTGATCCGAAGACGGCTTTGGAGAGCACCGCTGCCACCTGCGTTTGTTGGACAACCAGGCTGGCTAGAAGGGGGGATGCAGCAGCAGCTGGCCGCACGAATCCGAACCCGAGGTCCTGGTTGAGTACAGCGGTGATTATCGCGCTGCTTCCCCCGGGCCATTTGGCTAGCGTGAATCGATCGATATTGACCTTCTGGAGGCGCTCCAGTTTCGCGATGAGGACAGAAGGAAGCCAAGGCGGGATACCGTAGGCAACTGTCCGTCTAACTCTTGATTCGTCGAGAACGGCCTCCGGCAGTCTTTCAAACTGATCAAGGATCTTCTTGGCGGCCGGGAGTAGGCTGGCGCCGGCAGGCGTGAGTGTCACGCTCCGCGTGTCGCGGATGAATAGCTGGGTGTTCAGAAGCCTTTCCATGTCTCGGATCCGGCGGCTAAGCGGTGAGGTGGAAACATGGAGATCGCGCGCGGCCTGAGTGAAATTTAGTCTCGCTGCGACTGCCACAAAGCAGCGCAGGTCTTGTATCTCTAAGTCGCGCAAATCCACGGGACAATGATATATGAGCCTGCAAGGCAGGCGGCTGCTCAGATGTTTTCTTAATGTGCGAGTGTTTCCGTTTGAGCTATACAGTATGTCCGAAGTGGGCATACTGGCCGTAGGTGATTTGCACTCCGCATGATATTTCCTTACGTATATCGGCGGAATTTCTAGTAGATCGGCGATCCGATAATTTGAGATTCAAACAATAGAGAAATTGAACCGAACTATCGCTAACATTCGGCGATCCTCCGTTGCAGGAATGCCCGTCCCTGATCGGAGCCATTGGCCGCCAAGGCTGTTCGGTACCATTCGACCGCTTCGGCGTTGCGGCCGGCGCGGCGAAGCAGATCGGCGCGGACGGTGGCCGCCAGATTCGATCGCGCCAAGCGTGGATCGTGGGCGACCTTCTCCAGTGCGGCCAGTCCCGCGTCGGGGGTGTCGCGTAAGCCGATGGCCAACGCCCGATTTACCAGCACCACAGGTGATCCCGTCATCTGGGCGAGCCGGTCGTACGCCTGGCAGATGGTGTGCCAATCGGTTTCCTCCCAGGAGGGCGCGGTGGCGTGCAGGGCGGCGATCACCGCCTGCGGTAGATAGGGGCCGGTCGAGCCCGCGGCCTGCCGTAACTGGCTCAATCCACGGGCGATGCGCTCACTATCCCATCGGGTACGGTCCTGTTCCTCCAGGGGCACCAGCGCGCCGTCGCGATCCATGCGTTCCAGGCGTCGTGAATCATGAAGCAGTACCAGTGCGGCCAGTGCGTTGGCCTCTTTTTCCTGCGGCATGAGCTTGCTCAGCTCGCCGGCCAGCCGTGCCCCCTCGTCGCAGAGCTCGTCGCGAATCGCTGACGGCCCGCCCGTGGACCAGTAGCCCTCGGTGAAGACCGAATAGATGCAGCTGAGTACATGCGGGGTGCGTTCGGGCAGCAGCTCGGCGGGCGGCACCCGTAGGGGAATGTTCGCCGTGCGAATCTTGGCCTTGGCGCGGGTGATCCGCTGACCAATCGCGGCCTCGCTGTGCAGGAGTGCCCGGGCGATCTCGGCGACCGTCAGCCCCGACACCAGCCGCAGCGTGAGGGCCAACTGGGAGACTCGCTCGAGCGCGGGATGGGCGCAGGTGAACATCATCCGCAGTTCGTCATCGTGCACGTGCTGGGGATCGGAGACGTCGGTGCGGGCGGTGATGTCGTCGACCACGGCGGCCAATTCCTTTCCCGGACGCAGTGTCTCGCGCCGTAACCGGTCGCGCGCCCTGTTCCGTGCCACCGTGAGCAACCACCCGCCCGGATTGTCGGGTACACCGTCGCGTGGCCAGGTGCGCACAGCATCAGTGCATGCTTCCTGAACGGCGTCCTCGGCGACGGTGAGGTCTCCCGACCACCGTGCGATGGCGGCGACCGTTGGCCCCCACTCCCGCCGAAAGACGCCGTTCAGGCCGGTCATTCGGTGCTAGAAACCCGAGACGCCGGTGAGCTGCCGCAAGTGCACCGCCGATGCCGGCAGCTGCGAGGCCAGCTGGATGGCCTGGTCGCGGTCATCGGTGGTGAGCACGTAGAAACCGTTCGCGATCTCGGTTCCCTCGATGTACGGGCCGTCGGTGAGCACAGTCTCTCCATCGCGCACCCGGACCGTGGTGGCCGTGGACGGGGGATGCAGCGGTCCTGCGATCTTGATGTACCCACTTGCCTTCTCGCCGAACACCCCATGCTTGGCCGCCACGGTCTCCCATTCCGGGCTGCCCGGCACATGTGCGCGTTCTCCGGGCTCCAACAGCAGTGCGAGCCAACTCGTGGACCCCTGCCCTCCGAATTCCTGGGAGCAATGGACCAGCGGCCATACTTCCACCGCGCCCCGCTTGGCCTCCGGGATGTCCCGGGCCAGGGCAAGGGCGTCGTCGAGATTGTCCGCCTCCAATACGTAGTAGCCGTTTGCGACCTCGGCCCCCTCGGCGAACGGACCGTCGGTGATGACGGGGGCATCGGGTCCGCCGGTGATCCGGACGCTGTCGGCTTCGGGATACAGTGCATCGCCTGCGCGGATGACTGATGCTGCCTTGGCCTGAAAGTTCAAGTAATCCGTCAGTTCCTGCGCAGCCTCGTCGGGGGTGCGTTCCTGCTGGGGACCTATGAGTAGCGCGAGGTAATGCATGGTGGAGCCCTCCGTCGGTATCGGTGAGCGGAACTCTGCGATCCACTCTCTACCTGTCTGACGAACCGCGCATCACCGATCAGACACCTCACGGGAAAAAAATCTTCCGGATTCGGCGCAACGGTTAGGCGAAGACGGTCAGGGCTCCGGGAACCACATCGATATCGATCGGCAGGGGCGCCACCGGATCGCCGTCGGCATAGGCGGTGATGTCGGCGGCGGACAGCCGGACTCTCCGCGACCGGAAGGTACTGACCTCGGGCAGATCGACATGGGTGCCCTTGTAGACCGTGGGGGAGAGCCGCAGCAGGCGCAGCCGTCCGCCCGCGGCCACCACGGTCACATCCAGCAGCCCGTCGTCCAAAATGGCATGGGGACAGATGCGCATTCCGCCGCCATACGAGGTTCCGTTTCCGACCGCGACCAGGGTGACATCGGTCTCGATCACCTGATCATCCAATTCGATACGGAACGGTAGCGGCCGCAGCTTCGCCGCTTCCAACGCCATGGCGATGTCATAACGGCGACGGCCACGGGGCCAGCTCATCCGATTGGCACGATCATTGACCAACGAGTCGAATCCCGATGCCACCACGGTGGCGAACCAGGTTGTGTGTCCGTTGTATTGCACGCGCCCGCAGTCGATCACCCGGGTGTTGCCGGACGCGATCACGTCGGCGGCGGCAATCGGGTCGCCCAGCGGGATGTCCAGCATGCGGGCGCAATCATTTCCGGTGCCGATGGGGATTACGCCCAGCGCCACCGGGGTGGATGCGACCGCCTGCAGCGCGATGCTCACCAGCCCGTCTCCGCCCGCGGCGACGATCCCGCGGGCGCCCGTGCGGGCGGCTTCCTGGGCAAGTGCGTGCGATTCCGATGCCGACGACGCGGCGTGATGCGTCACCGTCAGCCCGCGCGCTCGCAGATGCGCGATGGCAGCCTCGGCTGCCTGCGCTGCGCCGTGGCCGGCTGCTGGATTCGTCAGGACGGTGAGGTGGGTCATCGGCATTACTCGCTGACAGGAATAAGCTTGCCGGGGTTGAGAATTCCCCGCGGATCGACGGTTCGCTTCACCGCCTGCAGTATCTCGATACCGAGCTCGCCGACCTCATCGACAAGCCACGGCTGATGATCGCGCCCTACCGCGTGATGGTGGGTGATGGTGCCACCCGCGGCGACGATGGCGTCACCCGCGGCCTTCTTGGCCTTGCCCCATTGGGTCATCGGATCCTCGGCGGCCGCGCACACCACGGTGAAGTAGAGCGAGGCGCCGGTGCGATAGGTGTGCGAAATATGGCACAACGCCAATGGTGGGGTGCCTTGGGCGCCAAGGGCTTCAGACAGTGCCGTGGTGACCGCCGTACGCAGGGTAGTGAGGTTCCGCCATGAGGTCGCGGTCTCCAACGTCTCCACCACCGCGCCGGCGTCGATGAGGGCATCGCGCAGGTACGGTGCATCGAAACGGCCGTGATCCCAGGCCTTGCCGGGCTCGTCGCCGAGCGCGGTGCCACCGGCGGCGGTGAGAACGGCCGCCACTTCGGCCGAGCGGGCCGCGACATGTCCCTGGGTGCCCTCGACAGTGGTGATCGCCAGCACTCCGGTGGCAGGGTTCTTCCCGCCGATGTCCTTGGCCAGCGCGAGATTGAGTCCGCTTTCGGCTTCATCGGACAGCCGCAGCACGGTGGGCGCGGCATCGGACTGGACCAGCGTGCGCAGCGCCTGAGCCCCGGCATCGAAGGAGGGGAAGGACCAGCCCTGGTACCAGGTGTCCTCGGGAAGCCGATGCACGCGCACCGTCACCTCGGTGATGATGCCGAGGGCACCTTCCGATCCCAGGAAGAGCTGCCGCAGGTCGGGGCCGGCTGCCGACGCGGGCGCCCTGCCCAGCTCCAGATCACCGCGCGGGGTGGCGATCCGGACCGCGTCCACCATCGCGTCGAAGCGCCCGTATCCGCTGGAGGCCTGCCCGGAGGAGCGGGTGGCGGCGAAACCGCCAATGCTCGCGAACCGGAAGCTCTGGGGGAAGTGCCCAAGTGAGAAGCCCTTGGCGCCAAGGAGTTCCTCGGCTTCCGGGCCTGTCGTTCCCGGCAGCAGCACGGCGGTTCCGGATTCCTCGTCGAGGGAGACCAGGCCGGACATCCTTCGCAGATCCACGGCGATGACCGCGGTGAATCCGCCGCGCTCGGGGTCCAGCCCGCCGACCACGCTGGTGCCGCCGCCGAACGGTACGACCGCGATGTCCCGCTCGTCGCACAGCGTGAGGAGAGCGCGGACCTCCTCATGTGATGCCGGGTAGACGATGGCGTCCGGGGCTTCCTGGACGTCGGTGGAGCGTCGGCGCAACAGGTCCGGGGTGCTCTTGCCGCCCGCATGTCGCAACCGGGCGCCGTGATCGGTGCGTACATGCTCCGTGCCGAGCAGTTCGGACAGAGCGCCCAGCTGTTCTTTTGTGAGTGAGCCGGGGGACAACGTGACGGTCGACTCGTCGCGGCTGACCGGATCCCGTTCGGGAATGCCCAGCGCCGACGCCAAGAGCGCCTTCACCTGAGGTGAGAGAGTCTGTCGTTTTTCGGCCACGCCCCAGGCGTCCCACTCCATCATGCGTTACAGTATTACATACGATGGCAAGTTGTAACGCAGGTTTCTGGGAGAGGGTGAGGTGACATGACGGTCGAGACCACTGATATCGCCGGGGTCGCGGAGATACCGGCGGATGCCGTCACCGAACGCATCCTGGATGCGGCGTTGTCGTGCGTCACCGAGTTCGGAGTGCGCCGCACCACGCTGGTCGAGGTCGCCAAACGCGCCGGTGTCAGCCGTCCGTCGGTGTATCGGCGCTGGCCCGATGTGCGCTCCCTGGTGGCCGACCTGCTGACGCGGGAAATGGCGTCGATCCTTCCCGCGACCGGACAGGGGCACGCACGCGATCGCCTGGTCCAGTCGGTGACAGGACTGGTCACCCAGGTACGCGAGCATTCGATTTTCGCGGCGATCCTGCGATCGGACCCCGAACTTCTCCTGACCTACATCGTGCGGCGACTGGGGACCAGCCAGCGTGCGCTCATCGGCTGGACAGCGATGCTCATCGCCGACGGCCAGGGCGACGGATCGATTCGTGGCGGGGCCCCGGAGCAGATGGCGGCGATGGTGCTGCTCATCGGCCAATCGGTTCTCCAGTCGGCGCGCATCGTCACCGACATCATGTCGCCGGACGAGCTGGTGCACGAATTGGCCACTGCCATCGACGGATATCTCAAGGTTTGATCTGCCCCTTAGGAGAATTCATGACAACCCAGCTCAACAGCACGCGGCGCGGCGCTGATCTTGCGGCGCTGGCCGGTGGCGCTCCGGTTGACGTCCTCGTCATCGGCGGCGGTATCACCGGCGTCGGGGTGGCACTCGACGCGGCGAGCCGAGGACTGCGGGTCACCCTGGTCGAAAAGCATGACTTGGCTTTCGGGACAAGCAGATTCAGCTCGAAGCTGGTGCACGGCGGATTGCGCTACCTCGCTTCGGGCCAGGTGGGCATCGCGCGGGAGAGCGCGATTGAGCGGCACATCCTCATGACGCGTACCGCTCCACATCTCATTCACCCTCTCGCGCAAGTTGTTCCGTTGCACCCGGCGGTGAGCATGTTCAGCCGCACACTGGTGCGGGTGGGATTCGTGGCGGGAGACGGGCTACGTAAACTCGCGCACACCTCGGCCGATGTACTGCCGCGCTCACGCGCCATCGATGCGGGTGAAGTGATTCGCCGTGCCCCAACGGTGCGGCGCAATGGGCTTCGCGGTGGCCTGATGGCCTTCGACGGCCAGCTCGTCGACGATGCGCGGTTAGTGGTGTCGATCGCGCGCACAGCGGCGGGACTGGGCGCCCGGATCCTCACCCGTGTCTCCGCCGAGGAGGTCACCGGAGACGGTGCGGTGCTTCGCGACGAGCTGACCGGCAATACCGTCCGGGTGCAGGCTGGTTTGGTTATCAACGCCGCCGGGGTGTGGGCCGGCCAAGTCGATCATGGCATCAAGCTGCGTCCTAGCCGTGGCACGCACCTGGTCTTCCGGGCTGCCAGCTTCGGCGGACTTACCGCGGCCCTGACTGTTCCGGTGCCCGGCACGATCAATCGTTTCGTGTTCGCGCTGCCGGCCATCCACGATCGGGTGTATCTCGGTCTCACCGATGAACCGGCACCCGGACCGATACCGGATGTGGCCGAACCCTCTGCGTCCGAAGAGCAGTTCCTCCTCGATACCGTGAACACGGTGCTGCAGACCTCACTGTCCGAATCCGATGTGGTGGGACGTTTTGCGGGGCTGCGGCCCCTGCTTGACGGGGATGATTCCGCGACCGCCGACCTGTCCCGTAAGCACGCGGTCCGGGTATCGGATTCGGGTGTGGTCAGCGTGGTGGGCGGCAAGCTGACCACCTATCGCAAGATGGCTCAGGACGCGTTGGACGCGGGCCTGGAACGCCGGCCGCTGGCGGCTTCGGAGTGTGTGACACAGAACCTGGCGGTGGTCGATGATTGGCCGGGCTCCGTTGGTGCCCAGTTGATTAGCGGTGTCGGCATCACCCGCGAACAAGTCGAATTCGCGCTCACCCATGAGGGCGCGCTCGACACCGATGACATTCTTGATCGTCGTACCCGTATCGGGCTCGTGCCCGCCGACAAGGAACTGGCAGCCGGCGCGGTCCAGGGTCTCGTCGACTCCTACTTCTCGCAGGTGAACTGAACGACGTCGATCCAGCCTTCCCGGAAGGCATCGGCACAGCCCGTCAGGTATTTGATATATCGATCGTAAACCTCTTGGGACTGAAGGGAAATCGCTTCGTCCTTATGCGCTACGAGGTTCTCGGCCCAGCAGTCCAGGGTGCGCGCATAGTGCGGTTGCAGGCACTGGTGGCGCGTTATGTGGAAGTCTGCCAGCGCGGCGTGCTGATCCACCATCGGGACGGAAGGTAAACGGCCACCGGGGAATATCTCGGTCATCATGAAGTGCATGAATCGGACCCGCGACATCAGGAGCGGAATGCCCATGCGCTTCAGTTCCTCGGGGTGATAACTGACGATGGTGTGCAGCAACATCTTTCCGTCATCCGGCAGTATCCGGTGCGCCATCGAGAAGAAGCTGTCATACCGCTCGTGGCCGAAATGCTCGAAGGCCCCGATGCTGACTATCCGGTCTACGGTGCCGTCGAACTCCTCCCACCCGGCCAGTCGCACCTCATGGGTACGCGAACTCTCGACGGAGTCGAGAAGGTTGGTGACATGCGTAAATTGATTCTTGCTGAGGGTGAGGCCGATGACGTTGACGTCGTAGTGTTCGAGAGCGCGCCTCAGGGTGGAACCCCAACCGCAGCCCACGTCCAGCAGGGTCATCCCGGGCTCCAAGCCCAACTTTCCGAGTGCGAGGTCGATCTTGGCCTGCTGTGCCTGCTCGAGCGTCAGGGTCTCAGGCTCGAAATATGCGCAGCTGTAGGTTCGGCTGGGGTCGAGAAACAGTGCGAAGAAGTCGTCGGACAGGTCGTAATGCGCTTGTACATCGGAGAATTTTGGGGTCAATTTAGACATAGGGCGACCTCCCATGAGGATGGCGCGATGCCCCGAGCGGCGCGCGAGCGATTGGTGGACGTTGGTGCTGGCTGATGTCCCGTGCCGAGGCTAGAGCAAGATTGTTGCAGGTACAAGGGAAATGGACATATTTAGCAAGGGGTTTGATCTGCGCGAGATCGTTCCCTACGGGTGCTAATTAGCGACCCGCCGCCTCAGATTCCGTCTCGTCCTGCGCCGGTTCCGATCGGGCGAAGTTCTCGGTGAGCTTGGCGATGACGCGGCCCCACAGTGGTTCGGGCAGATCGTGGCCCATTCCGTCGATCAGCGCCAAACGTGCGCCGGGAATGGCCCGGGCGATGGCACGCGCGCCCGACGGACGCATCAGCTTGTCGGCCCTGCCGTGCAAAACCAGTGCGGGGGAGGTGATTCGGTTGTCGAAAGGTGCCAGGTTGCCGGTTCCCATGATCGCGGCGAACTGCCGGGCGAACCCCTTGGGGTAGTAGCTGCGATCGTAGTACTCGGCAGCGTGCAGATATGACTTCGCTTGAGACTGGCGGTATTTCGGGCTGCCGATGGTCCGGCCCACCTGCACGCTGTTGGCGATGATCTCCTCGCGGGTGGCGCCGGCCGGCGGGGGTTTCAGCAACGCCATCAGCTGGCGTGGCCCGGGCGGGGGCAGGAAGGGCTGGTTGTTGCTCGACATGATGATGGTGACCGTTTGCGTCCGGTCGGGATGCTCGGCGGCGAAGACCTGGGCGATCATGCCGCCCATCGAGGCGCCCACGATGTGTGCCTGTTCGATACTGAGGTGATCGAGCAGACCGGCGGCGTCCGCCGCCATATCCACCAAGGTGTAGGCAGTATCGGTGATCTTCACGCCGGCAAGGAATTTCGCCATGGTCGGAATGAGTGCACCGCCCCCGGCACGCACCCCGTCCAGCTTGGTGGACAGACCGCAGTCGCGATTGTCGAAGCGAATGACACGGTAACCCTGGCCGGCGAGCTGCTGGCAGAATTCGGTACGCCAGAAGACCATCTGCGCGCCGATGCCCATGATGAGCAGTACCGCGGGGTCGGCCGGATTGCCGAACTCCTCGAAACACAGTTCGATATCGCCGACCTTGGCGGTGCTGGCTGTCATCTCAGATATCTCCCTCGCGGTTGTGCTCACGGCTGATATCGACAATGAAATTGCCGAAGTAGCCCTTGAGTTCCGGGTCTTCCATCATCTGCCAGCGTGGGGCCAGCAGCTTCATGTATCGCTCGACGTACAGGAATTGCTTGCCGATGAGCACCAACTCACGGGGAAGCTTCACGTCGTACTGCTCGGCGAGTGCCGACAGTTGCTTGCCGATCTCCGAATATGACATGTCGCCAAGGGATTTCATCGTGAGCGGGGTAGTGAAGGCCTGGATGTCCCGGGTGCCTTTGTCGGCGTCGCCGGGATTGCCGACGGCGCCCAACAGCACCACGATCTTGCCCGCGGCGCGATGATCCTTCTTGACCAGCAGCGCGTGAATCAGCTCGCGCAACAGCCAGCGGGTCCGTGGGTCGATGAAGCCGACGATGCCGAAGTCCAGGAACACGATCCGGCCCTCGTCGTCCACCAGAAGATTTCCCGCATGCAGGTCGCCATGGAACAAGCCCTGACGCAGTCCGGACTCGAACACCGAGAACAACAGCGACTTCACCAGTTCGGTGCCGTCGAATCCCGCCTTCCGAATGGCCGGGGCGTCGTCGATGCGGATGCCGTGCACCCGCTCCATGGTGAGCACTCTGGAGGTTGTGTAATGCCAGTGCACATCCGGCACCCGGATGTTCTTGCCGAGCGACGAGGTGTGCAGGTGCTCCACCCAGGTCTGCATGGCCTGGCCCTCGGCGAGGAAGTCCAGCTCCTCGGACAGGTTTCCGGAGAAATCGTCTACCACATCGCGGGCCGAGAGCATCCGGCCAACCTTGCCCAGTTCCAGCAGCGCCGCGCCGCGTTTCATGATCTGCAGGTCGGCGGCCACCCGGCGCCGGATTCCCGGGCGCTGGATCTTGACCACCACGTCCTCACCGGAATGCAGTGTCGCGTAATGCACCTGGGCGATCGACGCGGATGCGAACGGTTCGGTGTCAAAGCTGGCGAAGAGCTTTTCGGGTTCATCTCCGAGCTCGGAGATGATGAGTTCACGGACCTGGACGGAATCGGCGGGTGGCACGCGGTCCAGCAGCCCGCGGAATTCACGAGAGAGTGGCTCGCCGAACGCGCCCGGGCTGGACGCGATGATCTGGCCGAGCTTGACGTACGTGGGGCCGAGGTCGGAGAAGGTCTGCGGAAGCTCGGCGATGAGCTTCTGCTCGAGGCTGCCCTTTTTGGTGATCTTGCCTAGTACTCGCCCCGCGGTGCGGGCGACCTGCCAGCCGGTCGTGCCCAGCCGCGCGGCCTCGGAGAGCAACGCCACGCGCCCAAGCGGCGCAACCTGACGTCCACGGCCTTCACCTACGCTCCGGCCGGAACGTTCTTGGGCAGTCATGAAATGCAAGTGTGCCGCATCATGCCCGTGCGGCCCTAGTCAGTCCTGCACGCGGTCCCCCGCGAGGGACGGGCGGCCTGGTCGAAAGTTGCCAACAACTCCGAGGTCACCGGCTCCCACACGGGCTCGGGCAGATCGTGGCCCATGCCGTCGATGAGCGCGAATCGTGAGTTCCTGATGTTCTTGGCCACCACCCGGCCGTTCTGGTACGGCACCAGCGGGTCGTTTCGGCCATGGATTACCACCGTTGGCGCGGTGATGGCCCGCGTGAAGCGCAGCAGGCTGCCGGTGCCCAAAATGGCGTCGAATTGGCGCACGGTGCCCACCTTGTAGTCACTGCGGGCCCTGTGGGCGAGGATGCGCCGCCGCAGCTCCTCGCGGGAGGGCAGGTTGTCGGGCCCGTTGTAGACGATGCCGTTGTTCACCTCGAACTCGAGCCATTCCTCGGCAGTCGCGTTCTTACCGGGGGCGGTCATGGCCGTTTTGATCAATTCCCAGGACGGCAATCGGGAGAACGGGCGGCCGGTCGCCGAATAGATGATGCCGACGGAATTGACGCGCTCGGGGTACGTGCCCGCGAAGACCTGCACGATCATTCCGCCCATCGAGGCGCCAGCGATATGCACCGTGTCCAGCTCAAGGTGGTCGACGAGGGTGCGGACATCCTCGGCCATGTCGATAAGGGTGTACGGCACCGCACTGCCCAGGCCAAAGGCATAGCGCACGACCCGGCGCTGAACCGATCCCGGCGCCTTGTGGCCATCGAGTTTCGTCGACAGCCCGCAGTCGCGATTGTCGAAGCGGATGACCCGATAGCCACGGTCGAGGAGCTGCCGGCAGAATCCGTCCGGCCACATCGGGAGCTGCGCCGCTACTCCCATCACCAGGATCACCGCCGGATCGGCGGGGTTCCCCAGGTCTTCGTAGAAGAGCTCGATATCGCCGTTACGTGCGATGCCTGTTCGGGTGGGGACTTCGGAGGACAGCGGCACCATTCCTGGATACCACGCCGTTTTGGATGATCGCCCTCATCTGCGGTAATCTGGCCCAGCTCCACCGAAGACCGTCGGTCACCTCTTACGAGGTTGAAGGTCCAGGACTCGTCCTGGCGGCCCACGCAGGAGGACGAGGTTAAACCCACGGACCAAAAGTCTGCGGATTTTCACGCCCCGACCTGTCTGCGTCGGGGCGTTCGTCATTTCAGACACCTTCTCGATCTTGGACCGTCTTGTCTTGGGTGCAGCGACCGAAACGAGATGAGGAGGCAATACATGGCCAAGACTGAAAAGGTCACCGCCGTTGCCGAGATCACCGAGCAGTTCAAGGATTCGACTGCGACCGTGATCACCGAGTACCGCGGCCTGTCGGTGTCCGCTCTGGCCACCCTGCGTCGCTCTCTCGGAGCTTCCGCCACCTACTCCGTCGCCAAGAACACGCTGGTCAAGCGTGCGGCTTCGGAGGCTGGCGTGGAGGGCCTGGACGAACTGTTCACCGGCCCAACGGCAATCGCGTTCATCAAGGGCGAGCCCGTGGACGCTGCGAAGGCCATCAAGACCTTCGCGAAAGACAACAAGGCCCTGATCATCAAGGGCGGCTACATGGATGGCCGCGCTTTGTCAGTTGCCGAGGTTGAGCGCATCGCCGATCTGGAATCGCGCGAGGTGCTGCTGGCCAAGCTGGCCGGCGCAATGAAGGGCAACCTGGCCAAGGCCGCCGGGCTGTTCAACGCCCCGGCGTCCCAGGTTGCGCGCCTGGCCGCCGCCCTGCAGGAAAAGAAGGCCAGCGAAGAGGCAGCGTAAGAGCGCCCCTTCGATACGCCAGTACCAACCAAACCTGTTGTAAATCAAGGAAGGAACCAACATCATGGCAAAGCTGAGCACCGAGGAACTGATCGATGCTTTCAAGGAGCTGACGCTGCTTGAGCTGTCCGAGTTCGTCAAGACCTTCGAAGAGGTCTTCGAGGTCACCGCTGCCGCTCCGGTCGCCGTTGCCGCCGCCGGTGGCGCTGCCCCGGCCGCCGAGGCTGCCGAAGAGCAGAGCGAGTTCGACGTCATCCTGGAGAGCGCCGGCGACAAGAAGATCGGCGTTATCAAGGTTGTGCGCGAGATCGTCTCCGGCCTGGGTCTGAAGGAAGCCAAGGACCTGGTCGACAGCGCCCCCAAGCCGCTGCTCGAGAAGGTTGCCAAGGAGGCCGCCGACGACGCCAAGGCCAAGCTCGAGGCCGCCGGCGCGACGATCACCGTCAAGTAGTTCGCAGTACGTTTCGAATCCCGGCCCCTGGGAGTCTTCGGACTTCCAGGGGCCGGTTTCGTTTTCAACCCGCACACTCGGGGGGTGGCCATCTACCTGTTGATCGCCCTGGGTGCTCTGTTGCTGCTCCTGCTGGTGGTTCGTGCCCGGCGTCGACGTGCGCCGGAGGTGGCCGGACCCGCAGCACGAACGAAGACGCGCACCGATGACGAACTGCGCAGGCAACTGCTGGTGCGTCTGGCCCGGGATATGCGCGCTCCAGCCGCAAGGGCCGTCCGCACCGTGGCAGCGCTGCGGGATATCACAGCGCCGTTTCCGGCGGCGCCCGCAATCCCTACGGCCGAGGGGGAACCGGATGAGGTGTCCTGGGCGCCCCTCTAGATCAGCGCGGCAATCCGGGTGGCGGCGGTAGTGGCCGAACTGTTCACCTGTTCGGGGGAGTCGCCCAGCGCGATAAGCAGATCCGTGGTCATGGAGCCCAGCACCGGGCCAACGGCCTCACCGTTCTCGCCCCAGAACCCGGCCAGCTCCAGCATGACGAACCCGTGCATGACGGTCCAGAACTTGGCCGCGGTCGCGGCGACCTTCGCGGCATCGTCGGGGGAGCCGTCGATCCGGCCCGCGGCCATCGAACGTTGCACACTGCGATAGAGCTGCGTGGCGCTGGCGTGCTGTGGCGTCAGGTGCACGGTGTTGAACATGTTCCGGCTGGGCGCGTTGATGCCGTGCGCGCTGGTGACGCCGAACATCAGCCGGTACATGTGGGGGTGGTCGATGGCGAACTGGCGGTAGACCATGCCCGTCACCATGAAATCGGCGATGGGGTCGTCGGTCTGGGGTACGTCGGCCTGCGCACCGGAAAACTGACGTAGACCTTCCTCGGCCACCTCCGCGATGAGCTCGCGCATGCCGCCGAAGTAGGTGTAGACCGCCATGGTGGAGGTGCCCGCGGCCGCGGCGATCTTGCGAGTCTGCAGTGCATCGGGCCCCTGTTCGTTCAGAAGCCGTACGGCCGCTGCGACGAGATCGACCCGGGGATTGCGGGCGACGGCCCGGTCGTTTCCCTGACTGTTTCGCGGAATGGATGAGCTCATTGTCTTGCCATGTTCGCACAACCGGAGTAGGTTCACCATAACGGCGTAATAACAATGTTATGCCAGCCAGTCAGCCCTGGAGGACACGATGACCGCCACAGTCCAGCCCACCACCACGGAGAGCGTGTATCTGACCGGAGTCTGGGAACCGGTTCAGCAGGAAGTGACCAGTACCGACCTATTGGTCGAGGGGACCATTCCGGACTATCTGGACGGGCGCTACCTGCGCAACGGCCCCAACCCCGCCGCCGAGGTGGACCCCGCGACCTATCACCTGTTCAGCGGCGATGCGATGGTGCACGGCCTATCGCTCCGGGATGGGAAGGCGCAGTGGTATCGCAACCGCTGGGTGCGTACCGCGGCGGTACGCAAGGCTCTCGGTGAGCCGACGGTCGCTGCCGGCAGCTCGGCCGGCACATCGTTGATCGGGCCCAACACCAATGCGCTCAGTCATGCGGGCCGCACGCTGGCGTTGGTGGAGGGCGGTATCGCCAACTACGAGCTCAGCGACGAGCTCGACACAGTGGGGCCCTGTGACTTCCAGGGGACTCTGCATGGGGGCTACACCGCGCACCCGAAGATCGATCCCGACACCGGCGAAATGCATGCGGTGTCATACTCTTTCGCCCGCGGTAACACCGTTCAATACTCGGTCATCGATACCTCGGGACGGGCCCGCCGTACGGTCGACGTCAAAGTCCAGGGTTCCCCGATGATGCACGACTTCACGCTCACCGAGAAGTACGTCGTCTTCTACGACCTGCCGGTCACCCTCGATACCGCGATGATCACCAAATCGGTACCGATGCCGCCGATTCTGCGTAAGCCCGCCCAGTTGGTCATGCAATCCCTGATAGGCAAGGTCAAGATCCCGGGTCCGATCGCGGCCAGGGCAAGTCAGCTGTCCGGTAAGTCTCCATCCATTCCCTACTCGTGGAATCCCAAGTACCCAGCCAGAATTGGTGTGATGCCGCGTGAGGGTGGCAATGCGGACGTGCGCTGGTTCGAGATCGAGCCGTGCTACGTCTTCCACCCGCTCAACGGGTACTCCGAGATGCGTGACGGTCAGGAAGTTGTGGTGATCGATTTGGTCCGCTATGACTCCATGTTCTCGGCCGATGTACTCGGCCCCAGCGATGCGCGAGGCCTGCTTGACCGTTGGGTCATCAACTTGACCAAGGGCACCGTCACTATGGAACGCCGAGATGACCGCCATCTCGAGTTCCCCCGCATCAACGAGGAGCTGACCGGCAAGAAGCACCGCTACGGATACCTGCCCTGCATCGCGGGGGCATTCGAGTCCGACGGCAAGGTAGACGGCAGCCTGGTCAAGTTCGATTACCAGACGGGCACCGACAGCCGGACCACCCTTGATTCGCTTGCGGTGGGTGAGATGTCGTTTGTGCCGAATCCGTCGGGAACCGCCGAGGACGACGGTGTGCTCGTCGGGTTTGGTCTGAGCGCCGGGACGTCGCAGGGCAAGTTCGTGGTCCTGGACGCACAGACGCTGGAACTCGCGGCGACGGTCGACCTGCCGCAGCGTGTTCCGGCGGGCTTCCACGGCAACTGGGCTCCCCGCTGAGATCATGGACGGCCCGCTGCCGGAGTCGTTGCGCTACACGGACGGACGGTACGTCTTCGAGCGAAGGCCGGGGCTGGACACGACCAAGGCGCCGCTGGCTGAGCGCCGCCGATTCGCCGGTGCGTTACATGCGATGCACCGGCCATGGTTCGCGATCCGAGTGCCGCGCGGAGTCGGCGTACTGACCACCATCGGAAGAAAATCGGGGAGTCCACGCGTCACCTATGTCAAAGCGGTGCGCGACGGGAACAGGGCCTACTTGGCTGCGATTACCGGCCGGCACACCCTGTGGGTCAAGAACATTCAGGCCAACCCGTCGGTGAGTCTGGGGCTCACCGACGGGACGTACACCGGATCCGCTCGGGTGATAGCGCCCGGCGATCCGGTGTACGAGGCGGCTCGCGAGCGATTCTGTGGTGTCGTACACCCCTTCGACTACCTCGAGAATGTGTTTCACCGCAAGGGGTTGCCCTCGCGCCGCAGGATTGTCGAATTGCACCGCGCCTGGTTCGAGGGCGGGACGCCACTGGTGGTCGATCTCGACACACGAGCGTGACGGCACGGGGGAAATCGCACCTGAAACCGCGTGACGGCGTCACACTCGTGACATGGAGATCACCTCGGCCATCAGTGCCATCCTCGGGGCATTTGGGCTGTCGGGTGCTGCCGGGCTGAATGCCTGGCTGCCGCTGCTCGCGGTGGGCGCCGCCGACAGGCTCGGGTGGATCGAACTCGGCCCCTCGTATGGCTGGCTGTCCTCCACCCCGGCGCTCATCGTCCTCGCGGTGATCTTTGTGCTCGATCTCATAGGCGACAAGATTCCGGCCCTGGACTCGGTCCTGCATGCGGTCGGCACGTTCATCGCGCCGGCGTCGGGGGCCATTTTGTTCACCGCCGAGACAAGTCTTTCCTCGCATCTGCCACCGGCGGTGGCCGCGATTCTCGGGGCCATCACCGCCGGCAGCGTCCACGCCAGCCGGACAGTCGCACGCCCTTTCGTCACCGGCACCACTGCGGGAGTGGGGAATCCACTGGTCTCGACCGCCGAGGACGGTACCTCGCTGGTCTTGACCATCCTCGCGCTCGCACTGCCCATTCTCGCGTTTGTCGTGGTGCTGGTGCTCATGGTCGCGCTCGGCTGGTTGACCTTCCGGGCGATTCGATGGGCGCGCGGCAAGCGCAGAACCGGCACCGCCAGCCCGTAGGTAGCCCTTGCGATAACGGCTATCGCAGGACGAATGTGGCTGGGGCTCATAGAGTGATGGGGACGAGAGAATGAAGGTGACATGAATCTGGCCGTTCGGCACGTCTTTATCGCTTGCGCCGCACTACTCGTAGCGCGGCTGACCATGCTGGACCACGGTCTGGCGGCGGTGTGGGGAGTAGACCGGGGTGACGATGCCCTCGGCACGATCGAGTGGGCGACCGTCGCGGGTGACGTCGTGGCAGTGGTGACATTGCTTGTGTTCGCCCGACTGGGCAATCACATTCGCCCGACGACCTTCCTGGCGGCGGGCCTGGTGATCCTTGGGCTGTCGACAGCCGGATCGTTGATACCGGGGTCGGCGACGCTACTTGCCTGGGTGATGCTGGTTTCGGCACTGGGTGCGGGTCTGACCATGGTGGCGTCCATGCTGATCGTCCTACATTCGACCCCCAGAAAGGGCCGGGGCCTGTCCCTGGGCTTCTGGGTGGCGATGTACCCGGTGGCGATGCTGGCGGGCGAGGTCCTGGACATCAACTCACCGCAGAACTGGCGCCCGATCACCTACGGAATTCTTGCGGCAACCGTCGTGGTGCAGATCGTGGTGCTCACCCAGCCGCACCGTGAGTTCGTCGGCACCTTCGACACCTTCGACCTTGTCGGCGCCCTGCTGTGGCTGGTCGGGGTGTCCGCGCTGGCCTGGCTGCTGATCGACGAGGCGTCGCCGGTGCGCGCGGTAATCCTCGCGATCATCGCGTTGGCAGCCTTCGGTGCGCTCTTCGCGCAGACCCGCCGCCGCGGCTCGGCGGCCTTGATCGCGGCCGAGGTGCTCACCCGGCCGGTGGTACTGGCAGCACTGCTGGCGATCACCGTGCTCACGTTCCTGGTGCGGTTCGCCGACTTCGACCACGCGGCGATGTGGTGGTCGCTCGATCGTGAGCAGGCGCCTTCGGATACGCCGGCGTTCGCACTCTTTGCCTCCGGACTGGTCTTGGCGCCGGCTGCCGGATATCTCATCGATACGGGCAAGCGCACCCTCATCGCGGCTCTGGGCGTGGCACTGCTGGTGGCCGGAGTGGTGGCGATCGTGATCGAACTACGGTCCGCGACCACCGAGGGTGGATTGGTGCTGGGCCTGCTGCTGTCGGGGGCCGGCATCGCGACGCTGGCCGTCTATCTTTTCTACGCGGTCTTCCACGGGGTCTCGCCGGTGCAGCTGACGGTTGTCGGAGGCTTGGCCGTCACGGCATCCGCGCTGGGGGTCGTTCTCGGTGAGTTCGTTCGGCAGCGTGCGGAGATCGATCTGCTGACCGGATATGGCCTCACCCATCCGAGCGTCTTCGCCGATATCGTCGGGCTGATCGTCGTGCTCATCGCCCTGCTGGCTGGGGCGCTGCTCATCGTGGAGCGTCGGCGCCATGGTGTGCCGGATAGGGAGTCCGCGGACAAGTAGTCGGCAAGGCCTCGAGGACGGACTCGCGCGTGTTTCCGGCGCAGCGCGTACTAAACGCGTAGTGGCTGGTTATCACAGTTAGCCAGTCGGCGGACTCGTATGGACGCAAACGCGATGCAGCTCCTGGGCATACGCTAAAGTGATCCGAACCACAGCCTGGCCGGGTTGGTGGCGAAGTGTGCGTGTTGCGGAAGGATCGCCTGGTGGGTGCAGAAGTCTCCGTCGAGGGTTTGACCAAGTCCTTTGGTTCACAACGAATCTGGGGGAACGTCAGCCTGTCCCTGCCGCCGGGTGAGGTCAGCGTGCTGCTGGGGCCCTCCGGTACCGGCAAGTCCGTCTTCCTGAAGTCGCTGATCGGTCTGCTGCGCCCCGAGCAGGGCGCCATCTACATCGACGGCACCAACATCATGGAGTGCTCGTCCAAGGAGCTCTACGAGATCCGCAAGTTGTTCGGCGTGATGTTCCAGGACGGCGCGCTGTTCGGCTCGATGAACCTGTACGACAACACCGCCTTCCCCTTGCGTGAGCACACCAAGAAGAAGGAATCCGAGATCCGCGACATCGTCATGCAGAAGCTTGACGTCGTGGGTCTCACCGGTCACGAGACCAAGTTCCCCGGTGAGATCTCCGGCGGTATGCGCAAACGTGCCGGCCTGGCCCGCTCGCTGGTGCTGGACCCGCAGATCATCCTCTGTGACGAGCCGGACTCCGGCTTGGACCCGGTGCGTACCGCCTACCTGTCGCAGCTGCTCATCGACATCAATGCGCAGATCGACGCCACGATCCTGATCGTGACGCACAACATCAACATCGCCCGCACGGTGCCGGACAACATGGGCATGCTGTACCGCCGTGAGCTCGTCATGTTCGGCCCCCGTGAGGTGCTGTTGACCAGCGATGAGCCGGTGATCAAGCAGTTCCTGAACGGCCGTCGTATCGGTCCGATCGGTATGTCCGAGGAAAAGGACGAGGCCACCATGGCCGAGGAGCAGGCGCACCTGGACGCCGGACACCACGACGGTGGTGTCGAGGAGATCGAAGGCGTGCCGCCGCAGATCCAGGCCACCCCGGGTATGCCCGAGCGGGCGGCGGTCGGTCGCCGCCAGGCGCGGGTGCGCGAGATCATGCACCAGTTGCCGCCGAATGCTCAGGCCGCGATCCAGGACAGCTTCGCCGGGACCCACCAGTACGCCGTGCACAACTTCGGCGACGAACCCACCCGCGCCACCACCGCGACGCTGGCGCCCCCGCATGCCGAAGAGCCCACTCAGAGCATCAACACGAGCGACGACGACGCTCCCACGGGCCAGATCCCGCCCGTACGCGGGTAGTAGCGACCCGGCGAATGCCGGGTTGATCGAGTGAGTGCTCGCCGTTGAGCGGGGGAGAGCGCGACGGCCACATCGTGGTGGTGCGTGGCAGGCCGCTCATGTGACACCGCCGTCGTTGCCGAAGGCATACCGCATGCAGGTCATTGCGGTCTTTTGCCTGCGCCCGGTATGCGCTCGGCGTTGCGGAGAAAGAAACGCCGAAAATACTGGCGCTATCTCTTGACGGGCGGCGTGCGACGAGTCACTCTGTTTGGCAGCACGGACGTATGCGAATGCAGTGAGGCCGCCAGCCAGCACTGATCCGCGTAATTGACCGGGCAGTTGAAGGCTGCGCGATAGTACGCTATTGTTAGACGTTGCGCTGGCTGCCTCCTGCCCACCTTCCCTCGCCACGACGGTGTTGATTCGTGTTGTGATCGATCGGGTGTGTGTTTGGTCGTTGCTTGCGCAAAACATCGCAGATGCGCGGCAACACTGGAGGACCGATCTTGGCAGTCTCTCGCCAGACTAAGACCGATAACGCAACTACTAACTCCGTACCTGGGGCCCCTAGCCGACTTTCCTTCGCCAAGCTGCGTGAACCGCTCGCGGTTCCCGGCCTGCTGGATGTGCAGACGGATTCCTTTGAATGGCTGGTTGGCTCACCCCGGTGGCGTGAAGTTGCAACTGCTCGCGGTGAGGTGAACCCGACCGGCGGCCTTGAGGAGATCCTCACGGAGCTTTCGCCGATCGAGGACTTCTCGGGCTCGATGTCGCTGTCTTTCAGCGACCCGCGCTTCGACGAGGTCAAGGCGCCCGTCGACGAGTGCAAAGACAAGGACATGACGTACGCGGCTCCGCTGTTCGTCACGGCCGAGTTCATCAACAACAACACCGGCGAGATCAAGAGCCAGACGGTCTTCATGGGTGATTTCCCGATGATGACCGAGATGGGCACCTTCATCATCAACGGCACCGAGCGCGTGGTCGTGTCGCAGCTCGTCCGTTCGCCGGGTGTCTACTTCGACGAGAACATCGATAAGTCGACCGAGAAGACCCTGCACAGCGTCAAGGTCATCCCCGGCCGTGGTGCATGGCTCGAGTTCGATGTCGACAAGCGCGACACCGTGGGTGTGCGCATCGATCGCAAGCGTCGTCAGCCCGTCACCGTGCTGCTGAAGGCACTCGGCTGGACCAACGAGCAGATCGTCGAGCGTTTCGGGTTCTCCGAGATCATGATGGGGACCCTGGAGAAGGACAACATCGCCGGTCCCGACGAGGCGCTGCTGGACATCTACCGCAAGCTGCGTCCGGGCGAGCCGCCGACCAAGGAGTCCGCGCAGGCCCTGCTGGAGAACCTGTTCTTCAAGGAGAAGCGTTACGACCTGGCCCGCGTGGGTCGGTACAAGGTGAACAAGAAGCTGGGTCTTGGCGGTGCCAACCCGGCTCTGGTGACTGCCACCACGCTCACCGAGGAAGACGTCGTCGCCACCATCGAGTACCTGGTGCGTCTGCACGAGGGCCAGACCACGATGACCGCCCCCGGCGGCCTCGAGGTCCCCGTCGAGGTCGACGACATCGATCACTTCGGTAACCGTCGTCTGCGTACTGTCGGCGAGCTGATCCAGAACCAGATCCGGGTCGGCCTGTCGCGTATGGAGCGCGTCGTGCGCGAGCGCATGACCACTCAGGACGTCGAGGCGATCACTCCGCAGACCCTGATCAACATCCGTCCCGTCGTGGCGGCGATCAAGGAGTTCTTCGGAACCAGCCAGCTGTCGCAGTTCATGGACCAGAACAACCCGCTGTCGGGTCTGACCCACAAGCGTCGTCTGTCGGCGCTGGGCCCCGGTGGTCTGACTCGTGACCGCGCCGGCCTTGAGGTCCGCGACGTGCACCCCTCGCACTACGGCCGCATGTGCCCGATCGAGACCCCGGAAGGCCCGAACATCGGTCTGATCGGTTCGCTGTCGGTGTACGCGCGGGTCAACCCGTTCGGCTTCATCGAGACGCCGTACCGCAAGGTGTCCGAGGGTGTCGTCACCGACGAGATCCACTACCTGACCGCCGACGAAGAGGACCGCCACGTGGTGGCGCAGGCCAACTCGCCTGTGGATGCCGACGGCCGCTTCACCGAGGACAAGATCCTGGTCCGCCGTAAGGGTGGCGAGGTCGAGTTCGTCTCGGCGACCGAGGTGGACTACATGGACGTCTCGCCGCGCCAGATGGTGTCGGTCGCGACCGCCATGATCCCGTTCCTCGAGCACGACGACGCCAACCGTGCCCTCATGGGTGCCAACATGCAGCGCCAGGCGGTTCCGCTGGTGCGCAGCGAGGCCCCGCTGGTCGGTACCGGTATGGAGCTGCGTGCCGCCATCGACGCCGGCGACGTCGTCGTCGCGGAGAAGGCCGGTGTCATCGAAGAGGTGTCCGCCGACTACGTCACCGTGATGGCCGACGACGGCACCCGCCAGAGCTACCGGTTGCGCAAGTTCGCCCGTTCCAACCACGGCACCTGCGCCAACCAGAAGCCCATCGTGGACGAAGGCCAGCGGGTCGAGGTCGGTCAGGTCATCGCCGACGGTCCTTGCACCGAGAACGGCGAAATGGCCCTCGGTAAGAACCTGCTCGTGGCTGTCATGCCGTGGGAAGGCCACAACTACGAGGACGCCATCATCCTGTCCAACCGTCTGGTGGAAGAGGACGTGCTCACCTCGATTCACATCGAAGAGCACGAAATCGATGCGCGCGACACCAAGCTGGGCGCTGAGGAGATCACCCGGGACATCCCGAACGTCTCCGATGAGGTGCTGGCAGATCTCGACGAGCGCGGCATCGTTCGCATCGGCGCCGAGGTCCGCGACGGCGACATCCTCGTCGGCAAGGTCACCCCGAAGGGTGAAACCGAGCTGACCCCCGAGGAGCGCCTGCTGCGTGCCATCTTCGGTGAGAAGGCCCGCGAGGTTCGCGACACCTCCCTCAAGGTGCCGCACGGTGAGTCCGGCAAGGTCATCGGCATCCGCGTCTTCTCGCGTGATGACGACGACGACCTGCCCGCCGGCGTGAACGAGCTCGTTCGCGTGTACGTCGCGCAGAAGCGCAAGATCTCCGACGGTGACAAGCTGGCCGGACGCCACGGCAACAAGGGCGTCATCGGCAAGATCCTGCCCGTCGAGGACATGCCGTTCCTGCCCGATGGCACCCCGGTGGACATCATCCTGAACACCCACGGTGTGCCGCGTCGTATGAACATCGGCCAGATCCTGGAGACCCACCTGGGGTGGGTGGCCAAGACCGGCTGGAACATCGAGGGCAACCCCGAGTGGGCGCAGAACCTCCCCGAGGATCTGCAGTCGGCCCCGGCCGACACCCGCACGGCCACCCCGGTGTTCGACGGCGCCCGCGAGGAGGAGCTGACCGGACTGCTGTCCTCGACGCTGCCCAACCGGGACGGCGAGGTCATGGTGGACGGTGACGGCAAGGCACGGCTGTTCGACGGCCGTAGCGGTGAGCCGTTCCCGTACCCGGTGACCGTCGGCTACATGTACATCCTGAAGCTGCACCACTTGGTCGACGACAAGATTCACGCGCGTTCGACCGGGCCGTACTCGATGATCACCCAGCAGCCGCTCGGTGGTAAGGCACAGTTCGGTGGTCAGCGATTCGGTGAGATGGAGTGCTGGGCCATGCAGGCCTACGGTGCGGCGTACACGCTGCAGGAGCTGTTGACCATCAAGTCCGACGACACCGTCGGTCGCGTGAAGGTCTACGAGGCGATCGTCAAGGGCGAGAACATCCCCGAGCCGGGTATCCCGGAGTCGTTCAAGGTTCTGCTCAAGGAACTCCAGTCGCTGTGCCTGAACGTGGAGGTGCTGTCCAAGGACGGCGCCGCCATCGAAATGCGCGACGGCGACGACGAGGACCTGGAGCGCGCTGCCGCGAACCTGGGAATCAACTTGTCCCGCAACGAATCTGCGTCCATTGAGGACTTCGCCTAACCGATTTCTATCCCGCAAGGGGAAAGGGAGTTTACGTGCTGGACGTCAACTTCTTCGATGAACTCCGTATCGGCCTCGCGTCGGCGGATGACATCCGTAACTGGTCCTTCGGCGAAGTCAAGAAGCCGGAGACCATCAACTACCGCACGCTCAAGCCCGAGAAGGACGGCCTGTTCTGCGAGAAGATCTTCGGACCTACTCGCGACTGGGAGTGCTACTGCGGCAAGTACAAGCGCGTGCGCTTCAAGGGCATCATCTGTGAGCGCTGCGGCGTCGAGGTGACTCGCGCCAAGGTGCGCCGTGAGCGGATGGGCCACATCGAACTGGCCGCCCCGGTCACGCACATCTGGTACTTCAAGGGTGTTCCGTCGCGTCTCGGATACCTGCTCGACCTGGCGCCGAAGGATCTGGAAAAGATCATCTACTTCGCCGCTTACGTCATCACCGCCGTCGACGACGAGCTGCGTCACAACGAGCTCTCGACGCTCGAGGCCGAGATGGAGGTCGAGAAGAAGGCCGTCGCCGATCAGCGCGACGCCGACCTGGAGGCCCGCGCCCAGAAGCTCGAGGCCGACCTGGCCGAGCTCGAGGCCGAGGGTGCCAAATCCGATGTGCGCCGCAAGGTGCGCGACGGTGGCGAGCGCGAGATGCGTCAGCTGCGCGATCGGTCCCAGCGTGAGCTGGACCGGCTCGACGAGATCTGGACCACCTTCACCAAGCTGGCTCCCAAGCAGCTGATCGTGGACGAGGTGCTCTACCGCGAGCTGGTGGACCGTTACGGCGAGTACTTCACCGGTGCCATGGGTGCCGAGGCCGTGCAGAAGCTCATTCAGACCTTCGATCTCGATGCCGAGGCCGAGAACCTGCGCGAGACCATCCGCAGCGGCAAGGGACAGAAGAAGCTTCGTGCCCTCAAGCGCCTGAAGGTGGTGGCTGCGTTCCAAAACTCCACCAACAGCCCCGGCGGCATGGTGCTCGACGCGGTACCGGTGATCCCGCCGGAGCTGCGTCCGATGGTTCAGCTCGACGGTGGCCGTTTCGCGACCTCCGACCTCAACGACCTGTACCGCCGCGTGATCAACCGCAACAACCGCCTCAAGCGACTGATCGATCTGGGTGCGCCCGAGATCATCGTCAACAACGAGAAGCGGATGCTGCAGGAGTCCGTGGATGCGCTGTTCGACAACGGCCGTCGTGGACGTCCGGTCACCGGACCGGGTAACCGTCCGCTGAAGTCGCTGTCGGATCTGCTCGAGGGTAAGCAGGGTCGGTTCCGCCAGAACCTGCTCGGTAAGCGCGTCGACTACTCGGGCCGTTCGGTCATCGTGGTCGGCCCGCAGCTCAAGCTGCACCAGTGCGGTCTGCCCAAGCTGATGGCTCTGGAGCTGTTCAAGCCGTTCGTGATGAAGCGACTGGTCGACCTGAACCACGCGCAGAACATCAAGAGCGCCAAGCGCATGGTGGAGCGTCAGCGCGCTCAGGTGTGGGATGTCCTCGAAGAGGTCATCGCCGAGCACCCGGTGCTGCTGAACCGCGCACCAACGCTGCACCGCCTGGGTATCCAGGCCTTCGAGCCGCAGCTGGTGGAAGGCAAGGCAATTCAGCTGCACCCGCTGGTGTGTGAGGCGTTCAACGCCGACTTCGACGGTGACCAGATGGCCGTGCACCTGCCGCTGTCGGCGGAGGCGCAGGCAGAGGCTCGCATCCTGATGCTGTCCTCGAACAACATCCTGTCGCCCGCGTCGGGCCGCCCGCTGGCCATGCCGCGTCTGGACATGGTGACCGGTCTGTACTTCCTGACCACCGAGGTCCCCGGCGATACCGGTGCGCATGCCCCGGCCGCCAAGGACCAGCCGGAGACAGGTGTGTACAGCTCGCCCGCCGAGGCCATCATGGCCCTGGACCGTGGCGCGCTGAGCGTGCGTGCACCGATCCGGGTACGGCTGACGCAGCAGCGTCCGCCGGCCGAGGTTGAGGCCGAGCTGTTCGAAAATGGTTGGCAGCCAGGCGATGCCTGGGTCGCCGAGACCACGCTGGGCCGCGTGCTGTTCAACGAACTGCTGCCCCACGGGTACCCGTTCGTGAACAAGCAGATGCACAAGAAGGTGCAGTCGGCGATCATCAACGATCTCGCCGAGCGGTTCCCGATGATCGTGGTTGCTCAGACCGTCGACAAGCTCAAGGACGCCGGTTTCCACTGGGCCACGCGCTCGGGTGTCACGGTCTCGATGGCCGACGTGCTGGTGCCGCCGCAGAAGGCGGAGATCCTGGACCGCTACGAGAAGGAAGCGGAGCGGATCGAAAAGCAGTACCAGCGTGGTGCTTTGAACAACCAGGAGCGTCGC
This sequence comes from Mycobacteroides chelonae CCUG 47445, assembly GCF_001632805.1. Classification (NCBI taxonomy): domain Bacteria; kingdom Bacillati; phylum Actinomycetota; class Actinomycetes; order Mycobacteriales; family Mycobacteriaceae; genus Mycobacteroides; species Mycobacteroides chelonae. The sequence continues at coordinate 3,961,440 of NZ_CP007220.1, read as the reverse complement.
GACGCGCTGGTCAAGATCTGGCAGGAAGCCACCGACGAGGTCGGTAAGGCGCTGGAGGAGCACTACCCGGCTGACAACCCGATCACCTTGCTGCCCAAGTCCGGCGCGACCGGAAACATGACCCAGGTGCGCAACCTGGCGGGCATGAAGGGTCTGGTGACCAACCCGAAGGGTGAGTACATCCCGCGGCCGATCAAGTCCTCGTTCCGTGAGGGCCTGACCGTTCTGGAGTACTTCATCAACACGCACGGTGCCCGTAAGGGTCTGGCGGACACCGCGCTTCGTACCGCTGACTCGGGTTACCTGACCCGTCGTCTGGTGGACGTCTCGCAGGACGTCATCGTCCGCGAGCACGACTGCGGTACCGAGCGTGGCATCAACGTGACCATCGCCGAGAAGCAGGACGACGGCACGCTGATCCGCGACGCGCACATCGAAACCTCTGCGTACGCACGGACTCTCGCCGCTGACGCGGTGGATGCCGATGGCAACGTGCTGGTGGAGCGTGGACACGACCTGGGTGACCCGGCGATCGAGAAGCTTCTCGCCGCGGGTGTCACCACGGTCAAGGTGCGGTCGGTGCTCACCTGCACCACCGGTACCGGGGTCTGCGCGATGTGCTACGGCCGCTCGATGGCAACCGGCAAGCTCGTCGACATCGGTGAGGCGGCGGGCATCGTGGCCGCACAGTCCATCGGTGAGCCCGGTACCCAGCTGACCATGCGTACCTTCCACCAGGGTGGCGTCGGTGACGACATCACCGGTGGTCTGCCGCGTGTCACCGAGCTGTTCGAGGCGCGAGTTCCTAAGGGCAAGGCACCAATTGCCGATGTCACCGGACGGGTTCGCCTGGAAGAGGGCGAGCGCTTCTACAAGATCACCATCATCCCGGATGACGGTGGCGAGGAAGTTGTCTACGACAAGCTCTCCAAGCGTCAGCGCCTGCGTGTCTTCAAGCACGAGGATGGTTCGGAGCGTCCGCTGGCCGATGGCGACCACGTCGAGGTCGGACAGCAGCTCATGGAGGGTGCGGCCGATCCGCACGAGGTGCTCCGCGTCATGGGGCCGCGTCAGGTGCAGGTGCACCTGGTCAACGAGGTCCAGGAGGTGTACCGCAGCCAGGGTGTGTCGATCCACGACAAGCACATCGAGGTCATCGTGCGCCAGATGCTGCGTCGCGTGACGATCATCGACTCGGGCGCAACGGAATTCCTGCCCGGCTCGCTCACCGAGCGTGGCGAGTTCGAGACCGCGAACCGTCGCGTGGTGGCCGAGGGCAACGAGCCCGCGGCCGGCCGTCCGGTGCTGATGGGTATCACCAAGGCATCGCTGGCCACCGATTCGTGGCTGTCGGCGGCGTCCTTCCAGGAGACCACTCGCGTGCTGACCGATGCGGCTATCAACTGCCGCAGCGACAGACTGAATGGTCTGAAGGAGAACGTCATCATCGGTAAGTTGATCCCGGCTGGTACCGGTATCAACCGTTACCGCAATATCTCGGTGCAGCCGACCGAAGAGGCGCGGGCCGCCGCGTACACGATCCCGTCGTACGAGGATCAGTACTACAGCCCCGACTTCGGTTCCAACACCGGTGCTGCGGTGCCGCTGGACGACTACGGATACAGCGACTACCGCTAGATCGCAAGCAGGAGAAAGGCCCCCGGGGTTACACCCCGGGGGCCTTTCCCTTTCGCCTCGCGGCGATCCACGCGCGCCGCAAGGCACTCCCGGCCACGACAACGAGAACCACGGGTGCGATGAGCCATTCGAGGAACGCGTCGATCGCGATGATCGGGCCGAGTACCGGGCACTGGTCGCGGAACTCTGCATAGAAGTACCCCTGCACCGCGGTGAGAGTCGCCAGGCTTACCCAAAAGAGCGCCCAGGATCGACTGACCGCGAGCCCCGGGCCGTTCGAATTGCACACGCCGAACGTGGTGATGCCCATCAGGACAGCCACAATGGTTGCGGTGCCGTAGACGATCCACCAGCGACACACGTCCAGACCGAGTTGTCCGGCGACGATCATGAACGGAAGTACCGCGGCGAATATCGGTAATGCCACGCGTCCGATGAACTGTTGGTTGAGCATGCCAGAAGCCTATGTACGTAAGAGAAGTCGGTTCAGCGCATAAATACCTAGCCAGGCCACGCAATTCCACGCGAGTTGTGGACGGTGTGTCCGGGTTTCCCGTGCAATAACTGTCTGCTCACGCAATGATGTTCCGATGACCGTTGCCAATTCCGAATCCGAGACGCCCGACGCCGGTTACTCACGCGGCCTATCCGCACGCACGGTGCAGATGATCGCAATCGGCGGTGCGATCGGCACCGGCCTGTTCTATGGCGCCGGTGGTGCCATAGAGAAGGCTGGTCCGGCGCTCATCTTGGCGTACCTGGTGGCAGGTCTGGCCATCTTCGTGATCATGCGGGCACTCGGTGAACTGCTGGTCTATCGGCCGGTGTCGGGCAGCATCTCCGAGTACGCCGAAGAGTTCATGGGGCGCTTCGCCGGATTCGCCAACGGTTGGACGTACTGGGCGGTGTGGGCCACTACATGTATGGCGGAGATTACCGTCGCCGGGGTCTACATCCAGCGGTGGTGGCCCGGCATCCCGCAGTGGGTCACCGCTCTGGCTGTTCTGCTGATCCTGTTCGCGGCCAACCTGATATCGGTGAAGATCTTCGGCGAGGCCGAGTTCTGGTTCTCGATGATCAAGGTGACGGCGATCGTCGGCATGATCATCATCGGTATCGGTGTACTGCTTCCCATTGCGGGCCTTGGACCGGAATCGGGCCCCACCGTCGCCAATCTGTGGAACGACGGCGGGTTCTTCCCGACCGGATTCAGCCAAGCGCTATTGAGCTTGCAGATCGTTGTGTTCGCCTACGTCGGTGTTGAGCTCGTGGGTGTGACGGCAGGGGAAGCCGAGAACCCGAAAGTCACCCTGCGCAAGGCGATTAACACCCTTCCGTTCCGCATCGGGCTCTTCTACGTGGGTGCGCTGATCGTCATCCTGTCGATTCAGGGCTGGCGGAACTACCACAAGGGCGAGAGCCCCTTCGTCGCCGTATTCGAGTACCTGAACATTCCGCAGGCGGCGAACATCGTGAACTTCATCTTGCTGACGGCCGCCCTGTCCTCCTGCAACTCGGGCATCTACTCCACGGGCAGGATGGTGCGCAGCCTGGCGCAACGTGGCGATGCCCCGGTGGGTCTGCAGTCGCTGAGCTCACGGCACGTCCCGATGTTGGCCATCTGCTTCTCCGCACTGGCCATGGGCATTGGCGTATTCGTCAACTGGCTGTCGCCGGACAAGGCGTTCGCCTACATCACGTCGGTATCGACCATCGGCATCATCTTCGTGTGGGGCTCGATCCTAGTGTCCCACTTGATTTACCGGAAGCGGGTCGCGGCCGGCGAGCTGCCTGCCTCAGATTACCGGCTGCCGGGTGCGCCGGTGACGAACATCTTGGCGCTGGCGTTCCTTGCACTGGTCGTGGTGCTGCTGTTCTTCACGGAGGACGGCCGAACCGCGATCCTGGTGGGCCTGGTGTGGTTCGCGATCGTGGTGCTCGGATACTTCGTACACCACGGAGAGCCGGCACAGCGCGAGAAACAAGACGCCTAAGCGCGGTCGGTATCGAGCCTTACCTCGACACGCACCGTGTCCCCGGGCCCCTTGCCCAGCTGTTTCTGAATGTCCTTGCGCACCCCGAGCAGGTGTCTGCCGCCGTACGGTGCCAGCGAGCCTGTGTAGGTCACCGAGCCGTCGAACATGGCGCGCACCGGCACCCTGGCCTTGACGCCGAAGGTGTCGACGGCGGAGAACGGGAACTCGACGTAGGCGCCGGGGCCCTCGGGTTGCTGGATCGTCGCCTCGAAGGTGATGGCGCCGGGGTCGCGGTAGTGCACCATGGCGCTTACGAACCGACGAGGTCGTCGATCTGGTTGATCGCCGACGATGCACCTTCGATGACGCCCATGTCCAGTACGTGTTGCAGTGCCTCGGCAGTCTCAAACGTGCTGACGTAGGTCGCCAGGGTGCGGCCGTCCTTTTCGACGAAGGTGTAGAGGTTCGTCGAGACCGGCATGTTGTCAACCGGATTCAGTTCTTCGTCAGAGAAGCCATCCCTGAACGCGAAGCTGTTCGGTTCATCGATTGCCGTGAGCTCCCACCAGCCCGCATACCGTGCGCCATCCGGTCCGGTCATGTAGTAGTTCACACGGCCGCCCGGCGTGAAGTTGTGGTCGACGAACGTGGCTGGATAGCTTGGTGGGCCCCATACCTTTTCGAGTTGACGCGGGTCGGCGTAGATCTGCCAGATCCTGCTGATCGGTGCTTCGAACTCCGCGTCGATGGTGATGGTCAGGGTATCGATATCGTGAGTGACGTTGGTGACGGGCATGATTCAGTCCTTACCTGGTGTCTCGAGCGTCGGTGATGGGTATGCAATGAGCTCGTCGATGCGGGCGATCCTGCCGCGCCAGAACTGCTCAAGCTCGGTGAGCATGGTGCCGACCGAACGAACTGCTTCCATATCGCCGCTGGCCAGCTGTTCGCGGCCGTTGCGCCTTTTTGTCAGCAGCCCGGACTTCTCCAGCACGGCGACGTGCTTTTGCACTGCGGCGAAACTCATGTCGTAGTTCGCCGCAAGTGTCGAGACCGAGTGCTCGCCGGCCAACACTCGCCGCAGGATGTCGCGTCGGGTGCGGTCGGAGAGTGCATGGAACATGGCGTCCGCCCTGTCCTCATCCGAGTCGGTCACGAACTCCAATTTACAACCATTTGGTTGTATGTCAAGGGTGTGATGGCGGCGGGTGTCACGAGAACGGTCGAATCACGTCATATCGACTGGTGGCTACGGTGTCAATATTGGTATGGGCTCCAAAGGCTTTGACGCTCTCCAGCATGGCCATCGCACGTTGGCTCAGCTGTTGTTGATCCGTGGCGCCGTACCAGGCCAGTGGGTCGGTGAGGGCTGCCGGAGGGAACTGTTCGAAGACGACTGCCGAGATCGCGGGTGCGTCGGCGGTGACGGCGCGTACGACCAGGTTCTGTTCGTAGCCGATGGTCGACTGCAGCTCGAGTGCGTTGTGGGTATGCACACCCTGCCACTGCTGGCGCCAGGTGTCGAAGGGCATATCGGCGGGCCTGCGCAGCAATGCGATGTTAGTGAAACCTGTTGACCGCGATCCCGGTTCGGGCTCAGGAGCTGGCAGCGGCACCGACTCCGTCACCAGATATCCGTGCGCATTGGCCGATGCTGCGGCGAGGATTGTCTCGATCTCCCGTATCGCCGGACCGTATGACTGCTGAACCCACACGCTGACGGCGGCGGCGAAGGGCGGGTCCAGGGTTACCAGACGCAGGCTCGCGGCACGCACTGCGGCGTCATGCACACACACGGTCATGCCGTGCACGCCTGTGGCCCGGATTTTGTCGACAACGGTCGTGCGTAGCTGCTCGGACCACTCATCGGTGGCGGCGTCGGATGGTTGGCGCAGTACGAAGACGACCTTCTCCACGCTCTTCTTTCTAGCGCACGAGAGGCCCACGGAACGGCATGTGAACAGATCTTGTGCGATTGTCGCAGAAATGTAACACTGCATGCATGGCCGATACGCATGTCGTCACCAACCAGGTCCCCGCCCTGCGCGACTACAACGCCGCGACCAGTCCCGTGCTGATGGAAGCCCTCATTCGAGAAGGCGGTCAGTGGGGTGTCGACGAGGTTGTCGAGGTCGGTGCTCTCAACGGCGCCGACCGCATGCAGCGCGCCGGCGAGTTGGCGAACCGGAACCGTCCGGTGCTGCACACTCACGACCGTTGGGGTCATCGCGTCGACGAAATCGAGTTCGACCCGGCATATCACGAGCTCATGCGGGAAGCAGTCGCTCACGGACTACATGGGGCACCGTGGGCAGACGACCGGCCGGGCGCCCACGTCGTGCGCGCCGCGAAGACCGGCGTATGGACTGCCGATCCAGGCCACATGTGTCCCATCTCGATGACCTACGCAGTGATACCGGCTCTGCGTGCCAATCCCGAGCTGGCGGCCATCTACGAGCCGCTGTTGTCCAGTCGCGTCTACGACCCGGTGCTTTCGGTACCCACCACCAAGGCGGGGCTGACCGCGGGTATGTCCATGACCGAGAAGCAGGGCGGCTCGGATGTGCGCGCAGGCACCACCACGGCCACGTCGAACGCCGATGGCAGCTACACGCTGGTGGGGCACAAGTGGTTCACCTCGGCGCCGATGTGCGATGTGTTCCTGGTGCTCGCCCAGGCGCCCGGCGGCCTGTCATGTTTCTTCCTGCCGCGGATACTGCCGGATGGCACCCGCAACCGGATGCGGTTGCAGCGCTTGAAGGACAAGCTCGGCAACCATTCCAACGCATCCTCGGAGGTCGAGTACGACGACGCCACGGCATGGCTCGTCGGTGAGGAAGGCAAGGGCGTCAAGACCATCATCGAGATGGTGAACATGACCCGGCTGGACTGCACCCTGGGATCGGCCACCAGCATGCGCGCCGGTGTGGCGCTGGCCATGCACCATGCTCAGCATCGGAAGGCCTTCGGTGAGTACCTCATCGATCAGCCACTCATGCGCAACGTGCTCGCGGACCTCGCCATCGAAGCGGAGGCCGCCACCATGGTCGCGATGCGGATGGCGGGTGCCACGGACCGCGCCACCCGCGGTGACGAGACCGAGTCCCTGTTACGCCGTATCGGCTTGGCCGCCAGCAAGTATTGGGTGTGTAAGCGGGCGACCCCACATGCCGGTGAGGCGATGGAATGTCTGGGTGGCAACGGGTACGTCGAGGATTCAGGACTGCCGCGTCTTTATCGTGAAGCACCGCTGATGGGAATCTGGGAAGGCTCGGGGAACGTCAGCGCCCTGGACACGTTGCGCGCCATGGCCACCAAGCCCGAATGCATCGAGGTGCTGTTCAAGGAGCTTGCGCTCGCCCAGGGCCAGGACGAACGGCTGGACCGTCATATCAACGGATTGCATTCGCAGCTCGGTGATCTGGACTCGGTCACCTACCGTGCCCGCAAAGTCGCCGAGGACATCTGCCTCGCGCTGCAGGGGGCGCTGCTGGTCCGCCATGGTCATCCGGCGGTCGCACAGGCATTCCTGGCGACCCGGCTTGCCGGTGACTGGGGTGGTGCGTTCGGCACGCTCCCCACCGGACTGGACCTTTCGCCCATCCTGGAGCGGGCGACCGTCAAGTCGGGTAGCTAGCCGGTGGACACACTCAAGACGATGACCTACGAGGTCACCGACCGCGTCGCGCGCATTACCTTTAACCGGCCCGAACAGGGCAACGCCATCATTGCCGAGACCCCACTGGAACTGGCGGCACTTGTGGAGCGTGCCGACCTGGATCCGCAGGTTCACGTCATCCTGGTGTCGGGCAGGGGAGACGGATTCTGCGGGGGCTTCGACCTCAGTGCCTATGCTGAGGCGAACGATGAAGGCACGGCGCAGTATTCAGGCACCGCACTAGATGGTGAGGTGCAGCTGCGCAACCACTTGCCGAACATCAACTGGGACCCCATGCTCGACTACCAGATGATGAGCCGGTTCACCCGCGGCTTCTCCTCGCTGTTGCACGCCAACAAGCCGACCGTGGTGAAGGTGCACGGGTATTGCGTGGCCGGTGGTACCGACATCGCCTTGCATGCCGACCAGTTGATCGTCGCTGCCGATGCCAAGATCGGGTACCCGCCCACCCGGGTATGGGGTGTACCGGCCACCGGGCTGTGGGCGCACAAGCTCGGCGATCAGCGGGCGAAACGCCTTATGCTGACCGGAGATTGTCTGTCGGGTAAGCAGGCATACGAGTGGGGTTTGGCGGTCGAGGCGCCGGAGCCCGATGATCTGGACGAGCGCACCGAGCGATTGGTGGCGCGGATCGCCGCAATGCCGTTGAACCAGTTGATGATGGTCAAGCTCGCATGCAACTCCGTGCTCATCAACCAGGGCATTGCCAATAGCGCCATGGTGGGCACCGTCTTCGACGGTATATCCCGGCACACCGCGGAGGCCCACGCGTTCACGTTCGATGCCATGACGAACGGTTACCGGCAAGCGGTCCGGCATCGTGACGAGCCCTTCGGTGATTACGGCCGCAGGCCCACCGATCTGTAGCGATGACTAACCCGGTCGAGCATCACCCGATGACCGCGCGTTCGGTCATCCTGAGCCTGCTACTGGGCGCACACCCCGCGGAGCTATCTGTGCGCGAAATACGTTCACTGACAACCTTATTCGGAATCAGTGATACCACGGTAAGGGTGGCGCTGACTCGGATGGTCTCCGCGGGAGATCTTGCGCGAACCGACTCGGGATATCGGCTCGCCGAGCGGCTACAGGCCCGTCAGCTGCGGCAGGACGAGGCCTGCGATCCGCATCGACGCCCCTGGAACGGAGACTGGACACAGCTGGTGATCACCAGCGTGGGGCGCGATGCGCGTGACCGCAATGACCTGCGAACCACGTTGCGGCAAAGCCGTTTCGGAGAACTACGCGAGGGTGTGTGGCTGCGTCCGGACAATCTCGACATCGAGCTGTCGCCGTCGGTGACCAACCACGTCTGGGTGTTGCAGACCCGGACCGCGACCCCCGAGGCGTTGTCCGCTCAGCTGTGGGATCTGCCCGGGTGGTCGCTCTATGCGACTTCCCTGTTGCGGTGGTGGGATCAGGCCGAGGCAATTCCTGCGCGATTTGTGCTGGCTGCGGCGATGGTGCGGCACCTGCTCGCCGACCCGGTGCTGCCGGATGAGTTGTTGCCGACGGGCTGGCCGGCCGACGAAATACGTTCCCGTTACCGGGAGTTCAAGGATGAACTGGTGGCGCTGCGCGACAACGCCGAGACGGAGGAGGCTTCCCTGTGAGTGAGAATGCTGTTCGCGTGGAGAAGGCAGGATCGGTGACCACGGTCATTCTCAACCGTCCGCACGCGCGTAACGCCGTTGATGGCCCGACCGCCGCGGCGCTGCTCGCGGCGTTCGCCGAGTTCGACGCCGACCCGGCGGCGTCCGTGGCGGTGCTCTGGGGTGACGGCGGAACATTCTGTGCCGGAGCAGATCTCAAGGCAATGGGCACCGATCGTGGAAATGAACTGCACCCGCATGGCCCCGGTCCGATGGGCCCGTCACGGCTGCGGTTGTCCAAGCCGGTGATCGCTGCGATATCGGGGCATGCCGTCGCCGGTGGTATCGAGCTCGCGTTGTGGTGTGACCTTCGGGTGGTCGAGGAGGACGCCGTCCTGGGGGTGTTCTGCAGGCGCTGGGGCGTGCCGCTCATCGATGGCGGGACGATCAGATTGCCGCGGTTGATCGGGCACTCGCGTGCCATGGACCTCATCCTCACCGGGCGTCCCGTTGCCGCACCAGAGGCTCTGGAGATCGGCCTGGCCAATCGCGTGGTACCTCGTGGGCGGGCCCGCGCGGCCGCGGAGGCGTTGGCGGCGGAGATCGCGGCATTCCCTCAGCAATGTGTGCGGGCAGACCGCGATTCGGCGATCGCGCAGTGGGGGACGGCCGAGGACGCGGCATTGGACAACGAGTTCGGCAGCATCGAGCGGGTGGCGGCCGAGGCGCTGGAGGGAGCCGGCCGGTTCGCCGCGGGTGCCGGCCGCCACGGCGCCGGGGTCTGAGCTGTCTGAGCGGGGGTCGGTAGTAGTGCCGACACACTCAGACTTCAGCGAGACCCGCGGGATACGGACGTACTGTGGACACCGTGAGTGTGCGGATGGTTCCGGTATCGGCCCTGGTTGTTGCCGCGGTGGTGCTGGCTGGCTGCTCACCCCGGTCCTCCGGCGGTGACGACGACGGCGGATCTCCCGATGTGCAGGTGACCACGGTTCCCGAGGTGAACAATGGGCCCGGTAAGGGTTTCAAACTCGGCGACTGCGGTGGCATGACTGATGCGGAAGTCACTGCAGCGGTGGGTAACCCAGCGCTCAAGCGTGATGTGGACAGCCTGCTGGGCTGCCGGTGGTCCACCGGCCCGGGAACGGGAGACACGTCCTTGTCGCTGTACTGGTATCGGGGCAGCTCGGCGCAGAAGGAGGCGTCGGTCGCGCGAAACCTCGGACACACGGTGGAATCGGTGACCACCAAGTCCTATCCCGGTTACCGCGTGAGCAATGTCGGGTTGTGTGAGCTGTCTGCGGGATCCGGGCCTGATTTCCTGCATTGGTCCCTGCAATCGGGGGACGTCAAAAACGACCCGTGCAAAGCCGTCGAGACCCTGATGGACTCACTGCTCAGCAAGGTAGGCAAGCAATGAAAAGGATTGTCGGCGCGCTTGCCGCAGCGGCGCTGCTCCTCGTCGGCCCCACCGGGTGTGCGCGCACCGTCGACGGTTCCGCCGTCGCTCCGGGAGAGTCGCTGAACTCCAACGAGCGAGGCGAGAACGACAAGCTGGACCCCTATGGATTCGCCAACGGCCAGTGTGGTCCGCTCGATGAGAAGACGATCGTGGAGACCGTCAAGGCTGCCCAGATCTACCAGAATTTCTTTGGGGCACTGTGCTATTGGGTCGCAGCCGATGATGCGGGAAATCTCATCGACCTCTTGTACGCGTACTACGAGGGTGGTGACGTCGACCGCGATCGCACGTCTGCCGACGGCATGGGGCAAAAGACCGCCGACATTACGATCAACGGCCGCAAGGGGTTCACCAGCACGGGTCCCGGTGGGGGCTGTGGGGTAACGGTTCCGGCCGGTACCGGTTCGTTGACCTGGTGGGTTCAGTACCGCAAGGGGGGCGATAGTTGCGCGGCGGCTCGCCAACTAGTCGAACACATCGTGCAGACGGTGTTGTGAGTGGTGGCTAGGAAACCTTCTGAATGGTGTTGTTGCTTCCGTAGTTGTTGACCTTGGGCTCGCCCGTCTTGTAGGTCAGCTTGTTCCCGTAGCCGGTGACCGTCACTTCGGTCTTCAGCTCCTCGAACGTGACGGTGTTCGAGAAACCCGAGACGGTGACCTTGTCGCAGGTGCCGGTGATGGTGAGTGTGTTGTTGGCGCCCGTGATGTTCAGGCGCTTGCCCTCGTCGCAGGCGGCGGTCGTGGTTTGGCCGAAGTACCCGATCACCGTCTCATCCCCGATATCGACCTTGGCAGAGGTCGGTGTGGAGGGGCTGGACGCGGCCGAAGTGGACGGGGGAGTCCAGGTGCCGGGTGTCGGATTGCTCGAACCCGGTTTGATGGCACCGCAGCCTGTCAGCCCGAGGGCGACCAGAGCCAGGGCCAGGACCACATGATGGCGGGACATGACGTCGATTATCCGGAGTTTTGGATGACGGCAGGGGATCAGCCGGGAATGCGGTCGATGAAATTCATCATGCCCAGCTCACGCCCGCGATCGATGACCGCCGGTTCACCGGACTTGTAGAGGACCTTCTGGTTGAAGCCGTAGACAGTGATGTCGTTGACCACGTTGTCGGCGATGATCGTGTTGGAGGACCCCTGCACCGAGATGGCGTAGCAGCTGCCCAGAGCGGTGATGACGTTCTGCGACCCGTTCACAAAGACGGTCGAATCGCTGCAATCGATGGTGGTCACGAGCCCGTACTGGGTGATGTGGGTGTCCCCGTTTTTCACCAGGCGAATGTTGTCCGCGAGGTCCGAACGCCCCGCTGGCGAGCTCGTCAACGCGGCGATGCCGGCGGTCACCAGCACGGCGACCAGCGCTCGCTGCCCCACAGAAACTAGAACGTGTGTCATTTCAGCGTCCAGGTCACCCGATGAGAATAAGCCACCACGCGCCACGACAGACTCGATGGGCTGACAAACACAAAGGTGACGATGGGGGAGATAGGGTCATAGCAGGCCATCTGCTCCACCAGGCCGCACCAAAGAGCACTGCACTAGAACGACTCACCCCAGAAGGTGGACCACACGTGACGACCGAGCCCGCAACCGCGCACCGCAGAAACCCTGCGCGGGCAACACGGCTCAACCGCGACACGGTCATCAACGCCGCCTTGTCCTTCTTGGATCGGGCCGGCTGGGATGCACTGACGATCAACGCGTTGGCCGTCGAGCTCGGCACGAAGGGGCCGTCGCTCTATAACCACGTGGACAGCCTCGACGATCTGCGCCACGAGGTGCGCGACCGGGTGCTGGCCGAGATCGTGGGCATGCTGCATACCGTGAGCTCCGGGCGCACCAGCGAGGATGCGATCCTGGCGATGGCCGGCGCATACCGCAGTTACGCGCACCACCACCCCGGTAGATATGCCGCGCTGACCCGGATGCCGTTCCTGGACGCCGTGAACCGTCCGACCATCGACGCACGCGAACTGGCCAAGCCCGCGACCGAGGCCATCGGCGTCTATGGACTCAACGAGGACACCGCCTTCCATGCGGGCGTTGAGCTGTGGGCCGCGATGCACGGCTTCGTCATGTTGGAGATGACGGGCTTCATGGCGGGCATCGAGATGGACCCCGATATCGCGTTTACGGAGATGGTGCACCGCTTTGCGTCGGGTCTTGCCGAGCGCAAGTAGGCAAGTTGCCCGCGCATCGGTGAGTTGTCGATGACCTGCGCTTTGTCGCTGGTAGGCGAGTTTGTCTCACCGTGATCAGCCCTGGTATGGTAGGGCGCTGTGCCTGGCCGATGGCCACCACTGGGTTACCCAGCGGGGGTCAGATAGGGCGCCAGGTCAATTCGCATGCCCAGAGGGTGAAGGAGTTTTTCTTCGCGGCCGCGGTGCGTGCGACACGCCCGGCCTCGGGATACCGATACGGGCGAAAACCGCAGGACAACAGGGCCTTCATATGGGCTCGCAGTGCTAGAGCCCAGTAGTAGCTAGAGACAGAAAGCCGGTACATGCCAACCATCAACCAGCTGGTCCGTAAGGGTCGCCGGGACAAGATCGCCAAGGTGAAGACCGCGGCCCTTAAGGGCAGCCCGCAGCGCCGTGGCGTGTGCACCCGCGTCTACACCACCACCCCGAAGAAGCCGAACTCGGCGCTGCGGAAGGTGGCCCGTGTGCGGCTGACCAGCGCGGTGGAGGTCACCGCTTACATCCCGGGTGAGGGCCACAACCTGCAGGAGCACTCGATGGTGCTCGTGCGTGGTGGTCGTGTGAAGGACCTCCCCGGTGTGCGCTACAAGATCATCCGCGGCTCGCTGGACACCCAGGGAGTCAAGAACCGCAAGCAGGCTCGCAGCCGCTACGGCGCCAAGAAGGAGAAGAGCTAATGCCGCGTAAGGGACCCGCGCCGTCGCGCCCCCTGGTCAACGACCCGGTTTACAGTTCGCAGCTGGTGACCCAGCTGGTCAACAAGGTGCTGCTCGATGGCAAGAAGTCCATCGCCGAGCGCATCGTTTACGGCGCCCTGGAGCAGGCCCGGGACAAGACCGGCACCGATCCGGTCGTCACCCTGAAGCGCGCCATGGACAACGTGAAGCCCGCCCTCGAGGTGCGCAGCCGCCGCGTCGGTGGTGCCACCTACCAGGTGCCGGTCGAGGTGCGTCCCGATCGCTCCACCACCCTGGCCCTGCGCTGGCTGGTGAGCTTCTCGCGTGCTCGTCGCGAGAAGACCATGGTCGAGCGGCTTGCCAATGAGATCCTGGACGCCAGCAATGGCCTGGGCGCATCGGTGAAGCGCCGCGAGGATGTCCACAAGATGGCCGAGGCCAACCGGGCGTTCGCGCACTACCGCTGGTGATCTGACGGGCCTCACTTCACGGCGAGGCCCGCCCAGTTCCTCCATCCCCAATTCGAAGCGAAAGAGCGGAAACTTCTGTGGCACAGGAAGTGCTGACCGACCTGAACAAGGTCCGCAACTTCGGCATCATGGCCCACATCGATGCCGGCAAGACCACCACGACTGAACGCATCCTCTTCTACACCGGTATCACGTACAAGATCGGTGAGGTCCACGACGGCGCAGCCACCATGGACTGGATGGAGCAGGAGCAGGAGCGCGGCATCACCATCACGTCGGCCGCGACGACCGCTTACTGGAAAGAAAACCAGCTCAACATCATCGACACCCCCGGGCACGTCGACTTCACCGTTGAGGTGGAGCGCAACCTGCGCGTCCTCGACGGTGCCGTCGCGGTGTTCGATGGTAAAGAGGGCGTGGAGCCGCAGTCCGAGCAGGTGTGGCGTCAGGCCGACCGCTACGACGTTCCGCGCATCTGTTTCGTCAACAAGATGGACAAGCTGGGCGCCGACTTCTACTTCACGGTGAAGACCATCGAGGATCGCCTCGGTGCGCGTGCGCTGCCCATTCAGCTGCCGATCGGTGCCGAGAACGACTTCGAGGGCATCGTCGATCTGGTCGAGATGAACGCCAAGGTGTGGCGTGGCGAGACCAAGATGGGCGAGCAGTACGAGGTCGTGGAGATCCCCGCGGACCTGAAGGACAAGGCCGACGAGTACCGGGCCGCGCTGCTCGAAGCCGTCGCCGAGACCGACGAAGAGCTGCTGGAGAAGTACCTGGGCGGCGAAGAGCTGACGATCGATGAGATCAAGGCTGCGATCCGCAAGCTCACCATCAACTCCGAGGCGTACCCGGTGTTGTGCGGTAGCGCGTTCAAGAACAAGGGCGTGCAGCCCATGCTCGACGCGGTGATCGACTACCTCCCGACCCCGCTGGACGTCGGTGCCACCACCGGCCATGTGCCGGGCAAGGAAGAAGAGCTCATCACGCGTGAGCCCAACACCGACGAGCCGTTCAGCGCGTTGGCGTTCAAGGTGGCCACCCACCCGTTCTTCGGCAAGCTGATCTACATCCGTGTGTACTCGGGCAAGGTCGACTCGGGCAGCCAGGTGGTGAACTCCACCAAGGGCAAGAAGGAGCGTCTGGGCAAGCTGTTCCAGATGCACTCCAACAAGGAGAACCCGGTCGAGTCCGCGTCCGCGGGTCACATCTATGCCGCGATCGGACTCAAGGACACCACCACCGGTGACACCTTGTGCGATCCGAACAACCAGATCGTGCTGGAGTCGATGACCTTCCCGGATCCGGTTATCCAGGTGGCCATCGAGCCGAAGACCAAGAGCGACCAGGAAAAGCTGGGTACCGCGATCCAGAAGCTGGCCGAAGAGGATCCGACCTTCAAGGTCAAGCTGGACCAGGAAACCGGCCAGACGATCATCGGTGGCATGGGCGAGCTTCACCTGGACATCCTGGTGGACCGCATGCGCCGCGAGTTCAAGGTCGAGGCGAACGTCGGTAAGCCGCAGGTGGCCTACCGCGAGACGATCCGCAAGAAGGTCGAGAACGTCGAATTCACCCACAAGAAGCAGACAGGTGGATCGGGCCAGTTCGCGAAGGTGATCATCAGCCTCGAGCCGCTGGTGGATGCCGAGGACGGCGCCACCTACGAGTTCTCGAACAAGGTCACCGGTGGACGCGTTCCGCGCGAGTACATCCCGTCGGTGGATGCCGGTGCGCAGGACGCCATGCAGTACGGCATCCTGGCCGGCTACCCGCTGGTGAACATCAAGGTCACCTTGCTCGACGGTGCGTACCACGACGTTGACTCGTCGGAAATGGCGTTCAAGATCGCCGGTTCGCAGGCTCTGAAGAAGGCCGCTCAGTCGGCCCAGCCGGTCATCCTCGAGCCGATCATGGCTGTCGAGGTCACCACCCCCGAGGACTACATGGGTGATGTGATTGGCGACCTGAACTCCCGCCGTGGCCAGATCCAGGCTATGGAGGAGCGCAGCGGTGCTCGTGTCGTCAAGGCGCAGGTTCCGCTGTCGGAGATGTTCGGTTATGTCGGCGACCTTCGGTCGAAGACCCAGGGCCGGGCTAACTACTCCATGGTGTTTGACTCGTACGCCGAAGTTCCGGCGAACGTGTCGAAGGAGATCATCGCGAAGGCAACGGGCGAATAGTCCGCCGGAGCACCGCGCCCCCGGCGCAACACTGTAAGTAACAACAACAAGAGTCCAGGAGGACACAAGTGGCGAAGGCGAAGTTCGAGCGGACGAAGCCGCACGTCAACATCGGGACCATCGGTCACGTTGACCACGGCAAGACCACTCTCACTGCAGCGATCACCAAGGTGCTGCATGACAAGTACCCCGATTTGAACGAGGCGTCGGCCTTCGACCAGATCGACAACGCTCCCGAAGAGAAGGCTCGTGGTATCACGATCAACATCTCGCACGTGGAGTACCAGACCGAGAAGCGTCACTACGCACACGTGGACGCCCCCGGTCACGCTGACTACATCAAGAACATGATCACCGGTGCCGCCCAGATGGACGGCGCGATCCTGGTGGTCGCCGCGACGGACGGCCCCATGCCGCAGACTCGCGAGCACGTGCTGCTCGCCCGTCAGGTCGGTGTGCCCTACATCCTGGTCGCGCTGAACAAGTCCGACATGGTGGACGACGAGGAGCTCCTCGAGCTCGTCGAGATGGAAGTTCGCGAGCTGCTGAGCAGCCAGGAGTTCGACGGCGACAACGCTCCCGTGGTGCGTGTCTCGGCGCTCAAGGCGCTCGAGGGCGACGCCGAGTGGGGCAAGACCGTTGCCGATCTGATGGATGCGGTTGACGAGTCGATCCCGGACCCGGTTCGCGAGACCGACAAGCCGTTCCTGATGCCCGTCGAGGACGTGTTCACCATCACCGGTCGTGGCACCGTGGTGACCGGTCGTGTCGAGCGTGGCGTGATCAACGTGAACGAGGACGTCGAGATCGTCGGCATCAAGGACACCACCACCAAGACGACCGTCACCGGTGTTGAGATGTTCCGCAAGCTGCTCGATCAGGGCCAGGCCGGCGACAACGTCGGTCTGCTGGTCCGTGGTGTGAAGCGTGAGGACGTCGAGCGTGGCCAGGTTGTGGTCAAGCCCGGCACCACCACCCCGCACACCGAGTTCGAGGGCAGCGTCTACATCCTGTCCAAGGACGAGGGCGGCCGCCACACGCCGTTCTTCAACAACTACCGTCCGCAGTTCTACTTCCGTACCACTGACGTGACCGGTGTTGTGACGCTGCCCGAGGGCACCGAGATGGTGATGCCCGGTGACAACACCGACATCTCCGTCAAGCTGATCCAGCCGGTGGCCATGGACGAGGGTCTGCGTTTCGCCATCCGTGAGGGCGGTCGTACCGTCGGCGCGGGTCGCGTTACCAAGATCCTCAAGTGATCTAAAGACGCCAAGAAAACGGCGCTCACCCTTCGGGGTGGGCGCCGTTTTCGTTGTCGGCCCGTGGCGAGTGTCGACTTGTTGCGCCGTTTTCCCGCGTTTTCGCGCGATAAGTCGACACTCGCGGGGATCGGTTAGCGGGCGAAGGCGTGCCCGGACGTGT
Source organism: Mycobacteroides chelonae CCUG 47445 (assembly GCF_001632805.1). NCBI lineage: Bacteria > Bacillati > Actinomycetota > Actinomycetes > Mycobacteriales > Mycobacteriaceae > Mycobacteroides > Mycobacteroides chelonae. The sequence continues at coordinate 3,944,135 of NZ_CP007220.1, read as the reverse complement.
TGTTGTCGTGCATCGTGTACGTCGAGGCCACCTTGGCCCGTTTCTCGATCAACTCCGAGAAAAGGTTGTTCACCGCACTGGGATTGGGGTTGAACGCATCCAACTGTCGGCGCATCAGGCCGATTCCGGGCAGTCGATCGAGAACCGCGGAGGCGTTGGCGTTGACCGTGGCTGCCGTACTGAACAGCCAGCCCGACAGGCGGTGGTTGATCCCTTCGAAGGTTGTGCCCTGGAAGAATTCGTCCATTGCCGCCGGTCCCATCAGCATGCTGCCGGGGCCCGCGAGCACTTCAGCGAACATGCGCCGGACGGGTCCGGTCCGCGCTCCGGATATGCCGGTGGCCAATGCTTCGATCAGCTCGACGCGCCAACGCGAGGCATCCCCGGAACGGGCCAGCAGGTAATCCAGATTGCGCATGGCATCGATGCCGGTGCGCGGCAGCAGGTCTTCGGTGACGCCGAACATCAGTGCCCACCGCAGCAGGTAATGCCATACGTCATCGATTTCCCTTAGCGTGCAAGATCTTCCGAGTCGGTAGTCGACAAGGAGTGCTCCAAGCATCGCCTCGATGAACCCGCACATGGATGCGTTGGAGATGGGCGCGCCGTATTCGGCGAAGTTGTCTTCGCCCCAGGCGCTACGCAGACCTCGCCGGGCCAGTGCGTGCACCAGACGAACGCGCATCGTCAGCTTGATCTGTTCAGAGCCGGGTACCAACCCGTCACGGTCGAAGATCATGGAGAAGAACCGATTCGTCTCTGCCAGCCGTTGGGCACTCTGATAACGGAACCGGCCGGTGGCCCCGGTGGCTGCCGACACATCGGAGTTCATGACGGTGTCGAATACCGCGAAAGTCGCCATGACCGCGGTGGTTGCGGTGGTCACTTGGCGTGCCCGCAGCCGGCCCCGTTCCGCCTTGGCCGGATCCCACCACTGCGGCACGCGGTAGGCATCCGCGAACAGTGCGCGCAACGCCTCGGGAGGATCATCCAGGCTGTCGACGCCATGCTCGACGGCTTGTTCGAACAGTGCCCGGGCCTGCGCGGACCCGAGCTGGTGAAACAGCTCGGCGACGGCGTCCATGGGCTCGTCGCCCTGCCACATGTGATCGTCGAACAGGCGGGTCGCCGGGGTGGGGGTCACCTCGTCCTCGACGTCGAACCAGGGGTCGAACAAATAGTGTCGGCAGTGGCGCCAGATCCACCCGAATTCGTTCTTGCCCTCGGGGATTGGGCGTAGGTCCATGTCCGGACGGAAGTAGTAGTCGAACGGGTGCTGATCGCCAGACAGTGGTGTGTCGACCACGGTGAGTTCGGGCATCCGGGCGCCTCCTGGGTGTTGACGTCGACATCATTGACAACGTGCATTGTCAATATTAGGCCGTGTGGGGAGAGCTCACAAGAGCTGACAGTGTGGCTAGCTGGCGAAGGCGTGCCCGGAGGTGTTGGTGTCGTGCATCGTGTAGGTGGAGCTGACCTTGTGGAGCTTTTCGAGAACGTCGAAGGCTGGGTTGATGAGAAGGCTTGGGTTCGGTATCAGCCGTCCGTACGTGATGCGGCGGACCCAGTTGATTCCTGGTACTCGATCGCGGATGGCGGCGGTATGTCCGCCGGCTGTCGCGACGGCTTTGACGATCGTGCCTGGGAGCCGATGGGGTATCCGTTCGAACTGGGTGTCGCGTAGGAACTCGTCCATCGCTTGCGATCCCATGAGAACCGAACCGGGACCACCAATGACGGTCGAGTACAGCAGGTCTCCTATTCGGTTCTGGAACCCGCCGGTGGTCAGCGACGACAGGACTTCCACAAGTTCCACTCGCCACTTCGATGCTTCGCCGGATCGTGCCAGCAGGTAGTCGAGGTTGTGCATAGCCTCGATGCCGGACTTGGGGCACAACGTCTCTGTCACGCCGAATAGCAACGCCCATCGAGACATGTAGTGCCACACATCATCGATCTCCTTGAGTGTGCACGGTCGGCCGAATCGTTGGTCGAGCACCAATCCACCCAACGCCCCGGCCTCGATGAATCCGCACATTGATGAGTTGGGAATCGGCGCCCCGAACCTCGCATAGTTGTCTGGACCCCATGCGGATCGAAGGCCCTTGCGGGCCAGCGAATGTACAAGCCGCACGCGTAGGGTCAGCTTCATCTGTGGTGAACCGGGCTGCATGGCATCCCGATCGAAGAGGGTGGCGAAGAACCTGCCGGTCTCGATCTGTCGTTGCGGGCCCTGATCGCGGAATCTTCCGGTGGCGCCTGTCGATGTCGAAACATCGGAGTTCATGACGGTGTCGAATACGCCGAATGTCGCCATGATGAGGAAGGTGGGGACAGTGGTCCGATACAGCCGTTGTCGTCCACGCTCCGCCTTGGCGGGGTCCCACCATTCGGGCACGCGGTATGCGTCCTCCAGAAGAGCGCGCAGTTCATTCGGCGGGTCGTCCAGGGAATCGATGCCATCGGTGATGGCCTGCTCGAACAGGGGGCGTGCGCGTGCCGAACCCATGCGCTCGAACATGGCCACCACGGCATCCATCAGTTCGTCGCCCTGCCACATGTGGTCGTCGAACAGTCGCGTCAGTGGCGTGGGGGTGACGTCGTCTTCGACGTCGAACCAGTTGTCGAACAGCACGTGTCGGCAGTGGCGCCAGATCCAGCCGAACTCGTTCTTGCCCTCGGGAATTGGGCGTAGATCCATGCCCGGTCGATGGTAGTAGTCGTACGGATGAGGATCGCGGGCCGAGGGGCTATCGACGGCGGTGAGCTTGGGCATGGTGAATGCCTCCTGTTCGGCAATGTCGGCATCGTTGACAACATGTATTGCCAATATTAGAGGCTGGCTGGATCCCGCACAAGATGCCGCGCAGGTGGAGGATGATGAGCGCCATGAACGTGGTCGGACGCTTTCTGAAAATCCTGGCCTTCTCGTTGATCTGCGGGATCGTCGGGCCGATATTCATCGTGATGTATTACGTGATCGACCAACCCGCGACGAGTTGGATGCTGTATAGCGGCGTCGGTATCACCATCGGGATCGTCGTGTTGGCGTTCGTGTTGACGTTGGTCTTCACTCGGACCGATGAGGCGCGCAAGCTGTTGGAGGCCAACGGTATTCTCGCGCTTGCCGACGTAGTGGCGGCCAATGAGACCGGCATGAGGGTTAACGATCAGCCGGTCATCAAGCTGACGCTTCAGGTGCACGGGGAAGGGGTCAGTCCGTTCCGTGCCGAGACGAGGACGCGGGTGTCGGTGCTGCAGGTACCTGCCCTCTCGCGCGGCAAGCTCGTTGTGCTCGTGGCGCCCGGCACCGAGCAGTTTCAGATCGATTGGCAGCGCACCGCGTTACTCAGCGGTCAGGTGCCGGCCAAATTCACCAGCTCGTCGCAGGGCCGCGAGTACGACCTGACCGGGCAGGCCGGTCCGCTCTTCGAGATCATGAAGGTTCTCAAGGCCAATGGTATTGGCACCGATGGGGTGGTGGACATCCGTTCTAATCCGGTTGTCCGCCAACAGATTGACGCCATTCTGCGCAAGACAGAGGGGGCTGAGCGGGCCTCGTCGGCCGACCCCGGCCCCGGCGGCTCGGTATCCGACCGGCTTGCCGAGCTCGATCGGTTGAAGCTGGCATCGCTGGTGTCCGAAGCGGAGTACAACACCAAACGCGCGGAGATCCTCGGCGATCTCTAGGCCGACGGCGCGGCCCAGGGGCAATGGCGCGCGCCTCGATCGCCTTGCGGTGGTTCGCCCTTCCTGATGGCAGTGTTCATATTGTCCGCTGAGCGGTCCTCAATCTGGAACACGTTCTAGTGCTGCTGCTAGCCTGGCTTCAATTGCAAAGGAGCAGACATGGCGGATCAGCCCTTGGCTGGAAAAGTGGCCTTCGTAACCGGTGCGGCTCGTGGGCAGGGGCGGCAGCACGCCGTCCGGCTGGCCCAGGCGGGCGCGGACATTGTTGCGATCGACGCGTGTGCCCCCGTGTCGGAGTATGCGGGGTACGAGGCCGCGACACCGGAAGACCTCAAGGAAACGGTGCGGCTCGTTGAGGCTGCCGGGCGCAAGATCATCGCCGAGCAGGCCGATGTCCGCAACGGTGCGGCCCTGCAGAGTGTGGTCGAGGAGGCCGTTGCCCAGTTCGGGCACATTGACGTCCTCATCGCAAATGCCGGAGTGCTCAGCTGGGGCCGGTTGTGGGAGATGCCCGACCAGCAGTGGGAAGACGTCATCGACACCAACCTCACCGGCACCTGGAAGACCGTGAAAGCCGTTGTGCCGACGATGATCGAGGCCGGCAACGGCGGTTCGATCGTGATCGTCAGCTCGGTGTCCGGACTCAAGGGCACTCCGGGTAACGGCGCCTATGTCGCCTCGAAGTTCGGCCTGACCGGACTCACCAAGTCGTTGACGATTGAACTGGCCGAGTACGGCATCCGGGTCAACTCGATCCATCCGTACGGGGTGACCACGCCGATGATCACCGGCGACGCCATGATGAAACTGCTGGCCGAACACCCCAATTACCTGCCGAGCATTGCGCCGATGCCGTTGTCGCCCACCAAGATGCTGGAGCCTGATGAGATCTCCGATGTGGTGGTGTGGCTGGCGGGCGATGCTTCGGGCACGTTGGCCGGTGCTCAGGTGCCCGTCGACAAGGGGCACCTGACCTACTGAGACGGCTCTAGCCCGGCATCACCACGACGGGCACCGGGCTGTGCCTGACGATCTTGGTTGCGCGGGACCCCAGGAAGACGCGGGCAACCGTGCTGTGGGGGCGGCTGCCGAGCACCAATAGCTCGCCGTCGAGCCACTCGGCATTGTCCAGGGCGTCATCCCAACTGTCGCCGGTGACGACCTTCAACTCGACCTCGGATTCGATCACTCCGTCCTGACGTAGGCCGGCCAGCGCCTCTTCGGACTGGGCGACCCAGCTGGCGAGCACCGCGTCCTCGGCTTCGGGGCCCACCCCAGCCGTCAGCATGGTGCGGCCGCGCACGGCGAAGGTGACCACGCGCAGCGGCGCGTGCAGACGCTGTGTCAGCCGAACCGCTTGGTGTACAACGTCAACCGCATCCTCTGTGCCTGGGTATCCGCAGGTGACTCGGCTGACCGTGCCGGCCTTCGAACCGCGGTAACCGCGGGGGCTGATGGCCAGTGGGACGGGGGAGGAGTGCAACAGCCGATCCCCGGTCGAGCCCAGCACCACTTGCCCAAGGCGTCCTTCCGAGGCGGAGCCGACGACGAGTACATCCGCGTCGGACGCCTCCACCGCTTCCAGCAGCCCGCCGGATACCGAGCGATGAGCCACGTTGTGGAATGTGACATCGATTCCGGCGCTGATCTTTTCGAGATACGCAGCGGCCTCGGACTTCGAATCGTCGGAAAGTTTCTGAGCCCATTGCGCGTACTCGGCGTCGATCTTGGCTTTCGACAGTGTGGTCCACGGCTTCGGCACCACGGTGGTGACCGTCAGGGAGGTCTCGAGAACGCGGGCAGATTCGACAGCCAGGTGCAGGGCGCCCTTGCCGCCCTTGCCCGAGAGATATCCGACGACGACGGTCATACCGGTTCCTTCTCGGGCAGTTCGGCCGGGTCGTTGGGTACGTCGTTCAACGCGCTGTGGTGCCGTCCCCACGCCAGATAGAACACCAGCACCACGGCAACCCAGGACCCGAAGGCGATCCAGGTGACCCAGGGCAAGCTGAACAGGATGTAACCGCAGGCAATCACGGACAGAACCGGTGTGACCGGGTAGCCGGGAACACGGAAGGCGCGCGGCAGCTCGGGTTCTCGGATCCGGAGGATGATGACGCCGATCGACACCACGATGAAGGCGGTCAGGGTGCCGATCGACACCATGTTCGCGAGGCTGTTCAGCGGTACGAATGCGGCCATGAGGCCCACGACGATCGCGACGATGATGGTGTTGTTCACCGGTGTCAGCGTGCGGGGATTGACCTGCGCGAAGATCGAGGGCAGCAGGCCGTCGCGGCCGATGGCGAACAGGATGCGGGTCTGGCCGTACATCGAGACCAGGGTGATCGAGAAGATCGAAATGACCGCGCCGACCGCGAGGAAGGTACTGGCAGAGGTACTTCCGGTGACCTTGTCCAGAATCAGGGCCAGGCCGGCGGACTGCCCTTCGAACTCCCGCCACGGCTGCGCGCCGAGTGCGGCAAGGGCGACCACGAGGTAGAAGGCGGTGACGATGAGGAGTGCGGCGATGAGCGCGCGCGGCATCGTGCGTTGCGGGTCCTTCACTTCCTCGCCGGCGGTGGACACCGTGTCCAACCCGACGTAGGTGAAGAAGATCGTTCCGGCTGCGGCACCGATGCCGCTGACGCCGAACGGCGCGAAGTCGGAGAAGTTGCCCGCCTGAAACGCGGTGAACGCGATGATCGCGAAGACAGTAAGAACGGCGAGTTTGAGCAGCACCATGACCGTGTTCACGAGTGCGGACTCGCTGGTGCCACGGATGAGCAGGATCGCGCACATGATGATCAGGACCACGGCCGGCAGGTTTAGCCAGGCGTGCGGCACTCCCGGATCGACGTTGTCCCAGGGGGCGGCGCTGATCGCGTGCGGCAGATGCGATCCGAAGACGTTGACCAGAAGCTTGTCGAGGTACTGGCTCCAGCCCACCGCGACCGCGGCCGCTGATACGCCGTACTCCAGCAGCAGACAGGCGGCCACCACCATCGCTGCCAGCTCGCCCAGAGTGGTGTAGGCGTAGGAGAACGAGGAACCCGATACCGGTACCGCGGAGGCCAACTCGGCATAACAGAGCGCTGCCAGTCCTGCGGCGAGACCGGCGACCAGGAACGAGGCCATCACCGCGGGGCCTGCCTTGGGCACGGATTCGGCCAAGATGAAGAAGATTCCGGTGCCCACCGTGGCGCCGACGCCGATCATGGTGAGTTGGAATGTCCCCATCGATTGCCTCAGATGCCCGCCGGCGCCGTGGGCAGTGGGAGCCCCCGACGTAGGACGGCGCCGCAGCAACTGCTGGGCAAGGCTGGGTGACGAGGGTGCCATTGCGCCTCCTGGGGCCGGGCGAAACCTACCGGCTTTTGGCCAGCGCATCAGCGAACTGGTCTATTGCCCAATCGATTTCGTCCTCGGTGATGACAAGGGGTGGTGCAAACCGGAGAGTCGCGCCATGCGTGTCCTTCACTAAGACGCCACACTCTGCCATGCGCAGACTGATTTGTCTTCCGGTTGCCAGATTCGGATCGATGTCGACCCCGGCCCACAGTCCCAGTGAACGCACCTCGGTGACGCCATGGCCGATCAGGGCATCCAGGCGTCGTCGCAGATGCCCACCGAGAACCGCCGCACGCCGCGGGAACTCACCACGCTCGAGGATTGCCACGACTGTCGATCCGATGGCTGCGGCCAACGGATTTCCACCGAAGGTGGAGCCGTGCTCGCCTGGATGCAGCACGCCAAGCACATCGACGTCGGCGACCACGGCAGAGACCGGGACCACGCCACCGCCCAGCGCCTTGCCCAGTAGGTAGACGTCCGGGACCACGTTCCAGTGATCACAGGCGAACATCTTGCCGGTGCGCGCGAGCCCGGCCTGGATCTCGTCGGCGATGAACAGCACATGGTTCTCGGTGCACAGTGCGCGGACCGCCGGCAGGTAGTCGTCGGGCGGAATGATGATGCCGGCCTCGCCCTGAACCGGTTCGAGGAGGACGGCGACGGTGTTGTCGTCGATCGCCCGTGCCAGTGCGGCGATGTCGCCGAACGGCACCATGCGGAAGCCGGGTGTGAACGGGCCAAATCCGCCGCGCGCCGTCTCGTCGGAGGAGAAACTTACGATGCTGATGGTCCGGCCGTGGAAGTTGTTGTGAGCCACCACGATGTTGGCCTGTCCGGCGGGCACTCCCTTGACGTCGGTGCCCCATTTACGGGCGACCTTGATGCCACTTTCCACCGCCTCGGCCCCGGTGTTCATCGGCAGCACCATGCCCTTACCGCAGAGGCGGGCGAGGTCGCGACAGAACCTGCCGAGACGATCCGAATGAAATGCCCGGCTTACCAGGGTCACCGTGTCGAGCTGAGCGTGGGCGGCCGCGAGAATCTCGGGGTTGCCGTGGCCGAAGTTCACCGCCGAGTAGGCGGCCAGACAATCCAGATAGCGCTTGCCGTCCACGTCTTCGATCCACGCGCCCTCGGCGCGGTGAGCGACGACCGGTAGCGGCGCATAGTTGTGTGCGCCGTACTGCTCGGCCAACTCGATGTATTCGGCGCTCTTATATGAGTCGGGTGACATGCCGGGGGCCTCCGTGACGGTCACGAGTGCAGCTCCAGCGTGCAGCATTTCACCGAACCGCCACCCTTGAGAAGCTCGGAGAGATCGATACCGATCGGTTCGAATCCCGCGGTGCGGAGTTGTTCGGCGAATCCGGTCGCGGTGGCGGGCAGCATGACGTGGCGACCGTCGGATACCGCATTCATCCCGAGCACGTAGGCGTCGGTGGAGCTGGCGATGATCGCGTTGGGATACATGAACTGCAACCGGGCTTGCGAGGCATCACTGAACGCCTGCGGATAGTACGCCACGGTCTGCGGATCCAGTACGGCCAGCGCGGTATCCAGGTGATAGAAACGCGGATCGACGAGCTCCAGTGTTACGACGGGAATGTCGAGCATTCGTGCCACTTCCACGTGAGACCGGACGTCGGTGCGGAAACCCGTACCGGCCAACATGACATCGCCCGCCAGCAGGAAGTCGCCTTGGCCCTCGTTGGTGTACCGGGTGTGCATGGCGCGCAGTCCGTGCACACGCATCCATTCGGCGTGTGCGGCGGATTCGCCGGCGCGCTCGGGGTGGGTGAACCGTGCGACAACGGCGTTGCCCCGCAGCACGACTCCGCCGTTGGCTGCGTAGACCATGTCCGGTAGGCCGGCCACGGGAGGCAGGATGTCCACCGTATGGCCGAGGCGTTCGTAGGTGGCGCGCAACGTATTCCACTGGGCGGTGGCCAAACTCGGATCGACCGGATTGGATATGTCCATCCAGGGATTGATCGCGTACTCGACGGTGTAGTACGTCGGCGGCACCATCACGTAGTGACGCGTCGTCGGTGTTCTGTCTGGTTGTTGGATGGGGGAGCCGGCCGGGTGTCCACCCTCGTGCACAACGGTCATGCGCTGAGCGTAGGAGAGGTGATTGCCGCAATCAATCACTATGCGTTGTCTAGATGGCCGCGATTCATTGCGTCAAGATCGTAAATTTGGCATTCTATTGCAGGACGGGGTGGGATAGCCGGAGGAGGAACGTGAATGGCCGAGCTCGATGCCACCGATGAGCGGATCGTGACGCTGTTGATGCGCAACGCTCGAGCGACGTTCGCCGAGATCGGTGAGGAGGTCAACTTGTCGGCCCCGGCGGTCAAGCGCCGTGTCGACCGGCTGGTTGCGACGGGGGTGATCAAGGGGTTCACCACCGTGGTGGATCGCGCGGCCGTCGGATGGAACACCGAGGCCTACGTACAGGTTTACTGCCAGGGCACCATCACGCCGGAAGCCTTGCGGGGGGCGTGGATCGACATTCCCGAGGTTGTCAGTGCCGCGACGGTGACCGGAACCTCCGATGCGATGTTGCGGGTGCTGGCACGCGATATTCAGCACCTCGAGCGTGCGTTGGAACGCATCCGTGCCAGTGGGGACATCGACCGCACCGAGAGCATCGTGGTGCTTTTCAACCTGGTGGACCGCGCGCAGGTCCAGGGGTAAGAGGTAGGGGCGATAGGCCTGACATCGCTCGTGTCCAGTCGTGTAAGAAGAAACCCATGAGCGATGCGGATCGAGGGGTACTGATCATCGGCGGCGGACTGGGGGCGGTACGAACCGCCGAACAGTTACGCCGCGCCGAGTTCTCCGGACCGATCACCATCGTGAGCAGCGAGGCGCACTTGCCCTACGATCGTCCGCCGCTGTCCAAGGACGTCCTGCGGGACGCGGAGAAGACAATCGATGCGGTAGTGCTCAAACCGCGAGAGTTTTACGACGAGAAGCAGATTGAACTGCGACTCGGTGCCAAGGTGGTCGCGCTGGACCCTGCTGCCCGGACGGCCACGCTGGATGACGGCAGCACCCTGGAGTACGGAGAGGTTGTCATCGCGACCGGCCTCGTTCCCCGGCGTATCGCTGCCTTCCCCGAGCTGGACGGCATCCACGTCCTGCGCACCGCCGATGACAGCTTCGCGCTGCGAGGCGACGCTGAGAAGGCGCGGCGAGCGGTGGTGGTCGGGGCCGGATTTATCGGGTGTGAGGTCGCGTCCACATTGCGTGCCAACGGAGTTGACGTGGTTCTGGTCGAACCGCAACCCGCTCCGCTGCTGGCGGCGATCGGACAGCAGCTCGGCGACCTGGTTGCCCGGCTGCATCGCAACGAGGGCGTAGACGTTCGGGTAGGAGTCGGCGTAGACGCGGTCGAGGGCGACGGGCGGGTTCAGTCCGTCACCTTGTCCGACGGCACGCGGCTGGACTCCGATCTCGTCGTGCTGGGTATCGGGAGCCGGCCCGCCACGGACTGGTTGGACGGGTCGGGTGTCGAGGTCAACAACGGCGTGGTGTGCGACGCGGTGGGCCGTACCGGCACCCCGCATGTCTGGGCGTTGGGCGATGTCGCCGCGTGGGCGGATGCTGACGGCCGCCCCAACCGGGTGGAGCACTGGAGCAATGTCGCCGACCAAGTCCGCGCGCTCGTACCCGCCTTACTCGGTCAGGAACCAGCGGCCAACGCTGCTGCCGTGCCGTACTTTTGGAGCGATCAGTACGACGTGAAGATTCAGTCGCTCGGACATCTCGGCGACTCGGATACCGTGCATCTCATTTCCGATGACGGCCGCAAATTCCTGGCCTATCTGGAGCGCGACGGTGTGCTCACCGGCGTCGTCGGCTGCGGGATGGCCGGCCCGGTGATGAAGATGCGGGCCAAGATCGCCGCGGGAACGCCCATCGCCGACGTGCTGGAGTAGCGCCTGTTTCCTTACTGCCCGCGAGCTCAGCCCAGCCCGCGCAGGCCCACCTCTGCGGCATCGAGGCCCCTGCCGATCAGTGTGGTGAGCGTGGCGGACTCGTCGGCGAGCCATTGTTCGTAAGCGGCGAGTGCCACTCCGAGCAGCGTCCAGGCAACGGTCTGCGGTAAGAGGGTGCCGGGATCGGTGCCGGTGCGGGTTGCCACGAACTGCGCGATGACATCACGCCAGCCCGTGTACATCAGCATCGAGTACGCCTGTAACGCAGGGACTTCCAAGATCAGCCGCATCCGCATGCGGTGGCGCGGGGTCTCATCGGCCGGAAAGTCGTTGAATGTCAGCAATGCCTGGCGCAGGGCAGTGCTGATATCGACCGTGTCCGGCGTCTTCTCCAGCAGTGCGCGCATCACCTCAAGGTGGGAGTCGAAGTCTCCCCACACGATTGCATTCTTGGAGCTGTAGTACCGAAACACCGTACGCCGGGCGATACCGGCCGCTGCGGCGATGTCGTCGACGCTCACGTCGTCGAAGTTGCGCTGCGCGAACAGTGCCATGGCAACTGCCGTGATCTCATCCCGGGTTGTCGAAGGGCGCCGTCCCACGCGCGCCGGCTGCGCACTCATGCCGAGAACTGTGCCATTTCCTGCCACCCTCTTCCCTTTCTGCACTCGATGCCATTATTATCGTGATCGTTGCCACAGTCCAGACTCACAAGGGAGTGAACAGATGGCCGAGCCCACCACTGTCGCCGGACAGACCACCGACACCGAGTTGGTACAGGAATCGCTGGTCGAAGAGGTGTCGATCGACGGGATGTGCGGCGTCTACTGAGACGCCCCACCTCGATGAGCGCCATGATTGACGAGGCGCCCGCCGGTTTCGATTGGACCCGGCCCTGGCAGTTGCACCCCCAGGTGTCGTTGCGCCCGGAGCCGTTTGGGGCGCTGCTCTATCACTTCGGCACCCGCAAGCTGTCCTTCCTGAAAAATCGCACCCTGCTGCAGATCGTGCAATCACTTCCCGACCACACCAGCGCTGAGAATGCTTGGCGTGCCGCCGGTGTCGAAGACAGCCAGGCCGCTGCGTACCAGCGGGCCCTGGCCGTGCTGGCGGATTCGACGATGATCGTGACCCGAGAGGACGCTTGATGAGCGCTCCCGCTGTACCCCGCCTGGTGGATCAGTTCGAACAGGGACTGGATGCTCCCATCTGCCTCACCTGGGAACTGACCTATGCCTGCAACCTGTCCTGTGTGCACTGCCTGTCATCTTCGGGCAAGCGTGATCCGCGCGAGCTGTCCACCGCACAGTGCAAGGGCATCATCGACGAGCTCGAACGCATGCAGGTGTTCTATGTGAACATCGGTGGCGGGGAACCCACTGTGCGCTCAGACTTTTGGGAGCTCGTCGACTATGCGACCGAGCACCATGTGGGGGTTAAGTTCTCGACCAATGGCGTACGCATCACCGAGGAGGTGGCGGCGCGGCTGGCCGCGAGCGATTACGTCGATGTGCAGATCTCGCTGGACGGTGCGACCGCAGAGGTGAACGACGCCGTGCGCGGCGCGGGATCGTTCGCCATGGCGGTGCGTGCGCTGGAGAATCTGGCCGCCGCCGGCTTCAAGGACGCCAAGATCTCGGTGGTGGTCACCCGTCACAACGTGGACCAACTCGACGAGTTCGCGGATCTGGCTGCACAATACGGTGCAACTCTGCGGATTACACGGTTGCGGCCTTCCGGGCGCGGTGCCGATGTGTGGGACGAACTGCACCCCACCCCGGCGCAGCAGCGTCAGTTGTACGACTGGCTGGTGCTCAATGGTGAGCGCGTGCTCACGGGTGATTCCTTCTTCCATCTGTCGGCTTACGGTGATGGCTCCGGCGGTTTGCCAGGCCTGAACATGTGTGGTGCTGGCCGGGTGGTGTGTCTGATCGATCCGGTAGGCGATGTCTACGCATGCCCATTCGCCATCCACGACCGGTTCATGGCCGGAAATGTGGTGTCCGATGGTGGATTTGATGAGGTGTGGAAGCACTCACGGTTGTTCAACGAGTTACGCGAGCCGCAGTCCGCGGGTGCGTGCGGCAGCTGCGGGCATTACGACAGCTGCCGGGGTGGCTGTATGGCGGCGAAGTTCTTCACCGGGTTGCCGATGGATGGGCCCGACCCGGAATGCGTACAGGGCTATGGCGAGGCGGCCCTGGCCGCAGATCGCATCGTGCCCAAACCCAGTGGAGACCATTCGCATTCGAAGGGCAGGCGCGGTCCGGCCTCGGGCCCTGTTGCGCTGACCCTGACACGCCGGCCTCCCTCGCGCGCATGCGACGAGAACCCTCTTTCCAACGTACGAGCAGGACGGTAGATGGCGCGCAACACATGGTTCGAGACGGTCGCGATTGCCCAGCAGCGGGCCAAGAAGCGGCTGCCGAAGTCCGTCTACAGCTCGCTGATCTCGGCCAGTGAGAAGGGACTGACGGTCAGCGACAACGTCGAGGCGTTCGGGGAACTTGGATTCGAGCCCCACGTCGTCGGCATTCAGCCGGACCGTGAACTGTCGACAACAGTTTTGGGACAAGAGATTTCACTGCCAGTGATGATTTCGCCGACCGGCGTTCAGGCGGTGGACCCCGATGGCGAGGTGGCCGTGGCGCGGGCGGCAGCCGCGCGTGGAACCGCCATGGGGTTGTCATCCTTCGCGAGCAAGCCCATCGAGGACGTGGTGGCTGCCAATCCGAAGACGCACTTTCAGATCTACTGGCTGGGCGGACGCGACGATGTGGCTCAGCGCATTCAGCGCGCGAAAGACGCTGGAGCCGTTGGGCTCATCGCCACCTTGGACTGGAGCTTCTCGCACGGTCGCGACTGGGGGAGCCCGTCCATACCCGAGAAGATGAACCTGCGATCGATGATCCGGCTGGCGCCGGAAGTGGTGACCAAGCCCGGCTGGCTGTGGTCGTTCGGCAAGGGCATGAACATCCCGGACCTGCGGGTGCCGAACCAGGCAGCCCGCGGCGAGGCCGGTCCGCCGTTCTTCGACGCTTACGGGCAGTGGATGGGAACCCCGGCGCCCACCTGGGACGACGTTCAGTGGATGCGTGAGCAGTGGGACGGTCCGTTCATGCTCAAGGGTGTGATGCGCATCGATGACGCCAAACGTGCCGTAGATTGCGGTGTTTCGGCGATCTCGGTGTCCAATCACGGTGGTAACAACCTCGACGGAACACCTGCGTCGATCCGCGCATTGCCGGGCATCGCAGCCGCCGTCGGTGGTGACATCGAGGTGCTGCTCGATGGTGGCATCCGGCGGGGCAGCGACGTCGTCAAGGCGTTGGCCCTCGGTGCGCGCGCGGTGATGATCGGGCGGGCGTATCTCTGGGGCCTCGCGGCGGCCGGCCAGGCCGGTGTCGAGAACGTCCTGGACATCATGCGCGGCGGCATCGACTCGGCGCTGATGGGACTTGGCAAAAAATCTGTGCACGAACTATCGCCAGATGATCTTTTGATCCCCGAGGGATTTGCCCGGGGCCTCGGGCGGCACTAGTTCAGCGCAGCGCGAATCGAACACGGCGATGGCCGCATCGATGTGGCGGCAGGGACTGGCGTGACAATCGGTGCGAAATAGCGCCTAGCGCATAAGCCGACGGCCAGCAAGGATGTAAAGACCTCGATCGTGTGCGCCAACTTTGGATGCATTTGACGTGAATTCGGCCTACCATCGGCGGGTGGCTGTTCCGACTGTCTTGAGCACCGCCATCTCTCCGGAGCTCGCAGACGAGGCCATTACGCTGTTCACTCCGCTCGGCTCAACCGAACAACACGGGCCGCACTTGCCGCTGGACACCGACACCCGCATTGCCAACGCTGTGGCTACCGCTGCAGCCGGGGAGCTGGCCGGCGATACGGGTGACGGTCGGACCGCTCTCGCCCCGGCCATCGCGTACGGATCCAGCGGAGAACATCAATCCTTCGCTGGAACGATCTCGATCGGGACGGAGGCGCTGACTCAGGTCCTCGTTGAGTACGCCCGGTCGGCCACACAGTGGTGCCGACGCATCGTCTTCGTGAACGGTCACGGCGGAAATATCGAGGCGACGGTCTCCGCAGTGCGACTGCTGCGTTCCGAGGGGCGCGATATCGCATGGTGGGCGTGTGTGGTCGAAGGCGGCGACGCTCATGCCGGACACGTGGAAACGTCTCTGCTGCTGCATATTTCACCGGATGACGTGCGTCGTGAGGACGTGCTCGCCGGAAATTCGGCACCACTGCGCGAACTGATGGCGCCCATGCGCGCGGGCGGAGTAGCGGCGGTGAGCGCTATCGGTGTGCTCGGAGATCCGACCACCGCCAGCAGCCAGGAAGGCGCACGGATGCTCGCGACGATGACTCGACAATGCGCCGACGCGGTGCGCCGTTGGACACCTGGCGCGGACGGGCGGCTGGTATGACCACCAGTGACGAGCCGGCGCAGGGCGTGTCTGCACCGCACGGACGGTTACCCGACGGATTCGCGGTACAGGTGGATCGACGCGTTCGCGTTCTCGATGAGGGCTCGGCGCTACTGGGTGGCTCGCCAACCCGGCTGCTGCGATTGGCTCCGGCCGCGCGGACCCTGCTTTCCGGCGGACGGCTCGAGGTCCGTGACGCGACCAGTGCGCAGCTTGCCCGGACGCTGCTGGATGCGACTGTCGCTCACCCCCGGCCAACGGGTGGACCCGGATATCGAGACGTAACCGTCGTTATTCCCTGCCTTAACAATGGATTTGGTCTTCGCCGGCTGTTACGGGCGTTGCGCGGAATGCGGGTGATCGTCATCGACGACGGTTCCGCCATTCCGATCCTGGAGCGCGATCTGGAGGGCATGCACTGTGACGTGAAGGTGGTACGTCACGACGAGAGCCAGGGCCCGGCGGCGGCCCGCAATACCGGGCTGAAGCTGGCGACCACGGATTTCGTCGCCTTCCTTGACTCTGACGTGGTGCCCAGGCGCGGCTGGCTGGAGGCGCTGCTGGGGCATTTCAGTGATCCGGCGGTTGCTCTGGTCGCTCCCCGGATTGTTGGATTGGTCTTGAGTGACAACGCAATTGCTCGCTATGAGGCGGTCAGGTCCTCGTTGGACCTTGGCCTTCGCGAGGCGCCCGTCGTTCCGTACGGCCCGGTGTCGTATGTCCCCAGTGCGGCGATCGTGGTTCGCCGGGCCGCGATAGACGAGATCGGTGGGTTCGACGAATCGCTGCGATGCGGTGAAGACGTGGATCTGTGCTGGCGGCTGATCGAGGCAGGGTCTCGGCTTCGGTACGAACCGGTGTCCCATGTGGCTCATGATCATCGATTGACACTTCGAGAGTGGTTCGCGCGCAAAGCATTTTATGGAATGAGTGCTGCGCCGCTGTCGACGCGTCACCCCGACAAAGTGGCGCCGATGGTCATCTCGCGATGGACACTGCTGGTGTGGATTCTGGCGGCGGTGGGTTCGGGGATGGGTTACCTGGCCGCGGCGGGCATGGCCGCGCTCGCGGCCGGGCGTGTCGCGCGGACATTGCGGGGAGTGGACACCCCGCCACGCGACGTCCTTCGGGTGGCCACCCAGGGCGTGGGCGGTGCCGCGTTGCAGATCGCGTCCGCGTTGTGCCGCCATTACTGGCCGTTGGCGTTGGTGGCCGCCGCATTGTCGCGGCGCAGTCGCCAAGTGCTCGTGGTGGCCGCCATCGTTGACGGCGTGGTGGATTGGATGAAGCGCAACGACAACTCGGCCTCTCCCGATGATCGCATCGGTCTGCTCGAGTACGTATTGCTGAAGCGTCTTGACGACATCGCCTACGGGATCGGCTTGTGGTCGGGGATCGTGCAGGAGCGCGATCTCGGTGCGCTTCGACCGGAATTACGGCCCTGAGTCGGTCGATCCACGCGGATGTGCTCATTGTGGGCGCGGGCAGCGCGGGTTCGATTCTGGCTAGCCGCCTTTCCGAAGACCCGTCGTTTCGTGTGGTGCTCGTCGAGGCCGGGCCGGCCTCGTCCGCGGACGAGGACGGTGTGCGCGATGGGTACCGTCTGCCGATCGGCCCGGACAGTCCGATAGCCACCTACTACTGGGCCACGTTGACATCTACCGGTGATCAGGCCGAGTTGGTGCGCGGATCGGTGGTGGGCGGCTCCGGCGCGATCAACGGCGGCTACTTCGTGCGGGGCCGGCCCGCGGATTTCGATGGATGGTCGGTACCGGGGTGGGCCTGGGTGGATGTGCGTGATGACTTTCGCGCGATGGAGACCGATCGCGACTTTCGGGATGATCCGCTACACGGCGCATCGGGACCCATACCGATCGGGCGCAGGCACGAACAGAGCACCGCGGGAAGGGAACTGGCGGATCTCGCCATCAAGGCCGGCTATCCGGCGGTGGCAGACCTCAACGGCAAGGCCGGTGTCGGGGTGGGATTGGTGCCGCTCAACATCGACAGCGGCATGCGGATTGGTCCGGCGCGTGCCTATCTGGAGGGAGCGGGCTGGCGGCCCAATCTCGCGGTGTACTCCGGTACTCGTGTGTTGCAGGTGCTGTGTGGTGGCGGGCGTGCCACCGGGGTGCGGGTGGCGGTGGGGAGCTCGGTGCGGACTCTGACCGCTGATCGAATCATATTGAGCGCGGGTGCGATTGAGAGCGCCAAGCTGCTACTGCTCTCTGGGCTGGGGCCGGCCGATGACCTGCGCGCGGTGGGAGTCGAGCCCATTGCTGACCTACCCGGTGTGGGGACCCGCGTGATGGACCACGCGGAGTGGGTGCTCGACACCGGCGATGGTGGGCAGCCTGGCTATCCCGTACTGGACACCGTATTACACACCGACCGTCAGATGGGCCTTGAGATACGGCCGTATACAACAGGATTCGCCGCCATGGCAGGTGCGCAGGTGAATGGTGCCGATGCCAGGCAGATCGGCGTGGCATTGATGACGCCGAGGAGTAGGGGGCGAGTCGAATTACGTTCGACCGATCCCGCAGTGCCGGTGTACATCGACTTGAGGTATGACAGTGAGACCGCAGATATGGATCGCTTGCGGGACGGAGTGCGTCTGGTGTCCGAGCTGTACGGTCGGCGGTTCGGTGGTCCGCGGTGGTCCACATCGCAACATCTGTGTGCAACTGCCCCCATGGGTAATGATGAGGACAAGTACGCGGTCGTCGACAAGTACTGTCGTGTCAGGGGAATTGATGGGCTCTTCGTCATCGACGGGTCGATCATGCCGACCATTCCGAGCCGCGGACCGGCGGCCACGATTGCGATGATCGGGCATCGAGCGGCCCAGTTTGTTGCGTGGTCGTAACGAGGGTGCGAATCTTGGCGTCTACCGCACACGAGCACGCCATCGGTCGCACAATTGGACGATGTCAACTCCCGATGACACCGTCAGCCCACATCCGGAGGCCGCGCATGACCATGCGGGTGTCCAATCGCATCTCGAGGGCGCCGACTATCTCGCGCGGCGGCAGCTGAGGTCGGGGACGGCCGGCTGGGTGCTGCTGGCCGGGCTCGGCGTGAGCTATGTGATCTCGGGCGATTACGCGGGCTGGAACACCGGCCTGAGCAAGGGAGGTTTCGGTGGCATGGCCATCGCGGCGGTCGTCATCGCCGCGATGTATCTGTCGATGGTGCTCAGCATGGCAGAGATGTCGTCGGCGCTACCCACCGCGGGCGGTGGTTACACCTTCGCCCGGCGTGCCCTGGGCCCGTGGGGTGGATTCGCAACCGGGACGGCAATTCTCATTGAGTACGCGATAGCTCCGGCCGCCATTGCCACCTTCATCGGAAGTTACGTCCAATCACTGCATCTGTTCGGGCTCAAGGATGGATGGTGGATTTACCTGGCTGTGTACGCGATTTTCATAGGGATCCATCTCAGTGGTGCGGGCGAGGCGCTCAGGACGATGTTCATCATCACCGGGATCGCGCTCGTAGGCCTGATCACCTTTGCGATCGGCGCCGTCGGTCGATTCGACGCGAACAACCTGACCAACATTCCTGTCGATGAAACAGCAACGGGTGCATCGGCATTCCTGCCCTACGGGTATTTGGGAATCTGGGCGGCGGTGCCGTTCGCGATCTGGTTGTTCCTGGCGATCGAGGGCGTGCCGCTCGCGGCCGAGGAAGCCCGAGATCCCGCGAAGAACATCCCACGCGGCATCGTGATGGCGATGCTGGTGCTTGTTGTCACCGGGACGGTCGTGCTGTTCCTGGTGCCCGGTGCGGGCGGTGCCGAGGCGATGGGACAGTCGGGTAATCCCTTGGTCGAGGCGCTGGGCACCACTACGGTGGCCAAGGCGGTCAACTACATCGGGCTGGCCGGCCTCATCGCCAGCTTCTTCTCGATCGTGTACGCCTACAGCCGGCAGACCTTTGCGTTGTCCCGTGCCGGTTATCTGCCGACCCGGCTGTCGGTCACGAACAGCCGGAAGGCTCCCGTGCTGGCATTGATCGTGCCAGGAATCATCGGATTCCTCTTGTCGCTCAGTGGTAAAGGCGCAATGTTGCTCAACATGGCGGTTTTCGGTGCGGCGCTGAGCTATGTGCTGATGATGGTGAGCCACATCGTGCTGCGTGTTCGCGAGCCTGAGATGCAGCGGCCCTATCGAACCCCTGGCGGTATCGCCACCAGCGGGTTCGCACTGGTGATCGCGTGTGCGGCGGTAGTGGCTACTTTCATTGTCGATACCACCGCCGCTTTTGCCACGTTCGGGGTGTTCATCCTGTTTATGGCGTACTTTGGGCTGTATAGCCGACACCACTTGGTCGCAAACTCCCCGGACGAAGAGTTCGCGGCGCTTGCAGAAGCCGAGAACGAATTGAAATAGGCACATTATGAGCACTTTTCGTCACACCGCAGGGCCGATTACTTACCAGTTCGGATCGCTCGCCGAGGTTCTCGCGAAGGCCTCGCCGCCTCGATCCGGCGACGAGCTCGCGGGCTGCGCGGCACAGTCGGATGCCGAACGGGCAGCCGCACGCTGGGCGCTTGCCGAGGTCCCGCTGACGACGTTCCTCTCCGAGGAGGTCGTCCCGTACGACACCGACGAGGTCACCCGGCTCATCATCGACAGCCATGATGTGGAGGCCTTTGCCGTCATCTCACACCTCACCGTCGGCGATTTCCGTGACTGGCTACTGGAGACGATCACCAAACCGCATGGGGCACAGTCGCTCAAAGATGTCTCCGCTGGGCTGACCCCTGAGATGGTGGCAGCCGTCAGCAAGCTGATGCGCAACCAGGACCTCATCGCCGTCGGAGCCGCGGTGCGTAACCACAGCGCCTTCCGCACCACCATCGGTCTACCGGGCACCTTGGCGACCCGATTGCAGCCCAACCATCCCACCGACGACGCCCGGGGTATCGCCGCCGCCACCCTCGACGGCCTGCTGCTGGGGTGCGGTGATGCCGTCATCGGTATCAACCCCGCGACAGATTCCCCGCATGCCGCGGCCGATCTGCTGCGCCTCATCGATGACATCCGATTGCGATTCGATATCCCCACACAATCGTGTGTGCTCGCACACGTGACCACCACGATGGAACTCATCGAACGAAATCTACCGGTGGACTTGGTATTCCAGTCGATTGCCGGGACCGAAGGGGCCAACGAGAGCTTCGGGGTCAACCTTGCACTGCTGCGTGAGGCGAACGAGGCCGGGCGTTCGTTGGGGCGCGGCAGTGTGGGCAACAATGTCATGTATCTGGAGACGGGTCAGGGATCGGCGCTCTCTGCCGGAGCCCATATCGGGGTGGGCGGCGTTGCCGTTGATCAGCAGACACTGGAGGCCAGGGCCTACGCCGTGGCGCGCGAGGTGGAGCCGCTCCTGGTCAATACCGTCGTGGGATTCATTGGGCCGGAATATCTTTACGACGGCAAGCAGATCATCCGGGCCGGCCTGGAGGATCACTTCTGTGGCAAGCTGCTGGGACTTCCGATGGGGGTGGACGTCTGCTACACCAATCACGCCGAGGCCGATTCAGATGACATGGATGTGCTGCTGACGGTGCTCACCGCCGCGGGGGTTGCGTTTGTCATCGCCGTGCCCGGAGCCGATGACGTCATGCTGGGATATCAGAGCCTGTCATTCCACGATGCGCTGTTCGCGCGCCGTACATTCGGCCTGCGACCGGCGCCGGAGTTCAACGAATGGCTTGAGCGCATGGGGATGCTGGAGCGTGACGGTGGGCTTCGTGAAATCGCGGTCAGCGACTCGCCGTTGCGGGCGCTGCTATGAGCGATATCACGAATAACGTTACTGCACACGATATTTGGGATACGCTACGTCTATCCACACAGTCCCGAATCGGGTTGGGGCGTAGCGGTGATGCGTTGCCCACCACTCGAGTGCTGGAGTTCGGGACCGCGCACGCCGCTGCCCGGGACGCAGTGCACACGCCCCTGGATGCGTGCGCACTCGCCGGACGTATCGATGGGCTCGGGTTGGGTACACCGTTGCTGGTGACCAGCCGGGCCGGCGATCGATCCGAGTACCTGCGCCGCCCCGACCTGGGGCGGGCGCCCGCCGATGGCGCACTGGATGTGCTCTCCGATGCCAACGCCGATATCGGCATCGTGCTGGCCGACGGTCTATCGCCGAGAGCCCTCGACGACCACGGGGTGCAGCTATTACAGGCGCTGCACCAGCGGCTTCGCGGGTACTCGATCGCGCCACTCGTCATCGCGACGCAGGCGCGGGTGGCGCTGGGGGATCACATTGGTGCCGCGCTGGGCGTCGACACGGTGCTGGTGCTCATCGGCGAACGCCCGGGGTTGTCGGTGGCCGACAGCGTCGGGATCTACCTCACACACAATCCCATGGTGGGATGCACTGATGCACAACGTAATTGTGTATCCAATATTCATCCTCCGGAGGGCCTGGGTTATGACCAGGCGGCGCAGGTCGTCGCCGCTCTGGTGGCGGGGGCGCGGGAGATCGGCCGTTCCGGTGTTGACCTCAAGGACATGACGGGCGCAGGTAACCAGATCGAGGGGGCCGGTCCGGCATTGCCCACGTAGCGGGAGGCCCTCCGGGGCCAACCGGGTGGTTGGTTACCATCGGCTGATGGCCCTCGACCCTCGCACGCCGGTCCTCGTCGGTACCGGACAGGTCAACCAGCGGACAGACGCCGACAGCCCGTTCTCCGAGATCCCCGAGCCCATCGATCTCATGGAGCGAGCGGCCCGGCTGGCCGCCGAGGACGCAGGTGCGCCGGACCTGCTCACAGCCGTCGACACGGTGTCGGTGGCGAACATCTTCTCGTGGAAGTACCGCGACCCCGGCGCGCTCCTCGGCGAACGTCTGGGTGCGGCGCCCAAGCGCACGTTCTACACCGGTCCCAGCGGCAACTCGCCGCAGCTGTTGGTCAACCACGCGGCTGCCGACATTCTGGCCGGGGACGCTGATGTGGTTCTCATCGGTGGGGCCGAGATGTGGCGTTCACGCAACAAGATGATGGCCACGGGAGTGCAACCGTCGTGGACGACTCAAGACGAATCCATCGCCGAACCAACCATTCTCGGCGGCCGGATGGATCAGGTGGGCGGCGCCGAGACCACCATCGGCCTCATCTCTCCCGGACATGTGTACCCACTGTTCGAGCAGGCGATCCGGGTTGCCAATGGCGTGTCCATCGCGGAACATCGGACCGCTATCTCTCAACTATGGCAGCGGTTCAACGCGGTAGCGGTGCACAACGCACACGCCTGGTCCAACGATGCGTACACCGCCGAGGAGATTGCCACTCCCGGCCCTGACAACCGGTGGATCAGTTCCCCGTACACCAAGCTGATGAACTCCAACAATATGGTCGAGCAGGGCGCGGTGCTGCTGCTGACCTCCGTGGAAACAGCGAGGCGTCTCCGAATTCCGGAGGACCGCTGGATATTTCCGCTCGCGGGCAGCCAGGCCAACGACACCTTCGCACTCAGTGAGCGCGATGAGCTGCACCGCTCTCCGGCCATCCGCCTCGCGGGAAGGCGTGCGTTCGACATCGCCGGGCTGAGTACCGACGACGTGGACCTGATCGACATCTACTCATGTTTCCCCTCGGCGGTGCAGGTTGCGGCCACCGAGTTGGGGCTGGCGCTCGACGATCCCGCGCGGCCGCTGACGGTCACCGGTGGGCTTACGTTCGCCGGTGGTCCCTGGTGCAACTACGTCACACACTCCATCGCCACCATGGCAGAACGGCTCCGCGAACTCCCGGGCGCGAAGGGGCTGATCACGGCCAACGGCGGATACCTGACCAAACACGCGTTCGGAATCTACGGAACCGAGCCGCCCGCATCCGGGTTCAGGTACGAGGACGTGCAGTCAGAGGTCGATCAGGAGCCTAAAACCGAGGCGGCCGACGGGTATTCGGGCGCGGCGACCGTCGAGGCCTGGACCGTGAACTACGGGCGAGACGGGTCCCCATTCCAGACATTCGTGAGCATCCGCACACCCACGGGGGCGCGTACCTTCGCCAAGATCGAAGACCGGGAAGCGGCGGCACAGATCGCGGATACCGATATCGCAGGCGCCTCAATCGAAGTCGCGGCGGACGGTTCCGCCCGACTCAGCTAGGACCGGCCGTCACCGCAAGCTGTAGCGGATGGGCAAGTGCTTGATGCCCCCGACGAATATGGTCGACATCCGCTCGACATCTCCGTCGATCTCGATGGATTCCAGCCGGGGCAGTAGTGCCGAGAAGAAACTGTTGACCTCCATCCGCGCCAGCGCGGCACCCAGGCAGAAGTGCACACCGAATCCGAACGCCAAGTGTTTGTTCGGATCTCGACCCACATCGAAGGTGAACGGATTACCGAAGGTGTCTTCGTCGCGGTTACCCGAGGGGTAAGAGAGCAGCACCGAATCACCCTCGGCGATGGAGACACCACGAATCTCGGTATCGGCCGTCGCGGTGCGCATGAACTCCTTGACCGGTGTCACCCATCGGATCATCTCGTCGACCGCCAACGGCATGAGATCGGGATTCTCGCGCAGCCGTGCCAACTGGTCCGGATGCTGCAGCAGTGCTTCGAGCCCACCGGCGATGGTGGCGCTGGTGGTGTCGTGCCCGGCGGTGGCGATGATCGTGTAGTACGAGGCGGTGTCGACGTCGCTGAGCAGCTCACCGTCCACCTTCGCGTTGGCGATCGTCGATGCCAGGTCATCGGTGGGGTTCTCGCGGCGAGATGCGGTCAGACCGCTGAAGTATCCGAAAAAATCCAGCAGGGCCAGCAGCTGCTCCTCCGGAGTGGCGCCGCGCTGGAATTCGGTGTCGTCACCACCGAAGAGTTCCTGGGTGAGTTTGAGCATCCGGTCGAAGTCCGATTCGGGAATGCCGAGCAGCGACATGATGACGTACAGCGGGAAGTGCACCGCGACATCCTGTGCGAAATCGCAGGTACCGCCGGCCTCCAGCAGTTTGTTCACGTATCGGGCGGCGAGTTCATCGGTGCGGAGTTTCATGTCCCGCATGGCCTTCGGCCGGAACCAGTCGGCTCCGATGGCGCGCAGCACACGATGCTTGGGATCGTCGATATGGACCAGGGTCTTGAGCTCGATCCCCATGGCTGCCTGCTTGTCCAGCTCGGCCTCTTGCTCGAGGTTCATCAGCAGCGGACGCGGTTCGTTGATCCAGAGCGTGTTATCGCGCTCGACGTCCATGATGTCGTCGTGCTTGGTGACCGCCCAGAACGGTCGATAGTTGTCGGTGACGACTCTCGCCACGGGTTGTTCACGCCGTAACAGGGTCAGCGCGTCGTGCAGGCGGGGCTCGTCGGCATAGGCGGTCGGATCGGCCAATACTCGGCCGGCTTCCTCGATTTCAGACAGTGCGGTGGCCATAGCCGGAGTGTGCGCGCGGCACACCATAGATTTGTCTATAACGGCAAAAATTTGGCCGCCGAAGGTGTTTAGGCGGGGGTCACCCAGGTGGTGATCTCTGCCTTCACCACTTCCTTGCCATCACGATCGGTGATGCTGATCGGCACCACCACATCGGTGCCTTCGGTAATCGAGGCGAAGTCCAGGCCCTCCAGCTTGGCGATCGCCCGCAGCGAGGTGGTGGCCTTACCGAGGTACTGCACATTCATCGCCTTGGGAATCCACCGATGCGAGGACGGGGTGGTTGCCTCCATCAACATGCCCATCGCGACCTCGGCCAGGTTGCATGCGGCGATCGCGTGGAATGTCTTGAGATGGTTGTAGACGAAGTACCACTTGGGAGCGGTCACCTCGCAGTAGCCGGGCTCCATCCGGTGCACATGCGGCACCACGGAGGCGAAGTAGGGGACACGGGCCATCATGGCAGCGGAGAACAGGGCGGAGCCGCCGGGCTTGTTCTGCAGACGCTGCCAGGCCTTATAGGTCGGAGATGCACTCACAGCACGTACCTTACTTGAAAGTAAGATGACTGCGAACTCGGCTGCCGATTCCTACTCGATTCACGGCCAGAGCCGTGTGCGCTCCCATCCGTCGTCAGTGCATTGGTAACTCAGCCGCAGGTGCTTCCGATCGGGGGAGCCCTGCCAGAACTCCACCTGCGTGGGCCGTACCGAGTAAGACACCCACTCGACCGGCACCAGCTCCGGGTCGTCCGCCAACTTTCGGTGGGCCTTTTCAAGCTCGGCGTCGATTTCCGCGGTGTCCGCCAGCGGCTGGCTCTGTCGCAGCGTCAATGCCATTGCCCGGGATCCGATGGGCCTACCCAGGAAGTCGGCAGCGCTCGCCTGCGCACCGTCGTCGACAACCGTGCCCACTACTCGAACCTGCCGCACCACCGCGGGCCAGTGGAAGGTCAGCGCGGCGACAGGATGCGACGACAGATCGCGGCCCTTCTGGCTCACCGAGCTCGCCGCGAAATGCCAGCCGTTCTCGTCGATGGCCTTCACGATCAGCACCCGGGCGCGCGGTGCACCCTGCGCATCGACCGTCGAGATCGTCATCGCGTGCGGCTCGGGAACGCCTGCCTGCACCGCTTGCTCGATCCATTCGGCGAACAAGGGGAGCGGTTCATCAGGGGCGTCGTCGATATTGAACGGTGGTGCACTGCCGGAGAGGACGGGCAGTGCCCGCAGAAATGAACGCCCTCCGTCGGCATCTGACCAGCGCACGTCGCGACCTCCTCAACGGATCTTGTACCAGCGTTCCAGACGTCCCCGGATTCGCAGGTCAGGGGCTCGCAGTTGCCGCTGCCGGGTGGGTGCGCCAGGGATTTGGCCGCAGCCGCGGGATAAGGCATACTGTTCGGGTTGCCGTGAACCGGTTGCAGTGCCTTGGGTCGCCCATGGTGCGCTGCGAACGGGGACGGCGAACCACAAGCGCCCTTACGGGCGCGTCGGCCCAGTCCAAGCGACGAGAATTTTCGACGTGGACGACTGTGCGCGAGGGCGACACGCCCGACCGCGGGGGTCGGTGAACTACGACAGGTAAACAGCGGCGGTATCGGGTGGTGCGCTTCGGCGCGCTCCGGACCAGTGATAGTAGAGGTAGGAAGCGTGGCGGGACAGAAGATCCGCATCAGGCTCAAGGCCTACGACCATGAGGCTATTGATGCCTCTGCGCGCAAGATTGTTGAGACGGTGACCCGTACCGGCGCGAGTGTCGTTGGACCTGTGCCGCTGCCAACCGAGAAGAACGTGTATTGCGTTATCCGGTCGCCGCACAAGTACAAGGATTCGCGCGAGCACTTCGAGATGCGCACCCACAAGCGGCTCATCGACATCCTCGACCCGACGCCGAAGACGGTTGACGCGCTCATGCGCATCGACCTGCCGGCCAGCGTCGACGTGAACATCCAGTAGGAGAACCAGAAACCATGGCAAGAAAAGGAATTCTGGGCACCAAGCTGGGTATGACACAGGTGTTCGACGACAACAACCGGGTTGTCCCGGTGACCGTCGTCAAGGCCGGACCCAATGTGGTGACCCGCATCCGCACCCCCGAGCAGGACGGCTATAGCGCCGTTCAGCTGGCTTTCGGTGAGATCAGCCCGCGCAAGGTGACCAAGCCGGTCACCGGTCAGTTCGCTGCCGCGGGTATCAACCCCCGTCGCCATCTGGCCGAGCTGCGTCTGGACGACGAGGCCGCTGCCGCCGAGTACGAGGTCGGTCAGGAGCTGACCGCCGAGATCTTCAGTGACGGCGCGTACGTGGACGTCACCGGAACCTCGAAGGGCAAGGGCTTCGCCGGAACCATGAAGCGTCACGGCTTCAGTGGTCAGGGCGCAAGCCACGGTGCACAGGCCGTGCACCGTCGTCCCGGCTCGATCGGTGGCTGCGCCACCCCGGGTCGTGTCTTCAAGGGCACGCGGATGTCCGGACGTATGGGTAGCGATCGCGTCACCACGCAGAACCTGGTGGTGCACAAGGTTGATGCTGAGAACGGCGTACTGCTGATCAAGGGTGCCATCCCCGGACGTAAGGGTGGCCTGGTTGTGGTCCGCACCGCTGTCAAGCGAGGTGAGAAGTAGTGTCTGAGGATTTTTTGAAGATCGCAGTCAAGGCTCCGGGTGGCAAGACGGACGGCTCCATCGAGCTGCCGGCCGAATTGTTCGACGCCCCAGCCAATATCGCGCTGCTGCACCAGGTGGTGACCGCTCAGCTGGCCGCAGGCCGTCAGGGCACCCACTCCACCAAGACGCGTGGCCTGGTGTCCGGTGGTGGCAAGAAGCCTTACCGCCAGAAGGGAACCGGCCGTGCCCGTCAGGGTTCGACCCGCGCCCCGCAGTTCACCGGTGGTGGCATCGTCCACGGCCCGCAGCCGCGTGACTACAGCCAGCGCACGCCCAAGAAGATGATCGCTGCCGCCCTGCGCGGTGCGCTGTCTGACCGGGCTCGCAACGGCCGGATCCACGCGATCACCGAACTGGTTGCCGGACAAGAGCCCTCGACCAAGAGCGCCAAGTCGTTCCTGGCCGAGATCAGCGACCGCAAGCAGGTACTGGTGGTGCTGGGCCGCGACGATCTGACTTCGGTCAAGAGCGTCCGGAACCTGCCGAACGTGCATGTGCTGGCCTACGACCAGCTCAATACCTATGACGTGCTGAAGGCCGATGACGTGGTGTTCAGCGTCGAGGCCCTCAACGGCTTCATCAACGCCAAGAAGAAAGAGGAGGTGTCGGCCTGATGGCAACCATCGCTGACCCCCGCGACATCATCCTGGCCCCGGTGATCTCGGAGAAGTCGTACTCGTTGATCGAAGACAACGTGTACACCTTCATCGTCCACCCGGACTCGAACAAGACGCAGATCAAGATCGCCATCGAGCAGATCTTCAGCGTCAAGGTCTCCTCGGTGAACACCGCCAACCGGCAGGGCAAGCGCAAGCGCACCCGCACCGGTTTCGGACAGCGCAAGAGCACCAAGCGCGCCATCGTCACCCTGGCACCGGGTAGCAAGCCGATCGACCTGTTTGGAGCCCCCGCGTAGTCGGGGAGTAGAGGACTAGAGAAGACATGGCTATTCGCAAGTACAAGCCGACGACCCCCGGTCGCCGCGGCTCGAGCGTCGCCGATTTCTCGGAGATCACTCGCTCGACTCCCGAGAAGTCGCTGGTTCGCCCGCTGCACGGCACCGGTGGCCGTAACGCCCACGGCCGCATCACCACTCGTCACAAGGGTGGTGGCCACAAGCGTGCCTACCGGTTGATTGATTTCCGTCGCCACGACAAGGACGGCGTCAACGCCAAGGTCGCGCACATCGAGTACGACCCCAACCGCACCGCGCGTATCGCGCTGCTGCACTTTCTGGACGGCGAGAAGCGTTACATCATCGCGCCGGTCGGGCTGTCGCAGGGTGACGTGGTGGAGTCGGGCGCCAACGCCGACATCAAGCCGGGTAACAACCTGCCGCTGCGCAACATCCCGACGGGTACCACCGTGCACGCCGTCGAGCTGCGTCCCGGTGGTGGAGCCAAGATGGCCCGCTCTGCCGGTGCCGGTATCCAGCTGCTGGGTAAGGAAGGCGCTTACGCATCCCTGCGTATGCCCAGCGGTGAGATCCGCCGTGTCGACGTGCGCTGCCGCGCCACCGTCGGCGAGGTCGGCAACGCCGAGCAGGCCAACATCAACTGGGGTAAGGCCGGCCGTATGCGGTGGAAGGGCAAGCGCCCCACCGTCCGTGGTGTCGTGATGAACCCGGTCGACCACCCGCACGGTGGTGGTGAAGGTAAGACCTCCGGTGGTCGTCACCCGGTGAGCCCGTGGGGCAAGCCCGAAGGCCGCACCCGCAAGCCCAACAAGGCGAGCGACAAGCTCATCGTCCGTCGCCGGCGCACCGGCAAGAAGCGCTAGGAGTAAGCGATGCCACGCAGCCTCAAGAAGGGCCCGTTCATCGACGACCATCTGCTCAAGAAGGTCGACGTACAGAACGAGAAGAACACCAAGCAGGTCATCAAGACCTGGTCGCGTCGGTCGACCATCATCCCCGACTTCATCGGCCACACCTTCGCGGTGCACGACGGGCGCAAGCACGTCCCCGTCTTCGTCACCGAAGCAATGGTCGGTCACAAGCTGGGTGAGTTCGCCCCGACGCGGACCTTCAAGGGTCACATCAAGGACGACCGAAAGAGCAAGCGGCGCTAATGACTACAACGACTGAATACCCATCGGCCAAGGCCGTTGCACGGTTCGTGCGGGTCTCGCCGACCAAGGCACGCCGGGTCATCGACCTGGTGCGCGGCAAGTCGGTAACCGACGCCATCGACATCCTGCGGTGGGCACCGCAGGCAGCCAGCGAGCCGGTTTCCAAGGTCATCGCGAGCGCTGCTGCCAACGCGCAGAACAACGACGGACTGGATCCCTCCACCCTTGTGGTGACGGAGATCTTCGCCGACGAAGGCCCGACCGCTAAGCGCATCCGTCCCCGCGCGCAGGGTCGTGCATTCCGGATCCGCAAGCGCACCAGCCACATCACCGTGGTGGTGGAGAGCCGTCCCAAGTCCGAGAAGGGTGGTAAGGGCGGAACCTCACAGGCCGCCGCTCGCGCCCGCCGGGCCGAGGGCTCGAAGGCTGCCGCCAACAAGACCACCGCTGAGGCGAAGGGAGGCTCGCGCTAGTGGGCCAGAAGATCAATCCGCACGGTTTCCGGCTCGGTATCACCACCGACTGGAAGTCCCGCTGGTACGCCGACAAGCAGTACGCGGACTACGTGAAGGAAGACGTGGCGATCCGCCGCCTCCTGGCCACTGGCCTGGAGCGCGCCGGCATTGCCAAGGTGGAGATCGAG
This sequence comes from Mycobacteroides chelonae CCUG 47445, assembly GCF_001632805.1. NCBI lineage: Bacteria > Bacillati > Actinomycetota > Actinomycetes > Mycobacteriales > Mycobacteriaceae > Mycobacteroides > Mycobacteroides chelonae. The sequence continues at coordinate 3,913,916 of NZ_CP007220.1, read as the reverse complement.
CGCACCCGTGACCGGGTTCGCGTTGACATCCACACCGCACGTCCCGGCATCGTCATCGGCCGTCGTGGCACCGAGGCCGACCGCATCCGCGCCGACCTGGAGAAGCTGACCAAGAAGCAGGTGCAGCTGAACATCCTCGAGGTGAAGAACCCCGAGGCCGAGGCTCAGCTGGTTGCCCAGGGTGTCGCCGAGCAGCTTTCGAATCGTGTGGCATTCCGCCGCGCGATGCGCAAGGCCATCCAGTCGGCCATGCGTCAGCCGAACGTCAAGGGCATCCGGGTGCAGTGCTCCGGCCGCCTCGGCGGTGCTGAGATGAGCCGCTCGGAGTTCTACCGCGAAGGTCGGGTGCCGCTACACACGCTGCGCGCCGATATCGACTACGGCCTGTACGAAGCCAAGACCACCTTCGGCCGCATCGGTGTGAAGGTCTGGATCTACAAGGGCGACATCGTCGGTGGCAAGCGCGAGCTCGCCGCCTCGGTGGCCGCGCCTGCCGGTGACCGTCCCCGCCGTGAGCGTCCGGCCGGTGCCCGTCCGCGTCGTAGTGGCGCTTCGGGTACCACCGCGACGAGCACCGAGGCCGGCCGTGCCGCCGCAGAGACCCCTGCCTCGGACGGAGCTAGCGCTCCGTCCGCAGAAACCACGGAGAGCTAAACATGCTGATTCCCCGTAAGGTCAAGCACCGCAAGCAGCATCACCCGAAGAAGAAGGGCACCGCCTCGGGCGGTACCACTGTCGCCTTCGGTGACTACGGCATTCAGGCGCTGGGCCATGCATACATCACGAACCGGCAGATCGAGTCCGCTCGTATCGCCATCAACCGGCACATCAAGCGTGGCGGCAAGGTGTGGATCAACATCTTCCCCGACCGTCCGCTGACCAAGAAGCCCGCCGAAACCCGCATGGGTTCCGGTAAGGGTTCGCCGGAGTGGTGGGTTGCGAACGTCAAGCCCGGTCGCGTTCTGTTCGAGTTGAGCTACCCGAACGAGGAGACCGCGCGCGAAGCGTTGACGCGCGCGATCCACAAGCTGCCGATCAAGGCGCGCATCATCACACGAGAGGAGCAGTTCTGATGGCAGTGGGAATTTCCGCTGGCGAACTGCGGGAAAGCACCGAGGAAGAGCTGATCACCAAGCTGCGTGAGTCGAAGGAAGAGCTGTTCAACCTGCGCTTCCAGATGGCCACCGGCCAGCTCGCCAACAACCGTCGGCTGCGTGCGGTGCGCGGGGAGATCGCGCGCATCTACACGGTGATGCGTGAGCGCGAGCTCGGATTGGCCGCAGGACCCGATAGCGAGGACAGCAAGTGAGCGACACCAAGAAGGCCGCAGGCCCCAAGCACACCCCGGCCACCGAGCAGCCGCGCGGCCGTCGTAAGACCGCCATCGGCTATGTCGTGTCGGACAAGATGCAGAAGACCATCGTGGTCGAGCTCGAGTCCCGCAACCGGCACTCGCTGTACGGCAAGATCATTCGCACCACGTCGAAGGTCAAGGCCCACGACGAGAACGGTGACGCCGGTGTCGGCGACCGCGTCTCGCTGATGGAGACCCGTCCGACGTCGGCCACCAAGCGGTGGCGCCTCGTCGAGGTGCTCGAGAAGGCCAAGTAGTCAGATACGCACAAAGCGCGCCGTTCCCGAAAGGGGCGGCGCGCTTTTGCGTTGGGGAGCCTGCGCCGAGTGCATACCGCACGCAGGTGAATCCGGCGATGTGTCTGCGTGCGGTATGCGTTCGACGACTAGCGCCGCAGGAAGTCCACGACCGTCTGCTCGAAGGCCTGCTTGGCTTCGATCATCACCCAGTGGCCGCTGTTGGGGAAGATGTGCAACTCGGCGTTGGGGATGAGCCGCATCGGCACGATCGCCATGTCCGGCGGGCTGACCCTGTCGTCGCGGCCCCAGGTGAGCAGTGTCGGGCACTTGATCTTGTGCATCATCGCCCAGTACGGTGCGATGTCGGCGTTCGCGAGGAACTGCTGTTGCATCGCAAAGGCTTTGGAGCCGTACATCAGCTGCGCGGTTTTATGCGCGTCCGGGTTGATCGCCGCTTCCCAACGCTCCTCGATGAGTTCCTCGGTGACCACGGCGGGATTCCACACCATCGAATTGAGCCAGCGGACCAACTTGTCGCGATCGGGGTTATCGGTGAACTCCTGCAGCAGGCGCAGGCCCTCACTGGGGCTCGGGCTGAAGATGTTCGGGCCCACGCCGCCGATGGTGACGAGTTTGGTGATGCGATCGGGGTGCTTGATCGCCAGATTGATGCCGACGACTCCACCCATGGAGTTCCCGACAATGGCGGCGGATTCGATGCCGAGGCCGTCCATGAACCGGATCACCGAGGAGCCGGCCGTCAAGACCGGGTGCCCCTGCACGGCGTCGCTGACGCCGAACCCGGGGAACTCCAAGACATAGGTGTGGAAATGCTTCGCGAAAACCTCGAGGTTCCCGCGGTAATTACGCCATCCGGTTACGCCGGGCCCGGAGCCGTGCAGCAGGATCAGCGGCTCGCCCTCCCCGGCCTCGTGGTAGCGCAGCACACCCTCATCGGTGGCCAGTTCCTTCTTGGTGCCCTCGTATGTCACGTCCACGACATAAGAGTAGAACGTGTTTCAGTTTCCGGTGACGGCGGTGCCCGCTGAGCGGGTAATTCGCGCACGGGCCCTCCGGACGCGGATCAGGTGTGAGTAAGGGCCCGGTAAGAGTCATTTCGGATGGCCCCAACCTCTGTAAATGTGCGGGCCGACCTGTCTACGCTGGACGAATGAACCGATACGTCAAGCGTGGATCGGTCGGGGTTTCGATGTTCGCGGTATCCGCGGCAGCCGCCGCGGTGCTCACCGCACAAACGGAGAGCTCTCCCACCGCCAGAGCGGCGGGCTGTCCGGATGTGGATGTGTCCTTCGCGCGCGGGACCAACGATTCGCCGGGCCTCGGCGATGTCGGCAAGGCCGTCACCGACGAGATCGTCGAGCGGCTCCCGGGCAAGAGTGTCGACATCTATGCGGTCAATTACCCGGCCAGTTTCGATTGGGTCCGTGCCGGCGATGGCGCCAACGACATGAGCTTCCACGTCCAGGAAGTCGCGCGAAACTGCCCGAACACTCAGTTCGTGCTGGGCGGTTTCTCTCAGGGCGCAGCCGTCGTCGATGTGCTGTTCGGCAAGAACGGAACAGGGCTCACCTTCAACAACCCGCTCCCGGCAGACCTCGAAAAGCGCATCCCCGCAATCGTATTGATCGGGAATCCGAAAAATTGGCAGGTTGCCGGCATGAATCTGGACCTGGAGATCCGGGACGATCTGCGTAGCAAGGTCATCGACATCTGCAACCCCGGTGACGGGATCTGTGATCCGGCCGGCGGCGGACTCGGCCCGCACATGCAGTACAAGTCCGACGGATCGGCCGACCGGGCCGCCGACTTCGTCGTCGGCCGGCTCAACGCGGTGGCCGCCGGCAGTAGCGCCACGACTCCGAGCAGCAGTTCGACGAGCGGCCCGGCGTCGACCTCCAAGAGTGCCAATCCGTTGAGCGCGACGACCTCGCCCGCGGTCACGACGCCATCGCCCACCACATCGGCACCGCAGCCCTCATCGTCCACACCGAAGCCAGTGGCGGCATCGCCGACGCGCAAGGCGCCGGCGTGGATGATGCCGTCGACCGACGGCCCGGCAGCCGACGCTCCCGCCGCGGTGGCGTCGACCAGCAGCATCACCGCGCCCGATCCTGCCCGGCACGGCCCTCCGCCGGGTCCGGCGTCCGGTGGTCAGTAAGCCTGCATGACCGTTTCGACCACCAACACGCCAACTCCATCGGGCCGGGCCGACACGCGCCGCGCCATCTGGAACACCATCAGAGGATCCTCCGGGAATCTCGTCGAGTGGTACGACGTCTACGTCTACACCGTCTTCGCGATGTACTTCGAGAAGCAGTTCTTCGATGAGACCGACGAGAACTCGACGGTCTACGTCTACGCGATCTTCGCGGTCACCTTCATCACCCGGCCCCTGGGATCGTGGTTCTTCGGCAGGTTCGCCGACCGGCACGGTCGCCGTGCCGCGCTGACCATCAGCGTCTCGCTGATGGCGGCGTGCTCCATGGTGATCGCCCTGGTGCCTTCGCGTACCAGCATCGGAATGGCCGCACCGATCGTGCTGATCCTGTGCAGACTCGTCCAGGGCTTCGCGACGGGAGGCGAGTACGGCACCTCGGCCACCTACATGTCCGAGGCGGCCACCCGTGAGCGGCGCGGGTTCTTCTCATCGTTCCAGTACGTGACATTGGTGGGCGGCCATGTGCTTGCCCAGTTCACGCTGCTGATCATTCTGACCGTCTTCGACAAGGATCAGGTTCACGAATTCGGTTGGCGCATAGCCTTCGCCGTCGGAGGTGTGGCCGCGATCGTCGTGTACTGGTTGCGGCGCACCATGGACGAATCGCTCAGCGAGGAGCAGCTGGCGGCCATCAAGGCCGGTGCCGACACCAGCTCCGGGTCGATGCGCGAGCTGCTCACCCGGTACTGGAAACCGCTGCTGCTGTGCTTCCTCATCACCATGGGCGGCACCCTCGCGTTCTACACGTACAGCGTCAACGCACCGGCAATCGTCAAGACCGCCTACAAGGACCAGGCCATGACTGCCACCTGGATCAATCTGGCGGGGCTGATCTTCCTCATGCTGCTGCAACCCATCGGCGGACTCATCAGCGACAAAGTGGGCCGCAAGCCGCTGCTGCTGTGGTTCGGTTTTGGGGGAGTGGCCTACACGTATGTCCTCATCACCTATCTGCCGCAGACGCGGTCGCCGATCGCATCATTTCTGTTGGTCGCCGGGGCGTACGTCATCCTGACCGGATACACCTCGATCAATGCGCTGGTGAAATCCGAGCTCTTTCCGTCTCATGTGCGCGCGCTCGGGGTAGGGGTGGGCTACGCGCTGGCGAATTCGGTGTTCGGTGGGACAGCGCCACTGATCTATCAGGCGCTCAAGGAGCACGGTCAGGTGCCGCTGTTCATCGCCTACGTCACGGTGTGTATCGCGATATCGCTGGTGGTGTACCTGGTCTTACTGAAGAACAAGGGCGATACCTATCTGGACCGCGAGCAGGGCTCGGCGTTTTCCTGACGTCGAGACCGAGGTTGTGGCGAGAATGTGCGAGACGAATCCGCCAGAACCAAGGTTTCGGTGAGGGGAGCGGGTCCAGTGGCTCGGATTTGTATCCGACCTGCGGGTTCACCTACACTAGGGCGGTTGTCTTGTGGGTGCTTTGCGCCCCGGGGCAGGTAGGCATTCCCACCAGGTGAAAACCCGGGGATGGCGCGTGCCCTGAAGACAACATGACCGCGTGTGTCGGGTCGGAATCCGGCACACATCCACTTCCAGGTCACGTAGGAGAGACCAGTGATTCAGCAGGAGTCACGGCTGAAGGTCGCCGACAACACCGGTGCCAAGGAAATCTTGTGCATCCGCGTGCTCGGTGGCTCGTCGCGACGCTATGCCGGGATCGGGGACATCATTGTGGCGACCGTCAAGGACGCCATCCCCGGAGGCACCGTCAAGCGTGGTGACGTCGTCAAGGCCGTCGTAGTCCGTACCGTCAAAGAGCGTCGCCGCCCGGATGGCAGCTACATCAAGTTCGATGAGAACGCCGCCGTCATCATCAAGGCCGACAATGACCCGCGTGGTACCCGCATCTTCGGGCCCGTCGGTCGCGAGCTTCGCGACAAGAAGTTCATGAAGATCGTTTCGCTCGCCCCGGAGGTGCTGTAAATGAAGGTGCACAAGGGCGACACCGTTCTCGTCATCGCAGGCAAGGACAAGGGCGCCAAGGGCAAGGTCATCGCGGCCTACCCGGAGCGCAACCGTGTCCTCGTCGAGGGCGTGAACCGTATCAAGAAGCACACCGCACAGTCGGCGAATGAGCGTGGCGCGCAGTCCGGTGGGATTGTCACCCAGGAGGCCGCCATCCACGTGTCGAACGTGATGGTGATCGACTCCGACGGCAAGCCCACTCGTATCGGCTACCGCATCGACGAAGAGACCGGCAAGAAGGTCCGCATCTCCCGCCGCAACGGGAAGGACATCTGATGACCACTACCGAAAACGCTCAGCCCCGTCTGAAGACTCGCTACCGCGAAGAGATCAAGACCGCGCTGAACGACGAGTTCAAGTACGCCAACGTGATGCAGATCCCGGGCGTCGTGAAGGTTGTCGTCAACATGGGTGTCGGCGACGCTGCGCGTGACGCCAAGCTCATCAACGGCGCCGTCACCGACCTGGCCGCGATCACCGGCCAGAAGCCGGAGATCCGCAAGGCGCGCAAGTCCATCGCACAGTTCAAGCTGCGTGAAGGCATGCCGATCGGTGCCCGCGTCACGCTGCGCGGCGACCGCATGTGGGAGTTCCTGGACCGCCTCGTGTCCATCGCACTGCCGCGTATCCGCGATTTCCGCGGCCTGTCGCCCAAGCAGTTCGACGGCAAGGGCAACTACACCTTCGGTCTCACCGAGCAGTCGATGTTCCACGAGATCGACGTGGACTCCATCGACCGCCCGCGGGGCATGGACATCACCGTCGTCACCTCGGCGACCAACGACGACGAGGGGCGGGCGCTGCTGCGGCAACTCGGTTTCCCCTTCAAAGAACTTGAGCAGGGAGCGAAGAAGTAATGGCGAAGACTGCGCTGGTCAATAAGGCCAACAAGAAGCCGAAGTTCGCGGTACGTGCATACACCCGGTGCAACCGGTGTGGACGCCCGCACGCCGTGTTCCGCAAGTTCGGCCTGTGCCGAATCTGCCTGCGGGAGATGGCGCATGCCGGCGAGCTGCCAGGCATCCGCAAGAGCAGCTGGTAAATCTCTGATCAATAGGCCGGGACTCGACGAGTCCCGGCCTATTGTCGTCTCTCCAGCGGTCTGGGCCTTCAGGCCATTACGCTTGCGCCCGTGCCCGAGAAGCGAGACATGACGCGGTTGCTATTGGCTGTGCTGGTGCTCTTGGCAGCCGTCGTGGCATGCAGTCCCACCACAGCCGCGGACCCGACGATCGTCAACATCCGTGCGGGCGCGGTGCGCGGACACATCGACGACGAGGTGCGTGTCTTCACCGCTATTCCGTACGCGGCGCCGCCGGTCGGCCCGCGCCGGTTCACCGAGCCAGAACCCGTCGAACCGTGGTCGGACACCCGCGATGCGACCGGCCCGGGCGTCGAATGCCCGCAGCCGGGGGCCGAGAGCGATCTCACCCAGAGCGAGGACTGCCTGGTTCTCAACGTCACGATGCCGCGGCACACCGAGGGGAAGGTGCCGGTGCTGGTGTGGATTCACGGCGGCGCCTTCATTGCCGGCAACGGTGTCGGCTACAACGCGCGAAAACTGGCCGCCCAGGGCGGGATAGCCGTCGTCACCATCAATTACCGGCTGGGGACGCTGGGGTTCTTGGCCGCACCGGGCCTGTCCGATGTAATCGGCAACTACGGGTTGCTGGATCAGGAGGCGGCGCTGCGCTGGGTGCGTGACAACATCGCCGCGTTCGGTGGTGATCCCGGTCAGGTAACCATCGGCGGTCAATCGGCGGGCGGCGTATCGGTATGCGATCTGATGGTGGCGCCGAAGGCCTCCGGGCTGTTCCGGTCGGCCATCATGGAGAGCGCCCCGTGCCAGGCGCAGGCCCCCGTCTCGTCCGCCGTCCGTGACAGCACCGCCTATGCGGCCGACGTGGGTTGCCCGGCCGGGCCCGGTGCCGCCAGCTGCTTGCGCGCATTATCGGTTGACGCGCTGCGGGATTCGCCGCAGTTCACCGGGATCGGACTGCCGGTGAGCCCGGTGACCGGGACACCGGAGCTTCCGGCGCCGCCACTGGACGCATTCACCAGCGGCCTGTCGTCTCCCGTCCCCGTCCTCATCGGCAGTAATGCCAACGAAGCTACGGTGTTCGAGGCCCAGCAGTATCAGCACAAGCCCGTGCCCGGCACCGACGAGTATCAACGTGCGCTGGAAAGCAAGTACGCCGACCGCGCCACCGAACTCGGACGGCGATACCCCTTGTCTGCGTACGGCGGGAACGTGCTCGCCGCGCTCGCGGCGATCGACACCGACAACAGCTACGCGTGCCCGACCCTCGATATGGCCGAGGCGCTGGTCAGGAAGGCGCCGGTATACGCCTACGAATTCGCTGACCCCGCCGCACCGGTAGAGCAGCAGTATCAAGGCGCACCGTTGCCGTTGGGAGCCTCGCACGGTTCGGAATTGGGTTACCTGTTCGACCTGTCCAGACCGCTGAGTCAGGAATCGGCGGCCCTGTCCACGCAAATGATCACCTACTGGGCACAGTTCGTGAAGACCGGGAATCCGAACGGCAGCGGTCAGCCGGAATGGCCCAAATATGCGCCCGGAGGTGCGTTCCTGCGTCTGGCGCCACCGGCGCCCACGCCGATGGCGGGCTTCGCCGACAACCATCAGTGCGGTTACTGGCGGTAGCCGTCGCTGTAGGCCGATCTGGGAACGGTCGTCATCTAGACTCAGCCGGTGGTTGACCGCCGGCGAGATATTCAAGGTTTGCGGGCGGTAGCCGTTCTGCTCGTGGTCGTCTATCACAGCGGCCTGCCGATTCCCGGTGGATTCATCGGCGTCGATGTCTTCTTCGTCATCTCCGGATTTGTGATCACCCGGCTGCTGCTGCGCGAGACCGACCGGGCAGGCCGCATCGATCTGCGTCGCTTCTATGCGCGCCGGGTACGCCGTCTGCTACCCGCGCTTGCCCTGTTGATTGTCGTGGTGCTGCCGATCGCCGCAGTCATCCAAAGTCCGCTGGGGTCAATGCAGGTCGCGGCACGAACGGCCGCCGCCGCAGCCTTGTTCGTCTCGAACGCGGTGCTTTTCCTGGAGCCCTCCGGATACTTCGCGGCGCCGGCGGCGATGAATCCGTTCCTGCACACCTGGTCGCTTGCGGTCGAGGAGCAGTTCTATCTCATCTTCCCGGCCATGATGGCGTTGGCCGCCTACGTGGCGACACGTCGGCGGGCAAGTCGGTTGGCTGTCACATTCTCGCTGCTTCTGGCGCTGTCGGTGGCATCGCTGCTGCTCGCGATCTACCTGACCGCCAGCGATGGTTTCCCGTTCCACGCGCACAATGCGGCCTTCTCGTTCTACAGCTCGCCCACGCGCGCATGGGAATTCGGCGTCGGTGCGCTGATCGCATTGGGGGAGAGCCGGATACGCCGATGGGATGCTCGAGCGGCGCTACCGATAGCGGCGCTCGGCGCGGCCGGCGTCACCTGGGGTGCCGTTGCGATATCCGCGGCAGATCCCTTTCCGGGAATCAATGCGCTGGTCCCGGTGCTGGGCTCGGGCCTGCTGATCATCGCTGGGACCGTACCGTCGCGCCAGCCCGTCGGCTGGCTGCTGTCGTCGGCGCCGATGCAGTGGATCGGGGATCTGTCCTACAGCTGGTACCTGTGGCACTGGCCGCTGATCGTTTTCGCCAACAATCTGCTCGGCGCCGAGCATCGCTGGCTGGTGCCCTGCGTGGGCGTGCTCTCGTTGCTTCCGGCCTGGTTGTCCAAACGGTATGTCGAAGACCCGATCCGGACGGGACGGAAACTGGCCGATCTTCGCGCACCGCGACTCGCGGCGGCGTCGGTCGGCGTGGCGGTCTTCGTTTCGGCCGTGACATTCGGTGCCGCGCAGATAGCCACGCCTGCGATTCGTGACGCGCGTGCGCAGCGGGCAGCCCATCTGGATGTCGGCAGAGGGTGCGTCGGCAACATGCCGGATGCCGAAAAGACCCGTCTGGATTGCCTGTGGCCCCAAGGCGCGGATGTCGATTCGCGGTCGGTCGTCCTCGTCGGCGATTCCAATGCCGGACAGTTCGCCGAGGCGCTCGTCCCGGCGGCGACACAGCAAAACCGGACGATGCTTCTCGCGACAAACGCCGCCTGCCCTTTCGTCGAGCTCGTGCTGGATCCTTCGCCGCCCGGCTGCACCGACTTCGTACAGCGTTGGACGAGTGCGTTGGCAGACGTCCAGCCGGGCCTGGTGGTGATCGCCTCCGCCTCCAGTGACTACTTCCTCGCTGATCAACATGTGCGGTTCCGGCTTCCGGATACGCAGCAATGGATCACTGATGACGCCGGTAAGGGCCGGTTGTGGCAGCTGGGCATGGCCGCAGTGTTACAGAAACTGTCGGCGGCGCGTGTCCCCGTCGTGGTGGTGCATACCTTGCCGCACTTCGTGAACTGGGACCTGTACAAGTGCCCGGGGTACGAGGTCTGGCTGTCGCCCTCCCGGTGCGGTCGTTCGGAGGCGTTGGCAGAGGTTCAGCGCCAGCAGAACACGGCCGCAGCCGCCGAGCAGCGTGCCGCCGAAGGGCTCGTCGGGGTGTCCACCATCGACCTGGGGCCGGTGGTCTGTCCGGATGGCGTATGTCGCACGAATATCGATTCTCGATGGGTGGCGCGCGACGGCGGACACATCACCGTGGGCGAAGCTCAGCGGCTGCAGCCGGAATTCGCGCGTCTCATCGCTGAGCGCGCCCGCCCGTGAGTCGACACGCGCGCCGTTACCGGTGGTGTCCCGGCACACCCTCGGCGGCTCATCAGATTCTGGCTCAGCAACCTTGGCTGCTGTGCCAGCGGGTTCCGGTGAGTCGGCGCGCGCGTCCCTGCCGATTCCGGAGCGGGCAGTCGGACACTTTGCTATCGATTCAGCGCCTGGGGTGTGCCAGCAGGCCGGGAACGTTCCAGGGCTGTGGCCTGTGCTGGAGTTCTCTGCGCAGTGTTGCGCATCTCGCAACGAATGACTGAGTTAGCGGCGGCGGTCCGGCTGGTATACCTTTGTGAGGCCACATTGCTGATAGTCCGGCAGTGGCTCGACAAACTCGCTGATCTGGAGGGTTGGTTAGCGAGAGGGGTCGAAGAAATCATGTCTGAGCAAATTTTGACGAATGGACACACCGATGCAGGTCTCGCAGGGTCGACGAGAAATCAGCAAGGCGCGGTTGCGCACCACCGGCGTCGCGGCGCTCACAGCGCTGGCGCTTGTGGCGCTTCCCGGTGTGGCAAGCGCGGATCCCGGGGTGCTGCAGTCCACTGATCAGCTGGGTCTGCGGTTCGAGACGAGCAGCACACCCCAGCCCGAAGGGGCAACAACCACCGTCACGGTGCGTGCTGCGGACGGGAAGGTCGTGCAGACGATCTCCGAGCCCTTCAAGGGCTTTCTCGGCAACGCCGATGTCGAGCTGCTCGACATCGGCCAGGACGGGCGTGACGATCTGCTGGTTCAGGTGGATGCGCGCGTCAAAGACGGAAAATGGGCGATCTGGCACGCGGTGGGCACCAACCCCAAGTTGTCGCGTGTCGGCGTGGTCGACGGGCATCCTGAGTCTGCCGGACCGGGCCTGATCAGGGCGCAGACCGAACAGGGCACGCTCTTCTATGTCATCAAGGGCAATGCCCTGGCGGTCGCACCCGCACCCGCACCCGCACCCGCGGCCTAGCGTCGCGGTCTTATGCCGCGTGGTTAGCCAAATGCGCTGTGGTGCACTCTATTAGGTATGCCTGACGCTCTGCACCCCGTCTTCCAGCCGCGTTTCCAGACCGTCCTCGCACGTAACGCCGGGGAGGCGGAATTTCAGCAGGCTGTCTACGAGGTGATGGCCAGTCTTACCCCGTTGGTCGGCAAGACACCGGACTATGACCGCTGGTCGATTCTGGAACGCATCTGCGAGCCGGAGCGGCAGATCATCTTTCGGGTCCCATGGATCAGGGACGACGGCGCCGTCGAGATCAACCGCGGCTACCGGGTGGAGTTCAACTCCGCGCTGGGCCCGTACAAGGGCGGTCTGCGTTTCCATCCGAGCGTGAACCTGTCGATCGTCAAGTTCCTCGGCTTCGAGCAGATGTTCAAGAATGCGCTCACCGGGCTCCCGATCGGCGGCGGCAAGGGTGGATCCGATTTCGATCCCAAGGGCCGTTCCGACGCCGAGATCATGCGCTTCTGTCAATCCTTCATGACCGAGCTGTACCGGCACATCGGCGAATACACGGACGTGCCGGCCGGTGATATCGGCGTGGGCCAGCGCGAGATCGGGTACCTGTTCGGGCAGTACAAGCGCATCACCAATCGCTACGAATCCGGCGTGCTGACCGGTAAGGGGCTGCCCTGGGGCGGATCTCAGGTGCGTACCGAGGCCACCGGTTACGGCGTCGTGCTTTTCGCCCAAGAGATGCTCGCGACACGTGCGCAATCTCTGGACGGCAAGACGGTCGTCGTGTCCGGCGCGGGCAATGTCGCGATTTACGCCGTCGAGAAGGCCCAGCAGCTGGGCGCAAAGGTCATCGCCTGTTCCGACAGCGACGGCTACCTCGTCGACGAACGAGGCCTGAATCTCGAACTCCTCAAGGAGATCAAGGAGGTCCGGCGGGGCCGGCTCTCCGAGTACGTCGAGGAGCATGGCGGCGGCGCGCGCCAGGTCACCGACGGCACCATCTGGGAAGTGCCCTGCCAGGTCGCGCTGCCATGCGCCACGCAGAACGAACTCGACGGCAAGGACGCCCGCAGGCTCATCGAAAACGGCGTGCAGCTGGTCGCCGAGGGCGCCAACATGCCGTGCACTCCCGAGGCGGTGAAGTCCTTCCTGGACGCGGCGGTGCTCTACGCCCCCGGCAAGGCGTCCAACGCTGGCGGAGTGGCCACCAGCGCGCTGGAAATGCAGCAGAACGCCAGCCGTGACTCGTGGTCGTTCGAGCAGACCGAAAGCCGCCTGCAGTCGATCATGCGGTCCATCCACAGCACCTGCGTGGAAACGGCGGATCACTACGGCGACCCCGGGAACTATGTGACGGGCGCCAACCTCGCCGGATACACACGCGTCGCCGACGCCATGGTCGCCCTCGGCGTCATCTGAGGATCTTGTTCGATCGTTCGGCTTCGGATGCGCATCCGCTGTGTTATCAGTGACATATGCGCAGCTGGGGCGCGTTTGCGCTCGTGGTCGTCACGGCATTCTCCGGTGCTGCGGTGGCGCGCGCCGACCGGCCCGAACCGGTGCCGCTGTACGGCACGTACGACACCTACCTGGACCATTCGCGGCAGACGTTCGAGGGCAGGCCCGACGCCTCAGAGCCCTCGACCCAGGCGGCGAGCTTCACCACCACCTGCGGCGCGCAGGGTTGCGTAGCGCATTGGTTGCGGCTGGCCGAGCTCGCCGACAATCCCCATGCGCCCGCACTGTTCGACTACCGATGGGACGGCGATCGATGGGAATCGGCCTCGGACTATCCGTTCCACTGCAGTGACGGCCGCGCGGTGATCGCGGCCCGGTCCGACTTCCTGGTGCCGAACGGCGATGGCAGCTTTTCCGGCGAGCGCACGTTCACCGTGGGTGCGCCGGGATGCCCCGACGACGGACCGGGCACCTACTGGCTGCCGTTCACGCTGACGCCGACCGGCTGACCTGCCGCCGTCACCGATTTGGTCGGAACGTCCAGGTCACCTACACTTGACCGGTTGCCTGGGCTGTGTTTCGCCCATGGCCGGTCGGTATGTGCTTTCAGACTCCATGGATCGCACTAGCGATGCACGACCCCTGACCGAACCCGGTCAGATACGGAAGATTACTTCGCAGTAGGCCCACCACGGGATGTACCAGGCCCTTTACGGGAACCGGTACGAGCGTGCTGTATGGGAACCGCGGCGAGAAAGGTTGATGGACTCTGTCATGACTATGACTGATCCGATCGCAGACTTTCTGACACGTCTGCGCAATGCCAACTCGGCATACCACGATGAGGTGACCCTGCCGCACTCGAAGATCAAGGCCAACATCGCCGAGATCCTCAAGCGCGAGGGCTACATCACCGATTACCGCACCGAGGATGCCCGCGTGGGCAAGAGCCTGGTTGTCTCGCTCAAGTACGGCCCTAGCCGTGAGCGAAGCATCGCCGGACTGCGCCGCGTGTCGAAGCCCGGTCTGCGTGTATACGCAAAATCCACCAATCTGCCCAAGGTTCTCGGTGGCCTCGGCGTGGCGATCATCTCCACGTCCACTGGCCTGCTCACCGACCGCCAGGCGGCCCGACAGGGCGTGGGCGGCGAAGTCCTCGCGTACGTCTGGTAGGGGAGGACTAGAAACATGTCGCGTATTGGAAAGCAGCCAGTGCTGGTTCCCGCCGGAGTGGACGTCAACATCGACGGCCAGAACATCTCCGTCAAGGGTTCCAAGGGCACTCTGGAACTGACAGTGAGCGAGCCGATTGCGGTTTCGCGCAACGACGATGGCGCCATCGTGGTGACCCGTCCCGATGACGAGCGGCGCAACCGCTCGCTGCACGGGTTGTCCCGCACCCTGATCGCCAACCTGGTGACCGGTGTGACGCAGGGTTACACCACCAAGATGGAGATCTTCGGCGTGGGTTACCGCGTCGTCGCCAAGGGATCGAACCTGGAGTTCGCGCTCGGTTACAGCCACCCGGTGCTGATCGAGGCGCCTGAGGGCATCACGTTCGCGGTCGAGACCCCCACCAAGTTCTCGGTCAGCGGAATCGACAAGCAGAAGGTTGGCCAGATCTCGGCCAACATCCGCCGCCTGCGTCGCCCCGACCCCTACAAGGGCAAGGGCATTCGCTACGAGGGTGAGCAGATCCGCCGCAAGGTCGGAAAGACAGGTAAGTGACCATGGCTCAAACGAAGACAGAAGCGAAGCAGCACGAGCCCGTCGGCAAGAGTGTCTCGGAGGTGCGCCGCACCTCGCGTCTGCGCCGCCACGCACGTCTGCGCAAGAAGGTGTCCGGCACGGACGCACGGCCACGTCTGGTCGTCAACCGTTCGGCCCGCCACATCCACGTGCAGCTGGTCAACGATCTCACCGGCACCACCCTGGCGGCGGCCTCGTCCATCGAGCCCGATGTGCAGGCAGTGGACGGCGACAAGAAGGCGCGCAGTGCTCGGGTCGGTCAGCTGATCGCCGAGCGTGCGAAGGCTGCTGGCGTGGACACCGTGGTGTTCGACCGCGGTGGCTACACCTACGGTGGCCGGATCGCCGCACTCGCAGACGCCGCCCGCGAGAACGGGCTGGTGTTCTGATGTTCGTGACTTTCAACGGAAGGAATGCATGATGGCGCAGCGCAATTCGGGCGCTCCCGACAATGCGGGCGGCGCCAACGAGGGTCGCGACGGCGGCCGTGGACGCCGTGACAACCGCGACGACCGTCGTGGTGGGCGTGACAACGCCGAGAAGAGCAACTACCTGGAGCGCGTGGTCACCATCAACCGCGTCTCCAAGGTCGTCAAGGGTGGTCGCCGGTTCAGCTTCACCGCACTGGTGATTGTCGGAGACGGCAACGGTCTGGTGGGCGTTGGCTACGGCAAGGCCAAGGAAGTTCCGGCCGCCATCGCCAAGGGTGTGGACGAGGCTCGCAAGAACTTCTTCCGCGTTCCGCTCATCGGTGGCACCATCGTCCACCCGGTTCAGGGCGAGGATTCCGCCGGTGTCGTCATGCTGCGTCCGGCCTCGGCCGGTACCGGTGTGATCGCCGGTGGCGCTGCCCGCGCGGTGCTGGAATGCGCCGGCGTGCACGACATCCTGGCCAAGTCGCTGGGTAGCGACAACGCCATCAACGTGGTGCACGCAACCGTCGCGGCGCTCAAGCAGCTGCAGCGCCCCGAAGAGGTTGCGGCCCGGCGTGGTCTGCCCATCGAGGACGTGGCGCCGGCCGGCATGCTCCGGGCCCGCGCCGAGTTCGCAGCTGCGGCAGCACAGGGAGGCAGCCATGGCTGACGTGAAGATCACCCAGGTGCGCAGCACCATCGGAGCCCGATGGAAGCAGCGCGAAAGTCTGAAGACACTGGGTCTGCGCAAGATTCGTCAGACCGTTGTCCGCGAGGACAACGCGCAGACCCGCGGCCTGCTCCAGGTGGTTCGCCACCTGGTCACCGTCGAGGATGTGAAGTAAGCAATGACCATCAAACTGCATCACCTACGCCCGGCCCCGGGCTCCAAGACCGAGCGCACCCGCGTCGGCCGTGGTGAAGGGTCCAAGGGTAAGACCGCGGGTCGCGGTACCAAGGGCACCAAGGCACGTAAGAACGTGCCGGTGACTTTCGAGGGTGGGCAGATGCCCATCCACATGCGGCTCCCGAAGCTCAAGGGCTTCAAGAACCGCTTCCGCACCGAATACCAGGTGGTGAACGTGGCCGACATCGAGCGGCTGTTCCCCGAGGGTGGCGACGTCACCATCGAGGCCCTGGTTGCCAAGGGTGCGGTGCGCAAGAACGAGCTGGTGAAGGTGCTCGGCAACGGAGACCTCAAGGTCAAGGTGTCGGTGACTGCCAACAAGTTCAGCGACTCGGCTCGCGAGAAGATCACCGCCGCAGGCGGATCGGTCAACGAGGCCTAGTAACCGCTTTCCGGAAAGGGCGTCCACCTTCGGGTGGGCGCCCTTTCTGCTTCGCCGAGCGCATACCAGGAGCAGAGCTATCGCGTGAACTGCCTGCGTGCGGTATGCACTCGGCGAAGCGGAGGGCTCATGTCTGCGGACGTGTGCCCAGCACATCCCGAAACAGTGCTTGGCGTAGCGCGAGTTCGCGGGGGTCGCTGAACAGGTGAAAGCCCAGTCGATTCATCACGTAGGCGAATCCGACACCGGTGTCGGGGTCGGCAAAGCCGAACGATCCACCGAGTCCGGGGGTTCCGAACGCCTTCCTGGACGACCCAAAGATGCAGTCCCGGAACGGTTTGCAGTACCCCAGCGAGAACACCGAGTCGACATGCAGCACCTTGTCGCGGATACCTCTGCTGGGAGGTACGGCGGGCTCTGTCACCGTTTCGAGAGTGGCCGGTGTCAGACCGAGTTCGGCCCCGCCGGTTGCCGCGCAACCGTATGCGCGCGCCACCGAGCGGGCCGAGCCGATCCCATTGGCGGCGGGCATCTCGACGGTGCGCACCTTCTCTTGGTTGAAGTCGGTCATCGCGTCGATATCGTTGGGCAGGTTGGCACTTCGGCCGGTCAGGCCGCGGGGGTTCAGAAGGCCCAGTACGAATCGTGGCGGCATGGTGTTGAGGTGCAGCAGTGCTTCCTGCCGCTTCCAGCCATGTAGTTCGGCCACCCGGCCGCGGTCCACCGAGGCGGGTAATCCGATGTGCAGATCCAGGCCGAGAGGAGCGGCGACCTCGTCGGCGAAGAACCGTCCAATGGTGCGGCCAGCAGGGTCGGTGCGACGGATGAGCTCGGATTCGTACCACCCCAGGGTGAGTGCGTGGTAGCCATGACGGGTGCCCGGTGGCCACGCTGGTCTTTGGGCGGCAAGCACTGCGGAGACCTTGATCGGGTCGGTCAGGTCTGCCAGCTTCAGCGGCGCGTCGAGTGCGGGCAATCCTGCCTGGTGAGACAGCAGTTGACGCACCGTGACATCGGCCTTGCCGGCCTGCGCGAACTCCGGCCAGTAGTCCGCGACTTTTGCGTCGTAGTCGATCATCCCGCGTGATGCGGCGACGGAAACAGCAAGGGATGCAACGCCTTTGGTAGTGGAAAACATGTTGACTATGGTGTCTTCGCGCCACGGGTCCGTGGTGAGGCCGTTGCGGTAGCCACCCCAGAGGTCGACGACCTTCACGCCGTCGCGGTAGACCGAGAATGCGGCACCGATCTCGTCTCCGCGCGCGAAATTGGCGCGGAATGCGTCGGCGATCTTGCCGTACCCTTCATCGACATCGCCGCCGATCAGAGCAGGTGACACCGTCATCTTGAGCGTCATCCGATAGTCATACCATCGGGCATGCAGGCCGGACGCTGATTCAGCCGTCTAGGTCAGGATCATCTCCGAACCCGCGTTGGTTACGTCCGGTTAGCGCTTCCGGTAGATGTCGGCCACCCAGGCCTGTTTGCAGAATCGCTCCTGCGCGGAGGGCGGGTCCACGCCCGCGTCTGTCAGGGACTGGTTGGTCTTCTCGGCTTGCCCCGGGGGGACGTCGTCGTAGTTGAAGGAACACAGTGTGTTTCCGTTGGTGTACCAGGTGCGGGCGGGATCGGCGGGATCCGGCCAGTCCGCTGCCTGTACGAAGAGCGAGCCGAGTCCCACGACTTTGTCGTCGACGAACCGGTAGAGGGAAACCCTGCCCGATCCGGCCCCGGTACTGGCGTAGAACGCGGTGAAATGTTCATCGGTAGTCCGGAAATCCGGATAGCCGATCACCTGTCCTGCGTGAGCGAACTTCCCCGAATCTTTGTTGGCCCGCCACACATTCAGGACATCGCCATCGGAGCCGACGGTGTCCACCACGATCAGCTCATCGCGGCCGTCGCGATCCAGGTCGGCGAGAAGCGGGGGAGTTCGTTCCGGTTTGTTGACGGGAACCGTAAAGGTCTGCCGCTCAGTTCCGTTGGGTTCGTACACCTTGACGGTAATGGGCGGCGTGCCCAGCACCTCGAATGTCAGCTTCGCCGAATCCCTGGACCGCAGCACGCAGTCCAGCGCCGGGTCTGGGTCGGGTTCGACCGCCTGTGGCTTGATCGACGAGCACAGCGGTAGAGAGTCGAGCCGGCTCGGTGCCGGGCTCGTTGGTGTTCCGGAGCGATGGATGCCGCCATGTGTACACGCGGCGAGGGTTAGCCCTGCGGCGAGAAGTGCGGTGGCGTGCCACTTTGTCATGCGGACCTCATCGTGTGCCCTGCCGGTACAGCGTGGGTACCCACGGCTGCAGGCAGAAATGTTCTGCGGCACTGGCCGGGTCGACACCGGCGGCGCGCAACGCATCCATCCGCGCCCCAAGCGCTCCCGGGGGGTCATCGGACACGTTCATCGCACATTTGACGTTGGCGTTCAGGCGCCATTTCGGATCGTCGAGCGGCTTGTTGTCGACGCGTCTTTCGGTGTCCAGTAGCGCCAATACCGCCAGCTTGCTGTCCACGAACCGGAAGAGCGCGGCAACCCCGGCGTCATTGCCGTTGCGCGAGAAGATTCCGATGAATCGATCGGATGTCATCCAGAATCTCGGGACGCCGAAAATCGTTCCGGTCATGTCGAATTGATCGGAGTTGGGCCGCGACCGCCACACATCCATAAGATCGCCCGCCGGGTCGCCGGTTGCCCTGACCACCAGCAGCTCCTCGCGCTTGTCCTGATCCAGGTCCTGCAGGAACGGCATGCGCTGCTGGAAGATCGAATTGGGGACGCGAATGGATTGCAGCTGTGCACCACTGCCGTTGAACACCCGGATGGTTCCCGTGGGAGTGCCCAACACCTCGAAGATCACCCCGCTGCCGTCCGAGGTGCGAATTGTGCAGTCCAGCGCCGGATCCGGTTGTGGATTTCCGGGTTGGGCCGCGACGGTGTCGCAGGCCGGCAATCCGGCCAATCGTCCAGCGTTCTGATCGGCGGGCGGCGGCGCATGCTTGGCGGTGGCGATGGTGGTAGCCATCAGCTGATCCAGCAGGCCCGCGTCGACCGGATCGGTGCCTTCCACCTCGAACACGACCGAGCGCACCCTGGCGAGCAGGACGCGTTGTCCGCGCACCCCCGACGACTGTTTATCGGCGGAGACGTCATCAAGGTCGGTGCTGGCGCTGGTGTAGACGTAGGTCTGCACTCCGTCGACGATCGGTCCGGGCGCGAAGGTGTCGGTGACGTGCCGATTACGCACCTCCGGCTTGGCGAATGTCGGAAACGCCCTGTCGTACTGGCCGCATTTCTTGATCCAGTCGGTGGTCAGTGCGAATACGTCGGCGTTTTCACGTTCACGATTCACCGTGACGACGATGCGGCCACCGGCTGGATCTGTTTCGTGCAGCGTCGATGCCGCGTAGTAGAGGTTCCAGTCCGAGCCGTCCGGGGTCCTCGAGAAGGATTTACCGAACGGTGTGTAGAGGCATTCGGGCGGCCGGGTTTCACCGTCCGTCTGGCCATGCATGCCCAGCCCGGAGCCGTCATCGGCGGCGATGTCCGGTGCGCGAGTGTCCCCTTGTCCGGGGAAGTCCGCGGCCACGGGCAGTAGACCGGCAAGCTCGGCATTGTTCCGCCCACCCAGATCGGTGTGGTTGGGGTGAAACTTGCCGCGATACTCGGGAAACAAACCCGGATAGCTGCGGGCGGGGGCGGCTGTCGTCGATGACGTCGATTGCGATGGGGTGAGTTCGCGTGACCCGGACGTATCGATACACCCGGATACCGTGGTGACCGCGAGTACCGCAGCGACCTGAGCCAACAGTTTCTTGGCCGTTGTCTTCTGTGCACGTGTCATCGTTGCCCCTCCGCCAGCGAATGGTTCAGACCCTACGCGCCGAGCAGAACGGCAGCACGGATTTGTAGCCGGGAGCGTTGCCGCATTCGTCGGTACGCTCAAGGCATGTTCGCGTTTACCACGCCCACGGACGTCAACGACCTGCTGGCCAAGGTCGACACCGCACGTCACCGGGGAGTACCCCGGGACTGCATCCTGGAACTCGATCTACTCGAGGTGCCGCCGGAAACCGCCAACTTCGATCCACTCGGCCTGGTCTTCTCCGGGGCGAGCAGGCCGCTGTCGCTGCGACACACCATTGCCGCCATCCACCGTGCAATCGACGATCCGCGGGTGGCCGGTCTCATCGCCCGGGTGCAGATTCCGCCCGCCGCCGCCGGAGCCGTCCAAGAGCTCCGGGCCGCCATCGAGGCCTTCAGCGCGGTCAAGCCGAGCGTGGCGTGGTCCGAAACCTACCCGGGCACCCTGGCCTACTACTTGGCGTCGGCCTTCGGGGAGGTGTGGATGCAACCTTCCGGCACCGTGGGACTCATCGGATTCGCGGCCAGCGGAACCTTCCTGCGCGGTGCTCTCGACAAGGCCGGGGTTGAGGCGCAGTTCCTCACGCGCGGTCAGTACAAATCGGCGGCCAACCTGTTCACCGAGGATGGCTACACCGAGGCGCAGCGGGAAGCCGATGGGCGGCTGCTGGAAAGTCTGTCCGAACAGGTTCGCGACGGTGTCGCGGCATCGCGCAAGCTCGACCCGTCCGAGGTGGACGCCTTGGCAGACCGGGCGCCGCTGCGGCGCACCGATGCGGTGACCGCGGGCCTGGTCGACCGCATCGGATATCGCGATGAGGCGTACGCGCGCATCGGTGAATTGACCGGTGTGCACGCCGATAAGGAACCCCCGCTGCTGTATCTGGCGCGCTATGCCCGCGCCACCCGGCCACAGGTGCCGAGCCTGCCCGCCCTGCCCGGGCGCCCGTCGCGCCGGACTATTGGCGTGGTCACCCTGGCGGGACCGATCGTGAGTGGCCGCAGCGGGCCCCGGCTCTTCCCGCCGGGCCCGGCCAGCGGGGGTGATGTGATCGCCGAGGCGCTGCGCGACGCGGTGGCCGACGATTCGGTGGCCGCCATCGTGTTGCGTGTGGATAGCCCCGGCGGCTCGGTCAACGGCTCGGAAACCATTTGGCGAGAAGTGATCCGGGCCCGTGAGGCGGGCAAGCCGGTGGTGGCGTCCATGGGTGCGGTCGCCGGATCCGGCGGTTACTACGTGGCCATGGGTGCCGACGCGATACTCGCCAACCCGGGCACCATCACCGGATCCATCGGAGTGATCACCGGAAAGTTCATCACCCGGGGGCTCAAGGAGAAGCTCGGAGTCGCCTCGGACACCTTGCGCACCAACGCCAACGCTGATGCGTGGTCGAGTAACGAACCGTTCACCGATGAGCAGCGTGATCTCGTCGAGGCCGAGATCGACATGCATTATGACGATTTCGTGCAGCGGGTCGCCGACGGGCGCAACCTCAGTGTCGACGCCGTGAAGGCGGTTGCGCAGGGCAGGATCTGGTCAGGTAGGGATGCGCTGGCGCACGGCCTGGTCGATGAGCTCGGCGGGTTCCGCGACGCGGTGGACAAGGCCAAGAAGCTCGCGGGCATAGCTGCCGACGACGACGTGCGGATCGCGAGCTTCCCGAGTTCACCGCTGACGGCGATGCTGCGGCAGCGGGCGTCCTCGCAGCCCGCGGCCGCCGCCGTCACCGATGCGGTGTTCGGCCGGGTGGCGCAACTGGCCCTGGAGACGGTGCAGCGCGCCCAGCGATCCATTGGCGGCGCCCAGACCATGATGTTGGGCGACTACCGCTTCTAGTCGCACCGCACCAGCATGTTTCGCCGGGACGGGGCTGACACCGGCTAACGTGTCGAGTGCAGCTGCCGGCGGAAGGGCGTGGTGTGAACACCGAACTGACCGTATTTCAGAGACGTGTGCTCGCCGTCCTCACCGCGGTGGGTATTGCGGTGGGTATCTATTTTCTGCGCGGCTATTTCATCCTGATCGTCGTCGCTGCGGTAGCGGCATATTTGTTCACGCCGGTGTACCGACGCCTGGGCCGGCGATTCGGCGCGGGTGCGGCCGCGACCCTCACGCTGCTGTGCGCGCTGGGATCGGTGGTGGTCCCGGTCGGTGCGCTGGTTTACGTTGCGACCGTACAGATCACCCGCATGGTCGACAGTGTCTCCAACTGGGTGGACGACACCGATATGACCGCACTCGGGCAACGGGCGTTCGCGGTGGTCAACGACGTCTTGGCCCGGATCCCATTCGTGCACGTGCAGTTGACCCCGGACAGCCTGCGGCAGTCGATCGCATCTTTGGCGGAGAACGTCGGGCAAGGCGTACTGCAGGTGCTGCAGAGCGCGGTCGGCAGCGTCGCATCGGCGGTCGCGGCGTGCATCATCTTCCTGTACGTGTTCGTCTCACTCCTGGTCAAGCAGGACAAGGTGCTTACCCTGCTGCGGCAGCTCAATCCGCTGGGGGAGGAGATCACCGATCTGTACCTCGACAAGATCGGCGCCATGGTGCGCGGAACGGTCAAGGGTCAGTTTGTGATTGCGATGGCGCAGGGTGTCGCGGGTGCCGCGTCGATCTATGTCGCCGGGTTCCGGCAGGGTTTCTTCTTCTTCGCGATACTGCTGACCGCGTTGTCGATCATCCCGCTCGGGGGCGGCATCGTGACGATTCCGTTCGGTATCGGCATGATTCTCTTCGGCCATCCGGTCGGCGGACTGTTCGTCATCGCCTGGCACCTGTTGGTGGTCTCGAACATCGACAATGTGCTGCGCCCGTTCCTGGTACCGCGCGGAGCACGTCTGGATCCCGCCCTGATGCTCCTGGCGGTCTTCTCGGGTATCGCGGCCTTCGGCTTCTGGGGAATCGTGCTGGGCCCGGTCCTGATGATCGTCATCGTGACCACGATCGATGTGTATCTGGCTGTCTATAAAGGGGTTCCGTTCGAGAACTCCGATACCGACGAGCCCGCGGAGCCGAGGCGGACCTGGTGGAAATGGCTGCGTTCGCGCGTGGCGAGCTAGCCCAGGGTCGCGTCGACGTACACGATGTTCGGGAATATGGTGCGCAGTAAGGGGTTCGGCGGCTCCAGGTTGAGCCGTGCGTACAGTGCCTCGTTCTCCTCGGTGACCACTGACCATCCGTGCTCGGCCAGCCAGTCCGCCGCCATTTGACGCTCTTCGGCGTAGACGAGCGACTCCATATCCAAATCCAGTGTGTCTCCCGCGAATTGACGAGTCAGCTCGCGTGCCTTGGAAAAGTCGGCGGTCTCCAGGCCAGGCACCTGCTCACACACGAGGCGGCTGCCCGGCGCGCTGAGCTCGGTGATCGACGCGAACAACCGATCCTGCGCCTCCGGCGGCAGATAGATCAGCAGTCCCTCGGCAGACCACACCGTCGGCTGCCCGGGGTCAAAGCCCGCCGCCTTCAAGGCCGACGGCCAATCGTCACGCAGGTCGATCGCCACAGTCCGGCGCTCGGCGCTGGGCGAGGCTCCCAGTGCTGCCAGGTTGTCGGTCTTGAACGCGATCACATCCGGCTGATCGAGCTCGTACACCGTGGTGCCCGCCGGCCAATTCAGGCGGTAGGCCCGGGTGTCGAGTCCGGACGCCAGGATGACGGCCTGGCGCACTCCCGCCGCTGTGGCGGACTCGAAGGCGGTGTCGTAGTACCAGGTGCGACTTGCCATTCCGTTGGCCATGCCGTCCACGGTGATGCCCAGCTGCACCAGACCGGCCATCTGCTCGGGGTCGAAATCACCCGAGGCCAGCTTGGCGAAATACTCGATGCCGACGGCGCGCACCAGCGGCTCCGCGTAGGGATCGTTGATCAGCGCATCGGGTACGCGACTGGCCAGCGCACGCTGCGCTGCGACCATCGTCGCCGTCGCCCCGACACTTGAGGCCAAGTCCCAGCTGTCGTCATCGGTCCGCGTCATCGAGGCTCCTTAGAGGTTGTCGGGGTGCCCCGACCATAGTGCGCCGCAGTCCGGGATTGCGCACCCCTGGGTCCGTGGCCTGCGCAAATTCGGTTGCATGCGACCCGGGGCGAGGTGTTTGCTGTTCCGGCACAGTGGCTGGCCGAGACATCAGGAGGTGAATGTGGCCGATACAGCGGTGCGGCCACACGCGGCCGCGACACCGGACAGCGTGACGAAGCTGCACCGGCACTCCGTGATGCTCGACGGAAAGTCCTACACGATTATCACGCTGCGCGCCGACGTCGATGTGCGCTTCTCCACCAACCGGTTTCATGAAACTTGGCACGTGTTATCCGATGAGCCCGGCGCCAAGATGCTGGCACGGCTGCTGTGGGGTCTGGCCTATCAGCGGCAACCCGGCACGCTGGTGCTCATCGACCGCGCGCATCTCGATCCGAATCCGTTCGATGCTGAGCCCGCGGACCCGATTGTGCTGCTGCCGTCGCATCTGACCGTGCTCACCCGGCAGGCGGCCAGGGCATTGCGTCGGCGGCCGCCGACCACGCCCGACGGAACCGTGCGCTGGCGCACCCATGGACTCGACAGCCGGGCCGCCGAATTCCGGGCGTGGCGGCAGATGCCCGCCGGGCAACGGGAGTACCCCTACACGCCGGCACCCACCGGGTGGGAGAGCGCCGAACGAATCGGCGGAGTACTGGTGTTGGCGGGCGGGCCGCAGACATTGCGACAGTGGGCCACCTACGCCGAACTGATGCGCATTACGGAGCCGTGGCACACGGACTATGAGTATCTGGCCGACCGGGACGGCGAGATACAGATCTTCCTGAACTATCGCCGCGAGGTCGCCATCGCGAAACAGGCGCGAGCCGACGTTCTGTCGGCGCCGTATCCGGCCGACATCGAGCAACTGCGAGAACGCATTTGGCAGCGGGCCGCGCAGATTCGGTCTCACCACGCGGGAAATACCGGTGAACGTTCGGTGACCAGCCCCGAATCACGGACGCGCGGTGGTAATTTCGGCCGGTGAATGCCATGAGGTGGATTGCTGCCGTCGTATTGTCTATTGCGGCATGCAATGTGGGCACTCCCGCCGCGTCCGCGGCACCGGGATGTCGCCAGCTGGACCCCACCTTGCCCTGGTACGGCGAGGTCAGGGAACGGCTACAGGCCGCGATCGACGCCAACAGCACCTGCACCGGGACCTGGAAACGTCCCACCAAGGCGGTCGCGCTTTTCGACTGGGACAACACCGAAGTCAAGAACGACATCTCCGACGCGACCCTCGCCTGGATGCTGCGGCACGACAAGATCCGCCAACCCGAGGACTGGCACTCCACCAGCCGCCACATCACCGAGGTCGCGACCACCGCACTGCGTGAGGCATGTGGCACCACAACCCCCACCGGCCGGCCGCTGCCCACCTCGACCAACGCGGCATGCGCCGACGAGATCCTGGCGATCCGCGAAGGCAAGACCCATGACGAACAGGAAGCCTTCACCGGATACAACCAGCGCTGGAGCAATGGTGCCTACGTGTGGACAGTCGCACTGACCGCCGGCTACACCGCCGACGAGGTCGCCCAATT
Source organism: Mycobacteroides chelonae CCUG 47445 (assembly GCF_001632805.1). Classification (NCBI taxonomy): domain Bacteria; kingdom Bacillati; phylum Actinomycetota; class Actinomycetes; order Mycobacteriales; family Mycobacteriaceae; genus Mycobacteroides; species Mycobacteroides chelonae. The sequence continues at coordinate 3,888,104 of NZ_CP007220.1, read as the reverse complement.
CGCGCAGGCGGCCAAGCGCGAGAACCTGGATGCGCCGATCGGAGCCACTCAGACCATCGGCACCACCACCGTGCCGGGGTATGTGCGGGTCTATCCGCAGATCAAGGACCTCATTGCCACCCTGCAGGCCCACGGCGTCAGCACCTGGGTGATCTCGGCGTCCTCGGAGGTGGTCGCCAAGGTGTGGTCACCGGAAATCGGGATTCCGACAAACCAGGTGATCGGAGTGCGCAGCGTCTATGACGCCAGCGGAAGGCAGACACCGCACGTCAAGGGCTGTGGCGGACAACCCGATGGTGCCGACACGGTGATCACTTACGTCGATGGCAAACGCTGCTGGGCCAACCAGGTGGTCTTCGGTGTGCAGGGACCCGCCGCCTTCGAGCCCTACGACGTCGACAAACGGCAGATTCTTGCCGCCGGGGACTCGACCACCGACGTCACCTTCGTCGACGACGCCACCGCCGCTCACCTCGTCATCAACCGGAACAAGACCGAACTCATGTGCCGGGCCTATGACAACGCCGACGGCAAATGGTTGATCAATCCGATGTTTATCGACCCCTATCCGCAGCGTATGGAGCCGTACCTGTGCGCGACAGACGGCCGGACCAACCCGGATGGCAGTACGGGGCCGCTGCTGCGTACCGATGGCACCGTCATCCCCGACCAGAAGGACACCGTCTTCTCCACCGGTATGTAGCGAACTGTTAGTCTCGTATCCGGCCCGGGCGTGCCCTGACGGCCGCCGAAACGGTTACCCAACGCTGGGATCACCAGCTGATTCATCTAGCAGATCACATGGCGAGCTGCAGGATGCGCAGGAGGATGTGTGCTTTCCGCTTTTGTCTCTGCTCTCAGGACAGCTGACCTGAGGCGGAAGATCCTCTTCACGATCGGGATCGTGATCATTTACCGGCTGGGTGCGACCCTGCCGTCTCCCGGCGTGAACTACGCCAACGTCAAGTACTGCGTCGAACAGGTCAGCAGTGGCGACTCGGCGCAGATCTACTCGCTGATCAACCTTTTCTCGGGTGGCGCGCTGCTGCAGCTGTCGGTTTTCGCGGTCGGCGTCATGCCGTACATCACCGCCAGCATCATCGTTCAGCTGCTCACCGTGGTCATTCCCCGGTTCGAGCAGCTGCGCAAGGAAGGCCAGTCCGGCCAGGCCAAGATGACGCAGTACACCCGCTACCTGTCGGTCGCGCTGGCGCTGCTGCAGTCCACCTCGATCGTCGCGCTGGGTGCCAGCGGAAACCTGCTGCAGGGCTGTGACCGCAAGGACGAGATCGTTTCGGACCAGTCGATCTTCTCGCTGAGCGTGATGGTTCTGGTCATGACCGCCGGATCCACCTTGGTGATGTGGCTCGGTGAGATGGTCACCGAACGCGGAGTCGGCAACGGTATGTCGCTGCTGATCTTCGCCGGCATCGCTGCCCGGATTCCCGCCGAGGGCAAGACCATCCTCGACAGCCGCGGCGGTGTCACCTTCGCCGCCGTATGCGTGGCGGCGCTCCTCATCGTGGTCGGTGTCGTGTTCGTCGAACAGGGCCAGCGCCGCATTCCCGTCCAGTACGCCAAGCGCATGGTCGGTCGGCGTATGTACGGCGGTACCTCCACCTACTTGCCGCTGAAGGTCAACCAGGCCGGCGTTATCCCGGTCATCTTCGCCTCCTCACTGTTGTACATCCCGGGCCTGATCACTCAGCTCGTGCGCAGCGGCGGGAAGGACAAGACCGGCTGGTGGGATCGATTCGTCAGCACCTACCTGACCGATCCCAGCAACTACTGGTACATCGCGATTTACTTCACGCTGATCGTGTTCTTCACGTTCTTCTACGTGTCGATCACCTTCAACCCCGACGAGCGTGCCGACGAGATGAACAAGTTCGGTGGCTTCATCCCCGGTATCCGCCCCGGCCGTGCGACCGCTGACTACCTGCGCTATGTGCTCAACCGCATCACGTGGCCGGGCTCGATCTACCTGGGTGTCATTGCGATCTTGCCGAACCTATTCCTGCAGATCGGGAACTCCGGTGGTATGCAGAACCTGCCATTTGGTGGAACTGCGGTACTGATCATGATCGGCGTCGGCCTCGATACCGTGAAGCAGATCGAAAGCCAGTTGATGCAGCGTAACTACGAAGGGTTCCTGAAGTGAGAGTGGTGTTACTCGGCCCGCCCGGGGCAGGCAAAGGCACGCAGGCGCAACTGATTTCGGAGAAGTTCGGCATTCCGCAGATCTCCACCGGCGACCTGTTCCGGTCGAATATCAGCGAAGGCACCGAGCTGGGAATCCAGGCCAAGCAGTACCTGGACGCCGGCGACCTGGTGCCCAGCGAGGTCACCAACAAGATGGTCGAAGCGCGCCTCGACGAGGCCGACGCCGCCGACGGCTTCATCCTCGACGGGTTCCCGCGCACCGTGGACCAGGCTGATGCACTGGCCGCGATGGAAGAGGCCCGCGGGGTCAAGATCGACGCCGTGCTGGAGTTCCGGGTGCCGGTGGAAGAGCTGGTGCAGCGGCTGCTGGGCCGCGGCCGCGCCGACGACACCGAGGACATCATCCGCAACCGGCTCAACGTGTACCGCGCCGAGACCGCACCACTGCTGGAGTACTACCAGAGCGTGCTGCAGACCATCGATGCCGTGGGCACCGTGGACGAAGTGTTCGCGCGGACATCGCAGGCTCTGGGCCGGTAGCAGGCGAGTCAGTAGTGGGACGTTAGTGGGTCTCTTCGGCCGCAAGAAGACGGTGGAGCAGCGCACCGCCGGAGAACTCGATGCCATGGCCGCCGCGGGCGCCATCGTGGGCGCCGCATTGGTCGCCGTGCGTGATGCCGCGAAGCCGGGCGTTTCGACGCTGGAGCTGGACCGGGTCGCCGAATCGGTGATCCGGGATGCCGGCGCGGTGCCGTCGTTCCTGGGGTATCACGGATTCCCGGCTTCGATCTGCTCCTCGGTCAATGATCAAGTGGTCCACGGAATACCCTCGGCGACAGCGGTCTTGGCGGACGGTGACCTGGTCTCCATCGACTGTGGCGCGATCCTGGACGGATGGCACGGGGATTCTGCGTGGACCTTTGCGGTGGGCACGGTCATCCCCGTCGACGAGGCGCTGTCGGAAGCCACCCGCCTGTCCATGGAGGCCGGTATCGCGGCGATGATTCCGGGAAATCGGCTCACCGACGTGTCCCACGCTATCGAGCTGGGCACCCGGGCGGCCGAGAAGCAGTTTGACCGGGCATTCGGAATCGTGGATGGCTACGGCGGCCACGGTATCGGTCGCTCGATGCATCTTGACCCGTTCCTGCCCAATGAGGGAGCCCCCGGCAAGGGGCCACTCCTCGCCGTGGGGTCGGTGCTCGCCATTGAACCGATGCTCACGCTGGGCACCACTCAGACCCGGGTGCTGGCCGACGATTGGACCGTCGTCACCACCGACGGATCGCGGGCCGCGCACTGGGAGCACACGGTGGCCGTCACCGAGGACGGCCCCCGCATCCTGACGCCGCGCCCGTAGCTACTTGCCCTTGATGGACGCCGTGCGCTCCGTGGTGAAGACGGCCACGCAGGCGATCGAGTGGTCACCCTGCGCCCACGAACGTTTGGTGGGGTACAGGTAGGTGATCTCGACCCCGTCGTCCTCGAATGCGCTGGGGGAGTAGCTTTCCAGCGCGGTGCTGCAGCCCTCGTTACCCTTCTCGTCCAGCACGGACTGTGGGGGCACGGAGGTCCCGGACAGCGGCAGCAGTGCGTACACCTCTGCCTTGTGCGGCTGCGCACACGGAATCGCCTTGGTTGTCGTGTAGAAGTCTTTGTCGCCCAGATCGGCCACGCAGTCACCTACGCGCAATTGGGTGACGTCCATATCGCCGGACTGGGTGACGTGTCCGGAATCGTCACGCTTGGGCTTGTCGTTGATGCCCGCCGCGATGACGACAATCGACGCGATCACCCACAGAGAGCCGAGCGCGATGCCCGCGATGGCCAACCCGCGGCCGTTCTGGCCGGTTCGTTTGATCTGGTTCAGGCCCAGGATGCCGAAGATGATGCCCAGGATTCCGCCGAGGCAGGGGATGATGCCGAAGATCAGTGCCGTGATGGCAAATCCATTGGTGCTCCGTGCACTTTCCACGGGGGGATAGGCGCCCGCCGCGGGATAGCCATAGGGTGCCGACGGGTATCCCGGCGGTGGCGGTGGGTACCCACCAGCCGGGTTCGCCTGGGGATAGGGCGGATAAGGCTCGACACCCGCGGGCCCGGCCGGGGGAACGGGTGGATATCCACCCATTGGTGGTGGTCCGACCGGCGGGTACCCGGGGCCTGTCGGAGTCGGATACGGCGGAAACTCCGGTGGTCCGGGATCCGAGGGCGGCGGACCCGAAGGCGGTTGCGTCATGTACGGACTTTAGCAAACACGCGGTGGCGTGGGAAGATTCGCTGATCAGTCGGAGAGATCTGCCAGGAAGGCCTGCACCTCGGATGCGATAGGTAGCAGACCTGACTCCTGAGCATCGATTAATGATGGTGCAGCACTGTCCTTTTCGGAGACAACTAGAGAAAGCTCGGTGCCATCGGGTCGGCTGGTAGGCCACTGGATCGCGATCGTGGGATCCAGCGGATTGATGCCATGTTCGCGGCCCGGGGCATACCCGGCGGAGCACAGGTAAACGACCGTGGAGGCATCCTCAAGCGCGAGGAACCCGTGGCCGACACCCTCCGGCACGTAGACCGCGCGGCGGTCTCGGGGGTCCAGCAGCACAGCGTCCCACGCGCCGAATGTCGGTGAACCAACACGGATATCGACCACCACGTCATATACGGAACCGGTCAGACAGGTGACGTATTTGGCTTGCCCGGGTGGCACGTCGGCGAAGTGGATCCCGCGCAGCGAACCGGCCGCCGATACCGAGCAGTTGGCCTGCTGTAGATCGAACGGGTGGCCGATGGCCTCGGCAAGTGCTGCGCCCTTGAATAATTCGAGGAACACTCCACGGCTGTCATGATGCTGCACCGGAGTGATCTCGAAGGCACCGGGCACCGATAACTCGCGAATCTGCACTTCACTGCCCCTGTTTCGCGTAGCGGGCTTCCACAGCATCCTTGATGGGACGCCACCAATCCTCGTTGTCCTGATACCACGAGATTGTTTCGGCCAACCCACTGGTGAAGTCGAGATGTTTTGGCTTCCAGCCCAATTCATCTCGCAGCGGAGTGGGATCAATGGCGTAGCGCAGGTCGTGGCCCGCGCGGTCGGTGACATGATCGAAGTCGTCCGGCGACTTGCCCATGAGTTCGAGAATGGTGCGCAACACCGACAGGTTGTCTCGTTCTCCGTCGGCCCCGATGAGATAGGTGCGTCCGATGGCGCCGTCCTCGATGATGCGCCACACCGCACTGTTGTGATCGTCGACGTGGATCCAGTCCCGGACATTGGCCCCGGCCCCGTACAGGCGCGGGCGGCGGCCCGTCAGGATGTTGGTGATCTGCCGTGGAATGAACTTCTCCACATGCTGATACGGCCCGTAGTTGTTGGAACAGTTGGAGATCGTCGCGCGCACTCCAAACGATCTCATCCAGGCGCGCACCAGCAGATCCGCCGAGGCCTTGGTCGCCGAGTACGGGCTCGACGGGTTGTATGGGGTGGTGTCGGTGAACCGATTCGGGTCATCGAGCTCGAGATCGCCGAACACCTCGTCGGTGGAGATGTGGTGCAGCCGCACATCATGGCGGCGCACTGCTTCCAGCAATGTGTAGGTGCCAATGATGTTGCTGTGCAAGAACGGTGACGGGTCCGCGAGCGAGTTGTCGTTGTGCGTTTCTGCGGCGAAATGCACCACCACATCGTGGGCGGCGACCAGCCGATCCACCGTCTCGGCATCGCAGATATCGCCCTGTACCAGCTCGACCGATGCGGTGACCGGAGTCAACGACTCGCGGGTACCGGCGTAAGTCAGCGCGTCGAGAACGGTCACCGAGACATCGGGGCGCTCACGGACGGTCGCATGTACGAAGTTGGCTCCGATGAAACCGGCGCCGCCGGTCACCAAGATTCGCATGCACTAACCCTAGTGGGGGATTACCGAAGCGTGTCCGCCAACGAGGTCAATGTGTCGACCAACCCCTTATCGCCCAGGACCTGAATGAGTACCTGGTCTGCGCCGGCGTCGAGGTGTTCGTGCAATCGTGCGGCGATTTCCTCGGCCGTTCCGTGCGCCACCACGGCGTCGATGAAGGCGTCACTTCCCGGCGAGGTGACGTCCTCGTCGCTGAAACCAAGTCTCTTCCAGTTATTTACGTAGTTGCTCAACTGAAGATAGAAATCGACGGTGCGGCGGCCGATCTCGCGTGCGCTCTGTGCGTCGGTGCTGAGCACCACCTTGTGCTCGGGGATGAGCAGCGCGTCCGGGCCGATGATCTCCCGGGCTTCCCGGGTGTGCTCGGGCGTCGTCAGATAGGGGTGTGCGCCCGCGGTGCGATCCGCCGAGAGCTTGAGCACCTTGGGGCCGAGCGCGGCCAATGCCCGGCGCTGCTTGGGTACGCCCGCGGCATCCAGCCCGTCGAGGTACTCGACAAGGGCGTCGTACGGCTTGCGGTACTCGGCCGAGGCCTCCGGATGCCCGGCACCCACGCCCAGGAGGAACCGCCCCGGATAGGCGGCCTCGATCCGGTGGAACGAGGCCGCTATCTCCTCGACCGGGGAGGTCCAGATGTTCACGATGCCGCTGGCGACCGTGAGATTCTCGGTCGCCTCCAACAGCGGCTCTACGTACGCGAGATCCGAGGTGAACACACCCCCGATCCACACCGATCCGTAGCCGAGATCCTCGATGGCCTTGGCCTGCTCCGGTGTGACCGGACCGCCGTTCCATATTCCATACCGGTTGAGGTTCGATTCGCCCATGTCGCGTCCCAACTTCGCAGGAGGTGTCGCTATTCCTCCACTGATCCTTCCGGATGCGCCGCGGGTCCTTCCGGATGCGCCGCGGGCGCGGGGGCAGGGGGCGTGGATTCTTTGACCTGCTGGGTGCGGTTCAGTAGGTCGGCCACATCGATGCCTGAAACCTTGAGGCTCTCAATCACTTTCGCTACTGCCTGCGGACTCACTCCTAGAAGGGTGCCTAGCGCGTCCTGGGCATCACCGGAGCCGCCGATGATGGACAGCCTTTCAATCTCGCCGATCGGTTTTGACGCGGCCTCGGTTGCCTGCACCACCGACGCGAGGATGTCCGGCAGTGTGAGCAGTCGCGCGGCCTCCGGCGTGTAGGCATTGAGTGCCGCGGCGACCTCCTTCTTACCGTCGGCCTCGGCCAGCAGCTTGGCCTTGATGCCGTCCGCTTCGGCGATCAGCTTGGCCTTGGTGCCGTCGGCGGCAGCCTGCTGCTCGATACGGAAGGCGTCCGCGGCTGCCTTGCGGGCGTCAGCTTCCGCGGAACCCTTCTGCCGCTCGGCTTCGGCATCAGCCTGCGCCTTCAGGATCGCGGCCTGCCGACTGCCTTCCGCGATCGCGATGTCGGCCTGCCGGCGCGCCTCGGCCGGGGCTATGACGTCGGCCTGCAACGCGGCCTGGGCCTGCTCGGTACGACGCTGCTCCACCTCGGTGCGGGCCTGCATGCGCGCGGCTTCCGCCTGCTCGCGGGCGATACCCACGTCCTTTTCGGCCCGGGCCTGGGCCAACGGGCCCGCCTGATCTGCCTGGGCGTTCTCCGCCTCCGTCTGCGCGCGCAGACGGGCCAGTTCCACATCGCGCTTCTGGTTGGCTGAGGCGATCGCGGTATCGGCCTCAGCCTGCGCGATGGAGCCGGCCTGCCGGGCTTGAGCCGATTGAATCTGCGCGTCCCGCTCGGCCTGGGCAGTGCCGACCGTCGCATCGCGACGCACCTCGGCGATACGGCGCTGGCCGAGCGACTCCAGGTACCCATTGCGGTCGGAGATGCCCGCGATCTTCAGGACATCGACCTCCATGCCGATGCGGGCTAGATCGCCGCCGGCCTCCTCGACGACGCTGCGCGCCAGCGAGTCGCGATTGGAGTTCAGGTCCTCGACGGTCATCGTGGCGGTGATGCCACGCAGGCTACCGGCCAGGATCTCGTTGATCTGCCGCTGCAACTCGCTGAGATCGGCGGTGAGGAAGCGCTGGACGGCGGTCTGCACCGCCTCGTCGTTCGAGCCGATGCGCACCAGCCCTACGGCCTCGACGTTGACCGGAACACCGTTGTTGGACAACGCATTCTGCAGGTTGATGTTCACGTTGAACGGTTCGAGCGACATGATGTCCACCCGTTCGATGCCGGGCATCTTGAAACGGGCGCCACCGCGCACCACCTTGGGCTGACCACGGCCCGTGAACACCGCGACCTCGTTCGGCGGCACCTTGATGTAGTTGCGTACGTAGACCAGCGGCAGCGCCACGAAAAGCACCAGCGCCGCAATGGCGATGGCGACGATGATCAGAAGTGAGCTCATGCGGGGTCCTTAGAGGTTTGATGTGGAATGCCGACTACATGCAGGTATTCGTGGTCCACGTCAGCGATGTAGACCGCGGCGTTCTTGGCCAGCCCGTTGGGTTCGTCGGTGATCGCGCGCGAGCGCACCCGATTGCCGTCGGCGTCGGTGAACGCGACTTCGCCCCAGCCGCCGCCGGAAGGCACCTCCAGGGTGATGGTGCCGAGCCTTCCGATGTAGGACGCGCGCCCCGAATGCGAGTTCGCCTGCTGGCGTCGCAGATACGTCAGGAAAAGTTGCAGGATCGACACCAGCGCAACCGCGCACACGGCTGCGATGATTGCTGTCGGCAGTGTTGCGATGCCCAGGGCCGAGCCGATGAATCCGCCGGCACCCGCACCCGTCAGGGCGGCGGAAATCGAGGTCAGGCTCAGAAACGGCATCCCGTCGCCATGGCCGATGTCGGTGAGCAGCAGCGCCGAGAGCACTGCGATTCCACCGACCGTGAAGGCCGCCAGATATCCAACTGTCAGACCGTCCACTCGACCCCCTCCCCGTTGCCGACGCCGATGTTCGCCACTACCGACATAGGTACCACGTATCCGCCCCGCTGGCTATGTGTTGCCGGGCTGAACAGGCGCTCGCGTGCCCCGGCGCGGTACCGTCATTGGGTGCCTCACCTAGCGGCAGTGTCGGCGGACGCGCATCGGGACATTACCGATGACGCCGTCGTGATCGTCGGCGGCGGCCCAGTGGGGTTGCTGGCTGCCACGTTATTGGCGCGCCGGGGAATTCGCGTTGTTGTGCTGGAGGCGGCGGGCTCGAAAGATCGCCAGCGCCACCGGAACTGTGCGACATTCGTCGGACACTCGACATTGCGGCGATACGACCGGGTAGCACCCGAATTGGGTGCCCGTCTGCGCCAGTCCGCGCTCGCGGTCCATGGCGTACAGACCTTCTACCAGGGCCGCCCAGTGTTCGTCATGTCCTCGTATGCACCCTCGCGGATACCGGGTCCGTGGAACCCCGCGGCATGGGGAATGAGCTTGTCGCAGCGCACCATTGAAGACGAGAGCCTGGCCGAGGCGCTGAATTTGGGAGTGGAGTATCACTCCGGGATTGCCGTCACCGACATCAGCACCGACCACACCGGCGCTCGGTTGACGCTTTCTAGCGGCGATCGGCTACGCGCGAGCTATGTCATTGCCGCCGACGGTTCCAGGTCGGCCGTTCGGCAGGCGCTGGGCATCGGCATGTCCGAGCGCCCGCCGTCGCCCCCTTCTGCGGTGATCGACGTCGAACCGCATCCTGACGGTGTCACGCTCGATCTGCCGGTGCAGATCCAGTACCACCATCCCGATCTGGGCGGACGTCACGCCATCCGGCTGCCCTACCCGGACGGTCTGCGCCTTGATGTTCAGTTCCTGCCCCACGATGAGGCCACACCATCAACTGAACTGGTGCGTTCCTGGGTCACGGCGCTCACCGGTGATATCTGGTACGCCGACCACATCAGGTCGGTCGAGGTGCATCACACCGTGCAGGGCGTGGCGAGCAGCTACACCGACGTGAATCGTCGAGTGCTGCTCGCGGGTGAGGCCGCCCATCAGTTCGCCCCGCTGGGGGGCCGCAGCCTCAACTCGGGCGTGGCCGACGCCGCCGCGGCCGCCGAGGCCATCGCCGAGGCGCTGGGGGAGCCCAGCGATCTCGCCGCCGCCTGGCTGGCGATCAATCGCAGCGCTCGCGAGCGGCGCCGCTCGGGTGTGCGTAACCGGATACTGTCCGTCCGGGCACAGCGAGTCCTGGATGGTTCGGACGTATCGATGCGGGCCAGGCGGACAATGGCTGCCAAATCCGCACCCCATATCTGGATCGCCGGCGCCTGGCTGACAGCGGGTCTGGTGCGACCCACGGCGATTCCACATATCAGCAGGTCGGGAGTCACCTGGTCGTAAGACCTCCGGACGGTTCTGACGGCCCGTTCGCCGGTTTGGTTTGGGGGCGTTACGCGGGTATCCTTGACCAACGGTGCGGCTTACGTGCCGACTGTCTGCGTGCCCTGTCCTGGATTTTCCTGTCACCGGCTCACGTTCGAGGTCGGTGAGTGTTGCCGTGTCATGCCGGCGATAGCCGGAGCAGGCAATAAGAATCGCGGAGGATATGGCTAAGAAAGACGGAGCCATCGAGGTCGAGGGCCGGGTGGTCGAACCCCTGCCCAATGCGATGTTTCGCATTGAGCTGGAGAACGGACACAAGGTGCTTGCCCACATCAGCGGCAAGATGCGGCAGCACTACATCCGCATCCTGCCTGAGGACAGAGTGGTAGTGGAGTTATCTCCCTATGACCTGTCCCGCGGTCGGATCGTTTACCGGTACAAGTAACGACAAGAACAGGATTGGGAACGTGAAGGTCAACCCGAGCGTCAAGCCGATCTGCGACAAGTGCCGCGTCATTCGCCGGCACGGGCGGGTCATGGTGATCTGCCAGGACCCTCGCCACAAGCAGAGGCAGGGCTAGTCAGAACGTCCGCAAGGACCTGGCTGACCAACTACATAACTGAATGATGACCTCCCAGAACCACTGACCGGGTACGCCGGACAGACACCCCCGGAACGAAGGCCGGGGCCCCAACCTAGAGGGGACGGACTGGGATCAGACCTTCGTTGAATGAAAGAGGAACTGCCGCATGGCACGTCTCGTAGGCGTCGACCTACCGCGCGATAAGCGTATGGAAATCGCGCTCACTTATATCTATGGCATCGGCCGGACCCGCTCCAAGGAGATCCTGGCCGCCACGGGCATCAGCCCCGAACAGCGCAGCAAGGACCTGACCGATGATCAGGTGACACAGCTGCGTGAATACATCGAAGCCTCTCTCAAGGTGGAGGGTGACCTGCGCCGCGAGGTTCAGGCCGACATCCGCCGCAAGATCGAGATCGGCTGCTACCAGGGCCTGCGCCACCGTCGCGGCCTGCCGGTGCGCGGTCAGCGGACCAAGACCAACGCGCGTACCCGCAAGGGCCCGAAGCGCACCATCGCCGGCAAGAAGAAGGCTAGGTAACCCCGTGGCACCACCGAAGAAGGGCGCCGGTTCCGGGCCCAAGAAGGCGCAGAAGACCCGTCGCCGGGAAAAGAAGAACATCCCGCTCGGCGCAGCGCACATCAAGAGCACGTTCAACAACACCATCGTCTCGATCACCGACCCGCAGGGCAACGTGATCGCGTGGGCGTCCTCCGGCCACGTCGGCTTCAAGGGCTCGCGTAAGTCGACCCCGTTCGCCGCACAGCTTGCCGCCGAGAACGCAGCCCGCAAGGCGCAGGAGCACGGCGTCAAGAAGGTCGACGTGTTCGTCAAGGGTCCCGGCTCCGGCCGTGAGACCGCCATCCGCTCGCTGCAGGCCGCCGGCCTCGAAGTGGGCGCGATTTCCGATGTCACTCCGCAGCCGCACAACGGTTGCCGTCCGCCCAAGCGGCGCCGGGTCTAAGGGAGGCTTGAACTAATGGCTCGTTATACCGGACCCGTCACTCGCAAGTCCCGTCGTCTAGGTGTCGACCTCGTCGGTGGCTCCAGCGCGTACGAGAAGCGTCCTTACCCTCCCGGCCAGCACGGCCGCGCGCGGATCAAGGAGAGCGAATACCGTCAGCAGCTGCAGGAGAAGCAGAAGGCCCGCTTCACCTACGGCGTCATGGAGAAGCAGTTCCGCCGCTACTACGCCGAGGCCGTGCGGTCCTCCGGCAAGACCGGTGAGCAGCTGCTGCAGATCCTGGAGACCCGTCTGGACAACGTCGTGTACCGGGCCGGCCTGGCCCGTACCCGCCGGATGGCCCGCCAGCTGGTGTCGCACGGTCACTTCACGGTCAACAACGTGAAGGTCGATGTGCCCAGCTACCGGGTGTCGCAGTACGACATCATCGACGTCAAGGAAAAGTCGCTGAACACCTTGCCGTTCGAGGTCGCACGCGAGACCGCCGGCGAGCGGCCCATCCCGGGCTGGCTGCAGGTTGTCGGCGAGCGTCAGCGCATTCTGGTGCACCAGCTCCCCGAGCGTGCGCAGATCGATGTGCCGCTCACCGAGCAGCTGATCGTCGAGTTCTACTCGAAGTAAGAAGTCGGGCCGCCCAACCGGGCTGCCTCCACTGACCGGCATCAAATAGCGGGTGCCGAGAAGGAGATAGAAAAGAATGCTGATTTCTCAGCGACCCACCCTGTCCGAAGAATCGCTGGCCGAGAACCGGTCGCGCTTCGTCATCGAGCCCCTGGAGCCGGGATTCGGCTACACCCTGGGCAACTCGCTGCGGCGCACCCTGCTGTCGTCCATCCCGGGCGCGGCCGTCACCAGCATCCGCATCGACGGTGTGCTGCACGAGTTCACCACCGTTCCCGGGGTGAAGGAAGACGTCACCGACATCATCCTGAACCTCAAGAGCCTCGTGGTGTCCTCGGAGGAGGACGAGCCGGTCACCATGTACCTGCGCAAGCAGGGACCGGGTGCCGTCACCGCCGGTGACATCGTTCCGCCCGCCGGCGTGACCGTGCACAACCCCGACATGCACATCGCGACCCTGAACGACAAGGGCAAGCTGGAGATCGAGCTCGTCGTCGAGCGCGGTCGCGGCTACGTCCCGGCCGTGCAGAACAAGGCCTCGGGTGCCGAGATCGGTCGTATCCCCGTCGATTCCATCTACTCGCCGGTGCTCAAGGTCACGTACAACGTCGACGCCACCCGTGTCGAGCAGCGCACCGACTTCGACAAGCTGGTGCTGGATGTCGAGACCAAGAACTCGATCACCCCGCGTGACGCCCTGGCCTCGGCTGGCAAGACGCTGGTTGAGCTGTTCGGTCTGGCACGTGAACTCAACGTCGAGGCCGAGGGCATCGAGATCGGGCCGTCGCCGGCCGAGGCAGACCACATCGCCTCGTTCGCGCTGCCCATCGAGGACCTGGACCTGACCGTCCGGTCGTACAACTGCCTCAAGCGCGAGGGTGTGCACACCGTCGGCGAGCTGGTTGCCCGCACCGAGTCGGATCTGCTGGACATCCGCAACTTCGGTCAGAAGTCCATCGACGAGGTGAAGATCAAGCTGCATCAGCTCGGCCTGTCACTCAAGGACAGCCCGACCAGCTTCGATCCGTCCGAGGTCGCCGGATACGACGTTGCCACCGGCACATGGTCGGACACCGGCTCGTACGACTTCGATGGCGATCAGGACTTCGCCGAAACCGAACAGCTCTAAACACAATCCGTCCCGGTCCTACCTGATACGGGGGCCGGCCCCGAATAGGAGATAGTCGCAATGCCAAAGCCCACCAAGGGTGCCCGTCTCGGCGGGTCGTCTTCGCACCAGAAGGCGCTGCTGGCCAACCTGGCCACCGCGCTGTTCGAGCACGGCCGGATCAAGACCACCGAGACCAAGGCCCGCGTGCTGCGGCCCTACGCCGAGAAGCTGATCACCCACGCCAAGAAGGGTGGTCTGCACAACCGGCGCGAGGTGCTCAAGAAGATCCGCGACAAGGACGTCATCCACGCCCTTTTCGAGGAGATCGGTCCGTTCTACGCCGATCGCAATGGTGGCTACACCCGCATCATCAAGGTCGAGAACCGTAAGGGCGACAACGCGCCCATGGCGGTCATCGAGCTGGTGAAGGAGAAGACGGTCACCTCTGAGGCCGACCGCGCTCGCCGGGTCGCTTCGACCAAGAAGGCCGAAGAGGCCAAGGTCGAGGAGACTCCTGCTGAGGATGTCGCCGAGGTCGAGACCGACACTGCAGACGATGCGGCTGCCGAGGCGGAAGGCGCGGCGGATGCCGCAGCCGACACGGCTGAGGCTCCCGAGGCCGAGGACGCAGACAAGAAGGAATGACCTTTGGTCACACCTGAGAACCAGCCCGCTACCGGAGACGGTGGCGGGCTGGTTCGTTTACGGCTCGATATTGCCTATGACGGAACCGATTTCGCGGGATGGGCCACTCAAGTCAACCAACGTACGGTCGCCGGGGTGCTGGGTGAGGCATTCACGACCATCGTGGGGGAGCCGGTCTCGCTGTACGCCGCCGGGCGCACCGACGCGGGCGTACATGCCACGGGCCAGGTAGCGCATCTCGACATCCCGCATGCTCGGCTCCCAGAAATCCTCGGTAGATCCCGCTCCGCGGATGCGCCTGAGTTCGGCAGGCTGATCCGGCGGCTGTCGCGTTTCCTGCCCAAAGACGTGCGCGTGCTCGATATACGGCGTGCCCCCGAGCATTTCGACGCGCGGTTCTCGGCCCTGCGGCGGCACTACGAATATCGGTTCTCCACGGCGCCGTTCGGAGTGCTGCCTCTAGAGCGGCACGATGTCGTCGGATGGCACCGCCCGCTGGACGTCGGGGCCATGGCCGAGGCTTCGCAGAAACTATTGGGGCTGAATGATTTCGCGGCCTTCTGCCGCCATCGTGACGGCGCCACAACGATCCGTGAATTGCAGCGGTTCGACTGGACGGTCGATGGACATCAGGTGTCCGCGCACGTGAGTGCCGACGCGTTCTGCTGGTCGATGGTGCGGTCGTTGGTGGGTGCGGTGCTGGTAGTGGGGGAGGGCAGACGGCCGGTGCAGTGGTGCGCGGACCTGCTCAAGAAGGAAAGGCGTTCAAGCGATTTCGCGGCTGCGCCGGCGCGTGGTCTGACACTGGTCGGTGTGGACTATCCGCCCGATGACGAGATGGCGGCTCGCGTGTTGATCACGCGTGATGTTCGAGTCCGGAAGGACTGACTACTCGCTGGGCTCGGCTTCGCCGTGGCGGTTGAGTTTCGAGGCAACGAAAGCCGCGGCCTCAGCGGGAAGTCCGGTGCGTTCATACGAGGTGTGGGCGTCCCAGCTGTTGTTGGGACCGGCCATGCAGATCGGGTCTCCTTGATTGCAGAGATCGATTGCCCGCGAGCCGAATACGCCGGCGATACCGCTCAGCGGGCCGCCCGTACGGTGGGTGGCGTTGCCGAACGTCGCGATAGCCGCGATGCGGTCGCCTACTGCGGGAGGTAGGGGACGGTTGAACCCGATGCCCACGTTCGGAACACCGATGATCGTGTCGATTACCTCCGCACCCATCGAGTACCCGCCGATGACGAGCTTGGTCCGGGGGCAACTGGCTGCCACAGCTTGCAGGTGATTGCTCAGATCATTGGCCCCGCCGCCGGCCGAAAAGATGCCGGCGTCGTAGTTGACGGGGTAGACGTTCATGCTGGCCCCGGTCGCCTCGATGCGCGGGGTCAGGGAGTCCACGAACTCACCGCCTACGCGGCCCAACCCGACTGGCTCCTTGCGACCCCGTGCAAATGAGACGTCTACGTCTGAACACGGATCTGCCGACGCGTGAGGCACCGCATAGACAAGCCCGACAACATTCACCGCCGACAGCGCGAACACCGTCAGGGCGACAAGATAACTCAGGACAACGCCGACCCTCGTGCCCCGCTGATGCGTGGTCACACCACGATGCTACGGGTCAGCGAGGTCTTGTGTGCCCTTTCTCTAGAGCTTGCCCGCCACGAAAGACGCAGCCTGAGCGGGCAGATTTGTCTGCTCGTAGGTCTGGTGCGCGGTCCACGAGCGGCCGCCCTCCTGGCAGACCGGGTCGCCGGGATTGCACTGATCGATCCACCGCCCGGCGAGGGGACCGGTCATGCCACCGCCGCGCCGGTCGATGTTTCCGAAGGTCGCGATTCCCCTGATCCGGCCGGCGACGTCCGGCGGCGGGTTGTTGGCGACGTCGTCCACGACGGTCGCGCCCATCGAGTATCCGCCGATCACCAGCTTGGTGTTCGGGCAGGATGATGCGACGTCGCTGAGGTGTGCGCGCAGGTCATCGGCACCTTCTCCGGTGGAGAGCAGTCCGGCGCTGTAGTTGACGGGGTAGACGTTCATGCTGCCGACCTTGGGGCCGAGGGCGTCAACGAACGCCTGACCCACCCGGCCGAGGCCGGGCGGCTCATCACGGCCGCGAGCGAAGGAGACATCCACGGCGGCGCACGGGTCGGCGGTCGCGGTCACCGGCTGCGAGATGGTCACCAGGCTGATGAACATGAGCAGAGCGGCGAGCGGAAATCCCCACCGGCGGACGTGCGCGATTGCAGGTGAAACAGCACTGTACGTCGTCACACGGGAATGCTACGGGTAAGTCAATCTAGTTGTCATATCGGTGCGGTATGGGCCATGTCACCTGGGCGGAAGCGACCCCAGGAACTCAATCATCGCGGTGTTGACCGCGTCAGGCCGCTCCATCTGCACGAAGTGTCCGGCCCCCTCGACGATCAGCACCGACCGCAAACCGGGAACGAGATCGGCCATGGCCGTCATGGGGTCGCGGCCGAGCATTTCCAGGACCGGATCAGCCGATCCGGCGATGAAGGTCACCGGTACGCCGATGGGTCTGTCGTGCAGGTGCTCATTCTGGGACCACACCAGATCCTCGGCCCGGTACCAGTTGAGGCCACCAGTGAATCCCGTGCGCGTGAATTCGGCTGCGTAGTAGTCGAGATCTTGCTCGGAAAGCCAATTCCATGGCAGGGGAGGGGGACTCGGAAGGACATCTAGGTAGCCGTTACGTTTGTCGCCCACGCGTGCCGGGTGGTCCCAACAATCCAGATAGCGATTTGCCCCGCTGAGAGCGTGGAACAGCGTGGCCAGGAATGTCTTTGGCTGCGCATCCAGCTCGGACTCTGCCACGCCCGGCTCCTGGAAGTACTCCAGATGTGTGAAGTGCTGAGAGGCAAGGTAATTGAATCCAACGCTCGGTGTTACCGGGAGTCGCCGGGTGCGCGGTACCGACAGCTGGATCAGTGCGCGAACTCGATCCCCCGCCCAGGCGGGCATGTCCCACACCAGATGTGCCCCGAAATCGTGTCCGGAGAACACCGCATCGTGCAGATCCAGCGCGTCCAACAGGCCGACGAGGTCGTTGACCGTGGTGTTGCGGTCATAGGCGGTTACGTCCCGCGGTGCCGTGGTGCGTCCATATCCGCGCATATCCGGCGCGATGGCCCGATATCCGGCCGCAGACAGCGCGGCCAGCTGGTGGCGCCAGGTGTACCAAAGCCCGGGAAAACCATGGCACAGAACAACCGGCGGTCCTTCGCCCTGTTCGGCCACGTGCATGTCGATTCCATTGACCGACAGCTGGCGGTGGGTGATCTGGGAAACAGTCACCCAGGCGAGGCTAGTTCACCCGGGCGGCAGCGAAGTCCGCAGCCTGCGCAAAGAGTGCCGGTGGGTATGTGGTGTGGGACTTCCAGCTCTCGTTGTCGCCCGCCATGCAGACCGGGTCGCCGTCATTGCACAGGTCAAGGACGCGATCGGAGTAGGCGCCCGCGAGGTTCTGGATCGGGGCGAAGCGGTTGACGATGTTGCCGAAGGTGACGATCGCCCGAATGCGGTCACCGACCTCTGGGGGAACCGGATTGGTGAAGTTGAAG
The DNA here is from genome assembly GCF_001632805.1 of Mycobacteroides chelonae CCUG 47445. Lineage (NCBI taxonomy): Bacteria > Bacillati > Actinomycetota > Actinomycetes > Mycobacteriales > Mycobacteriaceae > Mycobacteroides > Mycobacteroides chelonae. The sequence continues at coordinate 3,870,206 of NZ_CP007220.1, read as the reverse complement.
AAGTCCCCGATCGAGACGGGACCCTGGAATCCCAACGCGGTGTCGACGACGCCGGCGCCGAGGGAGTAACCGCCCACCACCAGCTTGGTGTTGGGGCATGAGTTGGCCACCGATTGCAGGTGGGCGCTCAGGTCGTTCGCTCCGCCGCTGACGTCGGTGTTGGCGTCGTACCGGACCGCGTACACGCCAACGTCTTTGACGCGGTTGCGCAGCGCGCTGATGAATCCGTCGCCGATGTTTCCGACGCCTGGCGGCTGGGAACGCCCGCGGGCGAAGGAAACCTCGACGTTGGGACAGGCCGCCGAAGCGGTGGCGGGGAGGATGACCGCGAGACCCGTGGTCATCATGATTGCCGCAACCGAAACAACCGCCGCGCGTGCGGCGGCGGCGAACAACTTACTGGCTGGGCGTGGATTCGGCTGTAGCGTCACACACTGAGGTTACGGATAATTCGCTGTCACTGCCATGTGATTTCAATCCCGCAGGTAAAGAAGCTGAGAGCCCGGCTGCGCTGGATTCGGCATCCGCCGAGGTATCCGCGCCCTGATGTGCCAGAACCAGTCCTGCGAGAATGACCGCGGCGCCCACGTATTGGATGGGTGCGATGGTTTCCCCGAGCAGCACCCATCCCGCAATCACCGCGCACAGTACTTCGGTGAGCGCGATCAACGACGCATAGCTCGGCTTGAGTCGGGCAATGGCGGCGATGCCAGTGAGATAGGCGATCGCGGTGGTGACCACTCCGAGAATGAGGATGGGCACGTAGACCGGTGCATGCCAACCGGCGACCTGTACGTCCTGGGTGGAAAAGGTCATCGGCATGATCCCGGTCAGCCCGAAGCCGCCGACCGCGATGGTGCCGACGAGTAGGCCGCTGGTGGTCAGCGTGATCGGTTGCAGCCCTTGCGCCTTGCCGCCCGCCCGGTGTGACGAGATGAAGTAGTACGCGGCGCAGACCGCGGCTCCCAATCCCCACAGCACCCCCACCGGCTCTACGCGGGATCCGCTGAAGATGTTGAGTACCAACAGCATCCCCGCCAATGCGAGGGCAGCGCCGGCAAGCACCCGGGTGTGCGGACGGTGTCGGGTGGACAGCCAGGTCCAGGCGATAACCAGGATGGGGCTCAGGAACTCCAGGAGCATCGCCACGCCGACCGACATGTGCCTGACGGCGCCGAAGTAGCAGAACTGGGCCCCGGCCACGGGAATGATCCCATACAGCACAACGACTTTAGTGTGGCGCCTGGCCTCGGAGAACCATCCGGGCGCTGCGATGCAAGCGGCCACGACCATGACTGCGGCACCGGTGGCCAGGCGCGCGGTGACGACGGCGGTCAGGGACCAGCCTGCCGCCATGAGTGACTTGGCGAAGGGACCGGAAAACCCGAAGGTGGCGGCCGAGGCGAGGGCGAGGATCACGCCCGCCCGGAAAGTGGCCCTGTCGTTCACCGCACCTCCCGCGTGTCATGAGTAAAATCGAATACGGTCATGACGGTATAAGTGAAGGATGTCAGGTGTCAAATGCTTTTCACTCATGACACGGAGCAGGGGCTGAAATCGGCGGCTGAGCTGATCAACACCGCCCGCAACGATCGGGAACTGCTCCCTGATCCGGACGCATTGCCGCCGCTGTTGGATCGGTACGGCTGGACCGGCAGACGTGACGGTGATGAGGCCGAGCTGCAGGCCGTGAAGACGCTACGGACCCGGTTGGGTGATATCTGGGCGCATATCAACGACGAGGAGTACGTGGTCCGGCAGGTCAACGCCTTGCTGGCCGATACCCACGCCTCGCCGTGGCTCACCCGGCATGTCGAGGAACCCGATTGGCACCTGCACATGGCGGCCAGTGACGCGCCGCTCGCGGACCGCCTGGGTGCCGAGACCGCCATGGTGTTCGCGGATCTGGTGCGCACCGGCGAACAGCGGCGTTTGAAGACCTGTGCCGCCCCGGACTGTGATGCCGTCCTGATCGACTTGTCACGCAACAGATCCAGGATGTTCTGTGACACCGGAAACTGCGGTAACCGGCAGCATGTGGCCGCCTACCGGGAACGTATGCGGGACGAGCTTTGAAGCCGCGAAACTTCTACTGTGCGAAAGCCTGTATCGGTCGGCCCAGGTAGGCCAACTCATCGCTGACCGTCACGAGGCGGACCTGAATGGTCTCGCCACCGGCGGTCAAGAGGATGTGGTCGCCGTAGCCGTTGGGCTGGTCGATGATGACATCCGGCCGGGCTGGAAGCGCGTCGTATTCGCTGCTGATGATGTGCAGTGCCGTGCAGTTGCTGGGTAGTGCGGTCGGCTGCATGCCATCCACCACGGCCAGGGTGCATCGGGGGTCGATAAAGCCTGGGCCACTCGCGAATTGGATGCGGTTGGCGTCGCCGATCGAGGTCACCATGACATCCCACATATGGGGACGGTCGGTGTAGACGACCACAAGCGCTCCGATCGCCACCGCTCTGAGCACCACCTGCTGGCATACGTAGAGTTCGGCGCGGACCACCACGGTATGGACGCCCTGTCCGGACAACCGTGCGGCGATCGCGCGGCCGGACATATCCGAGCCGATCAATTGTCCGCAGCCCGACGTCGGCAGATGAATGCCGTCGAGCTCCTCGTTGCTCATCTCGATGCTGCGGGTCAGGTACTCCAACCCGATGGCCCCCACGGGAAGTCCGGCGAAGAACGCGTCGCGCTGGCTCCCGTTCAGTGAGGTCATTCCCGTGGAATGGCGTATCGGAAGTTGTTCGTCGGTTGCCCACCGCACCAGTGCGCCAACCGATGTGCGGCCCTTCGCGGCCGGGCGCAACCGAACCGTCACGGTGGTCTCCAGCGTGGGCCGAGCCCACAGTCCCGTGAGAGTGGCATCGGTGATGTACCACGGGTCAATTCCCATGGCGACGTTGTAGGAGTCGATGAGCATGAGCCCACCCCACTCCTCGTGCATGGGTGCGCCCGCGTACTGCCGGAGCATTTCGGCGCTGATCCGGTGAATCTGGCCCGCCTGCAGGATGGTGCTGGCGCAATGGGCCGCCGCCAATGCCCGGCGGACCCGTGCGGTGGCGATGACGGCACATCGTTCCGCGCCGCGCCGGCTGCCTCCCCGGCGGAAGACCGCGTCGACGTTCGCGCCGGGGTCGAATCTCAGTACGACCCAGACGGTGCGGATGGCGACGGCAGGTAGCGGGCCCACCAGCCGGTCGTACCCGCCGCGCAGGACCGTGCCCTGTGCGGTGCGTTGGCCGTTGCTGATGACGTCGATGCTCTCCAGCTCGATGTCGTTCTGGTGCATGCACTCCCGCAGCACGCGCAGGGGCACCAGTGAGTCGGTGGCGCAGTGGTCCGGGGTGATGACGGAGGGGTGGCGTTGGGTTGCGCTGACTTCCAGCACCGTGATGAGTTTGCCGTTCTCCCAACGAGTTCCGGTCCAGCTGTCCTGGCTGCTGGGGGTGTCGGCGATGCTGCCCGAGCTTCGGTAGGTGCGGCCCGTCAGATACTTGAATCCGGTAACTGCCCAATGCCTGACCGTCTGACCGCCCCAACGGCCGAGGACGAGTGCCAAGGACACGATCGCGATCAACAACGCGGCCCACCACGGCCAGCCGAACAGCAACGAGACCAGGACCGCGGCGAGGATCAGCAGCTGCGAGATCACCATGATCTGGATGGGCATCGTGGCCCGACGCACCTGTTCCGGAGCCGCCCCGCTCGAGGTCACCGTTCCCCCTTCTGTCCCACCGTCATGCCGCGCCGACCCGACTCGGGCATCGCGGTTGCCACCCGCAACCTATCGTGGTTGCCCAGTATTGCAATAGGCTGCATGGCCGTGTGGCCGGTACGTAGGATCTGACAAGATCCGGGGGCAGGCCTAGAGGCATCGCTAGGTCGTAGATCCGAGTTTCGCAGACTTCCTGGAGGGGGGACGATGGCGCGACAACCGACAACCCGGCTGCAGGTCAGCGGGTACCGGTTCCTGGTGCGGCGTATGGAGCACGCACTGGTTCGCCGTGACGTCCGGATGATCCACGACCCAATGCGGTCGCAGTCCAGTTCGCTCATGGTCGGCATCGTGCTGGCCACCGTTGTCGTTGCCGGTTGTGCGATCTTGGCGTTCTTTCGGCCCAACATGCCGCTGGGCGACCAGCCCATCGTCATGGCCAAGGACACCGGTGCCGTCTACGTCCGTATCCAGGACACACTTCACCCCGCGCTCAATTTGGCGTCGGCCCGGTTGATCTCCGGGAACAACGAGAATCCCAAGCCGGTCAAGGACTCGGAGCTAGCCAAGGCGCGTCGCGGCCCGCTTGTCGGGATTCCCGGTGCGCCGGCCTCCATTCCGGGGCCGCTGACCGGCGACGACACCATCTGGACGGTGTGCGATGTCGCGACGCCCCCGCCTAGCTCCACCGTCACCTCCACGGTGATCGCGGGCAAGGTGACCCTCGAGAACGGCAACGAGGAGATGCCCAAGGACAGGTACGCCCTGGTGACCGTGAACAGCCAGATGTACCTGCTCTATGACGGCAAGCGCGCGGCGGTGGACCTGACCAACCCCGCGGTGACCCGCGCACTGCGTCTGGAAGGTGTGACACCCCGGCCGATATCGATGAACGTGCTCAACGCCATTCCCGAGGTTCCGGCCATCGCTCCGCCGCCCATCCCCGATGCCGGAGGGCCTTCGCCCATCACCACCGGTGGTGTTCGCGTGGGGTCGGTCATCAAGATGAGCCGGGCGGACTCTGCCGAGTACTACGTGGTGCTCTCGGGTGGGGTGCAACGCGTCAACGAGGTCACCGCCGATCTGATCCGGTTCTCCGACTCTCAGGGCGCGCAAGACATCGTCTCCGTCGCCCCGGATGTGATTTCGGGACACCAGAGCCTCAATGTGCTTGCGGTACAGACATTTCCGGACCGTGCCGGAAAGATTGTGGATGTCCCGGAGAAGTCGGTGCTGTGCAGCAGCTGGAAGCCCGGTCAGGAGAAGACGCAGGAACACGCCTCGACCAAGCTTTTGATGGGTAACTCGCTGCCGTTGAAGACCGATCAGGCACCGGTGGTCCTGGCGCAGGCCGACAAGGAGGGCCCCAACCTCGACACCGCCTACATTCCGCCCGCGCGTAGCGCATTCGTGCGGTCCACCGGCCTGGGTGGCGATACCGGGCGTGCCGAGTCTCTCTATCTCATCCTCGATACCGGCGTGCGTTTCGGCATCGGGAATCTGGAGGCCGCCAAATCTTTGGGGCTCACGGTTGAGCCCGTTCCGGCCCCGTGGCCGGTCGTCGGGCTGCTGCCACCGGGGCCTCGACTGAGCAAGGAAGACGCACTCGTCGTGCACGACGGAATGCCGCCGGACAAGACAGGTTTGGCGATCAATCCGTCGACATCGAGCACACCGCCTGCTTAAAGGAGCGTGCCACCGCCGCTATTCGGTGGAGTTGTCCCGGCCCTGCCGCAACTTGCGAACCGGCGCGAGCATCGCCAGCGCCGCGGCGAGAAATGCCGCGCAGACCGCTATTCCGATCAGAGCGACACGGCGTGGCCGTGGGTCGGGCGGCGCGGGTGCGGGCGGCAGCTGCAGCTTCTTGGCCGCGTTGGCCCGGGCCAGATCGCTGGTGGTGCCCAGGTCGTCGCTGACCGCGGCCAGCGCGTCCACCACGCCGTAGCCCAGATAAGGGTCCCAGCCGCCGGGCGGGCGGTGTGCCGTGTTCTTGATGCGGTCCATCACCTCGCGCGCGCTGAGCTGAGGGAAGCGTGAACGCACCAGCGCGACAACGCCACTAACCACCGGCGCGGAGAAGCTGGTGCCCTGAATGGGTACCGGACCCTGCTCGCCCATGTAGGCGTTGGTCAGCGCGTCACGGTTGGGGTCCAGCGAAACGATGTCTTCACCGGGCGCCGAGACATCGACCCAGGGGCCGCCGAGACTGAACTTCGAGGGCTGCCCGTCCGGGCCGATCGAGCCCACTGTCAGGACGAGGTCGTTGTACCAAGCCGGACTCACCGTTTCCAGGACGGCATCCCAGTCCGGGGTGTTGGGCCGCGCCGGATCCGGTGGCGGGTTCTGGTTCTTGCACTGGCCGTCGCCGACATTTCCCGCGGCGACGACCACTACGACGTTCTTGACGTCCACGGCGTATTGCAGGGCAGCGCCCAGCGGTCGGTCATCCAGGAATTGTTTGGCGGAGGCGCACGCCACCTCGGAGATGTTGATGACGGTGGCGCCGAGGTCGGCCGCGGTGCGCACCGCCATGGCCAGGGTGTCGACGTTTCCGACGCCGCTGATCTTCGAGGGATCGTCCCTGTCGCCCCCGCCGCCCTTGTTCTTCACCGCGAACTTGGCGCTGGACTGGCGAATGGTGATGAGACTGACGTCGGGTGCGATACCGCTAAACGCGCTCGCCCCCGTGGGATCCGGTGCAGCGGCGATGATTCCGGCCACGATGGTGCCGTGCGCATCGCAGTCCTGGGTGCCGTTGCCGCCCTCGAAGACGTAGTCGCCGCCCGGGATCAGTGGTGGCAGCCGCGGGCTGCGCGCCACACCGGTGTCGATCACCGCGACCGTCTGGCCGGCGCCGCGCGACAGCTGCCACACCAACGGCAGATCCAGCCCGCGCTGCTGGGTGGGCACCTTGTTGAGGTCGCGCTTGGGGTCAATGCCGGGGAATCGGCACAGTTCCTTCTGCTCCGTGGGCTCGATGGGAGCGGCGGGACGCGGGCCGGGAAGCATGCTCGGATCGACGGGAAGTGGAGCGAAGGCACGTGCGGTCGCCAGCATGTGCATCGAACCGGTCGCCAGCTGCGATGCCATCGCCAACATCACAACGGCTGCAGCGGTGGCGACGCGGCGGGCCACGCCCAGGTTCATGGCAGGTTCAATCCCCGCACGGCGCTGTACACGCCACACACCCAGACCGCGATCGGAACGATCAGCGATAGCGCGATGTATTCGATGATCTCCACCGTGCGGCGGGCGACCGGTGAGTACTTGCGAGCGGACACCAGGAAGCCGAGGGCGATGGCCGAACCGGCCGCGATCGCCGCAAACACGGTGGTGAACACCGCCGCCGTCGGGTACGCGACCGCGATGAATGCGAAGGCCGCTGCCGGAATGGCCAAGCCGCCCAGGTTGATCGCGACCGTCTGTGCGAGGTCGGCGTGCGAGCGTGCCCGAAGCATCATCGCCAGCGCGATCAATCCGGCGAGCACCACACCACTGAATCGGTGCGCACCGGTGGGGTGATGATCACCGGCTCCGGGGAAGGTCAGCGCCGCCAGCATGGCGCCCACCGCGGTGACGGCGGATGTGCCGCACACCAATCCGGTCAGTACGGCGTGCGCCCGCAGCGCCTTCTCACGAAGATCGGGCAGCGGCGGCAGTGCCGTGGCGTCCTCGACGTCATCACCCTCGGTATCGAGTCCGTCGAGACCTTCGATGGCTTCGATCGGCGCCGTCGAATGTTCGGGACGTGAGGGTGCGCCCTGCGTGGGCACCGGGGGAAGCGGTAGTCGGGCGAGCGCCATGGCCACACGCGGCGACAGTGCCACCGCGCAGATGCCGACCGAGCCGAGCGCAGCGCCGAGGCTGTAGATCGGAGGCTCGAAAAGCACGTAACCCAGGGCCGCACCGAACCCGAGTAGAGATGCCGAAGCGACCGCGACAAGGGACATCGTCCCGGTGCCGGTCGCACGCATGGCGAGGACGGATACGACCATCGCCACCATGAGTGCCAGCATCACGTGTGGGGCGCCATACTTTCCCGGTACGAACAGCGCTCCGGCCACCGCCGAGAAGCCGACGGCGCAATGGCTCAGCATCACCGAGGCCAGGGAATCGTCATAGACCCGATTCGCGAACACCGCGGCGGTGATGGCCACCAATGCGATCGCCACGGCGATGATGGGAAGAAGCAGGCCGGGATTTGTGGCTCCGGCGCGTAACAGCGCCGTCGCACCGAGCACCGCGGCCAGGCCGCACGCGGACGCGCCGAGTATCCGGGCAGCGGTCCGGCTCCACGGATGCGCCGACACGGTCCGGAAGGTAGAGACAGCAAGGAAGACGTCGTCGAACAGCGGATCCGGTGCGGCCACATCGGACGCGGTGAGAATCAGTTGATCACCATCGCGGACCTCCAGCTCCCCAAGGGTGCTGGACATCTGCAGCGGTGGCTGACCGGGCCGGGACAAACGCCAGTGCGTTTCCACGGCGTCCTCCGGGCTGGTCAGCTCGGGGACGCCTACATGTTGGTTGATGATGTCGACGATCGAGCCGACCAAAAGGGCCAGCGGAACACTCGTCGGCAGCGCCAGGTCGACCTGGGTGCGCTCAGCCTGGATGGAAACGCGGCACAGTTCGAGTACCGCCGAACGTTGCTCGGCGCCCGACTGCGCATGTGTCATGCTGTGCCCCCTACCTGCCCCCACGGTCATTGATCTTTGCGCATGCACACTAGCCGAACGCTGCTGAGCGCCGCCAGCGGTTCGATGCATCCGGGCGAACGCCAACCACGCGACCAGCGGCTGCAGCGATCTTGTGAGCGAATTCGTTGCGGCGCCGGATATAACGGCCCTATCCTGTAGCCCGCCGTGGGCTGGGCGGTAGCGTGGGTGCCACAGATTGCCACGAGATGTGACGCGGGGGAACCGGAGGGCCAGGGTGAGCACGGGGTGAACACCACAATATTCATTCGTCGGCCTCGGCTTGCGGTGCCTCGTGTCCCGGGCGGCGAGGTCAATGTGCAGCCGCCGCCGGAGATTCCGCGGCCGGTCCCGTCGCCGATCATCGCGAAGATCATGCCGCTGGTCATGGTCGTGGCAATGGTGGGCATGATCGCCTTCTTCGTCACCTCGGGAAGCTTCGGTGGTGGGGCAGGCGGCGGGATGATGCGCAGCCCGATGTTCATGCTGTTCCCGATCATGATGATGGTTTCGATGGTCAGCATGGTGTCCAACAGCGGCGGCAAGGGAGCCAAGACCAGTGAGATCAACGAGGATCGCAAGGATTACCTGCGGTACCTCGAAGTGGTGCGCAAGAACGTCACCGATACCGGTGCGGCCCAGCGCAAGGCCCTGCTCTGGAACAACCCGGACCCCGCCGCGTTGTGGACATTGGCCGGTGGCCGCCGCATGTGGGAGCGGCGTCCCGGAGACAGCGACTACTGCCATGTGCGTGTCGGAGTAGGGGATCAGCGTCTGGCGGCCCAGTTGGTGGCGCCGGAGATCGGCCCGGTCGAGGAGCTGGAGCCGGTCGCGTCAGTGGCGCTGCGGCGATTCGTGCGGACGCACTCGCTGGTGCCCGAGCTGCCTATCGCGTTGAACCTGAGAGGTTTTGCGGCCGTCACCATCGACGGTTCGCCGGAGGTGGCGCGAGGCATGTTGCGCGCCATGATCTGCCAGCTCGCGATGTTCCACGGGCCCGACCAGTTCTTGGTGGCGGCGGTGGTCAATCGGCATGCCGCCCCACACTGGGACTGGCTCAAATGGCTTCCGCACTCTCAGCATCCGAGCGCCTTCGACGGCGTCGGCTCATCTCGGCTCGTCTACCACTCACTGGGTGAGGTCGAGGAATCGTTGGCGTCGCTGATCACCGAGCGGGAACGGTTCTCGCGGACCGCGCAGCCTTCCCCCGACCGGCCGCAGATCCTCATCATCGTCGACAGCGGCACGCTGATCGGGTCCGAACGCCTCATTGTCGACCACGGCATCGATTCGGTGACCCTGGTCGAGATCGGCACCAGGGTGGATCCGCTCGCGGCCCGTCGCGGTATGCAACTGGAGCTGACCGAACGCGGGTTGGGTGCCAAAGGCAACGTCGGGTCCGAGGTCTTCGCCCACCCGGATCACCTCACCGTTACCGAGGCGATGGCGTGTGCGCGCCGCCTGGCGCCCTATCGGGTGCTGACGGGCAGCGGCGACGAGGTTCAGATCCAGACCGAGGTCAGCACGCGCTGGTCCGACATCGTGGGCATCGGTGATCCCGGGCTGCTTAACCCGGAAGTAGTGTGGCGCAACAGGGTTGGCCGAGACAGGCTGCGGGTTCCGATCGGTATCGCGGTCGACGGCACTCCGATGGAGCTGGATATCAAGGAAGCCGCCGAGAACGGCATGGGTCCACACGGGCTCTGCATCGGTGCGACCGGTTCGGGTAAGTCGGAGTTCCTGCGCACGTTGACACTCGGCATGATCGCGACCCATTCGCCGGATGCGCTCAACCTCGTGCTCGTCGACTTCAAGGGTGGAGCGACATTCCTCGGTCTGGATCGAGCGCAGCACGTCGCGGCGATCATCACCAACCTTGCCGAAGAGGCGAACCTGGTGTCCCGCATGAAGGACGCTCTCGCAGGCGAGATGAACCGGCGCCAGGAGCTGTTGCGCGCCGCGGGCAACTTCGCCAATGTCACCGAGTACGAGCGTGCCCGCGCCGCCGGTGCGTCCCTCGCCCCATTGCCGGCACTGTTCATCATCGTCGACGAGTTCTCCGAGTTGCTGAGTCAGCACCCGGATTTCGCGGAGTTGTTCGTCGCAATCGGCCGTCTGGGCCGGTCGCTACATGTGCATCTGTTGCTCGCTTCGCAGCGTCTGGACGAGGGTCGTCTGCGCGGGCTGGAATCGCACCTGTCTTATCGACTCTGCTTGAAGACGTTCTCTGCCAACGAATCGCGTGCCGCCATCGGCGTGCCGGACGCCTATCATCTGCCCAACACCCCTGGTTCCTGCTACCTCAAGGACGATTCGGGCGAGTTGACGCGATTCCAGACCTCCTACGTCTCGGGCGCATATGTGCCGTACGGACCGGCGCGTCGGGCCGTCTCCTCGGGAGGCGGAGGTGCGGCGCCGCGCCTCTTTACCGCTGCGCCGGTGGCGCTGCAGATGCGTCCGGTGGAAGTGGTCGAAGATGACACTCCGGCCGCGTCCGAAGGGGCACCAGGAAGGTCGGTCATCGACACGATCCTCGATCGCGTTGAGGGGCATGGCAATCCGGCTCACGAGGTGTGGCTTCCGCCATTGGATGATTCGCCCACGCTGGGCGACCTGATTCCTCGTCACGGTCGCGCCGGTTTCGACGCGGTGGGCAGCCTGACCGTTCCGATCGGAATCGTGGACCGGCCGTACGAGCAGCGCCGCGACCCGTACATCGTCGACCTGTCCGCCGCGGCGGGCAACGTCGCTATTGTCGGTGCACCCCAGTCCGGGAAGTCGATGGCTATCCGCACCCTGGTGACCTCGCTCGCGGTGACACACAGTCCCGCGCAGGTGCAGTTCTACTGCCTGGACTTCGGTGGTGGCACGCTCACGTCGTTGGCGCAGCTGCCGCATGTCGGTTCGGTGGCCAGCCGCCTGGAATCAGATCTGATCCGGCGGACTTTCGCCGAAATGCTGACGATCGTCAGATCGCGTGAGAATGCCTTCCGCGCCTATGGAATTGACTCGATGGCCGAGTACCGGCGGCGCAAGGGTGCCGGTGACCCACAGCTTGCGAATGATCCTTTCGGCGACGTGTTCTTCATCATCGATGGCTGGTCCACCGTGCGTCAGGAGTTCGAGGCCCTCGAGCCACAGGTCACCGCGCTTGCGGCGCAGGGGCTCGGTTTCGGTGTGCACACGGTGGTCACGGCGTCGCGCTGGGCCGAGATCCGCCCGGCCCTGAAGGACCAAATCGGCACGCGCGTCGAGCTTCGTCTCGGTGATCCGCTCGACTCGGACTTCGACCGCAAGCTGGCACAGCTCGTGCCTGATGGCAGGCCGGGCCGGGGTATCACCCGCGACCGTCGGCACATGCTCATCGGATTGCCACGCGTCGACAGCGTCTCGTCGAATCAGGACCTTGGTGAGGCGATCAGTGCGGCCGCGGCGAGCATGCGCCAACGCAGTTCGGCAGAAGCGCCGAAGGTTCGCATGCTGCCGCACAAGATCGATTACGCCGCGCTGGTTCCGCAGGCACCTCAAAACGATCAGCCGAACCTGCGCATCCTCGTCGGTATCAACGAAACCGAGCTGGCTCCGACGTTCCTGGAGTTCGGCGAGCAGCCGCACATGATGATCTTCGGCGACAGCGAGTGCGGCAAGACCGGCTTGTTGCGCACCATGTGCCGCGAGATCGTCCGTACCACCACTCCGGAGCAGGTGCAGCTGTTCATCGTGGACTATCGGCGCACCTTGCTCGGTGTCGTCGAGACTGAGCATCTAGCCAAGTACGCGATGTCGAGCAATACCCTGGTCGATGAGGTGCCCGCGTTGATCGAGCTCCTCAAGTCGCGCATGCCGGGACCCGATGTGACTCAACAGGAATTGCGGGACAGGTCATGGTGGTCCGGCCCGGAGATCTACATCCTGGTCGACGACTATGACCTGGTGGCGCTGGCAAGCGGAAACCCGCTGCTGCCGCTGGCGGAGTACCTACCGCACTCGAAGGACATCGGCCTGCACGTTGTGATCGCACGCCGCACCAGCGGTGCCTCGCGGGCGATGTTCGAGCCGATGATGGCGCGCATGAAGGACTTGTCCTGCATCGGTTTACAGATGAGTGGCAACAGAGACGAGGGTGTGTTGTTGGGGACGGTCAGACCGAGTGAGCAGCCTGCGGGCCGCGGCACTCTGGTCATGCGCTCGGGCGGCCAACAACTGATCCAAGTGGCCTGGAGCGATCCGCAGTGATTCTGGATCGCGACCCGCAGATAGGGACGCGGGTAGCGATCGAAGTGACCGAGACCGCAGTCCGGGCGCGAACCGACGCCGGCATCCGCGAGGCCGGGCATTCCGATGTTCGGTCGGCGGTCGCAGCACTCGACGACGAGATGGCCCTGTTGCCAGGTCGCGTGGTTCCGTCCCGTGCGCTCTGGGCAGCCCTGTTCGAGTCGTTGCTCACTGATCAGAATGCTCCGGTTCGCCTCGATTCGATGCAGCTGATCCATCCGACGGCGTGGAGTCCTGGACGGCGCACCGTGCTGTCGAATGCCGCGCGGATGATGGCCGCGACACTGACCGTGCGGTCGCGCGCCATCGCTCTGGCCGAGCGCGGTGTGCGCGCCGATCTGTCGGGGCGCTCCCTGGTGGTGGTCGAGGTGTCACCCGGTGAGGTCGCCGTCACCGTCGTGGCGCACGGCTCTGCCGGTGAGCCGGAGGCGACGGTTCGGCATCTCGAAGAACGGTCCTGGGAGACCAAGAACGCCGCAGATGTTGCACGCGCCGTGGCGCGTGCCGTCGAGGAGGTGGCCCGCGGCGAACCGACAGGAGTCGCCGCGATCCTCGTCGACTCGGCCGATAGCGACATGGGTGAGGCGATCGTCGACGCGGTCGATCGGATCGGCTTGACTCCCGGGGTATCGCAGGTCGCCGGGGATTCGGTGTTCCGCGATGTCGGTCAGGCTCCACGGGCGCTGGCGTTCATCGATGAGCCGGCAGAGGAGCCCATTGTGGCCAGAAGGCCCGAATGGACACCCGCGTCGCCCGCAAGATCCACGCCGCGGCTTCCCGCGTGGTGGCCGCTTGCCGCGATTGGCCTGGCCGCGGCCGTGGTTGTCACCGGTGTTGTCTTGACTGTGGCCTCCGCGCGCGAGCGGCACCCGTCGCCCACGGCACCCGTCGCGGCGACATCGCTGCTGGTAGAGGGGCATGTGCAGTTCATGGTGCCCGCCGAGTGGGCGGTACGGCGCATCCCTGCGGGCGGTTCCGGTTCAGCGCGGGTCGAGGTGATCTCACCCGAGGACCCTGAGGCGGTCGTGCATGTGACCCAGGTGCGGGTGAAGTCGACAGAAACCTTGGCCTCAACAGCGGAGACGCTGCGAGTTGCCATGACGAAGGAGCCGCCGGGGGTGTTCACCGATTTCAAGGCCGACGACCGCAAGGCGGACCGGCCGGCGGTCACCTACACCGAGGTTCGCGAGGGCCATGACATCGCGTGGACAGTGCTTCTGGATGATGACCTGAGAATGGGAGTTGGCTGCCAGTTCAAGAAGAATAGCTACATTGATGTCGAACAGGCTTGTGATCTGGCGATCCGAACCGCACATGCGGTAAAGTCGGGTAACTAGCAAGATTGCTGAAAAAAACTTTGAAAAAGATGGAACCGATCTGGCGGTCAGGCCATCGTATGTAGTTGTAAGGACAAAACCGGCCAGAAACCGGAAGTCACACCCGTGACTGGCCGGGCCTGGGGACAAGGGAGGAACTGAAGTGGCTGTTTTTCAGAATGACCTGGCGTTGCTCGATTCCACTGCCAAGAAGATTGACGGCAAGTACCAGGAGTTCACCGCGATGCAGTCCCAGCTGCGGGACCGCGTAGCGGTGGGTACCAGCACCTGGCAGGGGCAGGCGCGGCATGCCTTCGACGAGGCGATGGCTCGTTTCGATCAGGAGATGGGCGACATCCAGAAGGTGCTCGTCGGGATCCACGACACCATGGAGTCGAACAAGCGTCGCATCCAGGAGATGGACGAGGGCCAGACCTTCTAAGCGTCTCGTAATAGTCATCAAAGACATCACATAGCAAAGGGGATTGACCATGCAGATTACTTACAACCACGGCGAGATCGATGCGCTGGTTGCCGATGTCAAGGGCATCATCAACAAGTTCCAGGCCGGCCTGGAGGAACTGCAGCACGACATCCAGCCCCTGGTCCAGCAAGCTGAGGGCCAGGAAGCGACTGCTTACCAGGAGTACCAGAAGGCTTGGCACCAGTCCGCTGAGGACCTCAACCAGATCCTGACTCAGCTCAACTCCAAGGTTGACCAGGGTAACCAGGATGCGCAGCACACCGACCAGAGCGCTGCGGGCGCCTGGCACGGCTAAATCGCCGACGGTTTGTTCAAGACCCTGTGGGGCCTTGGTGGGGGAGAGCCACCAAGGCCCCACAGTTTTTTCTTGGGGGTGTCGGGGCTGCCCACAAGGCGGGCTCGGCCGCGTTTTGACCTGCGGTGACGTGGCCCGGTAAGCTGCTCCGTTGGCGTGCGGTATGTCTTCGCACACGAGGCTCGGGTCACCACTGGTCGCCGAGATCAACCTCCACCGTCCGCCATGACCAGCGCTCCGAACGGCAACAGCCGTCCGGGGATCCACCCGAGTAGACAAGGAAAGACTGTGCCTACCTACACGCCGAAGGCGGGTGACATCACCACGAGCTGGTATGTCATCGACGCCACGGATGTAGTGCTCGGCCGTCTTGCCGTTCAAGCAGCCACCCTGCTGCGCGGCAAGCACAAGCCGACCTACGCCCCGCATGCTGATGGTGGCGATTTCGTCGTCATCATCAACGCAGAGAAGATTGCCCTCAGCGGCAAGAAGCTCACCGACAAGTTCGCCTACCGTCACTCGGGCTTCCCGGGCGGTCTGCGCAAGCGCAGCATCGGCGAGCAGCTGGAGAAGTTCCCCACTCGCACGGTGGAGAAGGCAATCATCGGCATGCTGCCTAAGAACAAGCTTGGCCGCCAGATCGAGCGCAAGCTGAAGGTGTACGCAGGTCCCGAGCACCCGCACGCCGCGCAGCAGCCGATCCCGTTCGAGATTAAGCAGGTGGCTCAGTGACCGATATCGCCGAAGAGCAGACCCCCGAAGAGAACGCGGACATCGCAGTGGACGGCGGCGACCAGGCGGTCGTCGAGGTCGTTGTTGAGGATTCCGCCGAAGAGACTGCCGTCAAGGCCGCTCCTCGCGGGCCCGTCGTCATCGACAAGCCCATCCAGACCGTTGGCCGCCGTAAGGAGGCCGTCGTCCGCGTGCGCCTCGTCCCCGGTACCGGCAAGTTCCACCTGGATGGCCGCACTCTGGAGGAGTACTTCCCGAACAAGGTGCACCAGCAGCTCATCAAGGCGCCGCTGGTCTCCGTCAACCGTGTGGACAGCGTGGACATCTACGCTCACCTGTCCGGTGGCGGCCCTTCGGGTCAGGCGGGCGCGCTGCGTCTCGCCATCGCCCGTGCGCTCATCATCGTGGAGCCCGAGGACCGTCCGGTGCTGAAGAAGGCCGGCTTCCTCACTCGTGACCCGCGTGCGATCGAGCGTAAGAAGTACGGTCTCAAGAAGGCCCGTAAGGCGCCTCAGTACTCGAAGCGCTGATCGACCCTGTTCGTCCGCGTATTGCGCCGGCACACAACCTGTGTGTCGGCGCAATCGCGTTATTGGGCCAGTTTGGTATGACTGGTTATGGAAGGTTTACTGCATGGGCTCACTATTCGGCACTGACGGTGTGCGTGGTGTCGCGAATGCCGAGCTGACAGCCGAGCTTGCGGTCGCGCTGGGCTCGGCCGCGGCGCGGTCGTTGGCCAGTGGTCACGCCATCGCGGTCGTGGGCCGAGATCCGCGCGCCAGTGGTGAGATGTTGGAGGCTGCGGTTGTTGCGGGCATCGCGGCTGAAGGCGTCGACGTACTGCGCGTCGGTGTGCTGCCCACCCCGGCGGTGGCATACCTGACGGGTGCCTACGGAGCGGCCTTCGGCGTCATGATCTCGGCCTCCCATAACCCCATGCCCGACAACGGCATCAAGATCTTCGGCGCCGGTGGACACAAGCTTGATGACTCCGCCGAGGATGCCATCGAGGCGCAGCTGGATACTCCTGCGGCACGTCCGACCGGGGCGGGCATCGGTCGTGTGCGCGACGCCGTGGACGCCCTCGACCGGTATCTGCATCATGTTCACAATGCCGCCACTCATCCGCTGAGCGGAGTCACCGTGGTGGTCGACTGTGCGCACGGCGCGGCCTCCGACGCGGCGCCCTTGGCCTACCGCGCCGCCGGCGCCCACGTGATAGACATCAATGCCGACCCCGACGGGCTCAATATCAACGACGGTTGTGGGTCAACGCATCTCGGTCCACTGCAGGCCGCCGTGAAGGCCCACGACGCCCACCTCGGGCTTGCGCATGACGGCGACGCCGACAGATGTCTTGCGGTAGATGCGGACGGGAACGTCATCGATGGCGACGCCATCATGGTCGTGCTCGCCGCGGCGATGGCGGAAGCCGGTGAGCTGACCGACAACACGCTGGTCACCACGGTGATGAGCAATCAGGGATTGCATATCGCCATGCGTTCGGCGGGCATCGACGTCAAGGTGACCGGCGTCGGCGACCGCTATGTGCTGGAGGAGTTGCGCGCGGGCCAATTCGCCCTGGGCGGTGAGCAATCCGGTCATATCGTGTTGCCCTCACTGGCCACCACCGGAGACGGCATCGTCACCGGCCTGCGTCTCATGTCCCGGATGGCTCAAACAGGTAAGTCGTTGGCCGATCTTGCGTCCGCGATGCGCAGCCTGCCGCAAACGCTGATCAACGTGCCGGTCTCGGACAAGCACACGGTGGCGAAGGCGCCCGAGGTGCTTGCGGCCGTCGCCGCTGTGGAGTCTGAGCTTGCGGGCAATGGCCGAATCCTGTTGCGTCCTTCCGGAACCGAGCAACTCGTTCGTGTCATGGTGGAGGCCGACGAGCAGTCGACCGCACAGCGCCTCGCCGAACGGGTGGCCGAGGTGGTCGGCGCGATCTAGGTGCGCGCCAGGCCGCGGGTGTATAGCGCGGAACCCGCGGCGTCGCACAGTGTGACGGTGAGATCGCCGCTTGCGCCGTCTATATCGATCTGCCCGAAATGCTGGTAACCGTCCAGCGGTGACTGCTGATCCGGCGGTGCCGCGTGGACGTAATCCGCACGCGGTCCGAAGGTTCCGTCGAGTGGCTTCTCCTGGCCGGCGCCGGCATGTAGTGGACCTGACACAAACTCCCAGAACGGGTCGAAGTCTGTGAAGGCGGCACGCGCAGGCGAGTATTCATGCGCTGCGGTGTAGTGCACGTCGGCGGTCAGCCACACCACATTGCGGACCTGTCGCGCTTTCAGTTGCGAGAGGATGTGTGCCAGTTCGGTTTCTCGCCCAAGAGGTGGGCCGTTATCGCCGTTGGCGACGGCCTCGAAGTTCGTCTTGCCGTCGGGTACCACCAGCGCAAGCGGCAGGTCATTGGCGACTATCTTCCATACGGCCTTGGATGAAGCCATGGCGTTGATCAGCCATTCGGTTTGGCGGGCGCCGAAGATGGCGCCACGCTGCTGCCGGTTGGTGGAGTTGGGATCCTTGTAGCTGCGCATGTCGAGAATGAATACGTCCAATAGCGGACCGTATGAGACTCGTTGGTACACAAGGCCATCAACGGCCTCGCGGCGTTCGGTCGGTTGCCATTCATGGAATGCCCGGTGCCCGTGTTGTGCGAGCACATCGACTCGCTTTTCGGTGTACTTGTCGTTCTCCAGAACCTCGCCGGGATACCAGTTGTTGAGCACTTCGTGGTCATCCCACTGCACGAGTTGCGGAACGTGCGCGTTGAAGTATCGGTAGTTGGCGTCGGTGAGGTTGTACGCGTGTTGTCCTCGGTACTGGTCGAGTGTCTGTGCCACAGCGCTTTTCGCCTCGGATACCTCGTTGCGCCATATCCGCCCGTCGGGCAAGGTCAGTGTTTCCTGGATCGGAACATCCGCGTACACCGTGTCCCCGCTGTGCAGGAAGAACTGCGGATTACGGTCCGCCATGGTGCGGAAGATCCTCATCCCGCCGATGTCTGGATTGATGCCGAACCCTTGTCCCGCCACATCGCCGGACCAGATCAGTCGCACATTTCGTGCGTCGGTCGGCGCTGTCCGGAAGACGCCGGTAACAGGCTCACTCAAGGCTCCATCGGAGTCCAGTGTCACCCGGTAGTGCACCTCGGTGTCCGCGGGCAGGCCGGTGAGGCGCAACCGGCCGGTCCCGTCAGACTCTGGCGTGAGCACCGGGCCGGTGAAACGCCGCACCTCCGAGAAGCTTTCGGTGGCAGCTGTTTCGACGAGCATGGTGGCCGGACGATCCGACCGCGCCCAGATCAACGCCCCGTCAGAGCGAGGGAATCCGCTTGCCACTCCATGCGTCAGTCTCGGGCGAGTCGTCACCAACGCGGGCCCGCATGCCGCCGCCGGAGCAACAGCGAGCCCAAGTAGGGCGGCACGCAGGACCGTGCGGCGCGGAATGGCTGTCATCCCACCACCTTCGGGGTGGCAGGCGAACGTACGCCGAACGCTACGCGAACGGCGTACGAATCACAGCAGCTCGCGCAGAGCCTCGACATGCTTGATCCGGCCTGCCGCATCGGCGGCGAGCGGGGCGACATTGAGAGTCGTCACACCTGCCTCCTTGAAGGCCGCAACCCGTTCGGCGACAAAACTCTTGGGCCCGATGAGCGAGATGTTCCTGACCAGCTCGTCAGGCACCGCGTCGGTCGCCTCGGCCTTCTTGCCCGCCAGGTAAAGCTCCTGGATGGTGTCGGCTTCCTTGCCGAAACCGTATGCGGTCGCGAGGTTGTGGTAGAAGTTCTTGCCCTTGGCGCCCATGCCGCCGATGTAGAGCGCCAGGCTCGGCTTGACGAATCCGTACAGCGCTTCGACGTCGTCGCCGATCGCGAGTGCGGGCCCGGCGTAGACCTCGAGATCGCCGAGTGAGGGGTCGCGCTTGGCCTTGCCTTCGGCCAGGGCGGCACCCCACACGTCATTGGCCTTCTCGGGAAGGAAGAAGATGGGCTGCCAGCCCTCGGCGATCTCGGCGGTCAGTGCCACGTTCTTGGGGCCAAGAGCGGCGATGAGTACCGGAACGCGGTCGCGCACTGGGTGATTGATCAGCTTCAGCGCCTTGCCCAAGCCGGTGCCCTGTTCGGGAGGCAGTGGCACGGTGAAGTACTTGCCTTCGAACTCCAGGCGTTCCCGACGCCACACCTTGCGGCAGATCTCGACGGTTTCACGAGTACGGCCCAGGGGAGCGTCGTACTTCACGCCGTGGAATCCCTCGATGACCTGCGGACCCGAGGCGCCGATGCCCAGGACGAACCGACCGTTGGAGACGTAGTCCAGGCCGGCCGCCGTCATGGCCAGCAAGGTGGGGGTTCGGGTGTACAGCTGGAAGATCCCCGACGCGAGCTTTACGGTGGACGTCTTGGCAGCGAGAAACCCGAGCTGGCTCGCGGCGTCATACGAGTAGGCCTCGGCGACGAACGCGATGTCCAACCCGACTTTCTCCAGCTCAGCGAGCTCGTCAACGACTTCGGTGAATCCGCCGGCATAGCTCAGCGTGGTTCCAATGCGCATGCGGCGACCCTACCCGACCAAGCGGTTGAACGGGAAGACGCATGATCCACAGATCAGTGAAAAAAGATGGAACCGGAAGTGGCATGTACCCGTCGTAGTCAATATGGGAGAAACCTCGATCAACGTCGCTGGTGTCCGGGGGGTCGCTGGAGAGTTCGACAGCGTGGCAGAAGAGCTGCAAAAAGCCATTCAGCAGCTGCGTGGGTTGTCTTTCGGTGGGGCATCGGCCGGTCGGTGGCACACGGCCAAGGGCGACGCGGTCAGGGATGGACTGCGCGAGGTGGTTACTCACCTCGAGAACTGGCAGCGCACCAACACCGCGATCGCCGAACAGCTCCGCGCGACCGCGCAACGTTATGCCGATCGGGATGCCAAGAACAAGGCAAGGGTGGCTGCAGCCAATGGCCGGTAAGTACGACATCGAGTCGCTGCGCAGCGAGGGCATCCAGGCGATCGCGAACTCGCAGAACTACACGACCACCGCGATCCGGGGAAACGGTAAGTCGCCGGTCACGATCACCAACCCGGACCTCACCGCCAACGAGCGTCAGCTGTTCGATTGGTACGACATGGACGCCGGCATGGATCTGAACAAGCTCGGTGCGGATCTTGAGCTGTTCAAGAGCGCGGTGACCACCATGAAGTCCGCCGCCGAGCGTCAGCACGGACAACTGCAGCAGCTCATGGGAATGTGGGAAGGCAAAGGCTCGGAGGCTGCGAATCAGTTCTTGCGGACGCACAACTCCACCGCTGACGCGGTGACCAAGGAATTCGGGCAGGTATCCACGGGTCTGGACGGGCTGCGCGAAACGCTGTGGACCATCGTCGATCTCAAGAAGCAGGCATCGACCATGGTCGATGGGTTGGTGACCGATCGTGCGTCCTTTGACAGTGCCGTCGCCACCTACAAGACGGGTACCGGCGACAGGTCGGTGGCCGACGAGACCAACGCCACGAAGATCGGCCCGCACGTCCAGCAGAACATCGAGGGCAAGTGGCTTCCCGCCATGAAGGCGGCATGGGGCAAGGGCGGCGAGGCGTACGACACCTTCACCAGCGCGCTGAAGCAGGAGCTGCCCGCGGAGTTCAAGAACCCGCCCGGCCAGCTCGGACCGGAGTACGACTCGGACACCGAGTCCCCGCAGAACTCCACGGACAAGGACAAGAACAAAGGCGGCAAGCAGGAGCCAGGTGCTGCCGGGGGCGGCCAGAGCAGCGGTGACAGCGGGTCCGCCAGCGGCGGCGCGGGCGGTGGGATGCAGGGCACGGCGACTCCGGCCTCCGCGATGGGTAGTCAGGGCGGGCAGATGGCTGGCGGTGGGCAACAGGGTGCCGGCCAGGGGCAAGGGCAGCAGGGCATGGACCCGAGCCAGATTGTCAGCGGGTTGACCGGGGCCATGACTGGCGCGCTCGGATCCATCGGCCAGGCGGCCAGCGGCATTGTCAGCGCCATTACCGAGGGCCTCTCCAGCATCCCGTTCGACCAGTTGGGGCATGGTGGTGAGCCCGATACGGGCGACGAGAAACTCGAGGACAAGATCGACGGGAAGGCCGACGAGGCCGCCGACAAGAAGGACCCGGACGCCAAGATGGCGGCGGCCAAGGATGCGGCGATCCAGGAAGCCCGCTCGGACGCGGGCGCGACGTTCGCCACAGATGGCAAGCCGATGCAGGGCCCGGGAGTTCAGCTGGCGGGAGCAGGTGGTGTGGAAGCCGCTCCGGCCCCGGCGGGTCAGACCACCCCGGGCGCACCGCTCGGGACCACGACGCCGCCGGGAGGTGCGGTTCCGCCGTCCACCGGTGGCCTGTCCGCCGCGCAGCCCGCCGGATCGATGTCGCCGGTAAACCCACCGCCGGTCCACACACAGCAGCCGAACGCGGCCCAGCATCCCGAGCCCGCGCAACAGCCCTCACCAGTGCCCTCGGTAGGGCCCAGCAACCGGCAGGCTCAGCCTCAGGCCGCAGGGACGGATGCCGGGGAGACGCCGTGTGAAATCGCCGCCGATGAACTGCCTAAGGCTGGGCGATGATCGACATCACCGACGCCCTCGCGGGCATCGTCTCGGATTTCGAGAGCACCCTAGATCAGCTGCGGGATGACGCCGACGCAGCACGCAGCGACGTAATGCTCGATGAGCCCGCAAAGGCCACGGAACTTCAGATGCCCATGCAGATCCATATGACCGAATCCGACTTCGATGAGGACGACATCTACCGCTGGCAGCGGTGGAGGCGCTGACTACCTCAGCAGCGATTGCACGCGATCGATGTGGCTGATCTCCAGCGCAGCGGCGTCAGGCAGCGAGGTGTTCGGTAGTTCAGCGGCCGGGTCCGCGAAGTCGCGGTAGCGCTTGTCGCCGGCAAGTTGGAACAGCAGATATCCGGTCAACAGGGCACGTGTGTTGCGTTGGGTCGCCCGGCTCGATCCGCCGAGTCCGACAAACCTACGCAGCCAGCTGTGTTCTGGTAGTC
The DNA here is from genome assembly GCF_001632805.1 of Mycobacteroides chelonae CCUG 47445. Taxonomy (NCBI): domain Bacteria; kingdom Bacillati; phylum Actinomycetota; class Actinomycetes; order Mycobacteriales; family Mycobacteriaceae; genus Mycobacteroides; species Mycobacteroides chelonae. The sequence goes on along the minus strand of NZ_CP007220.1, from coordinate 3,847,649 downwards.
CGCTGGACTTCGCCTTCGCGATATTCCGCAGCTCGGCACCCGACCACGCCTGCGAGAGCGCCAGGGCATTCGATCGCAGCGATTGAGCGTCGTCTGTGCTCGTCACAACAAGGCCGGGGATGGTCAACGCGGCGGCACTGTTCTCCACGGGCGGCTGCGTCGCGCTGGGAAACAGTGCGACGACGGCCTTGGCGCCCCCCGGCCGGTTCTTCTTGTCCACCAGCGCTGAGGACCGCGTGGCCGCGAACACCGCCGCCGAGGCCCCCAACCCATGACCGGCCAGCGCGAGCTTGGTCGGATGCACGCTGATCTTGCCGTCGCCGAGGCGCACCCGGGTCACGATCTCGAGTGTCGTGGCCAAGTCGGCGGCGAGATTCAGGTGTGACGGGATCAACCCCTTCTCGGTGTCCGGGGCGGCCGCGACGATTCCCCAGGAGGCGAGATGCTCCAGGGTCGCTCGGTACTTGTTCGTACCGGTCAGCCAGTCGTGTCCAAACGCCACCGCAGGCAGATTGAAGCCGGAATCCGGTGTGTAGACGACGCCGCTCACCCCGGCGAAGGCCAGGTCGCCACGCAGAACCTTGTGCGGACCACGACGGGTCAGGGCTTTGAATAGCGTGCGGGTACTCGCCATGGCATGACCGTAGCTGATCGTTGTCGTTACGGACCGCAGCGGGAACTGAACTACCCTGGTGGGCTATGTGCGGAATCGTCGGGTACGTCGGCCACCGGGACGCCCTTGGTGTCGTCCTCGAGGCGCTGCGGCGGCTCGAGTACCGGGGCTATGACTCGGCGGGGGTTGCGCTGGCCGACGGCAGCGGCGGGCTGCTGGTGCAGCGCAAGGCGGGGCGGCTGGCCAACCTGGAATCCGCGATCGCGGAATCGGACGAATCCTTCGGCGCGACCACCGGCATGGGGCACACCCGCTGGGCCACCCACGGCGCCCCTACCGACCGCAACGCTCACCCGCATCGGGATGCGACCGGCAAGGTCGCGGTGGTCCATAACGGGATCATCGAGAACTTCCCCGCATTGCGCGCCGAGCTGGAGGCCGCCGGAGTCGAATTCGCCAGCGACACCGACTCCGAGGTGGCCGTGCATCTGGTGGCGCGCCAGTACGAATCCGGAGACACCGCCGGCGACTTCGTGGCCTCGGTGCAGTCCGTGGTGCGGCGGCTGGAGGGTCACTTCACCCTCGTCTTCTCCCACGCCGACGACCCGGGCACGATCGTGGCCGCGCGCCGGTCCACCCCGCTGGTCGTGGGTATCGGCGACGGCGAGATGTTCCTCGGGTCCGACGTCGCCGCATTCATCGAATACACCAGGGAAGCTGTCGAACTGGGACAGGACCAGGTTGTCGTCATCACCGCGGACGGCTACCGCATCACCGATTTCGCGGGTAACGACGACGCCGATAATGCGCGGGTCTTCACCATCGACTGGGACCTGTCGGCCGCGGAAAAGGGCGGCTATGAGTACTTCATGCTCAAGGAGATCGCCGAACAGCCGGCTGCGGTGTCCGACACCTTGTTGGGGCACTTCGATCTTGGCCGGATAATTCTCGATGAGCAGCGGCTCTCCGATCAGGAACTGCGCGATATCGACAAGGTGTTCGTCGTGGCCTGCGGTACGGCATTCCATTCGGGCCTGCTGGCCAAGTACGCCATCGAGCATTGGACGCGGCTGCCCGTGGAGATCGAGCTCGCGAGCGAATTCCGCTACCGCGACCCGGTTTTGGATCGCAGCACGCTCGTCGTCGCCATTTCGCAATCGGGTGAGACCGCGGACACTCTGGAAGCGGTGCGGCACGCCAAGGAGCAGAAGGCCAAGGTGCTGGCCGTCTGCAATACCAACGGTTCGCAGATTCCCCGTGAATGCGATGCGGTGCTCTACACGCGGGCCGGACCGGAGATCGGTGTCGCCGCGACGAAGACATTCCTGGCCCAGGTGACCGCCAATTACATTGTGGGCCTGGCCTTGGCGCAGGCTCGCGGGACCAAATACCCCGACGAGGTGGCTCGTGAGTACCACGAGCTGGAGGCCATGCCGGAGTTGATCGAGCGTGTCATCGCCGCCATGGATCCGGTCGCCGAGCTCGCGCGGCAGTACGCGCAGTCCTCCAGCATCCTGTTCCTGGGGCGCCATGTCGGATACCCGGTGGCGCTGGAGGGTGCGCTCAAGCTCAAGGAGCTGGCGTACATGCACGCCGAGGGATTCGCGGCCGGAGAGCTCAAACACGGGCCGATCGCGCTGATCGAAGAGGGGCTGCCGGTCATCGTGGTGATGCCGTCGCCCAAGGGCATGGGGTTGCTGCATTCGAAGCTGCTCAGCAACATTCGTGAGATTCAGGCGCGCGGGGCGCGCACGATCGTGATCGCCGAAGAGGGCGACGAGACGATCCGGCCGTACGCGGACCACCTCATCGAGATTCCGGCGGTGTCGACGTTGTACCAGCCGTTGCTCTCCACGATTCCGATGCAGGTGTTCGCTGCGGCGGTGGCGCAGGCCCGGGGATACGACGTGGATAAACCGCGGAACCTGGCCAAGTCGGTAACCGTCGAATAGCGGCGTCTACTCCTGTGGCGCGCCAACGCGGCGTCGCCGACCCTGCGGCGTACCGTCTGCATCGCACACCCACCAGTTCCTCGACGGCGAAGAGGGAGCGAGGGGAGTCCACGATTCATGAAGTACTACTACAGCGCCGGGCAGATTCGGGAAGCCGAGGCACCGCTGCTGGCCGCCCTGCCCGAGGGGGCCTTGATGCGGCGTGCGGCATACGGATTGGCCACCATCGTTGCTGACGAGTTGTCGCGGCGGGCCGGCGTGGTAGTCGGGCGGCGTGTGTGCGCGATTGTCGGTTCCGGAGACAACGGGGGAGACGCCTTGTGGGCGTTGACCTTCCTGCGCCGACGTGGCGTATCGGCCAGTGCGGTGCTGCTGAATCCCGCGCGGGCCCACCGCGCGGGCCTTGCCGCCTTCCGGAAAGCTGGCGGTCGGGTGGTGTCTGCGGTGCCCGGCGACACCGATCTCGTGCTGGACGGCGTCGTAGGAATTTCCGGGACCGGCCCGCTGCGGCCGGGAGCCGCCGAGATCGCCGAACAGATCAATGTCGAGGGTATTCCGGTGATCGCCGTGGACATCCCCAGTGGAGTGGACGTGCACACCGGCACAATGGAAGGAGCGGCCTTCAGGGCCGCGGTCACGGTGACGTTCGGTGGCTACAAACCCGTTCATGCTCTTGGTGATTGCGGTGAGGTCCGGTTGGTCGACATCGGGCTTGACTTGCCCGCCACGACGATCCGGGAACTCGACGCCCATGATGTGGCCCTCGCGTGGCCCATTCCCGGACCGGCCGATGACAAGTACACGCAAGGCGTGACGGGTGTGCTGGCGGGATCGCACACCTATCCCGGCGCCGCCATCTTGTGTGCGGGTGCGGCCGTGGCCGCGACGGCGGGGATGGTTCGATACGCCGGATCGGCTGCCGCCGAGGTGGTTTCGCATTGGCCGGAAGTGATTGCCACTCAGACGGAAGAGGCGGCCGGCCGGGTACAGGCCTGGGTGATCGGTCCAGGATATGGAACCGGTGAGCGCCAGACGCGAACCCTGCGGCGGGTACTTTCGGGCGGTCTGCCGGTACTGGTCGATGCCGATGCCCTGACGATCCTCGCCGAGCACCCCGAGCTGGCTGATCTCGTAGCAGCGCGCGACGCCCCCACGATCCTGACCCCGCATGCCGGTGAGTACCGCAGGCTCGCAGGTGAACCTCCGGGCCCCGATCGGGTTGGCGCCGCGCGGTCGTTGGCGCTGCGGCTGGGCGCCACGGTGCTCCTCAAGGGCAACATCACAGTCATCGCACAGCCGGACGGAACCGCGTACGTAAACAAGGCGCACGGGTCATGGGCGGCGACGGCGGGCTCGGGCGATGTGCTCTCGGGCGTGATCGGTGCGCTGCTGGCCTCCGGAGTTCCCGCCGACAAGGCCGCGGCCATGGGGGCCTACGTGCACGCCCGCGCGGCGTCTGCCGCCGCGGCAGATCCCGGCCCGGGTAAAGCTCCCATTTCGGCTTCCCGTCTTCTTGGGCATCTACGTTGGGCGGTCGCCGAAATAGGGTGAGAATCGGCTTATGTCGAATCCCCGCGATCAGTTCAGCCTTTCGGCGCACGCCGGAAAGATCAACGCCTCGTCCTTTAGCCCCGCCTATACCGGCCGGTTGTCGACCGCGCTCATCCCGGCCTTACGCCTTCCCGACGAGCCGATGGATCCGCAGGCCGCTTACCGGTTCATTCACGACGAACTGATGCTCGACGGCAGTTCGCGGCTGAACCTGGCCACCTTCGTCACGACCTGGATGGATCCCGAGGCCGAGAAGCTGATGGCCGAGACCTTCGACAAGAACATGATCGACAAGGACGAGTACCCGGCGACCGCCGCGATCGAGTCGCGGTGCGTGGCCATGGTGGCCGATCTGTTCCACGCCGATGACCTATCTGCCGAGGATCCGTCATCGGCGATCGGGGTATCGACCATAGGGTCCAGTGAGGCGGTGATGCTCGCCGGGCTGGCCCTCAAGTGGCGCTGGCGCGCCAAAGTCGGTGACGGCTGGAAGGGGCGCACACCGAACCTGGTGATGGGGTCCAACGTGCAGGTGGTGTGGGAGAAATTCTGCCGGTACTTCGACGTTGAGCCGCGGTACCTCCCGATGGCGAAGGACCGGTACGTCATCACTCCCGAGCAGGTGCTCGATGCGGTGGACGAGGACAGCATCGGGGTGGTGGGCATCCTGGGCACCACCTTCACCGGTGAGCTGGAGCCGATCGCTGAGATCTGTGCGGCACTGGACACTTTGGCGGCCACGCCCGGCAAGCCGGATGTGCCGGTACACGTGGACGCCGCCAGCGGCGGTTTCGTGGTGCCGTTCCTGCACTCCGAACTGCACTGGGACTTCCGGCTGCCCCGGGTGGTGTCGATCAACGTCAGTGGGCACAAGTACGGCCTGACCTATCCGGGAATCGGCTTCGTGGTGTGGCGAAGCAAGGAGCACCTGCCCGAAGACCTGGTGTTCCGGGTCAACTACCTCGGCGGAGATATGCCGACGTTCACCCTCAACTTCTCCCGCCCGGGTAATCAGGTGGTCGGGCAGTACTACAACTTCCTGCGGTTGGGGCGGGCCGGTTACGCGCAGGTGATGCGCTCTTTGTCAGAGACCGCCCGCTGGTTCGGTGACGAGCTGAACAAGAGCGAGCACTTCGAGGTGATCACCGACGGTTCGGCGATTCCGGTGGTGTCGTTCCGGCTCAAGGGCGACCGCCCGTACACGGAGTTCGACATCTCGCATTCGTTGCGAGCCTTTGGCTGGCAGGTGCCGGCCTACACGATGCCCGAGGACGTCACCGATGTCGCGGTGCTGCGGGTGGTGGTGCGTGAAGGGTTCTCGGGTGATCTTGCCCGTGCGCTGCGCGATGACCTCATCACCGTGTTGAAGGGGCTTGACGAGCTGAAACCGAACGGACACTTCGACGCGGTGCAGCCGTTCGCGCACTGATACGGCGGGCTGGAGCGCAGCGACTCGGGGATCTGACGCGGATGGGACAATAGAGCCGGTGACGACAACTTCGACGACAACGGACGGCCTCCCGCCGAACACGGGTGAGACGACCGCACAGGCGGTCGTCGACCTGGGTGCCATTGCGCACAACGTCCGGTTGCTGCGTGAGTACGCCGGCGAGGCCCGGCTCATGGTCGTCGTCAAGGCCGATGGCTACGGGCACGGAGCTCTGCCGGTGGCACGTGCCGCGCTCGCCGCCGGGGCCGACGAGCTCGGCGTCGCCACCATCAGTGAGGCGCTGCAGGTCCGCGCGGGTGGGATCGACGCGCCGCTGCTCGCCTGGCTGCATGCCCCGGGCGCGGACTACGCCGCTGCGCTGAAGGCCGATGTCCAGGTTGCGGTGTCCTCGCTCGATCAGCTCAGCGAGCTGCTTGACGCGGCACAGTCCACGGGGCGTCAGGCGATCACGACCGTCAAGGTGGATACCGGGCTCAATCGCAATGGGGTACCGGCCGAGTACACCCGTGACCTTTTCGAAGCGTTGGCGAAGGCGCAGGCCGAGCAGTCAATCCGGATGCGCGGCATCATGTCTCATTTCGCGTACGCCGATCAGCTCGGTAATCCCACCATCGACATGCAGAAAGGGCGGTTCGACGAGGCGCTCGGGTTGGCACGTGACCTGGGGTTGCGTTACGAGGTGGCACACCTGTCGAATTCGGCGGCCACGCTGACTCGTCCCGATGTCCGATATGACATGGTGCGCGCGGGCATTGCGCTGTACGGCATCAACCCGATGCCCGGTGAGATACAGACCGGTCTGATTCCGGCGATGTCGCTCACGTGTGCGGTGTCGTCGGTGAAGCCGGTACGGGCCGGTGAAGGGGTGTCGTACGGACACGTATGGACGGCTCCGCGCGATACCAACGCGGCGCTCATCGGGATCGGCTACGCCGATGGCGTGGTCCGTGGATTGGGTAACCGCTTCGAGGTGGCCATCGGAGGGCGCCGGTACCCGAACATCGGCCGTGTCTGCATGGACCAGTTCGTGGTCGACGTGGGCGACAACGAGGCCGGGGTGCGGGCCGGCGATGTCGCAACGCTTTTTGGTTCGGGTGTGGCGGGGGAGCCCACCGCCCAGGAATGGGCGGAGCTGCTCGACACCATCGCCTACGAGGTGGTCACCTGCCCTCGCGGCAGGGTGGTGCGAACGTACCGGGATTCCAGGACCGTTGAGCAGTAAGTCGAACGCCTGGCTGGCCGGCGTGGCGGGGCTCGGTGCGGTGGTGACGGTGGCCGGTGTCGGCACCGCGCGCTCGATCGGTAGACGCAGGTTCGACGATCCCTACCGCGATGAGGATTTCGACCTCTTGGAGACCGACCGCGGCAGCATCGTGATGACCGACGACGGTGTGCCGCTGGCGGTTCGGGAGGTGGGTCCATCGAACGCGCCGCTGACCGTCGTGTTCGTACACGGTTTCTGTCTGCAGATGGCGTCCTTTCATTTCCAGCGCCGCGAGCTCGCGAGCCGCTGGGGAGACAACGTCCGCATGGTCTTCTATGACCAACGCGGACACGGGCGCTCGGGTCTGCCGGCTCCCAAGTCATGCACCATCCGTCAGCTCGGCGATGATCTCGAATCGGTGCTGCGGGTGTTGGTACCCCGGGGTAATGCTGTCCTGGTGGGGCATTCGATGGGCGGCATGACCATCCTTGCCCACGCCGGACGTCATCCCGAGCAGTATGGCCGCAGGATTGTCGGGGTCGGGTTGATCGCCAGTGCGGCCGAAGGTCTTTCGCACACCGCTATCGGTGAGGGGTTGCGCAATCCGGCATTGCGGGTGCTGCGCACGGCCGTTCACTACGCGCCGCGACCCGCTCACCACGGCCGCGGCGCGGTCAAGTCGCTCGTCGGTCCGGTGCTGCAGGCCGCCTCGTACGGAGGTCAACGGGTGAGCCCGACGCTGGTGAGGTTCAGTGAGCGCATGATTCATCAGACACCCGTCACGACCATCGTGGATTTTCTGCGGGCGCTCGAAGAGCACGACGAGACGGCGGCACTGCCGACCATCGCGCCGCTGCCGAGCCTGGTGGTATGCGGTGATACCGACATGCTCACCCCGCTGGTTCAATCGGAGTCCATGGCAGCGCAATTGGGGTCGAGCGGACACAACGAGTTGATCCTGGTGCGCGAATCGGGGCATCTGGTGCAACTGGAACATCCCGGAATCGTCAACGACGGCATCGATCGTCTTGTCAGGCGCTCAACCCCAACACTTTTCGCTGCCATCAAACAACGTCTGCGTGATCGGACCGGACTGTGATCGATGAGTCGGGACGCATCGCGTTGCCCACGCTGCAGGACACACTGGATTTCGGGGCACGGGTCGGGCGTGACCTCGCCGCAGGGGACGTCGTCGTGCTCGATGGTCCGCTGGGGGCGGGAAAGACCGCACTGACCAAGGGAATTGCGTTGGGCATGGATGTCGACGGCCCCATCACCTCGCCGTCATATGTGCTGGCCCGCGTCCACGAGGCGCGGCGTCCGGGTGCACCGGCACTGGTGCATGTGGACGTCTACCGGCTGCTGGAACATCACGGTGCCGACCTGCTCGGCGAGCTCGACTCGCTGGATCTCGATACCGACCTGGACGACTCGGTGGTCGTCGTGGAGTGGGGCGAGGGGCTGGCGGAGCGGTTGTCGGAACACCATCTGGATATCCGGCTGCAACGTGCACCCGACTCCGATGAACGCACCGCGACCTGGCATTGGAGCCGTAAGCCGTGAGCGTGATACTTGCCCTGGACACCGCCACCCCTGCGATCACGGCGGGGCTTGTGAGGCGGGCACCGGATGGATCGGTGCAGGCCTTGTCCGAACGAATCACCATGGGTGCCAAGGGGCATGCCGAGGCGCTTACCCCCAATATCGGGGCGGCATGTGCCGAGGCCGGGGTCGCGGTCGGTGAACTCGACGCGATTGTGGTGGGTTGCGGTCCGGGTCCGTTCACCGGACTGCGTGTCGGGATGGCGACCGCCGCGGCGATGGGTCTGGCGCTGGATATCCCGGTGTATCCGGTATGCACACTCGACGCGATCGGCTATGACACCACCGGCAGCGTGCTCGTCGTCACCGACGCGCGCCGGCGTGAGGTGTACTGGGCCGGCTACCGCGACGGAACACGCATCGGCGGCCCGGCCGTCGACGCGCCCGCGGACGTCTCGGTGCAGGGCTACGCCCTGGTGGCTGGATCACCAGATCACACAGTGCTTTTCGATCTCCCGGTGCTTGACCGTCAGTTCCCGTCGCCGTCGCGGCTGGTACAGGTGGTCGACTGGGGCCAGTCTCCGGGTCCCCTGACGCCGCTGTATTTGCGTCGCCCCGATGCCAAAGAACCTCGTCGATGACGGTCGAGCTGAAGCCTCTTCGCCGGCGCGACACCCGTCGGTGCGCCGAACTTGAGGCGATTCTGTTCGCAGGTGATGACCCGTGGCCGGAGTCGGCCTTTCGCGCGGAGCTCGCGTCCCCTCACATCCACTACCTGGCGGCCAGGGACGGGCACACGCTGGTGGGATACGGCGGCATCTCCCGGTTGGGACATCACGAACCGGAGTACGAGATTCACACCATCGGCGTGGATCCCGCCTACCAGAAACAGGGCATCGGACGGCGTCTGTTGCACGAGCTGCTCGCGCATGCCGATCGCGATCCGGGGCCGGTGTTCCTGGAGGTGCGCACCGACAACGTGGCCGCGATCGCGCTGTACCACGGCACCGGATTCGAGACCGTCGGCGTGCGCAAGCGGTATTACCCGGGCAGTGGGGCCGATGCGTTCACCATGAAACGCCCTGCGCAGGGCATTGTGAAATAGGCTGGTGCGGCCATGACAGTCATCCTCGCCATCGAAAGCTCCTGCGACGAAACCGGAGTGGGTATCGCCGAGCTGACCCCCGACGGGTCGGTGGTGTTGTTGGCCGATGAGGTGGCTTCCAGCGTCGACGAGCACGCACGTTTCGGCGGGGTGGTGCCGGAGATCGCGTCCCGCGCGCATCTGGAGGCACTTGGCGTTACCGCCAGGCGCGCGCTGGACATTGCCGGCGTGCAGAAGCCCGACGTGATCGCCGCGACCATCGGTCCTGGTCTTGCGGGTGCGCTTCTGGTCGGGGTATCGGCCGCCAAGGGGCTGGCATTGGCCTGGGGTGTGCCCTTCTATGGGGTGAACCATCTGGGCGGGCACATTGCCGCCGACGTCTACGAGAACGGGCCGCTGCCCGAATGCGTGGCGCTGTTGGTCTCGGGCGGGCACACCAGCCTGCTGCATGTGCGCTCGCTGGCCGAGCCCATCGAGGAGCTCGGTGCCACGGTGGATGATGCCGCCGGTGAGGCCTACGACAAGGTCGCGCGGTTACTCGGCCTGGGGTATCCGGGCGGCAGGGTGCTCGACGAGCTTGCGCAACAAGGAGATTCATCGGCTGTTCCCTTTCCGCGCGGGATGATGAGGCCGCAGGATGCCCGGCACAGTTTCAGTTTCTCGGGGCTCAAGACGGCGGTCGCGCGGTATGTGGAGAAAACTCCCGACTTCGTGCCCGCCGATGTCGCCGCGGGCTTTCAGGAGTCGGTCGCCGACGTGTTGACCATGAAGGCGGTGCGCGCGGCGACGGACCTGGGGGTTTCGACGCTGCTGATCGCCGGTGGTGTGGCCGCCAACTCGCGGGTGCGCGTACTTGCCGAGCAGCGGTGCGCCGAGGCCGGTCTGACGCTTCGGGTGCCACCGCTGCGGTTATGTACCGACAACGGCGCCATGATCGCTTCCTTCGCGGCGCATCTGGTGGCTGCGGGCGCCGAGCCCTCCTCACTGCAGGCGGCCGCGGATCCGGGGCTGCCGGTGGTGAAGGGGCAGGTGCGGTGACGGCCCCCAGCGACAGCGTCGCCGACCGCCTTGCCATCACGGATCTGTTGTATCGATATGCCGAGCTGATGGACGCCGGGGACTTCGACAGAGTCGGGGAGCTCCTCGGCCGTGGCTCTTTCGGCGGCGAGCAGGGCAGTGTTTCCGGCGCCTCAGCCATTACCAAGCTGTTCTTCACCACCACCCGTCGCTACCGCGAGACCGGGGGCACCCCGCGCACCAGGCATCTGGTGCTCAATCCGATCGTCGAGGTCGCAGACGACCGCACCGCCTCGGCGCGGTCTACGTTTTGCGTGGTGCAGGCCACCGAGCAGCTGCCGCTGCAGCCGATCGTCGTGGGCCGATACCGGGACACGTTCGGCCGTGACGAGCACGGGTGGTACTTCAGCTCGCGCCGGGTGGATGTGGAGATGATCGGCGACGTGTCGGCCCACCTGCTCATGGATCCGGGGACCCTGAGCGGGTAACGACAACCCAGCCTTGAGTGCTAGCACTCTCATGTATAGAGTGCTAGATGGCGATCGGTTGACGTCGTGTCGGCACCCGCGACGACGGCGCGGCACTCATCCGGCCGCCGAAGCATCTGTTGACAATCCAGGCTCATGGGCATCAGGCCCACCGAGCCACCCTGAGAGGGAAAGGGATCACTGTGGCCGTGAACATCAAGCCACTCGAGGACAAGATCCTCGTACAGGCCAATGAGGCCGAGACCACGACCGCTTCCGGTCTGGTCATCCCGGACACCGCCAAGGAGAAGCCGCAAGAAGGCACCGTCGTCGCAGTTGGCCCCGGCCGCTGGGATGAGGATGGCGAGAAGCGGATCCCCCTGGACGTGTCCGAGGGTGACGTCGTCATCTACAGCAAGTACGGCGGCACCGAGATCAAGTACAACGGCGAGGAGTACTTGATTCTGTCGGCTCGCGACGTGCTGGCTGTCGTTAGCAAGTAACACCGTGTGACCGCCCCGGAAACCACCTGCGTTGCAGGCGTTTTCCGGGGCGTCACGCGTTTTACCCATTCCTGTCGGTGCTGAATCAGCCGAATAGAGAGAACACATGAGCAAGCTGATCGAATTCAATGAGACCGCGCGCCGCGCCCTGGAAGCCGGGGTCAACAAGCTGGCCGACGCGGTCAAGGTCACGCTCGGTCCCCGTGGTCGGCACGTGGTGCTGGCCAAGGCATTCGGCGGTCCCGCCGTGACCAACGACGGCGTCACCATCGCCCGTGACATCGACCTGGAAGACCCCTTCGAAAACCTGGGTGCCCAGCTGGTCAAGTCGGTGGCGACCAAGACCAACGACGTCGCCGGTGACGGCACTACCACCGCCACGGTGCTGGCCCAGGCACTGGTCAAGGCCGGTCTGCGCAATGTGGCCGCTGGTGCCAACCCGATTGCGCTCGGCGCCGGTATCGCCCGCGCGGCGGACGCGGTGTCCGAGCGTCTGCTGACGGTGGCCGCACCGGTATCCGGTGAGCACGCCATCGCACAGGTGGCCACGGTCTCCTCGCGCGATCCGGAGATCGGCGAGCTGGTCGGCGAGGCCATGACCAAGGTTGGCGGCGACGGTGTGGTCAGTGTCGAGGAATCGTCGACCATCAACACCGAGCTGGTCATCACCGACGGTGTGCAGTTCGACAAGGGCTACCTGTCGCAGTACTTCGTGACCGACTTCGACGAGCAGAAGGCGATCCTGGAAGACGCGCTGGTGCTGCTGCACCGCGACAAGATCAGCTCGCTGCCCGACCTGCTGCCGCTGCTGGAGCTGGTGGCCAAGGAGGGCAAGCCGCTGCTGATCGTGGCCGAGGACGTGGAGGGTGAGCCGCTGTCCACTCTGGTCGTCAATGCGATCCGCAAGACCCTCAAGGCCGTCGCGGTAAAGGCGCCGTTCTTCGGCGACCGCCGCAAGGCGTTCCTGGAGGACCTGGCGATCGTCACCAACGCTCAGGTAGTCAACCCCGATGTGGGTCTGTCGCTGCGCGAGGCCGGTATAGAGGTGCTTGGCACCGCACGCCGCATTGTGGTGAGCAAGGACGAGACGGTCATCGTCGAGGGCGGCGGCACCGAGGACGCCATCAAGGCGCGTGTCGCTCAGCTGAAGGCGGAGATCGAGACCACCGACTCGGACTGGGACCGCGAGAAGCTGCAGGAGCGCCTGGCCAAGCTGGCCGGCGGCGTCGCGGTGATCAAGGTGGGCGCTGCCACCGACACCGCGCTCAAGGAGCGCAAGCACCGTGTCGAGGACGCCGTCTCGGCGGCCAAGGCCGCCGTGGAGGAGGGCATCGTCGCCGGTGGCGGTAGTGCCCTGGTGCAGGCTCGTTCGGCGCTGGACGGTTTGCGTGTCGAGCTCAAGGGTGACGAGGCCAAGGGCGTCGACGTGTTCGAGGCCGCGCTGTCCGCACCGCTCTTCTGGATCGCCGCCAATGCGGGGCTGGACGGAGCCGTCGTGGTGAGCAAGGTGGCCGAGCTGGACGCGGGGCATGGCTTCAACGCGGCCACGCTCGAGTACGGCGACCTGATCGCCGATGGTGTCATCGATCCGGTGAAGGTGACCCGTTCGGCCGTCATCAACGCGGCGTCCGCCGCACGGATGATCCTGACCACCGAGACCTCAATTGTCGAGAAAGTAAGCCACGAAGACGACCACGGACATGGTCACCACGGCCACGCTCACTAGGCTATGGGCGCGAGACACCCCCGGCTCAGGTCGGGGGTGTGTTCGTATTTGAACGTTTCAGCTAAGCCAGAACTACAAGCGCAGTGTAGGCTTCCGGCAAACAGGGGTGACGGTCGTCACCCAGTGTTGGGAGGTTGATCGTGGGCGGGGTGCTCAAGGCCGATTTGGCTGCGTTGGACAGGCTCGGTAAGCAGATCGACAGCGTTAGGGGCGATTTGCGTAGCGACATCGCACCCGGTGCGTCCTCACCTGGTGCAAGCCCTGCTCTGGCAGCTTTGCAGCGGTTGGCGACTGAGACCCTGCCGAATGCGGGGAACGCTTTTGTGGGGTGGATGGGTGCGTTCAACGATGTGCGGGGCGCGTTCTTATCGGGTGTGATCGAAACCGAGGAACACGGCATGGCCGTGATGCGTTCGATTGGCAACATGTCTCAGCATCCGACACCGCGCGGCTAAGGGTCTGCGGTGTCGGGGCCAACGAAGTCGGTCATTCTCGGGATCACGGCGGGCTCGTATCGGCCTCTGTTGGATGCCGTGCACGCGATGGCGACGAAGTACGAACAGCACGTCTCCACGTTCAAGAGCTATGTTGAGAAGCCTGGTGGCACGGCGTGGGAGGGGCAGACCGCCGAAGCAGGCCAGGCCAATGCCGGTGATGGCTGGAAAGTCGCGGCCCGGATTCAGGACTTAGACACCAAGTTTCAAACAACTGCTGGCATGGCGGTGGATCACACGATTGTGCCGGAGTTGATCAACTGCCAGCACATGATTCACAACGCTGAGTCCCAGCGCGATAAAGGTGTCACGCTCACCGAGGATCTGGTGATGGGCTACAACCCGCCACCTGGGATAAGTGAGAAGCTGGCTGAGGAGAATGCCCAACTCGTCAAGGTCAGGGGCGAGGAGCTTAAGGAATCGGCCCGTAAGTGGTATGAGGCTGAGCAAGAGGTTAAGCGCTTAGCCGAAGGTGTGATGCGCGATATTGAGAACGAAGTCAACGGTGCGGCAGGCACTTTCGACATCGGTAAGGCTGTCAAAGACAACGCGCCACGTAAGCCCGAGGGGCAGCAGGACGCCAACTTTTACAAACAGTGGTATCCCAAGAAGACTGATCCGGCCTCTGCTGATCCGGGCGTGGGGACGCTTGCGGACTCGGTGGACCGCATCAAGAATCCACCGACATCCCCGGCTGCTGCCACCGCCCTGGTTGATCCGAATGCCCCGCAGTACGGCCCGTTCGCTAAGGACACTATCGACAAGACCAAGGTGGGTGGCCTCGGCGAAAGCGTCACCTACCTGAATCGCAATGACAAGCCACCCGAGGAACACAAGCCATCGGCCGCTGAGCGGTTCAAGACGAACATTTCTGAGGGCATTGACAAGGGTGTCGATAAGTTGGTTGCGCCGTTCACTGACCTGCGGGACCGTTTGGGGTTGGGGGACAAGGGTTTTTGGGAGGCTAACGAAGAGGCCGGTAAGCGTGAATGGGAGTCTTTCAAGCATCAGATGACTACCCCGCCGATTGTCGATACGGCGGAAGGTATCAAGCACAACATCGAGAACCCCGGCCAGTACGTCGGGGAAAGGCTGGTCGATGGTGGGGCGCTAATGGCAGGTGGTCCCGAAGGACTGTTGCCTCGCGCTGGACTCGAAGAGGCCGCCGTCGCGCGCCTGGGAGCGCACCCCGACCTTCCGGCCCCCGGTGCGCTTCACGACACACCGGCACCCGCACACACCGAACTACCAAGCGGTCCAACTCATCACGACCCCGTTGTGGAACACCCTGCGCCCAGCGGAGACCACACACCGTCGATAGACCACGATAGCCCTTCCCACGTGGAGATTGGGCCTATAGAGCATCCGCTTACTGACGGCGGGGGCTCCACGTACAAGGAACGCATCGACCAGACGCCCATCAATAACGGGCATTGGACAGGTGAACGTGGTGAATCTCAATGGATTTCACAGAACCCCGACGTTAATCACTATCTACACGAGTCGGGTGTAGATGGCATCCACTACAGCAATGGACAGCCCGATTTCGGACCAGTTGCCAAGGGGCAGGTTGATATACCGGATATGTCCACCAACCGTAACGCCAACTTCAGGGCAGCTGACGAAGCCCTTGGCCACGAATGGGGAATGACACGCAAAGAGGTTGAGCGGTGGCGTATTCAGAACGACTACAGTTGGCATGAAGAACCGAACCTGAAGACGATGCAACTAGTACCGACTATAGTTAACGGCAGGCTCGGCCACGTAGGCGGCATTGGCGAACTTAACCGAGGGGCAGTTCCCCCAGTAGGAGGCGATGGACCGTGATCGATCCTGTACTCGGTGAGATCGCTTACACCAGCTCGGTCGGATGGGCAGGCACCTACACCTACCCGTTTCTTGGAACAGACGTGACGGTTGCCCTCGAACTCGGAGGCGATGAGGGTGAGCCGGTTGACCCTATCCAACGCGACGCAGTGCAGAGGTTTACCGAGAACAAGGCCAGCCTGTCAGCACAGGCCGATAGCGCCATATTTGCCTATTACAACGAGCGTCTTCCTGAGCTGCGTGAGCAGTTCGGAGACAACGCAGACAGCCTTATGCCGGTACTCACGGACCCATCGGACCTAGCGCGGCTAGTAAAGCCGACTGCCTTCTTCGTTCGCGAGCCTGTGGTATCAGACGACCGGGTAATCGGATTGCTATCCACGTGCACATGGGACCCCGGGCACGGTTTGGCCGTGAAGATCGTCAACGAGAAGATCGTTGAAGTCGGCCCTCAGGACATCGTTCTCTAGCCTGCCAGCATCGCCCGGTACCAGCTGGCGACGGTAAGTCCAGCGGCGTGCATGACAGCCGGGGCGTGTTCCCGTGCTACGCCTTGGATCTCTAGATGGATGCTGAGGTTTTCTTGGTAGTCGGCTATGCCGGTGGGTATTCCGTGGTCTGCGTAGCGCCATGCGTCGAAGGTGCGTAGGGCCTCTGGGAGGCGTTGGGCTAGGACTTCGGGGTTGTTCGATGTGGCGCGGGTTCCGCGTCGTTTACCGGCTCTCATGCTCCCCACCTTGCGGCTGCGCCTTTCCTGCCGATCTGACTCCGGCTCATCCTGTCGTCTCCGTCGTCCACTCGTATGGACTTGAGCATCGACAAGAGCAGCTGTTGGTTGCGTTGCAGATCGGACATTTCGGGCATAGAGACGAGTTGGCCGTTGTAGCCGGGGATACGGGTGTCGGCACCGGCCTTGCCGATCAACGTCCGTAGTCGCTTGATCTCGTCGGCTAGGTAGCACGCTTCCTCGATCACCATTCCGGTTTCGGGGCAGTCTGTGAAGTCTCCGGCGGTGTGAAGTTCGCGCCAGAGTCGCCTACCTCGTGACTTGAGGCCCGTTGGTGGCCTCGGAATCGTCGGGATTTCGTCGTATTCGGGCATGTTTCACCTCGTTTCTGGTCGTTTCTGACCTGGGGTTTAGTTGGAGCTAGAGTGTGAATATGTGCGTTGACGTGCGGTGACGCCGTATCGGCGCTGTTTGGAAAAATGGGGCTATGCCTAGGCATCCGATCTGTCATCCGCATTACCAACCGATCGGGAAGGCGGGGAGAGGGAGGTGCCCGTGGGGTAGATCACGAATCATGTTGCATTGCAACGTCACTCGTGTGTACGGTCGTGTCATGTCCAAATCGATTGCAGCCCTTGCCCTAGCCGCTCTAGTCACGTTCCCTGTGTACGCACACACCTCTCCTGTGCACAGTGAGTACGCACTCAGTACCACTGTCACATCCCCGCGTGGTGACGACAACGGAGACGGGTTGATAGACGAGGACGAGTCCGGATGGGACTGTGCCACAATGGGTAACCGTATCTGTGGACCTAGCGCCAACTAGCCCTGACTCTAAGGACCCCGGCTTGTGAGTGCCGGGGGTTCTCTCGTCACGCAGTGCGTTCTAGTAGGTCTCGCGCTTTCAGATACTCAGTCCATGCGTCACTCACTGCGACCGCAGCCGCCCATACCTGGGCGCTGAGTTGGGTCCGGTCGGTGTTGCGGCACAACGCTTCCACCTGTGTCAGCTCATCGGCAAGCTGATAGCACATAAGGCGGCAATACCCACGTCCCCGTTCCTTGGGCCGACCACAACCCACGCGCTTACATTTGCGAGAGGGACGACGATTACGACGTGGTGCGCCCATCATCGGTAGTTCATCTGAGTGACCGGGGCGAGTCCCTGTGAGGAACCAGCGAGCGAAGCACGGATGGCTTGCGCCTCTTTGACCGTGGACAGATTCAACGCGTATCCGCACAAAACAGGAATCACGTGCGGCATCAACGGGCCATACGCCCTTGCTCCGGTATTTCCCGCATCCGCGCTCACCATGATCTGTGCCGCGTTACTCGCAGCACTCATACTGCCCGGTGTGCCGAGAACGCAACTCGTAAACAGGTTTGTGCCTTGAGCGTCAACCCCTCTGGGGCCAACCTCGGAGTCCTGGAGAACCGCTAGACGGCCAAACAGTCCCCACAAGTTGCCAAGGGGACCCGCAGCGCTGCGCCACAACTCAACCGCCTTACCTTGGGCCTCCGTCAAAGTGAGCATGCTGGCCTGGCCTGCGAAGTCGGGCAAGTCCTGGGCCACATCGTTGAGCCGATTCTCGTCAACGACGGCGTTGTACTTATCAACGATCTCAGCTTCCCAACCCTCTACAGCGTCCGACACGGCGTCATACAGTCGATGCGCTGCAATACCTACCAGGTTGTCCCCGTTGATATTCAGCGTGAACGCTTCGAACGCTGCTTTGTTGAATGCTTTGAGGGTGCTGTCCCACTTGGATGCTGGGCATGTACGCAACTCGGCCTGAGCGCTCTGGAGAGTCTCCGTCGCGTTACGCGATGCCCCGAGCACCGACTCGTAGGTTTTCAACTCATCCTCGACAGAGTCGGGAACGGTCACGCCTTGCTTTCGCAGACTGCGAATGAGGTTGACTTCTTTGTTTCCGAGTGTGATCTGTGCTGCCATGTCTTCTCCTGGTGATATAAAGGAACCCCGTGCCACATCGACACGGGGCTAGTGAAATTAGTTGGTACTGAGAGCTATCGGGCTATCCGATATGCAGTTCCATAAAGTCGGCGAAGGTGGCAGGGTCACGCGATGGACTGGCAGGTGCGGATGCACCACCTTGCCCCTGAGACCTATCCACGGCTGCGGATACCACCACTTCCTCGGGTGTTGGTTCACCCGCTGACTGGATGAACCGGGCGAACGAATCGCCCTGGCGACTCGCTGCCCACGCCGAGAAGTAGTCTGCTAATCCGTTGTTAGTCAATTGCTTACGCTCCATTCCATTGAAGGGCCTGCCTGTTCAATTGGTTGGTTTTGACGCGTATCGCGTCATCGATGTTCGACACGTTAAACGTGAACGAATTGCCCATGAGGCCCTGCGCCCAGCCGAGTCCTTGCTCTGCGATGGTGGAGAACGCTCCTCCGCCGATACCTACGTCGGACTTGAACTGGTCGAAGTTCGCCTTCGCGAAGTTGGCTCCGATGTCAACGCCCTTCTTACCGAAGTCAGCGATGTTCCCGAACTCGTCGGTTACTCCGCTCACCAGATCCTTAGCAGCACTGACCATCCCGTTCTTCTTGCTGGCCAGTCCGTCGATGAACCCTTGACCGGTGTGTCCACCGAGATCAGCCATAACCCGTGAGGGGGAATGGATACCGAGGAAGCTTTTAACGGCTCCGGTGACAGCGGAGCCAAGCTCTCGTGCCTTGGTGACGGCTCCGGTGATCATCGAACCGATACCGTTGATGAATCCCTGTACCAGATCCCTACCGGCGTCGAACAGCAGAGTTCCGAGGTTGCCTAGAGCTGCCTTGATCTTGCCGGGTAGCTCACTGACGTAGGTCGTGACTTGGTTGACGCCATCGGACACCGAGGCAACCCACTCGGAAACCTTCGTGATCACCGAGGCGATAGCACCGACCATCGCGTTGATTGCTCCGACTACCTTGCCTGCGACGGCAACGGCCAATCCGAGTACCGCGCCTGTAGCCGCGATGAGCAGGCTCACGAGGGGCTGAGCCGCTGTCATGAAGCTGGTGACAGCGGGCACCATCGATACGAATCCCTGCACCAGCTGAGGGAGTAGCGGGGCAATCTGCTGGATAGCCGTCGTGAGCAGCTGACCGACGTTCTGTGCCATCACTCCCAACGCCTGCACTAACTGGGGAATTACCGGCTGTAGTGCTTCGAATGCCGGTAGTAGCGCGGAGTTGAGCGCGGAGGCTACGTTGGCCAGCACCGGCCCTAGCTGATCCAGCACGCCTGTTACGAGTGGTCCGAGCAGTTTGTGGAATGCCTGTATGGCCGGAGTAAGCGCTGTGAAGATCGGAGCCAGATTCTTGCCGAGGGAACCGATTACATCTGCGATTACTCCGGAGAACGATGTAAGTCCGGGCATCATCGCTGTGAACAGATCACCGATTCCGTTGACCATGTTCGACAGCGGGCCACCGAGGGAGCCCATTGCCTGAACCCCGACCTCCATGATGCGGGTGAACTGCGTCAGCAGTGATCCGAGAACTTGCGACATTCCTTGCATGGCACCGTTAAACGCACCGTTAGATGTGATCCGGTTGGCCATGTCGTCAAATTGGCCGGCAAAAGTCCCCAGCACACCATTCAGAAGTCCAAACTGTTGTGCCCCAGCCGATCCCAGTGTCAGGAACGATTGGGCGAACGTGTTCACGGTCGGCTGTAGGCCGGATAGGAATGCTCCGGTTTGGCCGAGGATGGTTTGGATCTGACCTATTCCCTGACCGGAGGTCAGTGCGTCGGTGACGCCTTGGAACATGTCCGACATGCCGCCCGCCACACTCTGCATGCCTGATTGCAGAACGGGGAACACGGCTCGGAGTTGATCGAACATCGGCGTGAGCCGCTGCTCGAATACCCCTGAGACACTGGTTTTTAGCGCGGAGAACTCCGGTATCAGTTGCTTGGCTGCGGTCTTAATCCCGTCCATGCCAAGCGCTATCGCGCCGATACCGACACCAGCACCTAGGGCCAGCGACGGCAGACCGGCTAGCAGGCCGGACACCAGTCCGACAGCGGGTGCGGCAGCGGCCATGACAGCGGCGACGATCGCGCCGTTGCGGCCAAGTCCTGCCATCGCACTAGATGCTGATCCGGCGCTCTCGCCCAGCCCTGCTATCGACTTGGAGAAGCCAGCGCCGAACAGCTGAGACTTATCTACATCGACACCGACCTTCAGGTCACGGACTTGTGCTTGCGCCTTGGCGAGCGTCGCACGAAGTTTGGTAACGATAGAGTTCGGATCGAAGTCCAAACCGACGTTGATATCGGCCTTCTCGGACTTCTCTACCTCTTCCAACTGCTCTTTGAGCCGCTGTCGAAACTTGTTGGTATTCGGGACAACCCGGACGGAGACCCGCCCGACTTCCTTACCGTCTGCACTATCGGCCATCGGCGGTTATCTCCTAACTGGCGGACCTGGAGTGAATAGGGACTTGTTGGGCTGTCAGGCAACGCCGTTGGATGGCATTGCGACCGGCTTGTACCGCCGGTTGAACAGCTCACGGCGACGATCTAGGTCGCCCTCGTGCCACGGGGTATCTCCGGCAGCTTCGATCGCGTCGTTGTACCGGTGCTTGGATTCGCAGTACCGCTGAAACTTCGCTTCTCGGCGTTCGTCGGCGGTTTGTCTCCACAACGGCTTGCGGGTGTCGGTCATGTGTCCTCCTCAGGGCATGAAAAAACCCGCTCAGCGCGACGCTGGCGGGTGATTACGGGTGAATAGGGTTACGCCTTTCGGAACTCGCGTGTACGCGGCCACTGGGCGACAGGGCGGTCAAAGTGTCGTGGGTGAACCCAGACCTCTCGGATCGCGTTGGCCCATCGGGGCTCGCCGCCTACATCAACCAACTCGGATGAGTAGTCAATGGCCAGGTCACGAACGGGTACCCGGATTACTCGCTCTAGGCCAACCAGTTCGAAGAACTCTTTAAGTTCTTCGTAGACAACAGAATTGGCGGTATCGATGTTCGGATGGTGAACTAGGTCTAGGCGGTCGGCGTCGCCTACGGCGATGAATCGGCCATGTTCGATGAGCTGTACCCAGGTTGGCTCTGAGGAGCTATAGGTCGATAACACGCTCACGCAGCTGACAACCCGATTGTGTTGTTGTACTTCCCGGTGTCGTAGAGCCGGATGAGCTGAGCGACAACTTCAGATGGTTCGACGGGTACTCCGTCGTTCTCGAATCTCACTCCGGCAGTGACAAATACGTCTACAACGTCCAACGCTGCACGTTGGGCAGTACGTCGATCACGTCGGCACTGTCTGCAATACCCTTGCGAGTCTCGCGATTCAGGCGTGAGCGTGGGGTGGCCCTTCGGGCACTCAGTGGCTACTC
The DNA here is from genome assembly GCF_001632805.1 of Mycobacteroides chelonae CCUG 47445. Taxonomy (NCBI): domain Bacteria; kingdom Bacillati; phylum Actinomycetota; class Actinomycetes; order Mycobacteriales; family Mycobacteriaceae; genus Mycobacteroides; species Mycobacteroides chelonae. The sequence goes on along the minus strand of NZ_CP007220.1, from coordinate 3,826,101 downwards.
GGTTGGCCACGATTTCTCCTCTCCATGTCGTCATGGGTTAGGTCAAATAGAAAATGCCCCGACCACCGGGGGAAGGTTCAGTGGTCAGGGCATCATCGGGACTAGCACAGGGGGAGCGTCATTCCCCCAGGAGGACAGAAGATCTCACCCCGTGCGCTAGCGAGTACGCACCATCGCGGGGAAGTGGACGTGATGCGTACAGCTCTTGGGAGGATTTACCTCTCTACCCTGTAGTACATGGGGGTAACAGAGGTACTGGTCAGGGGGTGTCGTCCTCGAACCAATCCATCAGCTCGCGGTCGTCTTCGTCGGGGTGTTGGTAGATCACCGGCTGGCCGTTGCTCTCCCTCGGCGGTACACCCTGCCTCGGCGGGGTGATACCGATCTGGATGAACTGGGCATCCCGTCTCGCGTTCCGCTCCCTGCGAAGTCTTGCCATGGAATGCCTAGCGCGGTCTCCACCGGCCTGGCGGCACGGCGGGCACAGCTTGGGGTAACTTCCCCCGCCTACATCGGGCTTGCGGCCCGTCACCAGGTGCCCGCACCGCGTGCACTTGCCGTAGTAGATCCTCATCCCCCAGAACTGGACCACACAACCGTGCTTCGTGGTCCATGCGCTGACCTTATTCGTCAGATCACTATTCTCTGTCATCGGATTAATTCCCCGGTAATTTCGTCTTTGTACACGGCGAAAGGATCGCCAGACTTTGGCAGTGGCTTATTCGATGGCCAAGGAATAGCTAGCGCCAGTTGGTTCGCTTCCCATTCGGGAGTTCCGTGTAAGAGAAATCTTGGAACTCCCCATGGATCTTCCTTGCCGCTAGATGCGGCAGTTCCTATAACTTCCACCTCCACCGGGAGGTGGTGACCCTCAGGGGAACCACCGACAAGGTTCTCTTCATGCTTCGGGTCTTGTACCCGAAGCTCTAAAGGATCTGTTCCATGATCTGATACTAGGATCTGATTAGTGTCGGCCAGCGCCGACATATATGTGTCGTCTACCGGCGACATATGTGTGTCGGCTGGGGACGAACTATGTGCGTGCGGAGCATCGGGTACCAACGCGTATCGGGAGTACTTCCGGGCGTAGCCGCTGCCCTTCTCAACCTCCCGAATCCATCCACGCTCTATGAGTGAGCGCACAGCCTCGGATGCGGTAGTGCGTGTTATGCACGCCTCTTCTGCAATTCTCTCCGACCCTGGATAGGAGTCTTCTCCGGCCTCATTTGAATGGTTGAAAATCGACAATATAACCCGAAATTCAGACAGTGTGAATTTGTGTCCATTAGTGCGTTTCAGCCATTCCAATTTAGAGAACTTGCGGTTATCGACTAGCGTCACGCCGAATGCCCTCCAAGGCATTAATTTCGTCACGGAGCCGCACAAGCTCCGCAGCATCCATCAACAGGAACCGGGACCGGCTCGCCGTAGGCGTCACCCGGTAGTTCACCTTCTGGGCCTTACGGTCCCACTGTTTCTCGATCATCGAACCCATACCGACGCCTCCGCACGTCCGAACATCATCGTTGTGTCAGGTACTACTTCACACGCGGCCAACGAGAGCCCGTGCTCCGCAATGAACTCGCGAATCACTACGTGGGACGGGTCATCGTCCCGAACCAACGGAGAGCGGTAAACCTCTATCCGTTCGGTGTCCCCGTGGGCATAGAGCCACAGGGGCTCATCTATCTCAAGAGTCACTGACTCAAGTGTCTGCAAACTAATCCCCCTTGTGGCGGTGTGTATTTGAGCGCGGCTCGCTCTCGTCTCCCCACGGGCAAGGTACCTCAGGGGAGTATGCGGGCTTTCACCTGCCCGCTGGGTCTCTATTCGATTTTCAAGGCTCTGATCATGATCGACATTAGATTGACAGACATATGTCTGTCAAGCAGTTGTCGAACCGACAGGTGTTGGGACAGCCGTATATAATCGGCGCATGGCAAAGAAGGGGAACCGGCGAATACCAAAAGTGGGCGTCTACCAGGAACTAGGACCATGGCAAGTGGCCTTCTTCTGGCCGGATGACGATGACCAGGGAGGCCCTACAACCGTCACCATCAAGCCGACCGACGATGCGACCGACGAAGAACTAATCGGCGGGTTGTCATCGACATGGCTACGTCAGATTGACTTCCGCGCTGCACGCGAAAAGTGGTTAGACGCAAAGAAATTCTTCGATACACCTGACGAGATGCACAACCTCCGCACGGAGCAACTCCAGAGGGTGCTAGGACGCGAAGGCGTGTCAGATGGCTACCTGGCGAATCTCGCAGACGCATACGTACATCTGGTCAGGTCGGGCGAGCGGTCGGTAGCGGTCAAGTTGGCAGATATGACCGGCAGATCCTCGGACACCATCAAGCAACACCTACACCGGGCACGCAAGGCTGGGATGCTCACCACTGTGCCGGGAAAGGCTGGAGGCCAACTCACTCAAAAGGCTCTCGACGCCATACGTGAAGCCAATCGGGCGTAGCGCATGGCAAGGATTACAAGCCATCCGCGCCGACTGTTGCACCCTCGTCGTCATCCATCGTCTTCAGTCGTTCTATCGCCTCAATCGCAGACTTCCCGAGCTTGAGTTGCTCCTCAAACTTCTTGAGATCACCCCAGTCCAGGCCCCAGGAGATGGCACCGGATGAATTGTCATACGTCATACGGACATTCATTGACCGAAGCCATACGTTCCGGCTTTCGGTGTCCTGGTTGCTCCACCAGTTCGCGAAGATCTCACCCGTAGGTCTCCAGACCCACCCGGAGGGCCTGACGGCCTCTGACGACAACGCGGCCTGCCTGACGGCTAATGTCTCGATTCGGGTGTCTAGTGCGCTTCTCTGCGGAGTTCCAACCTTGTAAGGCCCTGTCCCCACCAGCCCCGTGAGATCCTCCAACATCTCATTGATATCCGATAACTCCGCCGAGTGATCAGACCCGGTGTCCCAAACGCGTTCTAGCCGTTCGGAATCCCCGAAGAGATCGAGAAGATTCTCGTTTAACGCCTCGTCTGCTAGATCCATACGGAATGTGAGGTTTTCACAACTCTTACTCCGGGCGTTGCTGGAGCATCGGTAACGGGGGCTCTTGCTGTGACTACCACCGTTGAACTGGTAGGCGGGCTGTTGGCACACACCGCAATACAGCACGCGCAGTAGTAGAGAGGAGCTTCGTTTGGTTGGCTGCCCACGCCTGGACCTGCTCTCAAGTTCCACCTTTACCCGGTCGAATACCTCTCGGCTGAGTATCGGCTCGGCTCGGATGATGGGGGAGCCGTCGTCGTTTCTCAATGGCTTGAAGTCGGATATGACGTATCCGAGCATCGCCTCACTGGTCAGGGAGCGCTTGAGCGGCGTTACGTTCCACTCTGCCTTGCCCTTGGGAGTGGGGATGCCCCGACTGGTCAAATCATGGGCTATCCGCTGGAGTGGCTCTCCCGTGAGTACTCGTGCCACCACTTCGTTGACCAACTCGACTTGTTCTGGGTCCGGGACTAGACGCCATTCGCCGCTGGCATTACTGGAGACATATCCCCACGGTGGTTGTCCACCACGCCACCTTCCGGCGCGGATGTTGTGCCGAGCGGCTGAGGAGTTTCGTTCCCGGATGGCTTCCAATTCCATTTCGGCTACAGTGCCGATCAGCGCGATAAGCACCGGGGCGAACGGGGTAGTCATATCGAAATGAGGTTCGGTGGCCGAGACCACCAACTTGCCGTTGTCCTCAGCCCAGTGGACCAACTTTTGGAGGTGTCGCAGAGATCGGGTCAGTCGGTCTACTCGATACACAACGATGACATCGAACGGCTCTACCTCGTTGGCTAGCCAACGGGAGGTGTTCGGTCTGCGCTTTCTGTCAAACGGGTCTACCGATCCGGACACGTCGAGATCCTCGGCATGGCCGACCACCTCATACCCACGGTCATTACATAGACCCTGGCAAATCTCCATCTGGCGCTCAGGGCTGGTAGTAGCCTCGGTGACACGTGAAAGCCTGGTCACTATGAGGGCGCGGTTGGTCCCATTTTCCATGGCTGTAATCTTGCACTACCGAGACCGCAATTGTCGATAAGCCGGCCGAGGAAGCAGATCACGGGCACGGCCACCACGGCCACGCCCACTAGATAGCGCTACGAAAACACCCCCGGCCTACGAGGACCCGGGGGTGTTTTCGTCTGTCGGAGGTTTACTGAACAGATGGCTACTCAGATGTCACGACTGACGGCGGTTGCGCTGGCCGGGCTGTTGCTCTCGGGCTGCGAGGCGAACTTCAGCCTGGGTTCGTCGTCCCCTGAGCTCGCCAAGGCGAGGCTGGAGCAGGGGCTCAAGGACGGAATCAAGGACAAGACCGGGGTCGCGCTCACCAGTGCCTCGTGTGACGGGCCGCTGAAGGGTGAGAAGGGTGCAACGCAGCGGTGCGCGGTCGTCGACGGAGAGGGAAAAACCATCGGCGTCACGGTCACCGCGACCGCGGTAGAGGGATCGCAGATTTCGTTCAACTGGAAGGTCGACGACCAGTCGGCGGGTTCCTCCGCCTAGGTCGATCTCCGCAAACGTTGGGCCCCCGCCGCCATCTGGTCGCGGGGGCCCAACGCGTGCTGTACGTATTACGCGGAGCGACGTATCCCGCGGCGCAGGATCAATTCGCGCTCGGACTCCGAAAGTCCACCCCAGATTCCGTAGGGCTCGGCGACGGCCAGCGCATGTGCGCGGCACTGCACCAGCACCGGGCATGCCCGGCACATCTCCTTGGCCTTCATCTCGCGTTGTGCGCGGGCGCGGCCGCGTTCACCGTCGGGATGAAAGAACACTGACGAATCGACCCCTCGGCAAAGGCCCTTCATCTGCCAATCCCAAATATCTGCGTTGGGCCCAGGCAATTGCTGTGGCTGCGGCATGTGGTTAACCCTCTCGCTGCGCGCGCAGTCGACCTGCGCGTGAGTGAAGTAGCACCAGACGTGTCGCCGATGACAAGCGGTGTACACAAAGTAGGTGCGCGGTCGAAATCCAGTCAATAGGCGATGATCATGGCAACATCACGTCATTAGGTCCAGAATTAACATCACGTTCATCGTCTTTGCTCTTCGTTGGTACGTAACGCTCGCTCACCTGCGTGGTCAGCTCGTTTTGGCCGTGGGTTTTCCGTTTCCTTAACGCGGCGTTCGGCAACTGTTTACGCCATCCGTTGACGTGGATTTAACATCCGCTGCATCAACTGTTAACTCCATTTCTTGGGGAATTGGTACCGTGACCGCGCCCATGGTGACTTCCCGATCGTCCGCAGCCGCCGCGCTTACCGCCGCAGCCTTCGGTCCGCTTCCAGCAATCTGGCCACTGCCTCCCGCCGCCACGCCCGAGGATGTCTGGCTGCGTGCCGTGGCACTCGGGGGAGCCGGACGCTATGCCGCCGCGCATGCGGAGCTGAACGCCATCGCGGTGTCTCGGCCCGGCGGCTTGGCCTCGCGCACGCTGAGCACACGCGCATCCCTCGTGCGTCAGCTCGGGTGGCACGCACAGGCGCGTGGGTTGGACGGCCGAGCGTTGGCGATGGCCGATGCTGATGCGGAGGCTCGATCCGATGCGCTCATCGGGTTGGCGGCCGATGCGCTGGGACTGGCGCGGTTCCCGCTTGCTCAGTCTTTACTGGATCAGGCTGAGTCGTTGTCTGCGCACGGTGATGTTCGTTGGCCGTGGCGCCTGCCTTTGCGGCTGGCCTGGGTGCGCGCCGAGCTGGCGATGGTCTCCGGCGATGGTGCGCGATCGCTACGGTACGCCCGTACCGCCGAACGTCTCGCGCTCGACGTGCCTTCGGTAAGACACCAGGTCAAGACGGCGATGGTGCTGGCGGCAGCCCTCAGCAGTGCTGGTGATTTCGACGAGTCCGCGGCCGTCGCCGCCCGCGGATTGCAGGCCGCAACGGCGAATGCACTGGTGCCGCTGCGCTGGGCGCTGGCGGCGATGTTGGCGAGTCTGCCCGCCTCCGGGGAGGCAGGGCAAAGCCGTGAAGACCTTGTTGCTGTTCGCCGCGACTGTGCTGCCTGGATAGCCCATGCGGGCGGCCGTTGGCGTCTCGAGGAGGTGGACTAAATGCGTTCCCTCTCTGCAGCCAACGCTATTGTCCTAGGTAACAGCACCACCACGGTGCATCACACGTAACGCTGGGGAATGCGCAGTCGATGACAAGTACGGAGAGCGGGCTCGACGACGTCGTTGCTGCTGCCGTCAAAGGCGATCGCGACGCGCTCTCTGAGGTACTTAGTGCCATCCGGCCCGTCGTGGTGCGATATTGCCGCGCGCGGGTCGGCACTGCGGAAAGAAGTGGTCTCTCCGCGGACGATGTTGCGCAGGAGGTGTGTCTCGCGGTGATCGCAGCGCTGCCTCGCTATCAGGATCAGGGACGCCCGTTCCTGGCTTTTGTGTACGGCATTGCCGCGCACAAGGTGGCCGATGCGCATCGTGCGATGGCTCGAGACAAGTCCGATCCGGCTGAGAGCCTTCCGGAACAGTTCGACCGTCATGCGGGGCCCGAGCAGGAGGCGTTGAACTCCGAGTCGGCGCGACGGATGCAGGCCCTGCTGGAAGTGCTGCCCGAGAAACAGCGCGAGATCCTGATCCTTCGGGTCGTCGTCGGTCTGTCGGCGGAAGAGACCGCCGATGCGGTGGGTAGTAGTGCGGGCGCGGTGCGGGTGGCGCAGCACCGGGCGTTGCAGAGACTGAAGGCAGAGATGACGCGGGCGGGCGGTGATCACCGTGGCTGATGGACGCGGATGGTTCCCCGGCGGCCAGGGCTGGCAGGAGAACGAGGGTCCCGAGGACCTCGCGGCACTGCGGCGCACCAACCGGATGATCGATGCCATCGCGGCAGATCTGCCGGTGGCGACTTCCGATTCCGACGAGTACGCCGTGGCGATGATGTTGGCGGCGTGGCGCGAGGATGTTGGGCGCGAACCGATGCCGGCCAAACCCACTCTGGGGCAGGCGCGTAACGCGCTGCGTGAGCGTGGTGGCCGTTCGCGGCTGCTGGCCACGACGGTGGGTTCGGCCGCCGCCGTCACCTTGCTCTTCGGCGGATTCGGTGCGGCGGTTTACCAATCGCATCCCGGTGACGCCTTGTATGGGCTGCGTACCTCGTTGTTCGGTGCGGGCCCGACAGTGCGCACCGATCCTGTGGTGCTGTCGGCGCAGACCGAACTCGCCCAGGTGGAAAAGCTTATTTCCCAAGGTGATTGGGAAGGCGCGCAGCAGCAGCTCGGGGTGGCCGCCGCGCGTGTCAACGAGGTCGGCGATGCCCAGCAGAAGGCCGAACTGGCCAGCCGGGTGCAGCAGGCGGAGGTCAGGATCGACGCCAAGGACCCTGTGGCGACGGTGCCGCCGGAGATGGCGACCGAGACTCCGCGAATCATGCTGTCACCGCCGGTGATTGCGGCCACCACGACCTCGACCACTTCTCCGACGTCGGTATCGACCTCGGCGTCGGATACGACGTCCACGTCCACGACGCCGTCCACATCCACGTCGGAGACGACCGCCACCACCTCGGCGCCGACGGAGACCACCAGCTCTCCCGGTTCGACATCGACGAGCACTTCCGGCTCCGCTGGCTCCACGTCGACCTCGACACCGTCGATATCGACATCAACGGCTACGTCGACCCCGTCCATCGTGACGGAGACAACGACGGCGCCCTCGACGCCCGTGACGTCCACGTCCGTCCCCCGGGGTGACGACGTCGGTGCCGAGCGTGACGGTCAGCACCGTGGTGCCGTCGACGGCGTCGATCGTGACCGCCCCGACGACTCCTGGCGGGGTGACCATCGTCACCACCCCGCGCGGAGCCGCCGACACTCCAGTCATCACCGCGCCGACGACGATTCAGGCGCCGTCGCCGATCACTCGCACCCCGGACAACCCGGTGCCGATCTTCCAGGCACCCGTGAATAACCCCGGCTCCATCAACAGCCCGGGCTCGATCAATAGCCCGGGCTCCGGAAGCATCAATGGGTTCCCCGGCGGTGGCGGAAGCGCGGGCTCGGGTGCGGACGGTCCGTCGCGGCATGCGCCGCCGATGACCTCGGCGCCGGTGGCGCCGGCCAATCCCGGGGGTGGGTCGTCAAGCCACGGCGGCGGCTCGGGCACGAGCGCCGGCGAGTAAGCCGAAAGCGGCTAAATCAGCGGAATCCGTCGCGGTCCGTCGCTGCTTCGTTGAGTGAGGCATCTGCGTATCCGCGGCAATAATCCCAGGTCACATAGGCCTCGGGCTCGGGATCGAAGGCAGGTTCGTGCGGACGGACGGTTCCGTCGACGAGCAGCTGCAGCAGATTCGCGCGGAGCATGTCCCAGTCGTGATAGTGGTCCTGCTGGCACTCGTCACAGCAAACGACTAGCCCGCGAATTCCCTTGTGGGCGAGTAGTGCCTCGTAGACCGCGAGATCCGCGAGATCTTCCTCGACCGCGATTCGCTCCTGCGGGTCCAGCGGCTGGCCCGGCTCGATCGCATCGAGCGCGGCCGACGGATCATGGGGATCGTCGGCGAAGGGGTCAGGTGGCAATCCCGGCGGAAAGTGGTCGCGCACACTCTTAGAGTACGCAATTCGCGGGTTCGCGCGCCAGCTCACCTGGGGCATGTCCGGGGATATCGAGAACGAGGCGAGCCGATAGGATGGTCATAATCCGCTCTATTGCGCATCCATTGCGCACTGGGGATGTATACGACGGCTATCTGGCATGGAGGCTTGAATGACCATTGCGGCAGGGTCCGTCCACACCGGCGGCGACGATCCGCACAAGGTCGCCATGCTCGGTCTGACCTTCGATGATGTGCTGTTGCTGCCCGCGGCATCGGATGTGTTGCCGAACGGTGCGGACACCTCGTCTCAGCTGACCAAGCGGATCAGGCTCAATGTCCCGCTGGTCAGCTCGGCGATGGACACCGTGACCGAGGCCCGGATGGCCATCGCCATGGCGCGTGCCGGCGGGATGGGCGTGCTGCACCGCAACCTGTCGCTGGAGGATCAAGCCGGCCAGGTCGAGACCGTCAAGCGGTCCGAGGCCGGCATGGTGACCAACCCGGTGACCTGCTCGCCCGAGAACACCCTGGCCGAGGTCGACGCGCTGTGTGCGCGGTTCCGGATTTCCGGTCTGCCGGTGGTGAATCCTCAGGGCGCGCTCGTGGGGATCATCACCAACCGGGACATGCGGTTCGAGGCCGATCTGTCCAAGCCGGTCGCCGAGGTGATGACCAAGCCGCCGCTGATCACCGCGCGCCAGGGAGTGACCGCTGACGCTGCGCTGGGGCTGTTGCGGCGCAACAAGATCGAGAAGCTTCCCATCGTCGACGGCGACGGCCGCCTGACCGGACTCATCACGGTCAAGGATTTCGCGAAGACCGAGCAGCATCCCAATGCCACCAAGGACAGCGACGGACGGCTTCTGGTCGGCGCCGCGGTCGGTGTGGGCGATGACGCCTGGACGCGGGCCATGGCGCTCGTGGACGCGGGTGTCGATGTGCTGATCGTGGACACCGCGCACGCGCACAACCGCAAGGTGCTGGACATGGTGGGCAAGCTCAAAGCCGAGGTGGGCGAGCGCGTCGACGTGGTCGGCGGGAACGTCGCGACCCGGTCGGGTGCGGCGGCGCTCATCGAAGCGGGCGCCGACGCGGTGAAGGTCGGCGTGGGTCCGGGCTCCATCTGCACTACCCGTGTGGTGGCCGGTGTCGGTGCACCGCAGATCACCGCGATCCTGGAGGCCTCGGCGGTCTGCCACCTGGCCGGTGTTCCGGTGATCGCCGACGGCGGCATGCAGTATTCGGGTGATATCGCCAAGGCGCTTGCCGCCGGTGCGTCCACGACGATGCTCGGGTCTCTGCTGGCGGGCACCGCCGAGTCGCCTGGTGAACTGATCTTCGTCAACGGCAAGCAGTTCAAGAGCTACCGCGGCATGGGGTCCATGGGGGCCATGCAGGGACGCGGTGCGGCCGGGAACACCGGGCGGAGCTACTCGAAGGACCGCTACTTCCAGGACGACGTGTTGTCCGAAGACAAGCTGGTGCCCGAGGGCATCGAGGGCCGGGTTCCGTTCCGCGGCCCGCTGTCGACGGTCATGCATCAGTTGACGGGCGGCCTGCGTGCCGCCATGGGGTACACCGGGGCGTCGAGCATCGAAGAGCTGCAGCGCGCTCAGTTTGTACAGATCACCGCGGCCGGGCTCAAGGAGAGCCATCCGCATGACATCACCATGACGGCCGAAGCGCCGAACTACTACGTGCGTTAACAGTCGGCACCGCAAAGGAAGTCAACATGCGTGACCTCGTCGAAATCGGCATGGGCAGAACAGCTCGTCGTACCTATGAACTCGATGACGTAAACATTGTCCCGTCGCGCCGCACGCGTTCCTCGCAGGACGTGTCGACGGCGTGGCAGCTCGATGCCTACCGCTTCGAGATTCCGGTGGTGGCGCACCCGACCGACGCGCTGGTTTCGCCGCAATTCGCCATAGAACTCGGGCGGGCCGGCGGGCTGGGTGTCATCAACGGTGAGGGATTGTGGGGCCGACACGCCGATGTCGAGGCCCGCATCGCCGAAGTGGTCGAGGTCGCCCAGAAGGAGCCGGAACCTTCCGCCGCGATTCGGCTGTTGCAGCAGTTGCATTCGGCGCCAATCGATCCCGAGCTGCTGGCGACAGCCATCGCCGAAGTCCGCGGTGCCGGAGTGACCACCGCCGTGCGGGTGAGCCCGCAGAATGCGCAGCTGCTCACCCCGCACTTGATCTCTGCCGGTATCGACCTGCTGGTCATCCACGGCACCATCGTGTCGGCCGAGCGGGTGGCCCGTGACGGCGAGCCACTCAACCTGAAAACCTTTATCTCCGAGCTGGATATCCCCGTCGTCGCCGGTGGCGTTATCGACCACCGCACGGCGCTGCATCTGATGCGCACGGGTGCTGCCGGTGTCATCGTCGGGTACGGGCAGACCGCGGGTGCGACGACCAGCGGAGAGGTGTTGGGCATCAGTGTCGCGATGGCGACCGCCATCGCCGACGCCGCTGCAGCCCGCCGTGAGTATCTCGACGAGACGGGCGGCCGGTACGTGCATGTGCTGGCCGACGGCGACATCCACACCTCGGGTGACCTCGCGAAGTCCATCGCCTGCGGTGCCGATGCCGTCGTACTGGGGACGCCGCTGGCCGCCGCCCAGGAGGCCGCCGGTGACGGGTGGTTCTGGCCGAATGCTGCCGCGCATCCCTCGCTGCCTCGTGGCGCACTGCTGCAGGTGGCGGTGGGGGAGCGGCCGCCGCTGAGCGAGGTGCTCGTCGGGCCTTCCGATGACCCGTTTGGCACGTTGAATCTTGTTGGTGGGCTCCGTCGTTCGATGGCGAAGTCCGGATACTGCGATCTGAAGGAATTTCAGAAGGTCGGGCTGACCGTCAACTCTTAGACATGTGTCTACTTAGGGTGACCTAATTTACATTACCCCCCTCGTTGTATTCCATACTGGGCAGTAACGTGACCATGCGGAGGTAGCCAACGATGTCATCACCGGCAGCAGTCCCTGTGAAAGCTGAAGCAGATACCGACTTTGACGTCCTCATTGTCGGATCCGGATTCGGCGGGAGCGTCACCGCCATGCGATTGACCGAAAAGGGTTACCGCGTGGGCGTCCTGGAGGCCGGCCGCCGGTTCTCGGACGAGGAATTCGCCGAGACGTCGTGGAATCTGCGCAAGTTCCTCTGGGCGCCGATGTTCAAGTGCTTCGGGATTCAGCGGATCCACCTGCTGAGCAACTGCATGATCCTGGCGGGTGCCGGGGTGGGCGGTGGATCGCTGAACTACGCCAACACCCTGTACGTGCCGCCGGAGCCGTTCTTCAGCGATCCACAGTGGCGGGGCATCACCGACTGGCGTTCCGAGCTCTCGCCGCACTACGAGCAGGCGCAGCGGATGCTCGGTGTGGTGAAGAACCCCACCTTCACCGACGCGGATCGGCTCATCAAGGAAGTCGCCGACGACATGGGCGCCGGTGACACCTTCGTCGCCACCCCGGTGGGTGTGTACTTCGGGCCCGAAGGCGCCAAGGCGCCCGGAGTCAAGGTGGCCGATCCCTACTTCGGCGGTGCCGGGCCCGACCGCGTGGGCTGCACCGAGTGCGGTTCCTGCATGACCGGTTGCCGGGTCGGAGCCAAGAACACCCTCGTCAAGAACTATCTGGGACTGGCCGAATCCTCTGGCGCCCAGGTCATTCCGCTCACCACTGTCACCGCTGTCGAGGAGGGCGCCGACGGAATATGGCGAGTCTCCACCAAGACCACCGGTCGCTGGATGCGCAAGCGACGCAAGACCTACACGGCCAAGTATGTGGTGCTTGCGGCCGGGACCTGGGGCACCCAGAACCTGCTGTTCAAGATGAAGGACAAGGGCCTGCTGCCCCGGCTGTCACAGCGCCTGGGCGTGCTGACCCGGACCAACTCCGAATCCATCGTCGGTGCAGGCCGATTGGAGTACAAGGACGATTTGGACCTCACCCATGGAGTGGCCATCACGTCGTCGTTCCACCCGACCAGCGACACGCATATCGAGCCGGTGCGCTACGGCAAGGGTTCCAACGCGATGGGTCTACTGCAGACCCTGATGACCGACGGAGACGGCGAGAAGTCGCGGTGGCGTCAGCTCATCGAGGCCGCCCGTGCCGATCCGAGGGGCACCTTGCGCATGCTCAACGTGACGCAGTGGAGCGAGCGCACCGTGATCGCCCTCGTCATGCAGCACCTGGACAACTCGATCACCACCTTCACCAAGAAGACGCTGTTCTGGCGGCGCCTTGACAGCAAGCAGGGCCACGGCGAGCCCAACCCCACCTGGATTCCCGCGGGCAACGAGGCCACCAGGCGACTGGCCGCCAAGATCGACGGTGTGGCCGGTGGCACCTGGGGCGAGCTGTTCAACATCCCGCTGACCGCGCACTTCCTGGGTGGGGCCGTGATCGGAACGAGCCCGGAGGACGGTGTCATCGATCCGTATCACCGCGTGTACGGCTACCCGACCATGTACGTCGTGGACGGTGCGGCCATCTCGGCCAACTTGGGCGTCAACCCATCGCTGAGCATCACCGCACAGGCCGAGAGAGCGGCGTCGTTGTGGCCCAATAAGGGCGAGACGGATCTGCGGCCGGAGCAGGGTCTGCCGTATCAGCGGATGGCGGCGGTTCCCCCGTCGCACCCCGTCGTCCCGGCAGGTGCGCCCGGTGCATTGCGGAGTCTGCCGATCGAACCCGTGCGGTCGGTCAGCTAGTCCCCCGCAAGCGGGAAGTAGCCCCAGCGCCACTAAGCTAAGCCGGTGGCGCAAACGGAGCAGCATGGCGACCGACCGGTTCTGGTCATTGACTTCGGGGCACAGTACGCGCAGCTGATCGCGCGGCGCGTGCGTGAGGCGCGGGTGTTCTCCGAGGTGATCCCGCACTCGGCGAGCATCGATGAGATCAAGGAACGCAACCCTCGGGCCATCGTGCTGTCCGGTGGTCCATCGAGCGTCTACGAAGAGGGTGCACCTCAACTCGACCCCGCCGTATTCGACTTGGATGTTCCGGTTTTCGGTATCTGCTACGGCTTTCAGGCCATGGCGCAGGTGCTCGGCGGAACCGTCGCACACACCGGCACCAGCGAGTACGGCCGCACCGAGCTGAAGGTCGTGGGCGGAGACCTGCATGAGGGCCTGCCCGGCCTTCAGCCCGTGTGGATGAGCCACGGCGATGCGGTAACCGAAGCACCCCAAGGTTTTACCGTGGTCGCCAGCAGCGAAGGTGCTCCCGTGGCGGCTTTCGAGGATCGGGCACGGCGTCTGGCCGGGGTGCAGTACCACCCAGAGGTGCTGCATTCGCCGCACGGACAGCAGGTGCTCAGCCGCTTTCTGCATGAGTTCGCGGGCATCGAATCGGCATGGACGGCAGCCAATATCGCCGAATCGCTGGTCGAGCAGGTGCGCACGCAGATCGGAGACGGGCGTGCGCTGTGCGGGCTGTCCGGCGGGGTGGACTCAGCGGTGGCGGCGGCCCTGGTGCAACGCGCCATCGGCGACCGCCTGACCTGTGTGTTCGTTGACCATGGGCTGCTACGCAGCGGTGAGCGGGCGCAGGTGGAGCACGACTTCGTGGCGGCTACGGGCGCCAAGCTGGTGACTGTCGATGTCGCGGAAAAGTTCCTGGGTGAGCTTGCCGGTGTCAGTGACCCGGAGACCAAGCGCAAGATCATTGGCCGTGAATTCATCCGGGCGTTCGAGGGCGCCGTCTCCGATGCGATCGGCAACTCGGAGGATGGCATCGAGTTCCTGGTGCAGGGCACGCTGTACCCCGATGTCGTCGAATCCGGGGGCGGCAGTGGCACTGCCAACATCAAGAGCCACCACAACGTGGGCGGGCTCCCCGAAGATCTGACCTTCACCCTGGTGGAGCCGCTGCGGCTGCTGTTCAAGGACGAGGTCCGCGCGGTAGGCCGTGAACTGGGTCTGCCCGAGGAAATCGTTGGCCGCCAACCATTCCCGGGGCCCGGGCTGGCCATCAGGATCGTCGGTGAGGTTACCTCCGATCGGTTGGACACCCTGCGCCGTGCCGATGCCATTGCGCGCGAGGAACTTACCGCCGCTGGTCAGGACCGCAACATCTGGCAGTGCCCGGTGGTGCTGTTGGCCGATGTGCGCTCGGTTGGGGTGCAGGGCGACGGACGCACCTATGGGCATCCGATCGTATTGCGGCCGGTGTCCAGTGAGGACGCGATGACCGCTGACTGGACCCGCCTGCCTTATGAGGTGCTGGAGCGGATTTCGACGCGAATCACCAACGAGGTTCCCGAGGTGAACCGGGTAGTGCTGGATATCACCAGCAAGCCGCCCGGCACCATTGAATGGGAGTGAGCTACCTAGGTTCGGTTACGGCGGGTTGGAACCGCCACCAGCGCAACGCCGATGGCGATCGCCACGGCAATCGCCATCCAGCCGAGCAGGTTGCTGTGCACTAGCGCTCCGAAGTCCTGGCCGGTCAAAGCCCAGCCTCCGACGAGCAGGGCGACCAGCCCGGACAGTGCCAGCAAGATGGATGGTCTGCCCTTCTCGTCGGTGTCGGCCTCCGGGGTAGTCGTCACGGGATTTTCCGCGGTGAGCTCATTGTCGGTGCCGGTCGTTGGTTCGTCGATGTTCTCAGACACGTTGCACCTCAATGCTTCCTACATTTGCCGTTGCGTTGATTGTCAGTACGGGGCCGACACCCTTGGGTGAGGGCAGGCAATCGAAGCTGCCCATGCCCACCTCGCACGAGGTGCGTACATTCATCGAAGGGGGAACGAGTACCTGGATATCGCCCATCCCGACGTCGAGGTAGACCGTTTTATCGTTGGTGAGCGTGACCTGTGTGAGGTCAAGGGTGATCGTGCCGACGCCGACCTCGTAGTACTCCTCGATATCGGAAGCCTCTGTGACACGGTAATTTTGGTCGCCGACGTTGAGTGACACCTCGAGCGGACCGATCGAGGATGCTACGACGACGAACCCGGCCAGCGGTATCGCCAGAAAGAGCAGTGAGTAGCCGCTGCGAAGCCATGCACCCACCAGTAAGCCGACCCCGAGGACGACCAGTGCCGCTGCCGCGACCACGACGGGTGTCACCCAGTTGGCGCCCAGCAGTCCGATGGCCACGAGCAGAGCACTGACGATGAGTGCCGCGCCGATGGTTACCTTGGGTACGGGCGACTTGGGCTTGGCCGGAGGCGCCGGCAGGGGAGCCGGATCGGGTAGATCCCAGGCGAAAGGGGCCGCCCGCAGTGGATCCCAGTTGGGTGGGGGAGGCGGTAAGAGAGGGCTGGTGGCCGCGGTATGGCTGTTCGGTTCGCCATCTTCGGCCGGGCCGGGCTGCGTCGTCGAACTCGCCGGAGGTGGTGGGGTTTCGGTCTGGCGCTGATAGAGCAGATACCAGCCCCCGAGCAGGACAACGGCACTGACGAATCCCCAGGGATCGCGGTCGGGGTCGATGAAGGGTCCGCCGACAAGCAGCAGGACGATGATCCAGAAGACCATCTTCACCTTGGACTCGTGGTACGGAGTGGTGTAGCGGGCGGTGGGCATCAGCAGCCAGCACGCCACATACATGATGGCGCCTGCCCCGCCGAAAATTGTTGTGACCACGAAGATTACGCGCACTAGCAGCGGGTCCACGTTGTACCGGTAGCCGATTCCCGCGGCAACACCCGCCAGCTTGCCGTGCCCGGGCAGCCGCAACGGCCGGGTGCGCCACATGTCTCCGAGCGTGGAGGACGGCGTCCGTTTGGTGGTGGTATCCGTGTCCATGACAGCTATGTTGCCCAGTCGCGGGCATGTCCGCCATCAGGATTCACCCTGATCTTTGCAAGGCGGGGGTTCAGGGATAAGCCCGATGCCCTATGGAGCTTTGCCATGGCAGTATCGCAGAGGTGAGTCCCACGTTTCGGAATGCCTTCGCCAGCGGGAATCGGCTGACTGCCGCCCCGCCCTTGCGTCGGCGTACCGGTGGCCGGGTAATCGCCGGGGTCGCCGGGGGGCTCGCCGATCATCTCGACGTTCCGGTGTTTCGGGTGCGGTTGGCCTTCGCAGTGCTTGGCGCGGCCAGCGGAATGGGCATCGCGGCGTACGGGCTGCTGTGGCTGCTGATGCCGCCGGGCGACGACGTTGCCGCTGTCAGCGCAACGGACCGCAGGCGGGCGACGGGGTTATTGCTGTTGAGTCTTGCCGCGCTGATCATCTTGATGTCGACGGTCAGTGGTTCGACGGCGGCACTGGTTTTCCCCATCGTGCTGGCACTGGTGGGGCTCGCCGTGGTGTGGCGCGAATTCGATTCGCAGGGGCCGAGTTCGGCCGTGCTGGGGGAGTCGGGCAAATCGTCGCTATTGACCTTGGTTCGGGTTATTGCCGGTGCCGCACTGGTCTTCGGCGGGATCGCCGTGGTGGTCTTGCGCAATGTGGATCTGTCCTCGCTGCGTGACTCGTTGGTGGCGATCGCGGCCACCCTGGTGGGCGCAATGCTGCTGACGGTGCCCTTGTGGTTGCGGTTGTGGCGTGCCCTCGGTGCCGAGCGTGCCGCGCGCATCCGTACCGAAGAGCGTGAAGAGATCGCCTCGCATCTCCACGATTCGGTGCTGCAGACGCTGGCGCTGATCCAGAAGCGGACAGATAACCCCAGCGAGGTGCTACGGCTGGCTCGCAGCCAGGAACGCGAATTGCGCAGCTGGTTGTTCTCCGCGGGGGTGTCCTCGGACTCGTCCCTGGCGCAGGAGCTACGTACCGTGGCCGGAGAGGTGGAGGATGCGCATACCGTGGTGGTCAATTCGGTGATCGTCGGTGATGCCGACCTATCTCTGGAGCCCGAGACCAGACGAGCGCTGATCGGGGCAACCCGCGAGGCACTCGTCAATGCTGCCAAACATTCCGGGCAATCGGATATCAACCTGTATGCCGAGGTGGAACCCGGCCAGATCAGTGTGTTCGTCAGGGATCGGGGCAAGGGGTTTGATCTGGAGGCGGTGCCACAGGATCGGCAGGGCATCGTGCGCTCCATCAAAGCCAGGGTGATGCGCCGGGGTGGGCAGGTGCAGATCAAGTCGGAGATCGGCAAGGGCACCGAGGTGCGAATTACCATGCCGTACAAGCTCTACGACGTCGACGAGAAAGAAGAGTGATGCTGCGGGTATTCCTGGTCGACGATCACGGGGTGTTCCGGTCCGGGGTGCGGGCGGAGCTGGCCGGTGAATCGGATATCGAGATCGTGGGCGAGGCCGGTTCGGTTGTCGAGGCGGTCGCCGGAATACGTTCCAGTGCACCGGATGTGGTGTTGCTCGATGTGCACATGCCCTCCGGCGGAGGGGTCGCCGTCATCAACGGAGTCGGCGGCTCGGGACCAGTCTTTCTTGCGCTCAGTGTGTCGGATGCCGCCGAGGATGTCATCGCGGTGATTCGTGCGGGAGCCAGAGGCTATGTCACCAAGACGATTTCGGGAAGTGAACTCGCCGAGGCCGTGCGCCGGGTGGCCGGTGGGGATGCGGTGTTCAGCCCGCGGCTTGCCGGATTCGTGCTCGATTCGTTCACCGGGCGGTCGAATACCCCGGAGCCGGCACTGGATCCGGAGCTGGATTCGTTGACCCCACGCGAGCTTGAGGTGCTGCGGCTCCTTGCCCGCGGATACACCTACCGGGAAATTGCCGAGGATCTGGTGATCTCGGTCAAGACGGTGGAGACGCACGCTTCTAATGTGCTGCGTAAGACTCAGCAGTCCAATCGCAACGCGTTGACCCGCTGGGCGCACACCCGCCAGCTCGACTAGGTCTCGTCGACACCGCGCCCCATGGCGGGTATGTGCGATACGAATCCGCCACGACACGGTGTGTCGGCAGAGCGGCCCAGTTCCTACCTCCTGCCTTGACGGTTGTCGGTGGCGAGGTGTTTACTCCAGTCATCGAACATATGTTCTAGTCGAGTGTGTCTGGAGGTGCGGTTGTGACGGCAGTGGCGGCCGCCGACGAGATGCTGGTGAACCGTGCTGACCAGCTACAAAAGCTCCGGCAGCAGATGGCTGCGATATCGGGAAAGGTTGGCGGAGACAGGTCATCGGCGGGGCGGTTTCACGAGGCGTTACCGGATGCTCAATCTTTGCTGCCGGTGTCCGATGCGCTGGCCAGCTCGATAGGTCACGTGTTGCGGCGCGGCACGGTCGCGGTGGCCAGCGGGGCCCGGTCGTTGCCCTTGGATGTGGTGGCTTCGGTGACCGCGGCGGGCGGGTACGCCGCGATTGTGGGTATGCCGGAGGTGAGTGTGCTGGCGGCGGTGGAAAAGGGAGCGGACCTGAGCCGTTTGGCGCTGATTCCTCGCCCGGGTCTGAGTGCGGTGGAGGTGGCCTCGGTGCTTATGGACGGGATGGATCTGGTGGTGCTGGGTCTGGGGGGACGAAAGGTGACCTCGACGTCGGCGCGCGCGATGGTGGCCCGGGCGCACAGCAACGGATGCACGCTGTTGGTTGCCGATGGGGACTGGGAAGGCGCCGCGGTGCGGTTGCAGGCCCGGGTAACCGGCTATGACGGGGTGTCCGCCTGTGGCCTGGGCCGAATTCGTGGCGTGCGGACGACGGTCCGGGCAACGGGGCGTAGGGCGCCCAGAGCCGCCGGGGCGGCGGCGTCCAGCTCAAGAGCTGCCGGGGAGGTGTGTGGCAGCCGTGGCTCGATCAGGTCCGCCTAAACGACAGCGTAAAGCTCCACGGGTGCTGGCGATTTGGTGCCCGGATTGGCCGGCGGTGGCCGCCGCGGCGATGGCCGACCTTCCTGCCACCCGGCCCGTGGCGGTGACCCTGGCCAACAGGGTCACCGCGTGCACGGCCGCCGCGCGGGCGCTGGGAGTCCGCCGGGGTATGCGCCGCCGCGAGTCCCAGGCCCGTTGTCCACAGCTGCATATCGCGGTGGCCGATGTCGATCGCGATGCGCGGTTTTTCGAGCCGATGATCGCCGCGGTGGATGACTTGGTGCCGGGGGCCGAGATTTTGCGCCCGGGGCTGATGGCGCTTCCGGTGGCCGGTGCGGCCCGGTACTTCGGCAGCGAGCAGACCGCGGCCGAGCGGCTGGCCGATGCGGTGTCGGTGGCCGGGGCCGAATGTCAGGTGGGCATCGCCGATCAGATGTCCACGGCGGTGTACGCCGCGCGGCATGCGGCACTGGTACCGCCCAGTGGGGATGCGGAGTTCCTGGCGTCCTTGTCCATCAAAGAGATGGCTGCCGAACCCAGCCTGTGCCATCCGCAGCGTGAAGACTTGGTTGATCTGCTGTGGCGCATGGGAATACGCACCATGGGTGCCTTCGCGGAACTAGCGCGGTCCGATGTCGCCTCACGGTTCGACGATGACGCGGTACAGGCGCACCGCCATGCGCGAGCTGAATCGCAGCGTCCTCCCTCGGGGCATGCGGTCCCGGCGGAGCTGGGAGTCGCGCTGCCGTGCGATCCGCCGATCGACCGGGTGGATGCGGCGGCTTTCGCGGGACGCACGCTGGCGATGAGCCTGCATGAGGTGCTGTCCTCGGCAGGAGTGGCCTGCTCCCGGTTGGCCATTCACGCGGTGACGGTGGACGGCCAGGAGCTGTCGCGGGTGTGGCGGTGTGCCGAGCCGCTCACCGAGGAGGCGACGGCCGACCGGGTCCGCTGGCAGCTTGACGGCTGGCTTGCCCGGCGCCGGTCTCTGGATGGGCCGGTGGCGATGTTGCGGTTGGAGCCGGTCGAAGTGGTGGCCGCCGAAGCGCTGCAGTTGACGTTGTGGGGAGCGGTGGGCGCCGAGGAGCGCCAGCGGGCCCGCCGCGCATTGACACGAGTTCAGGATCTGTTGGGAGAGGAGTCGGTACAGGTGGGAGTGGTCAGCGGTGGGCGGGGCCCAGCCGAACGAATTACTTTGGTGCCCTTAGGGGATGAGTTGCGCCCGCGGGCCGATCCTGATGCGCCGTGGCCCGGGAGGCTGCCCGATCCGGCTCCTGCGGTGCTGCTCGGTGAGGATGGCGAACCGGTGGAGCTGTTGGATGTCGATGGAGCACCGGTGACGGTGACCGGGCGGGGAATGTTCTCGGGGGAACCGGCCAGGGTCCGGCGGGGCGATGGCCGTTGGGAGTTGAGTTGGTGGGCAGGGCCATGGCCGATCGATGAGCGATGGTGGGAGGAACGGGAACCGACTCCTACCCGGGCATCGGTGGCCGCTCGGGCCCAAGTGCTGCTGGAAGGCAAGGGCGGTGGTCAGGCGCTGCTCCTGCATTTTCGGCGGCAGCGGTGGTATGTGGAGGGCGTTTATGAATGACGGCCTCGCCGGAATTAGCGCGCGCCGTCAAACCTTCGCGCGAAGACGCTGACTCGTTCGATGAATCGCTCGAAGAACACCTCGGGGTTGGTTTCCACCGCGATCTGCGCGTTGGGTTTCTGGCCCCACTGCCCCTTCCAGTCCGCGATGGTCATGGCGCGGGTCAGATCACCGGTCAGCTCGACATCGACAGTAGCGGAGCGGGTTTGGACCAGTGATGGCTCCAGCGCGACTGCGGCGGCGAACGGATCGTGCATGTGCGCCAAGAAGCCTTCGTCTTGCTTCATGTGGAACTCGAAATAGAAACGCACGGCATCTTCGATGAACCGCAGCAGCGAGTTGTTCGCCGACGAACGGCTGGATGGAAGATCGAGCACCGACAGGGGGGTGGTGGTGGCGCCCGCGGCCTCGGCCAGTCTGATCAGATGTTCCGGTGTCATGGCGATGGTCTCGGTGAGATTCAGGCCGCACACGATCGGAAGTTCTTGTACGCCAGCTGCTCCCCAGGCGGCGTACACCTCTGCCGTCGCACCCGGGTCGACTACGACATTCCATTCCGCCACCGGTGTGGTGTTACCCGGGTAGTCGAAGGAGCCGCCCATGATCACGAGCCGTTTGAGGAGTTTGGGCAACTCGGGTTCGGTGCGCAGGGCCAGCGCCAGGTTGGTGAGCGGGCCGGTCGCCAGGCCCACCAGCTCACCGGGGTGTGCGCGTGCCGCCCGCACCCAGGCCTCGGCCGCGTCGTAATCGGTGAGTGTGCGGGTGGAATCCGGCAGTGCGGCATACCCGAGGCCGGTGGGTCCGTGGGTGTCTTCGGCGGTGCGCAGTGCCGCGCTCAACGGCTCGGCGACGCCCTTGGACACCGGGATCTGCGGGGCCTTGCATAGCTCCAGCAGGCCCAGGTTGTTCGCGCAAACATGGTCCACCGAGACATTGCCCGCAGTAGAGGCGATGCCGACAATCTCTACATCCTCGCTAGCGAGGAGAAAGATCAATCCCAGTGCGTCATCGACTCCGGTATCAACGTCGGCAAAAACGGGAACCATGGACGTCAACCTACCGTCAGTTAGCTCCGTGTACGGATACGACAAGCGGTAGAGCACCGGTAATCATCAAAGTCATACGACTGACTGAATCTGCGGCTAGTATTGCTTTCAGGGCGTCCGGTCTATCGCCGGGCGGTCGGTCAGGAAGGAGTGTGGGATGCATCAGGACGAGTTACCGCAGACGACCACTGTGGCGGTCGTGGGTGCCGGGCTGTCGGGTCTGACGGCTGCCCGCGCACTGCACCGGCAGGGCGTCGACGTGATCGTGCTGGAGGCGGCGGAGCGTCTCGGTGGGCGGGTCATGGGAGAGACCACGGTGCTGGGCTCACGGCTGGACTTGGGCGGCCAGTGGATTGGCCATGATCACCACCGCGTCATGGGACTTGCCGCCGAACTCGGCCTTACTCAGTTCCCCATGCACACGGGTCCGCTGCCCGCGGTGATCGACGGACCCCGCCGCGTGAAGATCCCGTCCCTACTGCCGAGCGTGCTCATTCTCACCGGCCTGGAGGTGTTCTCGCGTCTCAGGACGCCGAAGCGCTGGCACGCGACCAGCGCGGCCGAATGGCTGCGCAAGGTGCCCGGCCGCACCACCCGGCGGCTGCTTGAGGTCATCGCGTTGATCTCCTGGACGGCGGACCTGGACCGGATGCCCATCCCCGCGATGATCTCGATGATCCGGCATCAAGGTGGTCTGCGGACCATGCTGTCGACCAAGGGCGGCGCGCAAGACTCCCTACTCGTCGAAGGGGCGGGTGCGCTTGTGGAAAGCCTGGCCGCCGAACTGGGTGCCCGAGTGAAGCTGGGACACCGCGTTACCTCGGTCAGCCGGAATGAACACGGAGTCACCCTCGACACAGCCTCGGGTCAGGTGCACGCCACGAAGGTCATTGTCACCGCGCCGCCGCCCACGGCGGCCCGCATCACCTTCAGCCCGCAGCTTCCGGCCGAGCGTGTCCAGATGCAGCAGAACATGTACATGGGGTCGGTGTACAAGGCGATCGCCGTGTACGAGAAGCCTTTCTGGCGAGAGCGATCCGGCGGCGAGTTCATGGTTCTCGACGGCCCGGGCCGGGCAGTCTTCGATACCACCGCTCCGGGCGGGCCGGGCCACCTGTGCGTGCTTGTCGCCGGTCCCGAGGCGCGTGAACTTGATGGGCTCGACACCGCTGGCCGTCGCCGCGCGGTGCTCGGCTCACTCTCCGAGCACGTCGGTCCGGAGGTTCTCGAACCGGCAGGCTGGCACGAGAAGTCCTGGCACCTCGACGAACATGCCGGAGGCGGATACATGGCCTTGCCCGATATCGGTTTCACCGAACAGTTGCCGCTCCCGTCGGCGCCCCTGGGCGATATTCATTGGGCGGGTACCGAAACGGCGCACGACCACCCGGGCTACCTGGATGGCGCCATCGAGGCGGGCACCCGGGCGGCCCGGGAGGTCACCAATGCACTCCGGGAATGAGGCGTACCGCCCTCATCACGGGGCCCGGAATACGCAGCTTTGACACGGCCGCAACGCGTTTGGCGGCCCTGGGGCGGCGGCGCGAGGTCGACACATCCTGGCGTTCGTCGACCGGCTCAAGGCCGCGAGCGGCCCGAGAATCGGGATATGCCAGATACATCTGGTGCATGATCCGGCGGGTCAACTTCGGTGTCATGTACCTGCCGATGTCGGCGTAGGTGCCCATCGGATGATCGATGCGGGTCGGCTTTTCGACGAGACCGCGAATCACCATGGCAGCGGCGTGTTCTGGGGTGAGTCCCGGCACCACATTCAGTTTGTGAGAAGGCTGAATCATCGGCGTCTTCACCAATGGCATATGGATATTGGTGAAAGTGATGTGATCCGACACCGTCTCGGTCGCGACCACATCGGAGAAGGCATCCAGTGCCGCCTTGGTGGGGATGTACGACGCGTACTTGGGATTACGGGTCTGCACACCGGCCGTCGAGACGTTGACGACGTGGCCGAATTTCCTTTCCCGCCAATGGGGGAGAAGCGCCAGCACCAGCCGCACGGCGCCAAAGTAGTTGATCGCCATGACCCGCTCGTAGTCATGGAACCGATCGACCGTGTTTATCGCCGAGCGGCGTATGGAGCGACCGGCGTTGTTCACCAAGTAGTCCACATGCCCGAACTGGCCGAGGATGCTCTTGACCGTGTCGTCCACGGCCGAGTAGTCGGTCAGATCGCAGCGGAACGAATACGCCTGCCCGCCGTCCTCACGGATCTCCGCGACCAGGCTGTCGAGTGCCTCGGCATCACGCGCCACCGCGAAAACGGTGCCGCCGCGCTGGGCGACGGCGATGGCCGCGGCCCGTCCGATACCGCTGGATGCCCCGGTGATGATGACGTGCCGGCCCACCAATGGCCCGGCGGGATCGTCGCGGCGGTATCGCTCGGGGTCGAGGTTCTTGCGCCAGTACTGGTAGAGCTTGCCGGCGTAGCTGCCGAATGAGGGAACCGTAATTCCACTGGGGCGCAGGGCTTCCTGTGTGGATTCGGAGACGAAGGTGGGCATGATCTCGGTGATGTCAATGACCTCGGGCGGGATACCGAGTTGGGTGACCACCATGTTGCGCCAGACCTTGAGCGTGCCGCGCGCATTCAGGAACGGGGTGGCGATGGCGTGGGGAAGCGACCCGCGCACGGGCGGCAGGCCCGCGGCAGGGGCAATGCCGGAGTAGATGTCCCGCAGGTAGGTCACCTCGGGGTTGGTCAGGTGGAAGGCCTGCCCGTCGCGGCCCTCCTGGTGCATCAGCTCGACGGTCGCATCGACGACGTAGTCGACCGGAACGATGTTGGAGCGTCCCGCCTTGGGCAGCATCATCGGGGTGAACCGGGGCAGCCGCGCGAGCTTGGCCAGAATTCCGAAGAAGTAGTACGGACCGTCGATCTTGTCCATCTCGCCGGTCTTGGAATCGCCGACAACGACGGCGGGCCGGTAGATCCGGTAGCGCAGACCGGGTTCCGAGCGCACGAGCAGTTCGGCCTCGAACTTGGTCTGGTGATACGGCGTCGGCAGGTCCTGGTTGACGTCGAAGTCTTCTTCGGTGAACTCGCCCTGATAACTTCCCGCGACCGCGATGGAGGAGATGTGGTGCAGGGTGGCGCCGGTGCGTTTGGCCAGTCCGATGACCGACCGCGTGCCCTCGACGTTCGCGGCGCGCTGTGCCTTGTCGTCCACGGTGATGTCATAGATCGCGGCACAGTGCACGATGTGATCGGCGGTGACCGGATCTCCCTCGGTGGGCAGGCCGAGATCGGGCTGGGTGAGGTCACCCACCAGCGGCTGTACGCGGTCATCCCATTGTTCGGCGAGCTTTTCGAACCGTGACAGGGACTCGCGCCGCACCAAAACGGCGACTTCCGCATTGCGCTGGGTCTCCAGGATTCGGGTCACAATCCGCCGTCCGATGAATCCGGTGCCGCCGGTGACGATGTATTTCACGTGCTACCCCTGAGACTGTTAGGCCGCTTATCGGCCCGTTTGGAGTCATCGTTGCCGTTTCGGGGTGTTTCGTCAACGATGTGTGACAAGTTCGTCATTGGGGAGTTAGCCATGGGGGATACTCCAGGAATGTCACGCGTTCGGGTGTTCCATGCTGCGCGCACCGCCGGCAATGCTGCCTGGTGGACGTTCGTGGTAGCCGCCTTGGTGAACAGGGGGTTGAACCTGCGGGGCTGGGATTACGGGTGGACTGCCTATACCCCGCTCACCGACGGCATGCCACGCCGCTACGCCGACTATGTGCCGTTCAATCCAGCTGCCGTGCAGCTGGTGGGCGTGCCGTTCCTTTCGTTGTGCCTGATCGCCTATGCGTTCGGTGGGCTCGACCGTACGATCGCCTGGTCGCCGACCGCGGTGCTGGTGTTCGTGCTTGCGGCCATTGCGATACGGCAGATATGGATGCGCCGGTTCGCTCCGGCAGTGGGGGAGTAGCGGTGATCGACACGGCCCCTACGGCTTCCGTGCTGCCGGTGGGAGTCGGTGCCAGCAGGTCGGCTCCCGTGCTCTGGGCCATCCAGTACGCATTGGTATGCAGTCCGCTGGTTGTCGTGGTGGCGGCGGTGTGGGCGCTGACAGCGCAGCCGGCCTACGCCAGCACCCCACTGGAGCATGTGGCGGGGGTGTTGGGGCTGCTGTGCATCTCCTGCGCGCTGGCGTGGGTGGTGCTTCGGCCACTGCAGCGTTACCGCGCATATCGGTGGGGTGTCCTGGACGACAAGGTGCTGTACATCGCATCGAAGACGTTGTGGTTCAGATCTTTCTGGGTTATCCCGTTTGCCCTGGTGCGAACGGTGGAACTGCGACAAGACTCGCTATCGCGTGTCTTGGGGTTGGCGATGGTGGTGGTGCGCGCAGATCAGGGCGAGCTACGGATCGTGGGCCTGGACGCGGCGACCGCCCACGACGTCGTCGAGAAGCTGTTCGGGCTGGTGGATGAGGCTTCGGTCTACCGGGTCGCCGATCAGATCCAGGTCATCGCTGGTCTGAAGGAACCGTTGCCGGAATCCATCCAGAGTGAGCAGTCGGAGCGGGGCGGGCCTAGTGGCCCGCCCCGCCTTCTGCCGCGCAACAGGAGCGCCTGAATTCGTTTGCGGCCCTGCAAATTCAGACTCGCGGTGGCTCCCTTCGGAGTGCAGAATTACTCAGGCTCCGTGGTCGCGGAACCAGTTGGCAGCGGCGCCCACTGTGCGGTCGACGACATCGGGTGTGTCGTAGTAGTCCGAGTGGAACACGTCGTTATCCCAGACCAACTTCTTGTCTGTGGTAGCAATCGACTCGAAGTGCCGCTTGGCGGAAATCGGGCTCAAGCAGTAGTCGCCGTGGAAGACAATCGCGGGCTTCTGGAGCTTCGCGACGCCGGGAACGGTGGAATATCCGAAGTGGTCCAGGTCGCTCATGATGGCGTAGCGGTTTTCAAAGCCCTTCAATGTCCACGGCCCATACCAAGCCCACACTGCCGGGCCAGGCAGTCCCGCCCGGGAGCCCACCGTGGGATCGGCGAGATCGGGTGAGACCAGCGGCTGGTAGATGACTTCCCCGGTCGTTTCGTAGAGCTCCTTGGCTTCACGTGCCCGTTGCAGACGCTCCGATAGCAGCGCCTCCAGTTGCTCCCGTGGTGGTAGGGAAGCCTCGTCGAACGGGTTGGCTGCGACCCCGGCGGTGACGGGAAACAGGTCGGCGTCTGCGTCACGGAAGTAGCCGGTCACACAGGCGACCGCTGTGATTCTGTCGTCGTAAGAGGCCACATCGAGCAGTTCGGGACCACCCTGGCAAATCCCCAGTGCGAAAACGCGCGATGCGTCTACATCGGGTCTATTCACCAGGTAGTCGAGAGCCGAGACCACATCCTCGTTCTTCATCACCGGGTTCTCAAGCCTACGCGGCTCGCCGCTCGACTCGCCGACCGTGCGCGGGTCGAAAGCGAGCGAAACGAAACCCTCGTCGGCTAGCCGGGTCGAGTACTGCGTGGGAGCTTGCTCCTTCTCGAACGAGTACGGTCCGAGCGTCACCACTACAGGAAACGGGCCGTCCCCCTCGGGGCGGTACAAATCGCCCACCAGGGTTTCCCCGTGAGAGGGAAAGGTGACCTTTTCGACTGTGTAGTTGCCATGCTGAGCCACTGTGGCGTTCCTCCAAATTCTCTTGCCCGATCGTTACGAGCAATCGCCCGCATCGCGATACTATCTAGTTAGTTACATACGCGCGACCTGACAGTCGACGTCACGTGATTTGGTAGCCGGGCGACGTGAATCGTGTTCGGCAGGACGGTCGAAGAGCCCGGCTAGCCGCGTCTGTATCGCGCGTCAGTCATCGTCCCGCGATGTCGATGAGGGCCTCGACGGTCGCGATGAGTACGGCACGGTGGGTGGCCAGACGCTGGGGAGAGAATGGTTCGGAATCCGCGAGACCGCGCAGGGCGGGCGACGCACCGAACCATGCGGTCGTCAGTCCAAGGATGAGGGCCAAGATGTCGGCTGGCTGTACACGTCCTGAAAGGGAACGTGTTTCAGCGATTGCTTTGATTTTGGCGGCGTAAGCCGCGGTTTCGGCTGGGCCAGCGACAGGCCGTTCCAGCTGCGCCCAGGTGGCAAGTCGCAGATGCTCGGGGTGGTCGACCATGTGGTCGAACAGTGCACCCGCGTAGCCGGACAGGTCCTCGGGAGTGAACGGGACAGCCTCGGACATCTGCTGAATAGAGTGGGCAACCACGATGTCGAACAACGTCTCTTTGTTGGTGTAGTAGACGTAGATCAGGCGCTTGTTAGCCTCCGCGGCGGCGCCGATCCTATCGACACGCGCGCCGGCCAGGCCGTGTTCGGCGAACTCCGCGTAAGCGGCATCGAGTAGCCGCTTCTTAGTCGCAGAGGCGTCGGGCGGCATGTCATGAGCGTAGAGGTAGATCGCCATGGATTTCGGCAGCGCCTCGGCTGGGCAGTGGTTCTGTCTTCGCCCAGCCGAGGCGCCCCCCGTTTAGGCCAGGTGGCTGTTGAACCAGTCTGCGATATGGCCGACAGTGCGGTCGACGATGTCGGGCTGGTCGTAGTACTGGAAGTGGTTGGTGCCGTTCTCCCAGATGAGTTTCTTGTCGGTGGTGGGGATCGACTCGAAGTGGCGCCGCGCCGCCGCCGGATTCATGCAGCTATCGGAGTGGATGACCAGAGCGGGCTTTTCGAGCCTGGCGACTCCGGGCGCGGTGGTGTAGTCGAAGTGGTCGAGGTCGCTCATGATGGCGTAGCGATTTTCCCAGCCCTTGAGCGTCCACGATCCATACCAGCTCCACACCAGCGGGCCGGGCAGTCCGGCCTCGGCCCCGGTGACCGGGTCACCCAGGTTGGGAGAGACCAGAGGTGCGTAGACGACCTCACCCGTCTCCTCATACTGTGTCTTGGCCTTACGCGCTCGTTCGAGCCGAGATTCAAGGAGTGTTTCGAGCTGCTCGGTGGTCGGCGCGGTCGCCGCGTCGAATGGGTTTTCGCTGACACCGGCGGCGATCATGAACAGGTCGGTTTCGCGGTCGCGGTAGTAACCGGTTACCGAGGCAACGGCCTTGATCCGGCCGTCGTAGGAGGCGATGTCGAGCATCTCAGGGCCGCCTTGACAGACACCGGCCCCGAAGATGCGCGATGCATCGACGTCATCGCGGGTGAGTAGATAGTCGATGGCTGCTACCGCGTCTTCATTCTTCATCTTCGGGTTCTCAAGGCGGCGGGGAGTGCCGCCGCTTTCGCCCACTGTGCGGGGATCGAACGCCAGCGCCAGGAATCCCTCGTCGGCCAATCGGGTGGCGTAGTGGATTGGTGCCTGTTCTTTCTCGAATGAATAGGGACCGAGCAGGACGACGGCGGGGAAGGGGCCGTCGCCGTGCGGGCGGTGAACGACACCGACGATGTCCTCGTCATGCGAGGGGAAGGTGACCTTTTCGGGGGTGTAGTTGCCGTGGTGTGGCATTCGCTTCTCCGGGTTCTTGGTGGGGTGTTTGGCGCTATTGAGCGTGCTATGGCCACCAGCATACATCTTATGTATCCAGTTAGTTACCTTGCTGGAGTCGCATTTGCCGATGGTGAAATTCGAACAAATGTTCGATACACTGTTGGGGTGGGCTGGTCACCGGGTCCGCCAACCTGGGCGGAAATGGAGAGGGTGCTTGATGGGCGCCTCAAACCCCACGCCCCGCCGGGTGACGGTGGGGATAGCCCGGCGTGGAGCCGAAAGCGGCCGCCCTATGAGCCGCCCCCGCGGGAACGCGGGCGGTCTGCGGTGCCCTACGCGGAACTGCACGCGCATTCGGCATTCAGCTTTCTCGACGGCGCCAGCCTGCCGGAGGAGATGGCGCAGGAGGCCGCACGCCTGGATCTCAGGGCGCTGGCCATCACCGACCACGACGGTTTCTACGGGGTCGTCCGGTTCGCGGAAGCCGCGAAGGAACTCGGCTTACCCACCGTGTTCGGTGCGGAATTATCCCTTGGCGGGCAGGGAAACACGGAGGATTCGGTGCATCTACTGGTGCTGGCCCGTGGTCAGGAGGGTTATCGGAGGTTGTCGCGGCAGATGGCTGCCGCGCACCTGTCGGGCGGAACGCCCAAAGATCGAAAGGGTAAGCCACGCTACGACCTTGATGTTCTCGCCGAGGCGGCCGGAGGGCACTGGCACATTCTGACCGGGTGCCGTAAGGGGCATGTGCGGCGGGCGCTTGCCGACGGCGGTCCTGCTGCGGCCGAGAAGGCGCTGGCAGATCTGGTGCACCGATTTGGTGCCGATCGCGTCAGCATCGAGCTCAGTAGGCACGGCCACCCGGACGAAGATGAACGCAACGCGGATCTCGCCGCGCTGGCCCCGCGGTTCGGTGTCGGCGTCATCGCCACCACGGCAGCGCATTTCGCCACACCCGAGAGAGGTCGCCTGGCCATGGCGATGGCGGCGGTGCGTGCGCGTAAGGGTCTCGATGACGCGGCGGGCTGGCTGGACCCGGTAGGCGGGGCGCATCTGCGTTCCGGGGACGAGATGGCGCGGCTGTTCTCTCACTGCCCGGAGGTAGTGACAGCGGCCGCCGAGCTGGGGGAGGCGTGTGCCTTCGATCTGCGACTCATCGCCCCACAGTTGCCGCCGTTCGACGTCCCGTCCGGCCATACCGAGGACAGCTGGTTGCGGCATCTGGCCCTCGAAGGCGCCGCGCGTCGATACGGCTCCCGGGCGGGGGCGCAGAAGGCCTACGCCCAAATCGAGCGCGAGCTGGAAATTATTGCGCAGCTGAACTTTCCGGGCTATTTCCTGGTGGTGCACGACATCACCCAGTTCTGCCGTCGCAGTGAAATCCTGTGTCAAGGGCGCGGCTCCGCCGCCAACTCGGCGGTCTGCTACGCGCTCGGGGTCACCAATGTCGACCCGGTGGCCAATGGTCTTTTATTCGAACGGTTCCTGTCGCCTGCTCGCGATGGACCGCCGGACATCGACATCGATATCGAATCGGACGAACGGGAACAGGCCATCCAATACGTCTACAACAAATACGGCCGCGAGTATGCGGCGCAGGTGGCCAATGTGATCACCTACCGTGGCCGAATGGCCGTGCGGGACATGGCCAAGGCTCTGGGGTTTGCGCAGGGGCAGCAGGACGCCTGGAGTAAGCAGCTCGGGCACTGGGGCGGCTTGGCCGATGCGGCGGAGGTTGACGGCATTCCGTCGCAGGTGATCGACCTGGCACAGCAGATCAAGAATTTCCCCCGGCACATGGGCATCCACTCCGGCGGCATGGTCATCTGTGATCGCCCGCTGGCCGATGTGGTGCCCGTCGAATGGGCACGTATGGAGAACCGTAGCGTGCTGCAGTGGGACAAGGATGATTGTGCGGCAGTTGGTTTGGTGAAATTCGATCTACTCGGTCTGGGCATGCTCTCGGCGCTGCACTATTGCATCGACCTGGTCCGCGAGCACAAGGGCATCGAGGTGGACCTGGCTCATATCGATCTCTCCGAGGCTGCTGTCTACGAGATGCTGGCCCGTGCGGATTCGGTAGGAGTCTTCCAGGTGGAGTCGCGTGCCCAAATGGCCACGCTGCCCCGCCTGAAACCCACGTGTTTCTACGACCTGGTGGTGGAGGTGGCCCTGATCCGGCCCGGACCCATCCAGGGTGGCTCGGTACATCCGTATATCCGGCGATACAACAAGATTGACAAAGATTGGCAACATGACCATCCCTCGATGGCGGCTGCGTTGGATAAAACTCTGGGAGTGCCGCTGTTTCAGGAACAGCTGATGCAACTCGCCGTCGATGTCGCCGGGTTCAGCCCCGCCGAATCCGATCAGCTGCGCCGGGCCATGGGATCCAAGCGGTCGCCGGAACGGATGGAAAGGCTGCGCAGCAGATTCTATGAGGGCATGCGGAATCTGCATGACATCACTGGAGATCTGGCCGACCGCATCTACGAAAAGCTCTATGCCTTTGCCAATTTCGGCTTTCCGGAAAGCCACGCGCAGAGCTTCGCTTCGTTGGTGTTCTATTCGTCTTGGTTCAAGCTGCATCATCCGGCCGCATTCTGCGCGGCGCTGCTGCGTGCACAGCCCATGGGTTTCTATTCGCCGCAGTCCCTGGTGGCCGATGCTCGTCGGCACGGTGTCACCGTGCACGGTCCCGATGTGAATGCCAGCCTGTCCTATGCGACGTTGGAGAATGCCGGCCTGGAGGTGCGGATCGGGCTGGGCGCCGTCCGCCACATCGGAAGCGACCTGGCTCACGCAATTGTCGAGGAACGAAAAACGCATGGCCCGTTCGCTTCTCTGCTCGATCTGACCGGTCGCATCCAATTGAGCACGGCACAGGTCGAGGCGCTGGCCACTGGAGGGGCGCTGGGTTGCTTTGGCATGTCCCGGCGTGAGGCGCTGTGGGTTGCGGGTGCGGCCGCTGCGCAACGCCCCGACCGGTTACCCGGAGTCGGGGTGTCCTCCCGGGTTCCGGTGCTGCCGCCGATGGGAGAGGTGACTCAGGCCGCTGCCGATGTGTGGGCTACCGGAGTCACCCCCGACGCGTATCCCACCCAGTTCCTGAGGAAACAGCTCGACGAGCTGGGTGTTGTTCCGGCCAAGGGGCTCTTCGATGTGCCGGACGGGTCACGGGTGTTGGTGGCAGGGGCGGTTACCCATCGTCAGCGGCCTGCCACCGCGGCCGGGGTCACGTTCATCAATCTTGAGGACGAGACGGGGATGGTGAATGTGGTGTGCTCGGTGGGGCTGTGGGCGAGGTATCGCAAGCTGGCGGTGACCGCGCAGGCACTGATCATTCGTGGCCAGGTGCAGAATGCCAGCGGAGCCATCACCGTGGTGGCCGATCAGCTGCGACCACTGGACCTGCGTATCCGATCTGCCTCGCGGGACTTCCGTTAGACGCTGCCTTCGAAACCATGCTGACGCCAGGCCTCATATGCGGCGATGGCTGCGGCATTGGACAGGTTGAGTGATCTGCGGCCGGGGAGTAGCGGGATGCGCACCTTCTCGGTGATGTGTGGATCGGCCAGTACCTCGGCATCCAGTCCGGTGGGCTCGGGGCCGAAAAGCAGCACATCACCCGGCTGATAGGCGATGTCGGTATAGCTGACGCTCGCATGAGCGGTGAAGGCATAGACCCGTTGCGGCTGCATCGATTCCCAAGCAGCAGAAAGATTCTCGTGGACCGTCACCGAGG
This sequence comes from Mycobacteroides chelonae CCUG 47445, assembly GCF_001632805.1. Lineage (NCBI taxonomy): Bacteria > Bacillati > Actinomycetota > Actinomycetes > Mycobacteriales > Mycobacteriaceae > Mycobacteroides > Mycobacteroides chelonae. Next base: position 3,793,047 of record NZ_CP007220.1, on the reverse strand, counting down.
CCATATCGTGATAGTCCAGACCGGCTCGGCGCACCTTCGCCTCCGACAGGTCGAATAACGGCTGCACCAGATGCAGCTCGCACCCGGTGCCCGCCACCATCCGGATCGCGTTCCCGGTGTTGGGGGCGATCCGGGGCTCGTGAAACATGATGCGAAACACCCCACTATCTTGCTGCAGCTCCTGTCGGGCCCGGCAGCGGCTCACCAAGAAATCCACTGGGTTGTGCGACGGCACCGTGTGATGATCCACGGCATGCCCAGTTCAGTAGTCGAGGTCCGTCGGCGATACATCGAGGCCGAAGAGGTGGCGATCATCGATGCGGTCCACGGCGCGCTGGTCTCTGCCTTTCAGATACCGGAAGGGGACAAGCATGTACGCCTTGTCGTGCATGAACCCCACAGGTTTTCGCACGCGCCAAACCTGGCCCGGCCGGAGCTGTACACCTTTGTTTCCATCGACTGCTTCGCGGGCCGATCGATAGGGACGAAACGAAACCTCTATGCCGAGATTGTGAAACGGCTTTCCTTGCTGGGGATACCGCCGGATCACGTCACCATTGTGCTGCGGGAGAGTGCGACGGAGAATTGGGGAATCCGTGGAGGTCAGGCGGCCTGCGATATCGACCTGGGTTTCGATGTGAACGTCTGACGGACCCGCCCGGCATGATGTCAGTCATGGCCGAGCACTGGACTGACCGTGAGATCACCGGAGAGACCTTCTACGACGAGGACTTTCGTGAACTGCGCACCGAGCGCGTGGTCTTCACCGAGTGCGACTTCAGCGGCGCCAATCTCACCGAATCGCTGCATATCGGCTCTGCCTTCCGGAACTGCACCTTCCGCCGCACATCGCTATGGCATTCGGAGTTCCGCCAGTGCAGCCTGCTGGGCTCCACTCTCACCGACTGCCGGGTGCGTCCGTCGAAGTTCACCGAGACCGACTTCACGCTGTCCTCGCTCGGCGGCCTCGATCTGCGTGAAATGGACCTGTCGGACTGCCGTTTCCGGGAGGCCAACCTGGTGGGCACCGATATGCGCAAGGCCAATCTGCACGGCGCCGACTTCACCGGTGCCCGCACGCAGAATCTCAAACTCGACGGCGCCGACCTGCGTGGTGCCCGCATTGACCCGACGTTGTGGACCACCGCAACCCTGACGGCTGCGAAAGTCGATCTGCCACAGGCTGTCGCGTATGCCGCAGGGCACGGACTGGACGTGCACGGCGGCTAGGGCGACAGAGGACCTAGCCCTTGAGGCGGATGCGCCAGCGTACGAACCCGGCCATCACCAGCGCGAGTAGCGCCAGGATGCCCATGTCGAACAGCCAGGTTCCGGCATCGTGATTCCACAGCTCGTCCTGCGGTCCCACCGGCACCAGCTTGCGCAGATCGGTGGTGGAGGCCGTGGCTGCGAAGCCCCAACGCGAGGGGAACAGGAACGAGAACTGTTCCAGCCCCGCACGTCCCGTCACCGGGATGAGTCCACCGCTGAAGACGATCTGCGTCATGGTGGCGATCACCAGCATCGGCATCACCTGCTCGGCCGAGGTGGCCAGTGAGGACAGCACCAGGCCCAGCACGGTGGCCGCGCATGCGGTGGCGGCAACGGCGACCCACAGCTCGAAATTCGCGTTCCCGAGCAGCACCGCGCCCTGCGTCGGTCCACCGCGGACGATCACGATGACGGCCGTCATGATCGCGGACTGCACGATGGCGGCTCCGCAGTAGGTGATGATCTTGGCGAGCAGATATGCGGTGGCCGACAGGCCCACCGCCTGCTCACGGCGGAAGATCACCCGTTCACCGATCAGGTCACGGATGGTCAGCGCCAGACCCAGGAAGCTGGCTCCGAGGTTCGTCAGCGCCAGCAGCAGTCCGGGTTCGTTCGGATTGTCGGGTAACGCCACATTGAAACCGGCACTGCCGGGTACCGACAGCACCAATCCGGCAAGGACGAACGGCAGCAGCGCCAGGAAGATGAAGTAGCCGCGGTCGGCCAGGATCAGCCGTCCCTGACGGCGTGCCACTGTGGAAACCTGCCGCAGCAGGCTCGTCTTCGGAGGTTTGCCGAGGTCGCCGGGCTGTACCGGGGCGGTGACGGGTTTGCTCGCAGCGGGATGCCGGGCCAGATAGGCCTGGTGCACGCCGTCCGGGTCGGCCGCGGCATTGGCGAAGATGTCGGCCCAGTCGGTGGTGCCCATCTCCTGGTTGATGCTGCGTGGAGGTCCGCAGTACGCGGTCTTGCCACCGGGGGCCAGCAGCAGCACCTGGTCGCAGTAACTCAGATAGGTCAGCGAGTGCGTCACCACCACCACGACGCGGCCGGCGTCGGCGAGCTGTCGCATCAGGCTCATCACCTGACGGTCCAGCGCCGGATCCAGGCCCGAGGTGGGCTCGTCCAGGATCAGCAGAGACGGACCGGTCAACAGCTCCATGGCCACCGAGGCGCGCTTACGCTGACCGCCGGAGAGCTTGTCGACGCGGGTCTCGGCGTGCTTGGTCATCTCGAGTTCCTCGAGAACCCGGGACACGACCTGTTCGCGGTCTTCCTTGGTGGTATCCGGGGGCAGTCGCAGCTCGGCGGCGTAATGCAGTGCCTGGCTTACTGTCAGCTGCGGGTGCACCACATCGTCCTGTGGCACCATGCCGATGCGGTTTCGCATGACGGCGTACTCGGCGTGCACCCCGTGACCCTCGAAGGACACCTTGCCCGCCGACGGTTGGGTGTTGCCGACGATCAGCCGGGCCAGGGTGGACTTGCCGGCACCCGAGGGGCCGATGACCGCGGTGAGCGATCCGGGGCCTGCGGAGAAGCTGATGTTGTCGAGCAGCTTCTTGCCGCCCTCGACGGTGAAGTCGATGCCCTGCACCTCAAGCCCGCCGACGCGGGCGGCCGTCGTCGGTTTGACCAGCGTGCCGTCTTGAACGACGAGGTCGACGTTACCGATGGTGACGGTGTCACCCTCGCGCACCGTTGCCTGTTCAACCTGGACACCGTTGACGAAGGTGCCGTTGATGGTGTGCAGGTCCTGGATTTCCAGGCCACCGGCAGACGGAAGCAACAAGGCGTGGTGCCGCGAGGCCAGCACGTCGTTGACGACGATCGTGTTGTCGGGTGCGCGACCGACGGTGATGGCACCGGGTGACGGTTTAGGCGCGCCGCCGATGCCGAGCGCGCGCATCGCACGGGTGCCGAACGGTTCGACCGGCTCGTGGGCGTAAGCGGCGGGGGGCACCGGGGTGGGCTCCGACGGATACTGCTGACGAGGGCGGGTGGGCCCGGACGTTCCATAGGTTTGGGGCCCCGAGGGGGGTGCGCCGTACGGGTGCTGCTGGCTCGGCGGCTGCCCATAGGTCTGCGGAGCGGATTGGTAGCCGCCGGTGGGGTAGTGCTGCTGAGTGCCGGTATAGGGGGCTGGCTGCAGACCCGAGGCCGGACCACGCATGGTGGGGGGAGCGATTCCCAGCTGCGTTTCGCTGCCGAGACCGCCGAGGGCGAACGTCAGCCGCGGTCCGCCCGGGTCACCGAGGTTGACCACGGTGTCATCGCGCACCTCGACCCAACCGACCTGACGGCCGTTGACGAAGATGCCGTTGAGGCTGCGTTGGTCCTCGGCGATCCATTTACCGTCGACGAACCTGATTATCAGGTGAATACGCGACACCAACGGGTGCGTGATGCGTACATCGGCGTGGATATCGCGGCCGATATGAATGTCGTGCCCGGGTGCGAACTTTCGTTCGTCACCATCGAATACCACCGTAAGAGTGGGTGCTTCGCGACCAGTCATCGCTATCGACTGTATCGGTTCACAGCGAGTGGTCAGTCTTCCCGCGCCGGAGGTTCACAGGCTCTAGACGAGAGTCGTGCCCGTGAACGGCACCACCCATGCATGCTGATCCGGTGTCGGCGCACGGCCTCAATTGGCGACTGTGAATCGCTTGCGCCGGTGTGCCGGGTGTTCGAGTTCGTCGGCTACTGCGACGGCGAAATCCTCGGCTGAGATGGCCCGGCCCGCCGGGGAATCGCCTGCGACCCGGTAGGACCCTGTGCGTTCTCCTGGTTCGATGACCGGTGCCGGGGAAAGGTACACCCACTCCACGTCCTGTCCAGTTCGTTCGAGCATCTCCAATGCGGCAGCGTGAGTCAGCGCTTCGGCGCGGTAGGACTCGGGAAAATCAGGTGAGTCGACTAGGCGTTCTCCGTTGACGCGGAGTGTGCCCGCGCCTCCAACGACGAACAGCCGCGTGCCGTGAACATGCGCGGCGGCTGTGGTGATTGCGTCGATGAATTCGCTGTGCGGGTCTCCGGAGCGGCTCGGTCCTATCGCAGATACAACGGCATCATGCCCGGCAGCGACTGCCGCCACCAGTGCGCCGTCGGTGAGCGTGCCTGCCGTGGCGTCGTCACCACCGTGGCGACTGTATCCGACCACCTCGTGCCCACGGCTGCGCAGCTCGGCGGCGATGCGTGAGCCGACCATTCCGGTCACGCCGAATATTGCGATCTTCATGGGGCAAGTCCCTTCTTCGATTCCTGAGAATGCCCCAAAGGTATCCAGTGGTAATCTGGTACCTCAAAGTAACTAATGGAGTTTCTAGTGTCCGTCTCGTCACAGCCCATGGATGACTGGTTGGGAAACCTATTCGATCCGGACTGCCCCACCCGGATCGTGCTGGACAGGATCGGCGACAAGTGGACGGTGCTGGTGGTCGCGATCCTTTCCGACGGGCCCTTACGGTTCACGGTCCTACGGGATCGCATCGGTGGCGTCACCGGCAAGGTGCTGACTTCTACCTTGCGTTCGATGCTCCGTGACGGGATGGTGAAGCGGACGGCGTACGCCACCGTCCCACCGAAAGTGGAATACGAGCTGACAGAGTTGGGACTTTCCCTGCGTGAGCCCATCGATCAATTGCGGGCTTGGGCGGAGTGCAATGTGGCTCACATCGTGCGCAACCGGGAAGTCCATGACGGAGACTTGATGTCAACTGACCTGACATCACGGTGAGTGTTAGGTGCTTCCCGACCTGACGCCGTGCTCGGTCTGATCGCAGCGCCCCGGCCGCTATCAACTTGAAGTCACAGGTTATTCAGCAGAAACAGCGTTCTGAAGAGGACGGACACGCACAGCGCGGGCCAGTACCAAATGTGCCAATGTCGCCAGTGCCCGATGCCCATGGCAATCGGCGCGGCCACGCACGTGAACAGGGTCAGCAGCGACCAGACGAACACCGCGGCTGCCGCGTCGGCCTGTTCGGGTGCGGCGCCGCTGAAGGCGAGCGGGAAGATCGAGGCGAACGCGACGACGCCTGCCGCCGCGGTCACCAGCACCCACAGCAGCCAGCTGATGACGGACTCGGCAGTTCCCGGTCTCTGGTGTTCGGGCGCCGCCGTCATGGCAGCGATGCTATGTGAGCACGCAGTGGGTTCTGCTGAAAATCGTGGCCATGCACTGATTGCAGTGGGTGCATCGGGAATGGGTGGCCCGGTCGGCCGCCACCCGATTCACCAGATCTGGGTCGGCCAGCAGTGCGCGCCCCATGGCCACGAAATCGAAGCCCTCCGCCATCGCCAGGTCCATGGTGTCGCCGCCGGCGATTCCGCCCAAGAGAATCAGGGGCATGTCCAGTTCGGCGCGAAACCGGCGGGCGTCGTCCAGCAGAAACGCGTCGCGGTAGGGATAGGACCGGAAGAACTTCTTTCCGGTGAGCCGTACGCCCCAACCCATGGGTTTGGGGAAGCCGTTGGCGAGCTCACGGATCGGCACGTCGCCGCGGAACAAGTACATGGGGTTGACCAGAGAGGATCCCGCAGTCAGTTCCAGGGCATCGAGTCCGCCGTCCTCCTGCAGCCATTTCGCGGTTTGCAGCGACTCCTCGATCGGGATGCCGCCGCGGATGCCGTCAGTCATGGTGAGTTTCGCGGTCACCGCCAGCCGATCGCCGGCCACCTTCCGCACCGCTTGCACCACCGCGCGCGCCACCTTGGCGCGGTTGGCCAGCGATCCGCCGTACTCATCGCTGCGCCTATTGAATAGCGGGCTCAGGAAGGAGCTCACGAAATAGCCATGGCCCAAGTGGATTTCAACGGCATCGAAACCGGCCTCGATGGCCAGCCGGGCCGCGTTCGCGTGCGCGGCAATCACGCCCTCGATATCGGAAGTGCTGGCCCGGCGGGCGAATTTCATGCCCAACGGGTTGAAGAACCGGATCGGGGACAGGGCACGTGAGCCGTTCGATCGCGCATTGGCCACTGGACCGGCATGGCCGATCTGCGCCGAGACGGCGGCGCCGGTGGCGTGGATGGCATCGGTGAGGCGCCGCAGCCCGGGCAAGGCCTCTTCACGCATCCAGACCTGGCCGTATTCGGTGCGTCCCTCGGGAGCGACGGCGCAATAGGCGACCGTTGTCATGCCGACCCCGCCGAGTGCGGGTCTGCGGTGATACTCGATGAGCTCGTCGGTGACGAAAGCATCCGGGGAGGCGGCCTCGAACGTGGCGGCCTTGATTGTCCGGTTGCGCAGCGTGATGGGGCCGAGTCGCGCGGGCGCCAACACGTCGGGAACTCCAGCGGCGTCACTGCCCATGAGCGGCAGATTACGCCGCGACCACGGACCGCGAATTCTGGATGTGGACTCCTAATTTTCGGTAAGGCCGGTGGAGGTACGTTCGTCGTATGACCTCCCTGAATCTGTCAGCCGATGAAGTTCTGACCACCACCCGTTCGGTGCGCAAGCGCCTTGATTTCGACAAGCCCGTCGAACGCGCGGTTGTCGAGGAATGTCTGAACATCGCGCTGCAGGCACCGACCGGCTCCAACCATCAGGGCTGGCACTGGGTCATCGTGGCGGACGCCGACAAGAAGAAGGCGATCGCCGACATCTACCGCGAAGGCTGGAACAAGTACGCCAAGGGCGCGGGCGCCACCTACGCCGAGGGCGATACCGGGGCCGAGCGTAAGGAAAAGGTTGTGGACTCGGCCGGCTACCTCGCCGAGAACTTCGAGCGGGCGCCGCTGTTCCTCATTCCCTGCATCGAGGGACGCCTCGACAATCTGCCGGTGGTCGGTGCGGCGTCGTCGTGGGGATCGCTGCTTCCTGCGGTGTGGAGCTTCATGCTCGCCGCCCGTAACCGTGGTTTGGGATCGGCCTGGACGACATTGCACCTGATGGACGATGGCGAGAAGCGCACCGCCGACATCCTGGGCATCCCCTTCGACAAGATCACCCAGGGCGGGCTGTTCCCCATCGCGTACACCGTCGGCACCGACTTCCGGCCCGCCAAGCGCCAGCCAGTCGCCGACGTCCTGCACTGGGACACTTGGTGAGGGCTGGAATACTAGCCGTGTGACGGCGACTCGACTTGATGGCAAGGCCACCCGCGACGAGATCTTTGTGGAGCTGGCCACTCGTGCCGCGGCGCTGACCGCGGCGGGCAAGACTCCAGGACTGGGAACCATCCTGGTGGGGGACGACCCGGGTTCGCACGCCTATGTTCGCGGCAAGCACGCCGACTGCGCCAAGGTGGGCATCAACTCGATCCGCCGCGATCTGCCCGCAGATATCGATCAAGCCACGCTGTGCGCCACCATCGACGAGCTGAACGCCAACCCGGACTGCACCGGCTACATCGTGCAGCTGCCGCTGCCCAAGCACCTCGATGAGAACGAGGCGCTGGAGCGCATCGACCCCGATAAGGACGCCGACGGGCTGCACCCGACGAACCTGGGGCGGCTGGTGCTGGGTAAGGAAGCGCCGCTTCCGTGCACGCCGCGAGGCATCGTCTATCTCCTGCGTCGCTATGACGTCAAGCTCGACGGCGCGCACGTGGTGGTGATCGGTCGCGGCGTTACGGTGGGCCGTCCCCTCGGGCTGCTGCTCACCCGCCGCTCCGAGAACGCGACAGTCACCCTGTGTCACACCGGAACCCGTGACCTGGCCGCGTTGACCCGGCAGGCGGACATCATCGTCGCCGCTGCCGGCGTGCCGCATATGGTGACGGCGGACATGGTCAAGCCGGGTGCCGCGGTGATCGATGTGGGCGTGAGCCGGGTCGACGACAAGCTGACCGGCGACGTGGCCCAGGACGTCTGGGATGTCGCCGGGTACGTCTCGCCCAACCCGGGCGGAGTCGGACCCTTGACCCGGGCCTTCTTGCTTAGCAACGTGATCGAGCGAGCGGAACGGTCGTGACGACTACCCGGGACATGTTCGGGGCGGCCCTTGATGCCGTCCGCCGCTTCGCCCGTGAGCAGTGGCCGATTCTGGTGGTATCGGCGGTCTTTCTGGTGGCGTTGGGTTTGGTGATGGCGGATCGCTGGCGCCGCGGTGCCTTGGTCGTGGGGATCGCCGTGGGAGTGGCCGCGGCGCTGCGGCTGGTGCTGACCGATGACACCGCGGGCTTGTTGGCGGTGCGCGGCAAGACCTTTGACGTCGGCGCTCTCAGTGCCGTCGCTGCGGTGATGGTCTACCTGGCGTTGACGATCGACCCGTTGGGCACCGGATAGGCCTACTTGAGCAGTTGCACCGAGCGCGCGATGGCATCGGCCTGCTCGCCGAAGAACTGCTCCGAGGGTTCTCCACTGGGGCTGCCGGTATTGCTGGTGGCGATCTGCCAACGTTGATCACCTTGGCCGACGAACGCCACATAGATCTTGGGCGTGATGGTAGCCGGTGGCTTGCCCTCTGCGGCCGGGCGCTTTTCCAGCTCCAGGCTTGCCGAGGCTCCGGGCAGGTTGGGGCCGTCCCATGAGTCTCGTTTATCCGCAGTGACTTTCGACTTACGGCTCTTGACGAAGTCGCTCACCGCGTCGGCGTTCGACGATTCGAGCCAGCCCTTTACTTCGGGGGCGGCTGTGTTCTCGTCCGAAGCCGTCAACTTGCGGATGCGCACGTACTGCGCGAATTCCGTTGACTCCCACTTGGGCCGGACCTGGAAGGTCACTTGTCCCTTGTTGTCGTGCACTCCGTCGGCGAAGGCCACCCAGTCATGCGGGAGGGTGACGTAGATGCCGAGTTCGGGGATGAACTGCCGAGTGTGTCGTTCGGTGGGGGCGCTGCTGGCGCTGGATTCGGACTGATTCTTGGTGTCCGAAGGTGACCCCGCCGATCCACAGCCGGCGAGTGCCGGGGTCAGGAATGTGGTGGTGACAAAGAGGGCTGCCAGCAGGCGGCGATCCGTACGCACGGGTACACCGTAGCGGCACGCGGCCTATTCGTCTCTGTGAATTGGGGCACCCGATTCACAGATCTTCTACTGGTTGAGCGTCGCCCGGATACTCACGGTGACGTACGGCAACCCCAGGCCTGTCGACTGGGCAAGCGCAGGATGGGTGGACAGCAGTTCCCGAACCTGCTGCAGCGTCTTCTTCCGGGCGGCTTCGGGGGCGGTGATGCAGTAGCTGCGTGAGGCCACCATGTCCAGAAGTGCCTGAGGGGTAAGGTAACTCGTCCATTCGACCTGGTGTCGTTGCTGCCCGGTGAACGGCGCGGGCAGGCTGACCGTGTGGTTGAAGGGATCGTCCTCGCTGCCGATAATCTTGCCGAGGTCGGCTACCCAGCCCAGGCGCTCATCGCGCGTGTTCCACACCAGCCCCAGCCGCCCGCCCGGGCGCAGTACGCGAGCGACCTCGGGAATGGCGCGTTCGGGATCCACCCAATGCCAGGCCTGCGCCACGAGTACCGCATCCACGCTGTTGTCGGGTAACGGAATCTCCTCGGCGGTGCCCAGTAGTGCGGGGGTTTCGGGAAGCGAATTGCTCAGTACCTCAAGCATTTCGGCGAGCGGATCCACCGCGATCACGTTGAGCCCGCGTTCCACCAGGCGGGTGGTGAGTTTCCCGGTACCGGCGCCCAGATCCAGGACGTCGTGCACTCCGTCGGGCAGCAGCCAGTCGATGGCTTCGGGAGGGTAGGACGGGCGGCCCCGTTCGTAGGCGGCGGCCTGTGAACCGAACGAAAGCGATGGCTCTGCTTGTGCGTCCGGCATTCGCGCTCCTCGGATTCCGTTTACGAAGCCTGTGCTGACTTGGCCAGGGCGAGTGTCTCCCGAACCAGCTCGCTCACCGCGTCGAACTCGATGAGGAACGCGTCGTGGCCATGCAGCGATTCGACCACCCGCAAGCCGGTACAACCGGGAAGCAGGTCGGCTAATTCCTCCTGCAGGCGCAGCGGGTACAGCCGATCGGACGTGATACCGCCGACGACGACGGGGACAGGGCAGCCGCGCAGCGCCTTCTCGACACCGCCACGGTTCCGGCCGACGTCGTGCCGGTTGAGCGCCTCGGTCAGGATGACGTAGCTTCCGGCGTCGAAGCGCCGGACGAACTTGTTGCCCTGATGCTCCAGGTAGCTCTGCACCGCGTATCGGCCGTCGGCCCACGGATCCTCGGGACCGTCCGGGCCGACCTGGGGATCGTTACCGAACCGGGTGTCCAGTTCGACCTCTCCGCGGTAGGTCAGGTGCGCGATGCGCCGGGCGAGGTTCAGTCCCTTCTCCGGGCTGCGTCCACTGTCGTGGTAGTCGCCGCCCTGCCAGTCGGGATCGGACCGAATGGCGGCGATCTGCGTGCTCTGGGTGCCGATCTGATCGCCGGTTGCGCGTGCACCAACCGCCAGCACCAGCGCTGCACGCACCGAATCCGGCTGCATGACGGCCCATTCCAGTGCGCGTGCACCGCCCATCGAACCGCCGACGACGGCAGCGACCTCGGTGATGCCGAGTTGTGCGAGTGCGGCGATGTCGGCGTTCACCTGGTCACGTATCGACACCTCGGGGAATCGTGAGCCCCAGGGCTTTCCATCGGCGGCAGGGGAAGTCGGGCCGGTGCTACCCCGGCAGCCACCCAGCACGTTGGTGGCGATGGCGCACCATTGGTCGGTGTCGATCGCCGCGCCCGGACCGATGATTCCTTCCCACCAGCCGCCGGTGATGTGGTCGGGCCCCGCGGAGCCGACCACGTGGGAGTCGGCGGTCAGTGCGTGGCAGACAAAGACCACATTGTCGCGATGGGGCGAGAGCTCTCCCCAGCTCTGTACCGCGATGGTCGCGTCGTCGATGACAGCACCGCTTTCCAGCGTGATCGAACCTATTGAGACATAGGTGATCTCGTCACCCTGGGGGAGGGCGACGTTCGGAGCCGGAAGCTGCTGTTCGATGGTCACGATGATGCCACCGCCGCAGGTTGTTTGAGCCGCCGTACGGCGGCGAATCCGGTGTCCAGATCGGACAGGATGTCGTCGATGCCTTCAATGCCGACCGCCAACCGCACCAGGCCGGGTGTGACGCCGGAGGCCACCTGTTCGGCGGGCGCCAGCTGTGCGTGTGTCGTCGTGGCGGGGTGAATGACCAGCGATCGCACATCGCCGATGTTGGCCACCTGGCTGTGCAGTGTCAGGGAATCGATGAAGGTGGTTGCCGCCTCGACTCCTCCGTCCAGTTCGAATGCGAGTACTGCACCGGCACCCTTGGGGGCCAATGACTTCGCGCGTTCGTGCCAGGGGGAGGTGGGTAGCCCGGCGTAGTTGACCCCGGTGACCTCCGGCTGGGCGGCGAGGTACTCGGCCACCCGCTGCGCATTTTCGACGTGGCGTTGCACCCGCAGGCTCAACGTCTCCAGTCCCTGCGCGATGAGGAAGGCGTTGAACGGGGAGATGGCGGGCCCGAGGTCGCGCAACAGCTGAACACGCGCCTTGAGTGCGTAGGCCGGTGCGCCCAGATCGGCGAACACCACGCCGTGGTAGCTCGGGTCCGGCGTGGTGAATCCGGGGTGGCGGCCCTGGGTCCAATCGAAGGTGCCGCCGTCGATGATCACGCCACCGATCGCATTGCCGTGTCCGCCAAGGTATTTGGTGGCTGAGTGCACCACGATGTCGGCGCCGTGGGCCAGCGGCTGGATCAGATAGGGAGTGGCGACGGTGTTGTCGACGATGAGGGGGACGCCCGCTTCGTGCGCGATCTTCGAGATGCCCGGAATGTCGAGAATGTCGTTCTTGGGGTTGGAGATCGATTCGGCGAAGAGTGCCTTGGTCTGTGGTGTGATGGCGCGGCGCCAGGAGTCGAGGTCGTCGGGATCCTCAACGAAGGTGGTCGAGATCCCCAGGCGCGGCAACGTGTAGTGCAACAGGTTGTACGTGCCGCCATACAGACGCGGGCTCGACACGATGTTGTCACCGGCCTGCGCGATGTTGATGATGGCCAATGTCGCTGCCGCCTGCCCGGAGGCCAGCAGCAGCGCCGCCACGCCGCCTTCGAGGGCAGCGATGCGCTCCTCGACGACATTCTGAGTCGGGTTACCGATACGGGTGTAAATGTTGCCCTCTTCGGACAGCCCGAACAGCGCGGCCGCGTGCGCGGTGTCGTTGAAGACATAGGACGTGGTCTGGTAGATCGGCAGGGCCCGGGCGTTGGTCGCCGGGTCGGCGGTCTGGCCCGCGTGGATCTGCTTGGTCTCAAACGCCCATCGGGCGGTGGGATCGATATCGGTCATGGGAACCTCCTGGGTGGACGGTGCGGGGCTGGCGGTTAGGGCATGCGACAGCGACAACACCGACAACAGGAATGCAGGGATTCACCCCCGGGTGACGAACGCTTCATCGGGCCAACCTGTCTTCTCGGGGCCCGTCATCGGACCCGCGCTTGCCGTGTGGCCGACTGTCCTTTCACAACCCAGTCGGCTACTCAACCTGGTCATCACCCGGGGCACCCCACCGCGGTTGGAGGGTTGCCGACCAGCGAGCCGGGGCTTGACGCTGGTACTCATGACCGCTTAAAAGCGTATCGCAATGCACCGAATGGTTGCCACCAGGTATGCAAGGCGCGGCTCGACGGTGTCTGCGGGCCGCGATGGGAGCGCGATCACAGCCCGTCCGCCCGCCTAGGCTCGGAAGCGACGTGATACTGAATAGGTCATCCGTGTGACCCACGGGATGCCTGAGATTTTGACCGACCAACAAGTCCGATCAACGATGCCGGGAGTGACCATGAGTGCGCAGCAGCCGACCATCATCTACACGCTGACAGACGAGGCGCCGCTGCTTGCGACGTACTCCTTCTTGCCGATCATCCGGGCCTTCGCGGGCCCCGCCGGTATCGACGTCCAAACCAGCGATATCTCCGTTGCCGCACGCATCCTCTCCGAGTTCGCCGAGTATCTCCCCGAGGATCAGCGCGTCCCGGACAACCTGGCCGAGCTGGGCCGCCTGACGCAGCTGCCCGAGACGAACATCATCAAGTTGCCGAACATCAGCGCATCGGTGCCGCAGCTACTGGCCGCCATCAAGGAACTGCAGGGCAAGGGCTACAAACTGCCTGATTATCCCGGGGATCCGAAGAACGACGAAGAGAAGGCCATTGTGGCGCGGTACACCAAGTGTCTTGGTAGTGCCGTGAACCCCATTCTGCGTGAAGGCAACTCGGACCGGCGTGCCCCCAAGGCGGTCAAGGAGTACGCCCGCAAGCACCCGCACAGCATGGGGGAGTGGTCGCAGGCCTCGCGCACCCACGTCGCCACCATGAAGGAGGGCGATTTCTATCACGGCGAGAAGTCGCTCACCCTGGATAGCGACCGCAAGGTCAAGATGGTCCTGACCACTAAGAGCGGCGAAACCGTCGTGCTCAAGCCCGAGGTCAAGCTGCGCAAGGGCGACATCATCGACAGCATGTTCATGAGTAAGCAGGCGCTCTGCGATTTTTACGAGGAGCAGATCGAGGACGCCTACAAGACCGGCGTGATGCTGTCACTGCATGTCAAGGCCACCATGATGCGGGTCAGTCACCCGATCGTCTTCGGCCATGCGGTCAAGATCTTCTACAAGGACGCCTTCGAGAAGCACCAGCAGCTGTTCGACGAGCTGGGCGTCAACGTCAACAACGGACTGTCCGACCTGTACAGCAAGATCGAGGCCCTGCCGGCATCGCAGCACGAAGAAATCATTCGTGACCTGCACGCCTGCCACGAGCACCGCCCCGAGCTGGCCATGGTGGACTCGGCCAAGGGCATCTCGAACTTCCATTCGCCCAGCGACGTGATCGTCGACGCCTCGATGCCCGCGATGATCCGGGCCGGCGGCAAGATGTACGGCGCGGACGGCAAGCTCAAGGACACCAAGGCCGTCAACCCGGAGTCGACCTTCTCCCGGATTTACCAGGAGATGATCAACTTCGTGAAGACCCACGGCCAGTTCGATCCGACCACCATGGGCACCGTTCCCAACGTGGGTCTCATGGCACAGAAGGCCGAGGAGTACGGCAGCCACGACAAGACCTTCGAGATCGCCGAGGCCGGCGTCGCCGACATCGTCGACATCGACACCGGCGAGGTGCTGCTGAGCCAGAACGTGGACGAGGGCGACATCTGGCGCATGCCGGTTGTCACCGACGCCGCTATCCAGGACTGGGTCAAGCTCGCCGTCACCCGGGGGCGCGAGTCCGGGATGAACGTGGTGTTCTGGCTGGACACCGAGCGTCCGCACGAGGTGGAACTGCGTAAGAAGGTCAAGGAATACCTGCAGGACCACGACACCGAGGGCCTCAAGATCCAGGTTGTGCCGCAGGTGTGGGCCATGCGCTACACCCTGGAACGGCTGATCCGCGGCAAGGACACCATCGCCGCCACCGGCAACATCCTGCGCGATTACCTGACGGACCTGTTCCCGATCCTGGAGCTGGGCACCAGCGCCAAGATGCTCTCCATCGTGCCGTTGATGGCAGGCGGTGGACTGTACGAGACCGGTGCCGGCGGTTCGGCCCCCAAGCACGTGAGTCAGCTGGTCGAGGAGAATCACCTGCGCTGGGATTCGCTCGGTGAGTTCCTCGCGCTGGCCGTCAGCCTGGAGGACCTGGGCATCAAGACCGGGAACCCGCGGGCCAAGATTCTGGCCACGACGCTGGACGCGGCGACCGGGAAGCTGCTGGAGAACGACAAGAGCCCGTCGCGCAAGGCCGGGGAGCTCGACAACCGTGGCAGCCAGTTCTACCTGGCCCTGTACTGGGCGGCCGAGCTTGCCGCTCAGACCGAGGACGTCGAGCTGGCCGAGCTGTTCGCGCCGCTGGCCAAGCAGCTGGTCGAGAACGAGGACGAGATCGTCGCCGAGCTTGCCGCCGTGCAGGGCAGCCCGGCCGATATCGGCGGCTACTACGCGCCGGACCCCGACAAGACCGCCGCGGTGATGCGGCCGAGCCAGACCTTCAACGCCGTACTGGCATCCGTCGAGGTATAGCTCTCCGCGTCGAGTGTGAAACCTGGGCGGCGAATCAGTCGAAACTCCGCCACAGGTTCACACTCGACGTGATCTCTAGCCGGCGTCGGAGGCCGCGCTGCGCTTGGCGGCGACCAATGGATCGATCAGGTCGGTGATGACCTCGGTGACCTGACCGGGAGCCTCGAGCATGGGCACGTGACCCATGCCCGCCAGGGTGATCCGTCGTGCATCGGTGGGCAGGCCCTGGCCGATGAGCTTGCCGAACCGGCCCGGGGGCACGATCTCGTCCTTCTCGCACAACACCAGCTGTGCCGGTACCGAGATGGTGTTCAGGTGCTGCAGACCCGGCGCAGGCAAGATCGACGTCAACGACGCGAAGTATGCCGGGCAGTGCGTGATGTCCTCAAAGATGCTGTGGAAGTCCGGCAGGCTCAGTGCCTCGGTCTCGCCGCACAGGGTGCGGGCGGTGGCGAACTTGACGAACGGCAGGCCCGCTGCGCGACGGCCCACGAGCCGCGAGAACGCCAGCCAGGGGAGCATGGCGGCGAACTTCACCACGATCTCGGCCTTCAACAGCGAGTATTTGGTCCAGCCACCCGCGGGGGCGATGGCGGTGACGCTGCGGGCGCGGCCACGCTGCGCCAGCCCCAGGGCGATCCAGCCGCCCAGCGAGTTGCCCACCAGATGCGCTGTTTCCCAGCCCTTTTGGTCCATGATCTGTTCGAGCTGGTCCAGGTATACGTCGACCGACCGCTGCGAGAACGGCGGCAGCTTGGGCATCGGCCCACCGCCGTTGTGTCCGGGGTAGGTGGGTGCGAACACCTCATATCCGGCATCGGCGAGCTGCTCGGCGACGGTCTCCCACACCGACTGCGACAGCATGAAGGGATGCAGCAGCAGAACCGGTTCGCCCTCGCCCATCTCGATCGGTGCCCGCCTGCTCGACGGCTTCGACAATATGGCTTCCAGCATGCGGTCCTCCTAGTGCGCCAACATCTGTGTTGACATTACTGTCTGTTGCGTCAACTTACCGTGCCCCGTGGTGCCCATCACTGTCAGACCTCTCGACTATCGTCGGCGACCGATGAGCACCGAGAAGATCACCGTCACCACCATCAACGTCAACGGCATTCGCGCCGCGGTCAAAGAGCGGTCCACGGAGAACCGGGGGCTGTTGCCCTGGTTGGAGCAGACGACCGCCGACATCGTGTGTCTGCAAGAGGTGCGTGCCGAGAACGAGCAACTTCAGGAGGCGCTGGCGCCGGCGCTGGCCGCGGGGTGGCACGTGGTGAACGCCTCGTCGAGCGTGAAGGGCCGCAACGGCGTGGGGATTCTCAGTCGCATCCCGGCCGCCTCGACCAAGGTCACACTCGACGCCGATGGCGGCGAGTTCGATGAAGCCGGCCGCTATCTGGAGGCCCAGATCGGCGATCTCACGGTGGCGAGCATCTACCTGCCCACCGGGGAAGCGGGCACGGCGCGCCAGGACGAGAAGGAACGTTTCATGGCGGCGGTAGGCGCCAGGATGGCCAAACTGGTGGCCAATGGGCGTGACACGGTGATCTGCGGTGATTGGAACATCGGGCATACCGAGCGAGACATCAAGGCGTGGAAGGCGAATCAGAAGAAGGCCGGGTTCCTGCCGGAGGAGCGGGCCTGGGTCGGCTCGCTGCTCGAGGCCGGATGGGTCGATACCTTCCGGTTGCTGCACCCCGATGCCGACGGACCGTACAGCTGGTGGTCGTGGCGGGGTAAGGCCTTCGACAATGACGCCGGCTGGCGCATCGACTATCACCTGGCCACCGCTGATCTCGGTCAGCGTGCCCACTCGGCGCGGGTCGAGCGCGCCGATGCCTACGCACTGCGCTGGTCCGACCATGCGCCGGTGACGGTCGAGTACCGGCTGCACTAGCCGATTGAGCGGTCTGCTCGGGTAAATCGTTTTGACCGGTCATGCCAGGATGGACGCACTATGACTGCCGACAGGACTGCTGAAACCGCAGCCCGGGGACGCCTGTTCTCCGGGATTCAACCCACCGCCGATTCTCTCCATCTCGGAAATATGCTGGGCGCGGTGCAGCAGTGGGTGCGGTTGCAGCACGAATACGAGGCGCTGTTCTGTGTCGTTGACCTGCATGCCATCACGGTCGCGCAGGACCCCGAGGAGCTACGCCGACGCACCCGCGCAGTGGTTGCCCAGTACGTGGCGCTGGGTGTCGACCCGGCCGAGAGCGCGATCTTCGTGCAGAGCCATGTCCCGGCGCACACCGAATTGGCTTGGGTGCTGGGATGTTTGACCGGCTACGGCGAAGCGTCCCGGATGACGCAGTTCAAGGACAAGTCCGCCAAGCAGGGAAATGACGCCACCACCGTCGGTCTGTTCACCTATCCGGTGTTGATGGCCGCCGACATCCTGCTGTACCAGACGAATGTGGTGCCGGTGGGCGATGATCAGCGTCAGCATCTCGAGCTGACTCGCGATGTGGCGCAGCGGTTCAATGGACGCTATGGCCAGACGTTCGTGCTGCCGGAGACATTCGTGCCCAAGAACGCGGCGCGGATCTACGACCTGCAGGACCCGACGGTGAAGATGAGCAAGTCCGCTTCGACACCCGCCGGGTTGATCAACCTGCTCGACGATCCGGCGGTTTCGGCCAAGAAGATCAAGTCGGCGCAGACCGACAGTGACCGGGAGATTCGTTTTGACCGGGAAGCCAAGCCGGGTGTCTCGAACCTGCTGAGCATCCAGTCCGCGCTCACCGGCGCCGATATCGGCACACTCGTCGACGGCTATGCCGGGCGGGGTTACGGCGACCTGAAGAAGGACACCGCCGAGGCGCTTGTCGAGTTCGTCACGCCGGTGCGTGACCGGACAAATGAGCTGCTCACCGATACCGCGGCGCTTGACGACATCTTGGCGGCGGGTGCGACGCGCGCCCGGGAGCTGGCAGAGAAAACTCTCACCGAGGTCTATGACCGGATAGGGTTTGTCCGGCCCGCGAGGTAGCGAACAGTAGAGGCGGTGAGTGGTGGCCGAAGACGATAAGCCCGGGATTCTCGACCGCTATCGCGCAAGGTTTCCCTGGTTCGACCACGTCATGCGCATGCAGGAGCGCTATCAAAAGGTCAACGGCAACTTCTACGCCGCTGGAATCACGTATTTCACGGTATTTGCGCTGTTTCCGCTGATGATGGTCGGATTCGCGGTCATGGGCTTCGTCTTGTCCAGGCGACCGGACACGATTGCGGAGTTACGGGGCCGGATCAGCGGGGCCATCTCCGGCGAGGTGGGCAATCAGCTAATCAATCTGATGGATACCGCGATTGCCTCGCGTACCAGCCTGGGCATCGCGGGTCTTGCGACCGCGGCCTGGGCCGGGCTGGGGTGGATGGCCAACGTGCGGGCGGCGCTGAGCGCCATGTGGGAGCAGCCCAACGACTCCGACGGGTTCGTGCGGGGCAAGCTCTCAGATTTGGTGGCATTGGGCTCGACGTTCGTGGCGCTGGCTCTCACCATCGCGGTCACCGTTATCGGTAATGAGAAAACGATCCTGCGGATACTTGGCTGGTTCGGGCTGCATGACATCTCCATACCCGCAGTGCTGCTCAAGGTCGTCACCATCGCCATAGCGACCGTGTTGTCGTGGGCGTTGTTCACGTGGATGATCTCGCGGCTACCGAGGGAGCGGCTGCCGTTCTCCAGTGCGGTGCGCGCCGGTCTCATCGCGGCGATCGGCTTCGAGCTGTTCAAACAGGTCGCGTCGATCTATCTGAGCGTGATCATGCATGGTCCTGCGGGCTCCACGTTCGGCCCGGTGCTGGGCATCATGGTGTTCGCGTACATCACTGCCCGTCTGCTGTTGTATGCCACCGCGTGGGCGGCCACCTCCGATGAGAACCGGCCCTTTATGTATGTGCCGCCGCCCGAGCCGGTGGTCATCACCACGCGGATCGAGACCGTCGAGCGGCCCTCGAAGCTGGGTGTCGTGGCCGCCTTCGGCGCTGGAGCACTCGGTGCCCTGGGTATTTCGTGGCTAGGCCGCGGCGGCGATTAGGGCTTAGGCCTGGCGGCGGTTGAGTGATCGCGCCGCCAGGATGAGACCGAAGACGATCATCGCGCCGATGATCGTCACACCCACCCGGACCGGGACGCTGTTGACCGCATCCGCGGTCAGGCCCGCGGCTTGTGGCGTGGCCGCGTTGTCGGCATGCGGCTTGGTCAGCAGCGAAGGGTCGGGATCGACGAGCTTGCCGATCGAGGCATCGCGCGGCGTCGAGAACCCATAGTCGAGCAGATGGGCGGCCTGCTCCCACGGCGCGATCGGAAGACGCGTACCCCGCAACATGGTGACCACCAACCGGCGGCCGTCGCGCTCGGCGGCGCCGACAAAGGTCTGTTGCGCGTCGTCGGTGTATCCGGTCTTCCCGCCGAGCGCGCCCGGGTAGTTGTAGAGCAGCCGGTTATCGTTCGTCATCTCGTAGGACGGATGATCATCGGGCTCACCGGGTTTGGCGGGATGGCCGGGGAAGGTCGCCTTCGGAGCCGACACCAGATCGGCGAAGGTGGGGTCTGCGAACGCGTACTTGTAGAACAAACCCAGGTCGTAGGCCGAGGTGCTCATGCCGGGACCGTCGAGACCGGAGGGAGTGGCA
This sequence comes from Mycobacteroides chelonae CCUG 47445, assembly GCF_001632805.1. Taxonomy (NCBI): domain Bacteria; kingdom Bacillati; phylum Actinomycetota; class Actinomycetes; order Mycobacteriales; family Mycobacteriaceae; genus Mycobacteroides; species Mycobacteroides chelonae. The sequence goes on along the minus strand of NZ_CP007220.1, from coordinate 3,773,192 downwards.
ACCCGCGTATCCCGTGCGCCGAGTTTCTGCGCCATGTCGTTGATCTTGCCGACGGTCTCGGCCATGCCACCGAGCTGGACGGCCAGCGCGTGTGCGGCGTCGTTGCCCGAGTTCATGAGCAGACCGGTGAGCAGCTGCCGGACGGTGTAGGTGCCGCCGACGTCGACACCGACCCTGGTGCCCTCGCTGTTCGCGTCGTCTTGGGTGCCCACCACGGCCTGGTTGAGGTTCAGGTTGTTGATGGCCTCCATGGCGACTAGCACCTTGATGACACTGGCGGGCCGGTGCCGGGCGTGGGGGTCCTTGGCCGCCACCACGTTTCCCGTGTTCAGGTCGGCGATGAGCCAGGATTCCGCAGAGACATCATTGGGGACGGGCCCGGTGCCGTTAGGGGTGATCACATCGCAGCTTCCGAGCATCTCGCCGCCGATGGGCTTGGCGGGCACCGGGAGTGGCGCGGGCGGATCACCACCGGCCTTGGGGACCTCGGAGGTGTCGACTGCCGGTGGCGTGACGACCCTGTAGGGACATCCGCTGGTATCCGGCGGCGTGAATCCAGGCTCGGCAGTAGCCAACGGTGTGCTCAGGGGGAGGGCGGCGACGATCAGCCCGGCGGCAGTGGCCGCAGCGAAGCGCGTCGCGGCTGCTCGCAGCGACGGGCGGCGATCGGGCGCAGGAATCCAGGTGGTCATCGCCTTGCCACAGTAAGTGACCACCGCCCTGAACTGGGGGATGTTACGCCTGTGTCGGATGTGACTTCTCGGTCGACTACCCCGACGGTGCGATATCGGCCAGGTTGATATGACCGACCGCCGACGATCCGATGCAGC